>NZ_JCAUAT010000004.1:0-412568 GCF_059692095.1 Paenibacillus sp. JT31N7
TCAAGCTGATTAAGCTCAAAAATTCGTTGCTGACGAGAATTTCTTCTCATTAATGTCTCGATTTCTCGAGACGCTTCAATCACTCGTTGTTCAGTTTTCAAAGGACAATCTCGGCTTTATCAGCCCTGTTGTTATCCGCTTAGTTCTAGCGGCGACTTAATTAATATACCACATCCACCTAGTTGATTGCAAGCTTTTTTTTCGATGAATTTTTTCAGGCTTTTAATTTGTCGCTTCTTTCGTAAGGCGGAACATTAATATACCATCTGTCTGGTATGATGTCAACAAAAAATATCTTCCCTTAGGGAAGATATTTTTCATAAACTATTTGTCCTTAACGCGCTTCAATGACCTCTTGAATATACAGGTTTCTTTCCAAGGTAAGGTTAATGATTGTTCCATTAATGTTAACCCAAGGGCGTGTCGGATAGGATCTATCCGAGAAAACAATTTCACCCACACGGTTATCGTTTAATTTTACAACGGTCCCGATATGAAACGAGGTTACTTTATTGATGAACGTGTTGACGATGGTCGGATCGACTTTGCCGAAAGCATCTTTACTCAGCTGCTCCAGAACCAGATAAGGGGACGTGGCTTCCTGATGATAACGAGCGCTTGTCATGGCATGAAAGATATCGGCTACAGCAACCACCTTGGAATAGATGTGGATCTGGTCGCTTTTAAGACCAAGCGGATATCCGGAGGCGTCCTCTCGCTCATGATGCTGCAGAGAACAAAGCTTAACTCCCTCGTTAAGGGCTGCTATCGGTTTTAGCACATTGTAACCGTACAAGGTATGCTTGCGCATTTCCTCAAGCTCTACAGGTGTTAACTTATTCGGTTTAACGAGAAGAGCCTGATCGATTTTGGCATTGCCGATGTCATGCAGGAGTCCGGCCAGGGCTATCTGCATCCAATCCTTCTGAGGGAGTCCGTGCCATTTTGCCAAAAGAAAAGATGTCAGAGAAACCATGATGCTGTTGTGATAGACGAAATCCTGCAGTTGAAACTGCCGCGGGGTAAACGTAAGGACCTGATATCCTTCTATATGCTCGATCAGCTTGTGAAGCTCATTACGCATCTCCAGCACCGGCAGGGCAGAGTTGCCCAGCACAAGACCGAACGCTTTCTTAAGCAGATGCAGCATTTGGTCATAAGAAAGATCAAAGGACGAGGTTTGCTTCGCATCTATATCCGCTGTAGCAACCGAACCGGCCGACTCCTGGACCGAATTGCTTGTCTTGTTATCAATGGTTACGGTAGAGATCAGGAAGGCCTTCAGAATCTCCGTATCTCTCTCTGTCAGGATTCTGCCCTTATAAAATAGTGCATTGCCGAAACGGCTGTTTACAGCCTCTAGAAGCTTATCGCCGGCTTTAATTTGTGAGACAGAGACTGTCCGCAAGGTATTTTCCTCCGCTTTACCTAAGTTTGTCAATTTTATTGTAAAACAAAAAAGATGGGGATGTAAGTCCCCACCTCCGAATCTGATTATTAAATTTCAGTATCCTCTTCAGGATTTTCCAACTGTACATCGGTTTGTTCCGACGTTAGTTGTTCCTGATCTTCTTCGTTGAACTCATCGTCCTGGCTCTCCTCGCTCTTGGCCACATGAGTGACAGTCGCGACCTCATCATCCTCGCGGATGTTGATTAGACGAACCCCTTGCGTGTTACGTCCCATTTCAGAGATGCCCGAGATGCTTGTACGGATAAGCGTTCCGCTCGCGGTAATGATCATCAGGTCTTCTTCGTTGTTCACGACTTTAAGACCTACTACCGCACCGTTCTTGGTGGTAACGTTGAGCGTTTTGATCCCCTTACCGCCACGTGATTGCACGCGGTATTCCGCTATCGGCGTCCGTTTGCCGAAACCTTTGGAGGTCACAATCAGGACACTCGCGTCTTCGTCAACCACGTCCATATCGATAACGGTATCTTCCGAACCGATTTGAATGCCTTTGACGCCCGTGGCCGAACGGCCCATGGATCTGACATCGTCTTCCGGGAATCGAATGGACATGCCGCCATGTGTCCCCATGATGATGTGGCGTTTGCCATCCGTCAGTTTAACGCCGACAAGCGAGTCATCGTCGCGGAGGTTGATTGCGATCAAGCCGCCTTTGCGGATATTGATGTAATCATCCAGCGGAGTTTTTTTCACAATCCCCTGCTTGGTGGCAAAGAACAAGTAGTTGTCCGGACTGAATTCCTGAACCGGGATAACGGCACTTACGGTTTCTCCCTGTTCAATCTGAATCAGATTGATAATCGGGGTTCCGCGCGCAGTCCGGCTAAGATCCGGAATCTCGTAGGCCTTAAGCTTGTACACTTTCCCCCTGTCCGTAAAGAAGAGAAGGTAGTGGTGCGTGTTGGTTACGAAAAGATGATTTACAAAGTCATCCGTCTTCGTATCCATACCTACGATTCCGCGGCCTCCGCGTTTCTGGCTGCGGTACGTGTTTACCGGAAGGCGTTTAATATAGCCCGTGTGGGTAATAGTAATGACAACATCTTCTTGAGGAATCAAATCTTCGTCTTCGATGCTGTCTTCGCCTTTGGTAATTTCACTGCGTCTTTCATCACCAAAGTTTTGTTTAATTTCATTGAGTTCGTCACTGATGATAGCAAGAATAAGCTGCTCATCTGCAAGAATAGCTTTTAATTCCGCGATCTTTTGAAGAAGTTCCGCGTATTCTTGCTCAATCTTCTCCCGCTCCAGGCCTGTAAGGCGCTGCAGACGCATATCCAAAATGGCTTGCGCCTGATCGTGAGAAAGGCTGAAGGTTGTCATCAACCCTTCACGCGCCGCATCGGTTGTACGGGAAGAACGGATCAGGGCAATGACTTCATCCAGATTATCGAGCGCGATTCGCAAACCCTCGAGAATATGAGCACGGGCTTCGGCTTTACGCAGATCATATTCCGTACGTCTGCGGATGATGATTTTCTGGTGCTCCAGGTAATAATAAATCATCTCCCTCAGGTTCAGAACACGAGGTTCACCATTTACGAGGGCCAGCATAATAATACCGAAATTAGACTGCAAAGCTGTATGCTTGTACAAATTATTGAGGACCACGTTAGGATTTACATCTCGGCGCAGCTCCATAACGATGCGCATACCGTTACGGTCCGATTCATCACGCAAGTCTGTAATCCCATCGATTTTCTTGTCGCGTACGAGTTCGGCGATCTTCTCAATCAAACGGGCTTTGTTTACTTGATAAGGAATTTCATGCACGATAATCCGCGCTTTATTGTTCACTTCTTCAATGTCGGCTTTCGCTCTCATGGTGACGGAGCCTCTGCCAGTGGCATACGCCTGCCGAATTCCCTCGCGGCCGAGTATATACGCACCTGTCGGGAAGTCCGGCCCCTTGATTGATTGCATCAATTCCAATGGGGTTATATCCGGATTCTCGATCATTTGCTGAATCCCGTCGATAACCTCTCCAAGGTTATGCGGCGGAATATTGGTGGCCATACCTACGGCAATCCCAGAAGACCCGTTAACAAGAAGGTTGGGGAACCGTGCCGGCAGTACGACCGGCTCCTGTTCCTCTCCGTCATAGTTCGGAATGTAGTCAATGGTCTCTTTATTGATATCACGCAGCATCTCCATAGCGATCTTGGAGAGGCGTGCCTCCGTGTAACGCATAGCTGCCGCCATGTCGCCATCGACGGAACCGAAGTTTCCGTGCCCGTCAATGAGCATGTAACGCAGCGAGAAATCCTGTGCCATCCGGACCATCGTTTCATACACGGGAGAATCCCCGTGAGGATGGTACTTACCGATTACTTCGCCGACGATTCTGGCTGACTTTTTGTGCGGTTTATCTGAATACATGCCCAGCTCGGACATCGCGTACAAAATACGCCGGTGAACCGGTTTGAGGCCGTCCCGGACGTCGGGAAGCGCACGGCTGACGATGATACTCATGGCGTAATCTAAAAATGAGGTGCGCATTTCCGAACTAATATCAACCTCAACGACTTGCGAACGCATTTCTTCGGTCATGATTTATCCTCCTGAAACGTGCATCCTAGACTGGAATAAATCCAGCCCTCTATCTCTTGAAGCCTTAAATATCCAAGTTCTTGACATACTTAGCGTGCTGATGAATGAAATTACGTCTAGGTTCCACGTTATCTCCCATCAGCGTATCGAAAATAGAATCGGCATCCATCGCATCCTGGATGGTGACTTGCAGCAGGGTGCGGGTCTCCGGATCCATGGTTGTATCCCACAATTGCACCGCATCCATTTCCCCAAGGCCTTTGTAACGCTGAACGTTGACTTTGGCTCCTTCGCCAAACTCTTTCATGATCTCATCCCGCTGCTTGTCGCTATAAGCATAGCGGGCCACTTTGCCGCGTTCCAGCTTGTAAAGGGGCGGCTGCGCGATATAGACATACCCCACTTCGATCAGCTTGCGCATATAACGATAGAAATACGTAAGCAGCAAGGTACGGATATGGGCTCCGTCGACGTCCGCATCCGTCATAATGATCAGCTTGTGGTAGCGGGCTTTGGTAATATCGAAATCGTCGCTGATACCGGTACCCATCGCCGTAATAATGGCACGGATTTCGAGGTTCGATAAAATTTTGTCCAGACGGGCTTTCTCAACGTTCAAAATTTTACCCCGGATCGGCAGAATGGCCTGGAAGTGACGGTCACGGCCCTGTTTGGCCGACCCGCCGGCGGAGTCCCCTTCCACGATGTACAGCTCGCTGATGGACGCATCCTTGGACGAGCAGTCGGCCAGCTTACCCGGAAGGGAGCTTACTTCCAGTACGCTCTTGCGGCGGGTAAGTTCCCTTGCTTTGCGGGCCGCTTCGCGCGCACGGGAGGCCTGGAGGCCTTTCTCCACGATCTTCTTCGCGATCGCCGGATTTTCATCCAGGAACTCGAGAAGCTTCTCGGCAAACAGAGAATCGACGATCCCGCGCACTTCGCTGTTACCGAGCTTCGTCTTGGTCTGTCCTTCAAACTGCGGCTCGGGTATCTTGACCGAGATAATGGCGGCCAATCCCTCACGCACGTCGTCACCGGACAGGTTAGAACCGCTTTCTTTGATCGCATTCGTTTTGCGCGCGTAGTCATTCAGAATCCGCGTCAATGCGCTTTTGAAGCCGGACTCGTGAGTACCGCCTTCGTGTGTATTGATGTTATTTGCAAACGAATAGATGTTCTCCGTATAGCTGTCGTTGTACTGAATAGCCACTTCAACCTGGATATTGTCCTTGCTGCCTTCGACATAAATCGGAGGTTGATGAAGAGCTTCTTTATTCCGGTTCACATGCTCGACGAAGGATTTAATTCCTCCCTCGTACATAAAGCTTTCGGAAATACCCGTGCGTTCGTCGGTCAGATTGATTTCGATCCCTTTATTCAAAAACGCCAGCTCACGGATTCTGGATTGCAGAATCTCGTACTCATATTCGGTCGTCTCCGTAAAAATCTCCGGATCGGGCGTAAACGTAACCGTTGTTCCGGTCTCTTCCGTTTCGCCTATAATCCGAAGATCGTATTGCGGTTTACCCTGGCGATATTCTTGCTCATGGATTTTACCGTGCAGCTTGACTCGTACGAGAAGATGCGAGGACAGTGCGTTAACAACGGAAATACCTACGCCGTGAAGTCCGCCGGAAACTTTATAGCCCGAATCGTCTCCGCCGAATTTGCCGCCTGCATGGAGCACGGTGAGAACCACTTCAAGCGCGGGACGCTTCATCTTCGCATGTTCACCTACGGGAATTCCGCGTCCGTTGTCAATTACGGTAATCCGGTTGTCTTTATGAACGATGACGTCGATACGGGTACAATAACCGGCCAGCGCTTCGTCGATGGAGTTATCGACAACTTCCCACACCAGATGGTGAAGGCCGCGGCTGCTGGTCGAGCCGATATACATGCCCGGTCTTTTACGAACGGCTTCCAGCCCTTCCAGTACCTGAATCTGATTCTCATCATACGAATTTTGGTTCAAAGTCATACACCCTTCACCTGCTTTTACATAGTCAAATCGCTCAGTTCGTCAACAGCTGATTTGCGCGTTTCTTCAAAGTCATCGAGGAGATTGGGGAATAATACACTTTGCCTTGCGTCACGACAAGCGATTTGCATTCCTCTTCGCCAATGATCTCGATCTTCTTGCTGCGAGTAGCCTCCGCAATAAACTGCTTGGAAATCTTTGAAGACTTCTCGATCGACAGATCGAAAATCGCGATGAGTTCCGAGGAACGAATAATCTTTTCGCCGCCTAAATGGATAAACACAATCTCTCAACTCCTGTCGATGACGCTGCCGCTCGAAACATGAAAAACGGCCGCATGGTCTAACTGGTCCAAATGGACGCTTTCGAGTCCGGTCGTTGTAATAAACGTTTGCACTTTCTTCT
Organism: Paenibacillus sp. JT31N7; assembly: GCF_059692095.1. Classification (NCBI taxonomy): domain Bacteria; kingdom Bacillati; phylum Bacillota; class Bacilli; order Caryophanales; family Paenibacillaceae; genus Paenibacillus; species Paenibacillus sp. JT31N7. Next base: position 6,410 of record NZ_JCAUAT010000004.1, read on the forward strand.
GGAACGTCTGGATGAGTTGGGTCTGTCTATATTCGTCAAGTTCGGAAAGAACATCGTCGAGGAGTAAAACAGGGTACTCGCCGACCTCCTCCCGGATAAGTTCGATTTCGGCCAACTTTAAAGAAAGAGCAGTCGTTCTCTGCTGCCCCTGGGATGCGTACGTTTGTACGTCTTTGTCGTTAATGTAGAAAAGAAGGTCGTCCCGGTGCGGACCGATCAATGAGACGCCTCTTCGCATTTCCTGTTCTTTTATCTGTGATAACTTTATCATAAATCGGTCCAATAAAACAGATTCATCTTCAAAGTGCCCGTCCGCAAAGGAAGGAGCATACTCCACCCGGAGCATTTCCTTGCCGTCGGTAATCCCCCGATGAATCTGCTCCGCCCAGCTTTGGAGTTTCTTTATAAAGCTTTGACGCTTTTTCATAATTTTAACACCAAAGGCCGCAAGCTGTTCATTCCACACATCAAGCATGGAGCTATTGGCCGCGGAAGGGGGGTAGGACTGCTTCAGCAAATTATTGCGCTGCACAAGCACCTTCTGGTACTGAGTGAGGTCGTAGAGGTAGCTGGGGTAAACCTGCCCGATTTCCATATCGAGAAACCTCCGGCGGATGCCGGGGCTTCCCTTAACGATTTCCAGGTCTTCGGGAGCGAACATCACTACATTGAGCGCCCCGACGTACTGGCTCAGCTTTTTTTGCTCAAGCCCGTTTACTTTCGCTTTCTTGCCTTTGCCCGATATTGCAAGCTCGAGCGTACTCATTCCGTATTTTCGTTCCACCTCGCCGAAAAGTCTGGCATGGTCCTCCTGCCATTGAATCAATTCCTTATCCTGATGGGTACGATGAGACTTGGTCAGTGCAAGCACATAAATGGATTCCAGCAAGTTGGTCTTTCCCTGCGCATTGGGACCTACAAAGATGTTAACATTCCGATCCGTCGAGATTTCCACATGTGGATAATTCCGATAATGATCCAACAACAGCCGTTTGACAAACAATGGCGTTCCTCCTGTGCTTCCTCGGGCCTATTCCCGGGACACGACGAATTCCCCGCAGCCTTCTACGGCAACTTTGTCTCCGGAGTAAAGCTTCCGCCCGCGGCGGTTTTCGATTTCTCCGTTTACTTCGATATGGGCTTCCTGAAGAAAGGATTTGGCCTGTCCCCCGGTTTGGATGCAATCCGCGAGTTTTAAGAATTGACCCAAGGTTATATATTCCGTACGAATGGTGACCTCTTTCATCGAGTCTCCTCCGTTTGCTGATTTAATTGCCGGTTGGCTTAGTTTGTTGTGCGGTACGGGAGAATAAGCTGCAAAATATTTTGCTGTTCTTCCGGACGAATAATAATCGGCTGCATAGCGCCGGTAAATCCGATGTGAATATGGTCGCTATCCATGACTTTAAGCGCATCGAGCATATATTTGGAATTAAACGAGATCCGCAGCAGATCCCCGTTGATTTTCTGAAGCTGCAGCTGTTCCGTTACTTTGCCCAATTCGGACGAACTTGAAGAAACCTCGATGGTTTCATCTTCTTTCATCACGAGTTTAACGATATTCGTCTTATCTTCTCTGGAGAGAAGGTAGGCACGGTCGATCGCATCGGCCAGTTCTTTGGTGCCGACAACGAGTTCTGTCTGGAACGATTGCGGAATAAGCTTGGATGTATCCGGATAAGTTCCGTCCAGGATGCGCGTATAGAACAAAATCGAGTTCATTTTGAACAGTACTTGGCTGTCCGCAATAACGATGTCGATCAAGGAATTCTGATCCGGCAAAATTTTGCTCAGCTCGTTAAGCGTACGTCCGGAAATAACGATCGGATGGAATTTTTGTCCCGGCTCCAGATCGAGGTTAATTTCACGGGAAGCCAGTCTGTGGCGGTCGCACGCGATAAATTTCAGCTTATTGTCCGTAATCTGCCAGAGTACACCGGTCAGAATAGGCGTAGTTTCATTCGTCGAAACGGAAAAAGACGTCTGCTTGATCATCGTTTTGAGCAGATCGCTTGGAATCCGGATGGTACGGCTTTCTTCGATTTGGGGCAGAAGCGGATATTCTTCAGGGTCGAGACCCATAATTTGTACTTCGGAAGATCCCGAACGAATCGTCGTTTGAAAATGGTCCTTTACTTCGATCTCGATTGTTTGGGAAGGGAGCTTGCGGATCATTTCCATGAAAAATTTAGCGGGGAGCACAACGCTTCCCGGTTGAAAGAGCTCAATTACTTTCAGCTCAGCAGTTTCGGTCGGCATAAAGCTTTGGATGGAAATGTCGGTGTCACTGGCAGTCAGTGTCACACCCTCTGAAGTCGCGTCTATTTTGATTCCGGTCAAAATCGGAATAGTCGTTTTACTGGAGATTGCCTTGGAGACGTGCTGAATGGATTCATTAAGATAATCTTTCAATATCGTTAATTTCATGTTTTCACTCCTGTGGTTCTAAATTCTTAGCCGGACTGCATACCCTTATATAATACCTTTTTTTTATTAGTAATAGTAGTAGAGGCACTGGATATGTGGATATGTGGGCAAAAGCCGCAAAAAACAAGCCTATCCACATGTGCATAGTTTGTGCATAGGCTTGTAGTTATTAAGAGGACGGATTTTTGATTTTTTCCGTCAGGCTATGAATGATTTTGAAAAGTTCCTGATCTGTCTTCAGGGCCTCGCTAATTTTTTCGTGCGCATGGATGACTGTCGTGTGATCGCGTCCGCCGAACGCTTCGCCAATCTTGGGAAGAGAGAAATCGGTCATTTCCCGCGATAAATACATGGCAACCTGCCTCGGAAAGGCAACGGCTTTGGTCCGTTTCCGCGCTTTGAAGTCCTCCATTTTCAACCCGTAAAACTCTCCGACTTTCTGCTGGATATCCTGCATCGTAATGACCCGCGGCCGGCTTGAAGGGATAATATCTTTCAGCGCTTCCGCAGCCAGATGAGTCGTAATATCCTGGTTGCTCAAGGAAGAATAGGCGACAACCCTAATCAATGCACCCTCGAGTTCCCGGATGTTTGTATCGATCTGGTTGGCGATATACACCATCGCTTCATTCGGAATTTCCAGATTCTCGGCCTTGGCTTTCTTGCGGAGAATGGCAATACGAGTCTCCAGGTCGGGAGGTTGAATATCCGTAATGAGACCCCATTCAAAGCGCGAACGCAGACGGTCTTCGAGCGTCGGGATCTCTTTGGGAGGCCGGTCGCTGGAAATGATAATCTGCTTGCCTTCTTCATGAAGAGCGTTGAATGTGTGGAAAAATTCTTCCTGCGTCTGTTCTTTTCCCGCAAGAAATTGAATATCGTCTATAAGAAGCACATCAATGCTTCTGTATTTGTTGCGGAATCCTTCCCCGCGGTTGTCCCGAATCGCATTGATGAATTCGTTCGTAAATTTCTCGGACGAGATGTAGAGAACGCGCGCCCGCGGGTTATGTTCAAGCACATAATGCCCGATTGCATGCATCAAGTGGGTTTTACCCAGTCCTACGCCTCCGTACAGAAAAAGCGGATTGTACGCTTTGGCCGGAGCTTCCGCAACGGCAAGAGAAGCCGCATGGGCGAACCGGTTGCCGGCGCCGATAACGAACGTATCGAACGTATACCGCGAGTTCATCATATGATGAAAAGTTTCTTCTTGAACGGGAGCTGCAGGCTCCTTCGGAATTTCTGGGGGCGGGGTTTGTACCGCAACGGGTGATTTCTCATCGGACTCGTTAATGAATTTAACCTCGACTTGTTTGCCGAGAAATTCATAGATCGTGGTACCGATCATTTTCGCGTAGCGGCTTTCCAGCCATTCTTTCGCAAAATTGTTCGGTGCGCTGATGACGACAGTCGTATCCGTAAAGACGGTAGCTCTTGTGGATTTGAGCCAAGTATCGAAACTCGGCTTGCTTAATTTTTTTTGTATGATAGACAGGACTTGCTGCCATGAGTCGGTCGTATGGCTATCCACAACAGTTCACTCCTTTAAACATAAAAAAGACTTGCGGAAAACGCCATGTCGCCTTGCTTCATGTCAATTACCACAAAATCTTGTCGATTCTTATCCACACGAGTCAGGTTATGCAGAAGAGACTTACTCGAATAGAGGGAAAATTGTTCACAATGTTATCCACAGGCTGTTGATAAACGAAGGGTGTCAGGAGAATATCCACAACAGAAACAATACTATATTAGCAAATGAGAGAGGGATTATCAACGCAATGTTTTAATTTATCCACATATTCAACCCCTTGTGTAAAGTTAATATTAACACCACTAGATATTGTTGATAATTTGTTTGCTTTCGACAAGTTCTGCACAAGGGCCTGAAAAGTTTGTGCACAGGTTATTCCGGCCGAGCTTCGACCTTGACTTATAGCCTCTCTTTATGCTTTAATTGAAAAAGACATTTTTGGGATTAGATAGATCCTCAGGGAGGTGCAAATAGATGCGTCCAACGTTTAACCCGAACACAAGAACACGGAAGAAGAACCACGGTTTCCGTAAAAGAATGAGCACGAAAAACGGCCGTAAAGTGCTGCAAGCACGCCGTCAAAAAGGTAGAAAAGTACTGAGTGCTTAATTGCCAGGCCACTTGATGTGGTCTTTTTTTCTGGATTTTTATAGGGTTGTGAGGGTTTCGACCGATTAAACCGCCCGTTGCCGGTGAAAACTAAGGAATGGGCGGTCAAAGAAGCGGTTTGTTTGGAGTGCTTGCTTGTGGAAAAAAAGATTAGGCTTGCAAAAAGAGAAGATTTTCAAAAGGTGTACCGCTACGGAAAGTCGGCAGCGAACCACCAGTTTGTTCTATATTATATGCCTCGTCGTGAGAATGAACATTTCCGGCTGGGGATCTCGGCTAGTAAAAAGATTGGAAACGCCGTCATCCGTAACCGGCTGCGCCGTGTTTTAAAGGAAATTATCCGGCTGAATGAGGAGCGGTTTCCCGGTGGCTACGATTATATTGTCATCGTGAGAAAGCCGGCCGCCGAAATGGATTTCCACGAGATGGAGAAGAGCATCTACCATGTTTTCAAACGGGCGGGGCTGCTGCGAAAAAACAGCTGATCCCGGCTCGATTTGGACATGCTTTAATTTCCAAGCAATTATTTCCTTGCCGGATTAAACTATGGTATAGTTTATGGTGGAATAGAAAACTGGGAGGACCTCAATTGATTCGTCGAACCTACAAATATGCACCGCTTCTTTTGCTGTTGTTCGTGCTAACGGGTTGCGGCACGTCGCCTACCTCGTATCCTCCATTGGATCCCGCGACAGCAGGATTTTTCACTAAATACTTCATTATTCCTCTGTCTGATCTGCTCGACTTCTTTGCCAATTCCATTGGCAATTCGTACGGCATCTCTATCCTGATCGTAACCATCATTATCCGCCTGATCGTTCTGCCGTTGACGCTGAAGCAGTACAAGAGCTCCAAGCGTATGCAGGAAGTACAGCCGGAAATGGCTAAACTCCGCGAGAAGTTTAAAGATAACCCGCAAAAGCAGCAAGAAGAGACAATGAAGCTTTTCCAGAAGCATGGTGTCAATCCGCTTGCCGGATGTTTCCCGATTTTGATTCAGATGCCGATCCTGTTGGCGCTTTATCAAGCGATCGTGCGGAATCCGCACATTTTTTCTCATCAATTCTTATGGATGGAACTCGGTAAGCCCGATCCGTTCTATGTGCTGCCGATCTTAGCGGCGGCTACAACGTTCATTCAGCAGAAAGTGATGTCGGCTCAGAACCCGATGAACAAACAGATGCAGAGCATCATGTTTATTTTCCCGGTGATGATCTTCGTGATGTCGATGAGCTTCGCATCCGCTTTGCCGCTGTACTGGATTTACAGCAACGTCTTCACCATCGTTCAGACCTATTTCTTGTACGGTCGATCTCCTAAAACAAAAGGTGGACAGGCTGCATGAAAAAAGTGATTGCGACGGGAAAAACGATTGATGATGCAATAAAGGCCGGTCTTGTGCAGTTAAGCACTACGCAAGACCGGGTGCATGTCACCGTCCTGGAACAGCCGTCCAAAGGTTTTCTCGGATTGATCGGCACGAAGGAAGCGAAGGTGGAGCTCGAGAAGATCCCGGATCCGATCGAAGAAGCCATTGCTTTTCTGAAAGAGCTGTTCGATACGATGGGGCTGGCTATCTCCATTGACCAGAAGCAAACGAAAGAAGGCCATTTGTTTAACTTAAGCGGATCCGAACTCGGAATATTGATCGGTAAAAGAGGACAAACTTTGGACGCGCTTCAATATTTGGTCAATATCGTCGCAAATCGGTTCTCGAATGCGCATGTCCGCATCCTGCTCGATGCCGAGCAGTTTAGAGACAGACGGAAGCAGACCTTGCAGGAACTGGCACACCGGCTTGCGGGCCGCGTCGTCCGTTCCCGGAAGGAATTGATCTTGGAGCCGATGAACGCTCAGGAGCGCAAAATCATTCATGCCGAGCTTCAATCGCATCCGTCGGTAAAAACATACAGCAAAGGCGACGAGCCGAATCGTCGCGTTGTAATTACGTTAAGATAACTGTCTGCAATGACCCTGTATTTTCTAGGCGTCATTGCTTTTTTCATAATTTGAGCGGTTACCGCTCCGCTTACGGGGTGTTTATTTATGATTTCAGATACAATTGCCGCCATTGCCACTCCACTCGGGGAAGGCGGTATCGCGGTTGTGAGAGTCAGCGGCGACGAAGCCGTCACGCTGGTGGAGCCGTTATTCCGGTCTAAAGTGAAATTGTCCGAGGCTCAGACACACACCATTCATTATGGGCATATCATTCATCCTTCTTCGGGTGATAAAATAGAGGAAGTTCTCGTCAGCGTCATGCGCGCACCGCGTTCTTTTACGACGGAAGATGTCGTGGAAATCAACTGTCACGGTGGAATTGTGTCCGTGAAACGGGTGATGGACCTCCTACTGGAGCAGGGAATACGCGTTGCCGAGCCCGGTGAATTCACCAAACGTGCTTTTCTGAACGGGCGGATCGACCTGACCCAGGCGGAAGCGGTCATCGACCTGATCCGGTCCAAATCGGACCGGGCTTTTCAAATCGCGCTGAAGCAGGTGGACGGCAATTTGTCCAAAGCGATAGGCGAACTGCGCTACCAGTTGGTTGAACTGATGGCTCATATTGAAGTGAACATCGATTATCCGGAGCATGATGTCGAGGAAATGACCAATGCGTTTATACGCGAACGCTGCATTCAGGTAAGTTCCCGTATCGATGAGCTGTTAAGAACGGCCGAGCACGGGAAGATTTTGCGTGAGGGAATTGTGACGGCGATTATCGGCAAGCCGAACGTCGGAAAGTCCTCGCTGCTCAATACGCTGGCGCAGGAGAACCGTGCTATCGTCACGGATATTCCGGGGACAACCCGGGATGTAATTGAGGAATACGTCAATGTGGGCGGTATTCCGTTGAAGCTTCTTGATACGGCAGGAATCCGGGAAACGTCGGACCTTGTAGAGCAAATCGGAGTAGAGCGATCCAAGACGGCCTTGTCCGAAGCGGATTTGATTCTCTTGGTGTTAAACAGCAGCGAACCTCTGCTGCCCGAAGAACTGGCCATGATAGAAGAACTGCGGCAGCGTCAAACCATTGTGATTTTGAATAAAACGGATCTTCCCTTACAAATAGATAAAGATGAGATCGAAGGCAAGTTCCCGCAAGGGCGAGTGGTTTCTCTATCCCTTCTGGAAGGAAGCGGCCTCACGGAGTTGGAAAAGGCAATCTCGGCTATTTTCTTCGAAGGCAGTTTGGAATCCACGGATTTAACCTATGTCAGCAATGTCCGGCATATAGGACTGCTGAAGCAGGCTAAAGGCTCGCTTCGCGAGGCAATGGAAGCCAACGAGGCCTATGTGCCAATCGATATGATTCAGATTGATATCCGGGCTGCGTGGGAGCATCTCGGTGAAATTATAGGAGATTCGGTTGCCGAATCGTTGCTTGATCAAATTTTTTCACAGTTCTGTCTTGGGAAATAAGATGGTATAGGAGGTATAAAGATGGGCTACTCAGCCGGAAACTACGAAGTTATCGTCATCGGAGCGGGCCATGCGGGTGTCGAATCGGCGTTGGCGGCAGCCAGAATGGGCTGCGAAACGCTTCTGCTGACAATCAACCTGGATATGGTTGCTTTTATGCCTTGCAATCCCTCTATCGGAGGACCCGCAAAAGGGCACGTTGTCCGGGAAATCGACGCGCTTGGCGGCGAAATGGGACGTAATATCGACAAAACGTACATTCAGATGCGGATGCTGAATACAGGAAAAGGGCCGGCCGTTCACGCACTGCGTGCTCAGGCGGACAAATTTCTTTACCAGCACATGATGAAAGAAACGATTGAAAGTACTCCAAACCTGACGTTACGTCAGGGGATGGTGGAAGAGCTGATTGTAGAAGATGGCGTCTGCAAAGGAGTGGTTACGAAGACAGGGGCCGAATATCACGGAAAAGCCGTCGTTCTGACGACGGGTACTTATCTGCGCGGGAAGGTCATTATGGGGGAGCTGATGTACGAAAGCGGTCCGAACAACCAGCAGCCTTCCGTCCGATTGTCCCAATCTCTGCGCGATTTGGGTCTGGAGCTCGTCCGTTTCAAAACGGGAACTCCGCCGCGTGTGCATAAGGACTCCATTGATTTTTCCAAAACGGAAATTCAACCGGGGGACGAAAATCCAAGATTTTTCTCCTACGAAACGAAAGAGGGCACTCAAGATCAACTGCCTTGCTGGCTGACTTATACTACTGAGAATACTCACGAGATAATTAACGACAATCTGCACCGTGCACCTATGTTTTCGGGAGCCATTGAAGGAACGGGGCCCCGTTATTGTCCGTCTATCGAGGATAAAATCGTACGTTTTGCCGATAAGCCGAAGCACCAGATCTTCCTTGAGCCGGAAGGCCGTAATACGTCCGAATACTATGTGCAAGGACTGTCGACAAGCATGCCGGAAGATGTACAGCTTAAAATTTTGCGTTCGATTACGGGTCTGGAAAAGGTTGAAATGATGCGTACCGGCTACGCCATCGAATACGATGCGGTTGTTCCGACACAACTGAAACCGACCCTTGAAACCAAACTGGTTGACGGGTTGTTTACAGCAGGTCAGATCAACGGTACATCGGGCTATGAAGAAGCGGCAGCTCAAGGAATCATGGCTGGTATTAATGCGGCCTGCAAGGTACAGGGGAAGGACCCGGTCATTCTTGACCGTTCCGAAGGATACATCGGCGTGCTGATCGATGACCTGGTGACCAAGGGGACGCCGGAGCCTTACCGCTTGCTCACTTCGCGTGCCGAGTACCGTCTGCTGCTCCGTCACGATAACGCCGACCTTCGGCTTACTCCGATCGGTCATAAAATCGGGCTAATTCCGGAGGAGCGTTACCAGCGTTTCCAGAAGAAGAAGGAACAGATCGAACAGGAACTTCATCGTCTTAAAACGACAAAGGTTCGTCCGGAACCTCACGTCCAGGCTATTCTGGAAGAAGCGGGGACTGTTCTGCTGAATAATGCAGTAGATCTTCTTACCCTTCTGAAACGCCCAGAGATCAATTACTCTCACATTGAGGGAATGATTCCGCTGCCGGGAGAACTTTCCAATGAGGTAAAAGAACAGGCAGAAATTCAAGTGAAATATGCGGGGTATATCGAAAAACAGCTGGCGCAGGTAGAACGGCTTAAAAAGATGGAAAAGAAAAAAATTCCGGACGATATCATCTATGAAGATATTCACGGAATTGCAACGGAAGCGAAGCAGAAGCTCGCAAAAATTCGTCCCGTATCTATCGGGCAGGCGAGCCGAATCTCTGGCGTAACACCGGCGGATATCTCCATTCTGCTCGTGTACCTGGAGCATTATAACCAAGTTATCGCTGCAAGGGGATAGAGGAATTTATGGCCGATTTAATACAAGAGCAGTTTGTTAGTCATTTGCAGCCTCATCAGCTGTCTTTCTCCGATGAACAACTCCAGCAGTTCGAGACGTATTACCGCTTGCTTGTGGAGTGGAACGAAAAAATTAATCTAACCGCGATTACAGAGCGCGACCAGGTTTATTTGAAGCACTTCTATGATTCGCTTTCGCTTGCCTTTTATGTGGATATGGAAAAAGTAGAGACCCTGGCGGATATCGGCTCTGGAGCCGGTTTTCCCAGCATCCCTCTGAAAATTGCTTTTCCGCATTTAAAAGTTACGATTGTCGATTCATTGAACAAACGGATTGTTTTTCTGAATGAGCTTGTAAAAGAGCTCGGCTTGACGGACGTAGCGTGTGTCCATGCCCGTGCGGAAGATGCGGCCCGGCTGCAGCAGCACCGTGACCAGTATGACCTGGTTACGGCGCGGGCAGTTGCAAGACTCAGCGTGCTGAATGAATTTTGTCTGCCTTTTGTGAAGGTAGGGGGACTGTTTGTTGCGATGAAGGCTGCGGACGCAGAAGAAGAGATGAAAGAGGCAGCTTTCAGCATAAACTTGCTCAAAGGTCAGCTTAAACAGGTAGATCGTTTGGAACTGCCAGTCGAGAAGTCCGTGCGTCATTTTATCCAAATCCAGAAAACAGCACCTACACCCGGTAAATACCCTCGTAAAGCTGGATTGCCGTTAAAGCAGCCTCTAGTGAAATAGGATGTTTCACGTGGAACATCATTACCAGGAATTTCATGAATTCTTACCTTTATTGGCAGGAAAAAGATGGGCGGCTGACGAATATCTTATATAGGGGATTTTTACGCAATTTAAAGATCTATGGATAGAATTGTCGTGACAGGGGAGTCTGCGACCCTTCTTTAATTCTTTGGTTTCAGATAAACGGGTTGGTAGAATGCCGAGGCTTTGCTTTCTCCTTCCTGTAAAATATCGGGGAAGAGTTGGGTGGTATTATATTCATGAAAGAGCAGCTATCAAAACTTTTTGGTTTTACGGAGCGAAGCAATATGGATGAAGTTAAAAACATTCCCGTACAAAACATCAATCCGAGTCCGTACCAGCCAAGAACGATTTTTGATGATGATCGCATTGATGAACTTTGCCAAACGATTCGTACACATGGCGTTATTCAGCCTATCGTTGTAAGGGTACGTAATAATACTTTTGAGTTAATAGCAGGGGAACGCCGATTAAGAGCGGTCAAAAAGCTCGGTATGGAAACCATTCCTGCTATTGTGCGGGAATTCAACGATTCTCAAGCTGCTTCTATTGCTTTAATCGAAAACTTGCAGCGTGAAGGTTTGACGGCGATTGAAGAAGCGGTTGCTTATCAGCAGCTTATAGAGATGCATGATCTCACACAAGAAAGTCTGGCACAGCGTCTGGGCAAAAGCCAATCGACTATCGCCAACAAGATTCGTCTGCTGAATTTGAGCGAACCTGTTAAGATGGCACTTATTGAGCGGAAGATCACGGAAAGGCATGCGCGTGCACTGCTTTCTTTGGACCAAGAAGAGCTTCAGGTTAAAATTCTTGAAGAGGTTATCGCTAAAGAGCTGAATGTGAAGCAGACGGAAACACGCATTCAATTTTTGAAAGAAGCTACCCAGATTAAGAAAAGCAAACGGGTTTCTTTTTCCAAAGATGTACGTCTGGCGCTAAATACCATCAGACAATCCGTTGAAATGGTGGCCAGTTCGGGTCTCAATATTAATACGGCTGAGCAGGATCACGAAGATCACTACGAAATCATCATTAAAATTCCTAAGCAGCATTCGGCTAAATAAATGAAGGATTAAAGCATAATCCTCCTGTATGACAAAAACAGTCTTTCGTAAAGGAAGCTGATTTTGTAACAGGAGGTTTTTTTGTTTAAGGAAGATGAGCATGTAGCAAGTTTAAACGGGTTAAAGAGAAAGGAGGAAAGGTACTTTTATTACTAAAAGCATTTTTAAAATTTAAAAGCAAATTGTCAGGAAGCATGCAAACTTTTTGGGTGCGAGATACGTCATAGGTTTGTTGGTCATTTACTCCTGCTTTCTAAGCTGGAAGGTGCTGTTTGACTCTGGTTGGATGGACACTTGGAAACCGAATTGAAACTATAGCCGAGCAATTCGCCAAATTATTTCATTTTGTTGTCGGAACCTGCATTTTTATTAGTTTCGCTCTCTTGATTATGGTAATATAGTAGTATTCTCTTTGTTAATTTTTTAATGAGAGGTTTTAAGGTAGTGGGGTGAATGAATTGTCCAAGACAATCGCGATAACGAATCAAAAAGGCGGCGTAGGGAAGACAACGACATCTGTTAATTTGGGTGCTTGTTTGGCTTCGCTCGGCAAAAGGGTACTGCTGGTGGACATCGACCCTCAAGGCAATACGACGAGTGGGATTGGGGTAAATAAAGCAGATGTAGAATACTGTATTTATGACGTCCTGATTAATGATATTCACCCGAAAGACGCTACAGTTGCTACTAAAATTCCAAATTTAAACATTATTCCGGCTACTATCCAATTAGCAGGCGCCGAAATTGAATTGGTGCCAACGATATCGCGTGAAGTTCGATTGAAGAAATCGCTTCAGCTTGTCGAGCACCTGTACGATTATATCCTCATCGATTGTCCTCCGTCATTAGGGATTTTGACGATTAACTCTCTGACGGCATCCGACTCCGTGATCATTCCGATCCAGTGTGAGTATTACGCGCTGGAGGGATTAAGCCAGCTGTTGAATACAGTCAGACTCGTGCAAAAGCATTTAAACACATCGCTGCAAATTGAAGGCGTTCTCCTGACGATGTTTGACGCCCGTACAAACCTAGGTATTCAGGTCATTGAAGAAGTGAAGAAATATTTTCAACAAAAAGTGTATCAAACGATTATACCGCGTAATGTCCGACTTAGCGAAGCGCCGAGCCATGGACAATCCATTATTACGTATGACCCGCGGTCTAAAGGTGCGGAAGTATACTTAGAGCTTGCAAAGGAAGTGATTAGTCTTGAGCAAACGACTAGGTAAAGGTCTCGGAGCGCTTATTCCGGAACTGGAAATCGGGGAAGAGGACAAGGTCATTGAAATTCCTTTGAACCAGCTGCGGGCGAATCCATACCAGCCTCGTAAACATTTCAATGAAGACGGTATTCAAGAACTGGCTTCTTCCATCAAGGAACATGGCGTTATTCAGCCTATCATTGTGCGTACGGTTTTAAAAGGATACGAAATTATTGCCGGGGAGAGAAGATTCCGGGCTTCTCAGGTAAGCGGTTTAAAGACTATTCCGGCTGTTGTGAAAAAGCTTACCGATCAACAGGTTATGGAAATCGCGTTGATCGAAAACGTTCAGCGTGAAGATTTAAATGCCATGGAAATTGCAATTGCTTATCAAGCGATAATCGATCAATTTTCATTAACGCAAGAAGAATTGTCCGTAAAAGTTGGCAAGAGCCGTTCTCATATCGCAAACTTCCTTCGTCTTCTTCATTTGCCTGAATCCATCAAACAATATGTTTCACGTGGAACACTTTCTATGGGGCATGCCCGTGCAATTGTAGGGGTTAAGGATGACAAGGTGAAGAAAGAACTGACAGATGCTTGTATGAACGGTCAATGGAGCGTTCGCCAGTTGGAGGAAGAAATTAAGCGGCGTGAAGAGCTCGCTTCCGAAGACAAGGAAAAGCCGAAGGTGAAAGATAAGAAAAAAGATCCGTATCTTCATCAGGCGGAAGAGCAGCTTCAAGATCATTATCGTACGACGGTCCGGATCAAGCATCAAAATTATAAAGGACGGATCGAACTGATGTATTACTCCAAAGATGATTTGGAAAGATTGCTGGAAATGCTGCAAGGACAAATTTCCTGATTGTTATCTAACTAAACGATACATAGCATACAAATCTTTGGCTTTCTGTTCGAAAAGAAAGCGAGAGAAGGTATGCTATCTTTGTGAGGAGGAACCGGCGGTGACGAAGCCGTTTTTATATTTCGATAATGCCGCTTCCTCGTGGCCAAAACCGCCGCAGGTCGGAGAGTCCGTGCTGCGCTGCATCAATGAGTGTGGAGCTAATCCCGGCAGAGGCAGTCATGCGATGGCTGTACAGGCAAGCCGGGTTGTATTCGAAGCGCGCAAGTACGCAGCGAAGCTGTTTGGTTTTAAAAATCCTAATGATCTCGCATTCGGTTCCAACACAACGGAAGCTCTCAACTTGGCTATCAAAGGCCATGTGAAAGAGGGAGAGCATGTTATCTGTACAGCGGTAGAGCATAACTCCGTCCGAAGGCCCCTCGAATATTTGAGGCGCACCAAAAACGTTCAGGTCACCTATCTGGAAACCGATGAATTCGGGAGAATAAACATAGACGCCTTAAAGGAAAACATTCAAAGCCACACTTCGCTTGTCGTTATCAACCATAGCTCCAATTTACTCGGAAGCATCCTGCCTGTCGCTGATATTGGGCAGCTCTGCAGAGAGAAGGGAGTATCCCTGCTCGTAGATGCCGCTCAGACGGCTGGAATCCTTCCTATTCAAGTGGAGCAGATGGGAATCGACATGCTGGCATTTCCGGGCCATAAAGGCCTCCTGGGGCCTCAAGGGACGGGAGGGCTGTATATCCATCCCCGGCTCGATCTGGAGCCTCTCATGCACGGTGGAACAGGCAGCCAATCGGAAGCGGTCGACCAGCCTGCTGTAAGACCGGACAGGTATGAAGCGGGTACGCCAAATACCCCGGGATTAGCCGGGTTAAGCGAAGGCTTGAAGTTTGTCCTGCAGACGGGTGTGGAAAACATCCACGCGAAGGAGTGGAGACAAACTCAGCGGATCATGGAAGCACTTCGGGATGTACCGCATCTACGGCTTCTCGGTCCCGGATTCGGCGAAGAACGGACGGGTATCGTGTCCTTCGTCCTGGAGCAAATGGATGCATCCGAGGTCTCGTTTATCCTCGATCAACATTATGGCATCGCGGTCAGAGCCGGATATCACTGCACGCCGCTTGCGCATGAAACCGCAGGCACAGCAAAAACCGGTGCCGTTCGGGCAAGCGTCAGCTATTTTACGACAGATGAAGAAGTGGATACTTTAATCGAAGCGGTCAAAGAAATAGCGGACTCCGTTATTTTATAAGCAGGAACGCAGCCGGCTGGAATGAACAAGAAACAGGGAGACAAGAAGCAGAGGGGAAGAAGGACATGGGTGAGAACAACATCGGGCTGCCGGTTGAACCGATTTTATCGGTTCTTTGTTTGCTTGTCTTGTTGCTGTTAATCGGAATGCTTGCGTTGTGGATCAAACTGGGCAAGCTTCGCAAACAATATAAGAAAGTCATGAACGGAGCCGGAGAGGTCAACATTGAACAACTGCTTGTTCACATGCAGCAGCAGATTGAGGACCAGATCATTCTACAGGGAGATACGGCGGACCGGCTGAACCGGATCAGCCAATCTATGAAGCGGATGAAGTCCAAAGTCGGCATTCACCGCTATAACGCCTTCTCGGACACGGGAAGCCTTATGAGCTTCACGGTGGCTATTCTGGACGAATATGAAGATGGGATTCTCATCACCGGCATTCACAGCAGGGAAGATACATACATCTATGCCAAACCGGTTGAGAAAGGCGGTTCTCCATACTCGCTTTCTCCCGAGGAGAAAGAAGCGATCAGTCTGACGTTAGCGCAGAAGTAGGGGAAGACTGCCGGACGGAGTAAAGGGCGTGATGGAGGGAGCCGGCGATAACATCGGCCATATTCATAACCAGATTGAGGCGGGTATTTTGAAGCACGAAATACTCCATAAAACCGCCGACGTTTACAATTCCGGTAACATGAATATCGCCAACCGACGGAAGTTCCTTATTTACGCCTGCTCCCGGCTTAAGCGGGCCATGCCCGACTTGGATAGAGCCGACGCTGGATACTTGACCGAGACAAGCGTCGATCGCCACGATAAAGGGTTGGCGGTGGGCCGCCTCAATAGCCGCAATCGTATCGGCCAAATTCATGGCGTGTACCGGCTCATCCAAGGTTCCGTACAGGGAATAGGAAGCGCCGCTTCGTCTCTTTAAATTGCTGCCAACCAGGGGGCCTAGTGAATCGCCTGTGGAACGGTCCGTACCGACACAAACGATCACAATAGGTTGATAGGAGGGCAGCTTTTTTAGAATCTCGGAAAAGTAAGCGGATAGTTCTGCGGGCGTACTGCTGTCCGAATGAGAAATTTTAATAGAAGCGGGCTGGTCGGCAGCCGGTTTCGCGGAAAAGCCGAATGGTTTCATTGAGGATCCCTCCGGGTTTGTCTTCTTATCGTGGTAAAGCGGCCTTCGGCAGGCTTTAGCGGGCGCTTAGAAGTTTTTACTAGTATACGGAGAAAGCCGGGAAAATATACGTAGTCGATAGAGAAGAAAACTAGAGTGAAGAGAGGGAAGAAGAATGGGGGAATGGCTGCTCATTGCATTCGACTCTACCCAGCAGGCGCTGCGGGCCGAAATGCTGCTGGAATACGCGGATATCGAAATCGACCTGTGCCCGACCCCTAAAGGCGTAACGGCGGGCTGTGCGCTTTCCATTCAATTTCCGGCAGAAGACTATACGGAAGTGCAGCGGATCATTGAGACGGAACAGGTCGAAATCAGAGGCATTTATTTCAAAAAAGAATCCGAATATGTTAGGATGGAAAAGTAAGGGCGGTGGAAAAATGACTAACATGGGGAACAGACTGGCTGCCATTACGGGACTGCAAAATCCTGAAGAAACGGTGACCCATTTCGTGGACGATATCAAAAAATATTTGCTGGATTCCCAGCAGTTGATCAAGTACGGAGCAACGATCGTAGAAATTATCGTTATCTATGTACTCTCGCGTCTTATCATCAAAGTGGCCGATAAGCTCGTAAACAGGATGATGGAAACGAGGGAGAGGAGTCCTCTCAAGTTCGATCCGAGACGCACGGCTACAATCGGCAAGCTTATTCACAATATCATCTCTTATGTGGTCAACTTTATAACGATTCTGCTTATTCTGGCTCAAGTAGGCATTAATCTGGGACCTATTCTCGCCGGAGCGGGCGTTCTCGGGCTTGCGATCGGTTTCGGAGCCCAAAGTTTGGTGAAGGACGTCATAACGGGTTTCTTCATTATTTTCGAGGATCAATTTGCCGTAGGGGACGTTATTCAAGTCGATACGTTTCGGGGAACCGTGGAGCAAATCGGCATCCGGGTAACCCGGCTCCGCAGCTGGACGGGGGAAGTTCACTTTATTCCGAACGGAAACATTAAACAAGTCACGAACTATTCGATCAACAATTCGCTGGCGATCGTCGATATTTCGATTGCTTATGAATCCGATATCGATAAGACGATTGGGGTTCTGCAGAGCACGGTAGACCGCATGGCGGAAGGCAACGATAACATCGTAAGCGAGCCGAAGGTGCTCGGTGTCCAGTCTATGGGACAGTCGGAGATTGTCCTGCGGATTACAGCGGAGTGCAAACCGAATATGCAGGTGGATGTGCAGCGTAAAATGTTCGCGGAAGTGAAAAAGCAGCTGGATGCGCACGGAATCGAGATTCCGTGTCCGAAAACCGTGACCTATTTCAAAGGGGAAAGGGGAGCCGTGTAGCCTATGGAGAAGAAGCAGTACGAACTCGGGGATATCGTGCAGATGAAAAAACAGCATCCCTGCGGAACGAATGAAATGGAAATTATTCGCATGGGCATGGACATCCGGATCAAATGCGTAGGCTGCAAACACAGCGTGCTGGTGCCGCGCGCCAAGTTCGAAAGCAAACTGAAGAAGGTGCTCAGGTCCTCGGCTGACAGGGGAGCGGAAGCCTCGGAAAACGGAGTGTCAGGGTCTTGACGCTCCTTTTTTTCTTGCCGAATTTGCCTCTTGCAGACTAACCACAGCTTGTGCTACAATAAAAAATGTTCTCGATACGGAAAGGTACCCAAGAGGCCCAAGGGGGCTGACTCGAAATCAGCTAGGCGGCGCAAGCCGTGCGTGGGTTCGAATCCCACTCTTTCCGCCATAACTTTACCTATGATAACCTCCCGCTTCGTTATGAAGCAGGAGGTTTTTGCATGTCATTGCGGTTCTGGCTTGCATCGGTGGCTTGCCGAAGCAGGCCCAAGGTCCGTTCTGCGAAGCGGCGGACTTCACTTGCTTTCAGGCTGCTCCGCCGGTACGTCCCTGCCGTTCTTTCCGCACAACGGAAAAGCGGTCAATGATGTACCCGATGAGTGCCCAGGAAGCTACTGTGAGCACGTAGATCACGAACATTTTACCCATGGAGATCTCGTACACATTCGTGAACATGGGAGCAAACCAGGCGGGCACGCTGAGGGAGTAAAAGAGCAGATACAGCGAGTCCCGGTCAT
The DNA here is from genome assembly GCF_059692095.1 of Paenibacillus sp. JT31N7. NCBI lineage: Bacteria > Bacillati > Bacillota > Bacilli > Caryophanales > Paenibacillaceae > Paenibacillus > Paenibacillus sp. JT31N7. Next base: position 24,729 of record NZ_JCAUAT010000004.1, read on the forward strand.
GCCCGAAATAATGAATCAGACAGAGTAAAAGGCCGAAAACCGTCGCGTAGAGGGTAAAGGATTTCTTCATAAAGGCAGAGCCCCTTTTCAGTGATACAGCCGCTTCCATTTGCGGTTGTGATTTTTGGTGTCGGGAAACGATTCACCTTTTTTCAAGTGAACGATTTCCGGGTTGTTGATCCCCATATGAAAGGCATTCTCGCCGATTTCAATGTAACGGCCTTCGTTAGGTGCCGTATCGCCCGGCACGAATTGTGTTTTTTCACCCATTCTGATCACCCCCAGGTTTTAATTACGTTTAGTATGTCCCCGGTGAGGGAAAGCATGTGCCGTACAACTAGCGCGTCAGTAAGCAGACATTGGCAGTTCCGGCGGTTGGGACAGGTTATGACTTGTAATGGAGAAAGCAATCTGCTATAGTATTTAGGTGCGAGTTTTGTAATTCAACTAATTCTCGCTCCTTGCTCCCGATCAGAATTGGGAGCCGCTTAGTCCAAAAGGAGGTGACAAGCATGCGCAAATACGAAGTGATGTATATCATTCGTACAGACATTGAGCAAGAACAAGTTCAATCTACTGTAGAGAAGTTCCAAGGCATTATCACCAACGGTGGTGGCGAAATTACGAAGCACGACCTGATGGGTAAACGTCGCCTTGCGTATGAGATCAACAAGTTCCGTGACGGACACTATGTACTCGTACATTTCAACGCAGAACCTGCTGTTGTAGCAGAGCTTGATCGTGTAATGAAGATTTCCGACGAAATCATTCGCTACCTGATCGTTAAAGACGTAGCTTAATCAGCGTGTTAAGTAAGGAAGCATCGGAGGGATGAACGTTGTTAAACCGTGTAATTCTTATCGGCAGACTGACAAGAGATCCTGAGCTGCGTTACACACCTGCGGGTGTGGCCGTAACCCAATTTACACTGGCGGTGGATCGGCCGTTCGTAAGTTCGCAATCGAAGGAACGGGAAGCCGATTTCATACCTGTCGTAACGTGGAGACAGCTTGCGGAAACTTGCGCCAACTATCTTCGCAAAGGCCGTTTGGCGGCTGTGGAAGGACGCATGCAGGTACGCTCGTACGACAATAACGAGGGACGTAAAGTTTACGTCACCGAAGTCATTGCCGACAACGTGCGCTTCCTGGAATCTGCTAATTCCGCTAACCGTGAAGAGGGTTCTTACTCCGGCGGTTCAGGCGGGGGCGGTGGATATGGCGGCGGCGGCGGAAGCAGCAGCGGCAGCGGCCGGAATACGCGGGATCAACAGCAGGATCCTTTCCTCGATGACGGGAAACCGATCGACATATCCGATGATGATTTGCCATTCTAAGTAGAAAGGACTGACTCAAATGAGCGAACAACAAACAAGCAGCCGTCCGCAACGTTCGGAAGGCGGTGATCGTCCGGAGCGTTCGGAGCGTAAGTTCACTCCACGCCGCGGTAAAGGCGGTAAGCGCCGTAAAGTTTGCTACTTCACAGCAAACAAGATCACTCATATCGATTACAAAGATATCGAGACCCTTAAGAAATTTATCTCCGAAAGAGGTAAAATCTTGCCTCGTCGTGTAACAGGTACTTCCGCGAAGTATCAGCGTATGCTGACAACAGCAATCAAGCGCTCGCGCACAATTGCTTTGCTTCCATACACTACGGAGTAGTTTGTATAGAGAAGAAGACAGCCGGTTCTGCCGGCTGTCTTTTTTATTGGAAAAAAGACAAAAGCAGAGCTGGGCGTATCGGCACAGCAAGAATTGCTAAACAAAAAAAAGCAGGAGGCCGGAGAGAAATCTCCGGTTTTTTTTATGTTCCGAGAGAGGGGAAGAACTGTGGATAACCGCTGAAGTTAGACAGTCCACAGGAACTTTTATAGAATGGAGGTAGGACTTGGGGACATGTGGAAAACACGGTGACTAAATCCGGCCGGAAAGTTATACACATGTGGATAGAAAACGGAAGAAAGTTATCTACAAAACGGGGGAGTGGCAGATCTGAAAATCAGCAAACGAAACGCCGAGCATTACGTATGGGGAGACGGATGGCGAGTGGCATGAGCTAGGGCCTCAGGAAGGGCTAGCATTCCGAGCGGGAACCCCGCATTGTATTCATAACCGTTCGCATGATGCCGCGGAGTTTCTAGTTATCTCCAAACCGGGTACTAAAGGAGACCGAATCCTCAGGGAGAGCAAACCTGACTGAAATTTAACGTGCCCGGAGCGCGGGAAGCGCCAAGTTCAGGAAACACAGCTTAAGCTGTTTTGTGGTATAATCGTGTATAAAGCTTGTAAGGGATAAGGAGAGGAGCGGGCATTGTCCAATCGGGAAAGAGAGGTTGATCTCGCGAAGCGGGTCAAGGTCATTGAATGGCTCAAAACCGAGGTTGTCGATCAGGTAGCGCATTTGTTGAAAGGGATATGGGAGGGCAAACAAGCTAAAATTATAGATGGCCCTGCCAGTCTGATTTCCAGCGTATATATACTTGGCCGCCGGCTTGGAGTCTCTTTTCGAAGTTTAGATGAAACAATCATGGATAAAATGAAAAAGCATAGAGAAGAAGGTCACCAGTTCGAGGATTGGTATGGAGATATCTCGACACTGGAAGATCATCTTCGTAAGAGGTGAACGCGTTGACAAAGAAAAACTTGCAGTTCATCGGATGGGGTCTGCTGTATATACTCTTTCTGTTATCTTTTATGACGTCCTATTTAGTGATTACGGCCAGTTTTCTAATGATTCCGGTCTTAATTCTGTTCGTGAAGCTGGACGCCAAACGGTTTACGGCTTTTTATCTGGGAATACTCCTGGTTGTCAATTTATTGCTGGGGTGGACGGGATTCGTCGTCTTGGCCATTTCGCTATTCCTGCTGCCGCCGGTCATTGTAATCGGTACGCTTTATAAGAAGAAGGCCCCCGCACATCTGGTTATCACGTACGGTACGCTTACTTTTCTGGCGGAAATGCTGCTTACGCTCGTTATCGGGTCCCTGTTCAACTTGAACTTCATCAAGAAATTCAAAACGGTCATGCTGGATTATTTGAACAACATGCAGCCTGCCGTAAAGGGAATGCTGCCGACCCAGGGCGACATGCAGTGGTATGTGGATGTGCTCGTACAAATCATTCCGCTGGATATGATTCTGTTCTCGCTCTACTTCGTCGGAGTTACTCATCTGATCGGACGCCGTCTGCTTAATCGCATGGGAGAGGACATCCCCGGTATGCCGCCTGTAAGAGAGTGGAAACTTCCGAAAGCTTTCGTCTGGATTTACCTCATCGCGTTCGCGGCGGATATGCTGTTCGTATCGGCGACCAATTCGCTGATGTCGGCTCTGCTTATCAATCTGCTGCCGCTGCTTATGTTCGCGTTCGCCATCCAAGCAATTTCGTTTCTTGCGTTCGTGGCCCATTATAAAGGTTGGGGTAAACTGCTGCCGGTGGTCGGCACGATTCTTCTGATCGTGTTTATGCCGTTTTTGCTTGTGCTCTACAGTTTACTCGGCGTGTTCGATGTGGCTTTTCCGTTGCGGGAAAGGCTCTTCAAATCTAGATAAGGGTCAGGGGAGAATAAATGCCGAAATTCTTGTCGAAACGATGGCATGGACAACATATGGTATGGACGTTTGCGCTGCTTGGCGCTTTAACGATCGTACTGTTTCTGTATGAATGGGTATTGGGTATCGCTGCTTTGCTTGCCTCGGGACTCGTGATTTACTTCTCGTGGAAGGCGGAGAGCGCTTTTCGTCACGATTTGAATGCTTATCTGGGCACCATCACGCACCGGGTTAAAAAATCCGCCGGCGATGTGATATCGGAGCTGCCGATCGGCATGATTCTATATAATGAAGAAAAAGAAATCGAATGGCATAATCCGTTCGTCGCCAAGCTCGCCAAAAAGGACTCCGTTATCGGGGATTCCCTAGGGGAAGTGTTTCCAAGCTGGAAGCCGGGCAAGGAGAAGGAAAAGGAAGAGACGTATGAAATCGAGCAGGACGGCCAGGTGTACAAACTCTGGCACCGTCCCGACGAGCGTCTTCTGTATATCCGCGATGTGACGGATTACGTCCGGCTCGTTCAGAAGCATGACGATGAAAAAATCGCGATCGGCATCGTCCTGATGGATAACCTGGATGAGGTCACCCAGGGAATGGACGATCAGACGCGGAGCATCATGCTCGCCCGGGTAACCGGTGAAATCACGGAGTGGGCCCACCGGTACGGAGTCTATCTGCGCCGGACCTCATCCGACCGTTTTCTGATTCTGATGAATCAGAAGGCGCTGCGCGAGCTGGAGCAGAACCGCTTCGACATCCTCGATGAAGTGCGCGATCTCACGATGGAATACAAGCTGCCGCTCACGGTCAGCGTGGGGATCGCCTCCGGCATTGAGGAGCTCGAGGAGCTCGGCCGGGTCGCTCAGACGAGCCTGGACATGTCTCTGGGCCGCGGAGGCGACCAGGTGACCGTCAAGGCGGGCCAGCGCATCTCGTTCTATGGCGGGCGTACCAACGCCGTAGAGAAGCGCACACGCGTGCGTGCCCGCGTGATCTCGCATGCGCTGAGGGATCTGATCAAGGAAAGCGACAAGGTCATCATCATGGGACACCGCTTTCCGGATATGGACTCCATCGGCGCGGCGATCGGCCTGCTGAAGGCCGTGCAGATCAGCAACAAGGAAGGCTACATCGTGCTGGAAGGCATCAATCCTTCGATCGAGAAGCTGATGGCGATGATCGAAGAGGACGAGAAGCTGAACCGGTGGTTTATCACACCGGCGCAGGCGATGCAGATCACGACGCAGCGGACGCTGGCCGTCGTGCTGGATACGCACCGGGCTTCGATGGTCGCCGAGCCGAAGCTGTTCAACCTGACACACCGTGTCATGGTAGTGGATCACCACCGCCGCAGCGAAGAATTTTTCCACGATGCGGTGCTCGTGTACATGGAGCCGTATGCATCCTCGACCTGCGAGCTTGTCACGGAATTGCTCCAGTACTTCAACGAGAAGATGTCGCTGGATGCGCTGGAGGCCACCGTGCTGCTCGCCGGGATCGTGGTCGACACGAAGCAGTTCAGTCTCCGTACGGGCTCCCGTACGTTCGAAGCGGCTTCTTTCCTGAGACGGAACGGGGCGGACCCGACTCTCATTCAGAAGATGCTGAAGGAAGATCTTCAAGCTTATATCGAGAAAGCCGAGATTATGAGATATACGGAAATGATGTATGATCACATTGCTCTGGCGGTCGGTGAACAGAATCACAAATATTCTCAGTTGATGATTGCCCAGGTGGCTGATACCTTATTAAATATGACCGGCGTTTTCGCCTCCTTCGTCATCTGTGAACGGCCGGACGGTTTAACCGGCATCAGCGCGCGCTCGCTCGGCGCGATGAACGTTCAGATCGTGATGGAACGGATGGGCGGCGGCGGCCACCTGACGAACGCAGCGACCCAGCTTGAGCTGACTCCGCTGGAAGCGGCGGCAAAGCTGAAACAAATATTGCAAGAGATAGAGGAAGAGGAGGGGCTTTTCGAATGAAAGTCGTATTTCTGAAGGACGTTAAAGGGCAAGGCAAAAAAGGGGAAATCAAAGAGGTATCGGAAGGTTACGCAACGAACTTCCTGATCCCCCGCGGATTTGCCGCAGCAGGTACGAACGGAGCGGTTAAGCAGGTTGACCAGCAGAAGAAAGCCGAACAGAAGCGCAAGGATCAGGAGAAAGAAGACGCGGAAGTTCTGGCAGGCAAGCTGAACGAAACGACGGTGACCATCAAAACGAAAGCCGGCGAAGGCGGCCGTTTGTTCGGAGCTATTACTAGCAAGCAGATCGCGGAGCAGCTGGAGAAAGCCGGCTATAAGATCGACAAGCGCAAAATTTTGCTGAACGATCCTATCCGCTCCCTGGGCGTGACGAAAGTGCCCGTCAAGCTGCATACGGAAGTAACGGCTACGATCAGCGTACAAGTATCGGAAGAATAGACGGTGTTATTATTCCTTCTAAGTTTGGACAGGATAGAAACTAACAAAAGAACAGGTGAAGGTTCATGAACGATGAAATGTTCATGGGACGTGTTCTACCGCAAAATATAGAAGCCGAACAGGCCGTTCTTGGCGCCATCCTGCTGGACAGCGACTCGCTGATCACGGCGATGGAGCGGATGAGCCCGGATGATTTCTACCGTCCGGCCCATCAGCACATCTTCGAAGCGATGATCGAGCTGGCGGAGGAAGACGAGCCGGTCGATCTCGTGACCCTGACCGCCCGGCTGCAGAACAAGCAGCAGCTGGAGGAAATCGGCGGCGTCGCCTATTTGTCGGAGCTGGCCAACGCCGTGCCGACGGCAGCGAATATCGACTACTACGGGCAAATCGTAGAAGAGAAATCGCTGCTCCGGAGACTCATCCGGACTGCGTCGCAGATCGTATCGGACGGCTACGCGAGCGCCGACGATGTGGGTATGATGCTCAACGATGCGGAAGCCCGCATTCTCGAAATCTCGCAGCGCCGGGCTTCCAACGGCTTCATCTCCATCCGGGACGTTCTGATGGAAGTCTTCGAACGGGTGGAGTTTCTTTATTCCCATAAAGGCGGTTCCACCGGGATTCCATCGGGCTTCAACGATCTGGATAAAATGACGTCGGGCTTCCAGCGCTCCGATTTGATCATCGTGGCGGCCCGTCCTTCCGTCGGTAAGACGGCATTCGCCCTTAACATCGCACAGAACGTCGGCGTCAGGGCGAAGGAAACCGTCGCGATCTTCTCGCTCGAGATGGGCGCCGCGCAGCTTGTGCAGCGTATGATCTGCGCGGAAGCCAACGTCGACGCCACCCGGCTCAGATCCGGATTCCTCGAAGGCGACGACTGGGAGAAGCTGACGATGGCGATCGGTTCGCTATCGGAAGCGGACATCTATATCGACGATTCGCCTTCCGTCACGGTAGCAGACATCCGGGCGAAGTGCCGCCGTCTCAAGCAGGAGAAGGGGCTCGGCATGATCCTGATCGATTACCTGCAGCTTATCCAGGGCAGGGGCAAGGGAGACAACCGTCAGCAGGAGGTCTCCGAGATCTCCCGTACGCTCAAGCAGATCGCGCGTGAGCTGAACGTGCCGGTCATCGCGCTCTCTCAGCTCAGCCGGGGTGTGGAGCAGCGTCAGGACAAGCGTCCGATGATGTCCGACCTTCGGGAATCCGGTTCGATCGAGCAGGATGCCGACATCGTGGCGTTCCTGTACCGGGACGATTACTACGACAAGGAATCCGAGAAAAAGAACATTATCGAGATCATTATCGCCAAGCAGCGTAACGGCCCGGTCGGCACGGTAGAACTGGCGTTTCTCAAAAACTTTAATAAATTCGTCAACATGGATCGCGCCCATCAGGAGATGCAGACAGGTTGACTGGAATATCCGAACAATCATACTAGAGATAGTATGATTGTTCGCGTTTTATTGACTTTGCTTCATGCGGTCTGCTACACTAAAGTGGTGTTTAAAAGAAGTAAGCAAAATGAGTGGCGATGCAATTCGCCTAACGGAGGTAATACAGAATGTCAACAGTGGTTGTAGTCGGAACCCAATGGGGAGACGAAGGGAAAGGGAAAATCACGGACTATTTGGCGGAGTCCGCGGAAGTGGTCGCCCGCTACCAAGGCGGCAACAATGCCGGCCACACCATTCTGATCGGAGGCAAGAAGTACAAGCTGACGATGATACCGTCCGGTATTTTCAATCACGATAAAATGTGTGTCATCGGAAACGGCATGGTCATCAATCCCGCTGCTCTGGTAGACGAACTTCAATATATTCGCGACAACGGATTCTCGGTAGACAACCTGAAAATCAGCGACCGCGCCCATGTGATTATGCCTTATCATCTGCTTCTGGACGAGCTGGAAGAAGACCGCAAAGGCGCCAACAAAATCGGCACGACCCGCAAAGGCATCGGCCCTTGCTACATGGATAAAGCGGCGCGCAACGGCATCCGTATCGCGGACCTGATGGACGCGCAAGAGTTCGAGCGCAAGCTCCGCCATATCGTCGAAGACAAGAACACGCTGCTGAAGCAGGTGTACGGACGCGACGGTCTGGATGCGGACGCGATTCTGAAAGAATACCTCGGTTACGCCGAGCAGATCCGCATCTTCGTCACGGACACGTCCGTTGTCTTGAACGATGCGATTGACGCCGGCAAGCGCGTTCTGTTCGAAGGCGCGCAGGGCGTTATGCTCGACATCGACCAAGGCACGTACCCGTTCGTGACGTCGTCCAATCCGACGGCCGGCGGCGTATGTATCGGTTCCGGCGTAGGCCCGACGAAGATCAATCAGATCATCGGCGTAGCGAAAGCCTACACGACCCGCGTCGGCGACGGTCCTTTCCCGACGGAGCTGAATGATGCCATCGGCGACCAAATCCGCGAAACGGGCCACGAATACGGTACCGTTACCGGACGTCCGCGCCGCGTCGGCTGGTTCGACAGCGTCGTGGTCCGTCACGCCCGTCGCGTGAGCGGCATCACCGGCCTGTCCCTGAACTCCATCGACGTGCTGACAGGTCTGGAGACCGTTAAAATTTGCACGGGCTACAAATATAAAGGCGAGATCATCGAGCACTATCCGGCGAGCCTCAACATGCTTTCCGAGTGCGAAGCGGTATACGAAGAGCTTCCGGGCTGGAGCGAAGATGTCTCCAACGCGAAATCGCTCAGCGACCTGCCGGAAAATGCGCGTCATTACCTGGAGCGCGTTTCCCAGCTGACCGGTATTCCGCTTGCCATCTTCTCCGTCGGCCGCAACCGTGAGCAGACGAACCTGGTCCGCCCGGTTTACGCTTAATCTGTTCTTAAAAGATCGTATTCAGAGGACGATCTCTTAATCATCGTCCCCAAGACCTCCCGCAACCGGACTTGCCTCCGGCGGCGCGGGGGTCTTTTTTTATGGTCCGGAAGGAATAATCGGCAGGGGCCGGGCGACCACCGTTATGCGACGCCATACCGCGCTTGGAGCTGCAGCTGGAGTTTCTCCGGTTTTTTTGGGAAATAGCGGGGTTGATCCGGGTCTAAACCGTCAATACTGGGCTTATAGAGAAGCCAGTATAAACGAGAAGGTTCAAGGCGGTGGACGAACGAATGAAATGGTTGGGACGGTTGGGCAGGTGGACGGCCGGTGCGGTTGTGATGTCTTTTTTGTCCATCTTTACGACGTATGTGATTGTGACGACAATGGTAGATGAAGTGCTCAAGCAGTTTCAGCTGCCTCCGATAGGGAATAAGCTTTCCTTTTCGCAGATCACCGGGAAACTGGGCGAGCAGTTCGGTATCGGGGCGATAGGCAAGGGAGGATCGGTCAACGAGAGGGTAGAGCGCATTGCAGCCTCCTCGTCGAAGCCCAGTCCGAGCCCGAGTCCGACCCCGTCCGCAGCTCCCGGAGGAGCTGAAAAGCCCGTGACGGGCAGTCTGGACGGCTCAGGGACGCCGTCACCCTCCTCCTCTCCGGTACAGGGAGGCGTTTCCTCGCCGGAACCGAGCGGAATGCCGGACGCCGTCGCCGTAATGGGCGAGCTGAAGGAGGGGCAGGCAACCCCCGATCCGAAGGATGGGCAGAAGCGGGACGTCGTCATGTCGACGGATGACTTTTCCAAGAAGAAGGACGCTCTGTCGAGCGGCGACAAGCAGAAAATCTTCTCCATTCTTGTTGCGAAGCTGCCCGCGGAAGAAGTTCAGAAGCTATCCAGCATGGTGGAGGACGGCATTACTGCCGAGGAGCTGAAGGAGGTGGACAGCAAGCTTAAAAAGTACCTGAATCCGACCGAATATGAACAGATTTCGGGAATTTTGAAAAAATATGGGAGCTGATTCAGCTCTTTTGAACCCTTACACGCCTGATTTTTGAGCTTCTTCCAGGCCGTTCCTAATAGTGGAAACCCTCCGTTTTCTTGAAAACGCAAGAGAAGGTATGGTAAATTTATTAGGGAAGTTTTATGCGTTGGTAGAGTTGGAGACGATTGGCTGGGCCTATCATTCTCTTGCCACGTGAAGAAACAAACGGATAAGGAGAAGGATATGAAGGGTTTTAAAGCAGTAGATTGGGCCAGGAAGTTGTGGAATCGAAGCCGGGCTCAGTGGCAAAGCTTGACCGGGAATAAAGCGGAACCTTCCACCCAACTTGCGGCAAGTCCGGCAGGGCGGGGCAAATGGTTCTTCCTATATAGCGTCAGTTCCATTGCAATAGTCGGATTTTTAACCGTTAGCGGTCAGCAGTATGTCAAAGCGAATCTCGCGGATATTTACCCGGTCAAAGTCGGTCAGGAGACACTCGGTTATATCAGTTCGAAGGAAGTTTTGCAGGAGTACAAACAAGAGCGTGAAGAAAAACTGGAAAAGCAGTATCCGGATGTACATATGGCATTACCCGACATCGAAGAACCCCAACCGGAGAAAGCTTTTATGAAAAAAACGGACGATCAGAAGGTGCTCGCGCTGCTTGACGATAAGCTGAAGCCGGTCGCATCCGGTGTAGAACTGGTTATCGAAGGCAAAACGTACGCGATCGTCAAAGATCAGGCCACGGCGGACCGTGTGCTGGCTGAGATCAAGAAGCCTTTCGAGCAGAAGGAAAAGGAAAGCAAGGTCGCCGTTCTCTCGGCGGACGGTGCTCCGCCTGCTGCTCCGGCTACGGTCGAGAAGGTCGAATTCGTCCAGCAGGTCAAAACGGAGGAAGCCGTCGACATCCGGCCTCAGGATGTGATAAAGCCCGAGGAGCTGATCGCCAAGATCAAGACGGGCGGCGTACAGCCGACGAAGTATACGGTGTTACCCGGGGATTGCGTGGGCTGTATCGCCCAGAAGCTGAACATTCCGAAGCAGGTGATTTACGACAAGAATCCCTGGATTCATGACGATATGATCCGCGAAGGCGATGTGCTGGACCTTACGGTTATCCAGCCGGCTCTGTCCGTCAAGACGGTCGAGAAGATGGTGGAGAACCAGGAAGTCCACTTCGAGACGGAAGTCGAGACCGATCCGACGATGAAAGAAGGCATTGTGGAGACGATCTCTCCGGGCAAGAACGGATTGAAGCAGGTCACGTATGAGCTGACGAAGATCAACGGCCAGCTGGCGGACGAGAAAATCGTCGGGGAAGACATCGTCGAGCAGCCGGTAACGGAGAAAATCAGAAAAGGCACCAAGGTTGTAAAAGGGGAAGGCACGGGGACGTTCGCATGGCCGGTTCTTTCTCAATCCATTACCTCTACATTCGGTACACGGTGGGGTAAGATGCACAAAGGGATCGACATTGTAGGCAATCACACGATCATGGCGGCGGACAACGGGAAAGTGGTCTCGGCGGGTTATAAATCGGATTACGGCAATTATGTTCTTATCGATCATATGAACGGGTACGAAACGATGTACGCCCACATGAGCAAGGTGGAAACCACTCCCGGTACTATCGTGGAAAAAGGAGAGAAAATCGGGATCATGGGAAGCACGGGCGACTCGACCGGCGTTCATCTTCATTTCGAAGTCCACAAAGGCGGCAGCCTGGAAAATCCGCTGAAATATCTGAACCAGTAAATCATGCGAAACGCTTATTTATAGACTCAAGTTTTTTAAGAGAGATGTGGCCTCCCGGGCGGGGGGGTCATGTCTCTTTTTGCGTACAGGTATGTTACAATAAAAGGGTATGGTTTTCTAGGTGAAGGACAGGTGATGAGAGAAACATGTTCGGCACAAATGGCAAAATACTCGTGGTCGACGACGAACAACCGATTGCAGATATATTGAAATTTAATTTGGAAAAAGAGGGCTACCAGGTCGTCTGCGCCTATGACGGGGGCGAGGCGGTAGAGCTGGCTTTTTCGGAGCGGCCGGATCTTATTCTCCTCGATCTGATGCTGCCGGTAAAAGACGGGATGGACGTGTGCCGGGAGATCCGCGCCAAGCTGAATACGCCTATCATTATGCTGACGGCCAAGGACACGGAGCTGGATAAAGTGCTGGGTCTGGAGATGGGGGCGGACGACTATGTGACGAAGCCCTTCGGCAACCGGGAGCTGCTTGCCCGCGTCAAGGCGCATCTGCGCCGCCAGAGCAAGTCCGCTCCTGCGGGACAATCCGAGCCCGAACCTGAGGAAGCGAACGGAATCCGGCTTCACGGGCTCTTTATCGACAGCGACATGTATGTCGTCTACCGGGACGGCGAGCCGCTGGATTTGACCCACCGGGAGTTCGAGCTGATCCACTATATGGCGAAGCACCCCGGCAAGGTGATGACGCGCGAGCATCTGCTCCAGGCCGTATGGGGCTATGACTATTACGGCGATGTCCGGACGGTGGACGTCACGATACGGCGTCTGCGCGAAAAGCTGGAGGCCGATCCGAGCAAACCGGAGTATATCGTGACCCGGAGAGGGCTCGGTTACATGATGCGGGGAACGAAAAACGGAGGCTTCTAAGATGAAGGTGATCCGTTTTTTCCAATCCATCCAGGCGAAGCTGATTATTATTTACGTCCTGCTGATCCTGATCGCCATGCAGCTGATCGCGGCTTATTTCTATCAGACGCTCGACAGCCATTATAAAAATGAATTCCGCGATTCCATCAACAGTCAGGCGACGCTGATTGCGGGGCTTGTGGAAACCCAATACTTGAACGAGCCAAGAAACAGCGATACGAAGAACTTGTCGGAAGAGCTGACTTACTTCGTCAACAGCCTGTTTGCGCCGGGAAATACGGAAATACAGATTATCGATGCCGGCGGGGTTGTGCTCAGCACGTCGCTGGAAGCCAATAAACAGATTGTGAATCAGAAAACGACGAAAACGGAAGTGACCCGCGCCCTTCAGGGAATCCGGGATAACGACCGGATGTTCACGGACGTGGACAATACGCGCAAGTTCGCGACGGCCAAGCCGATAGGCAGCGGCGTCCGGGTGCTGGGCGCGGTATATATCGTTTCCTCGATGGAGGATCTGTACAAAACGATGTCCAGCATCAACCGGATTCTCATCGTGGCGACGCTGATCGCGCTTGCTTTTACGGCTGGGCTGGGCGTCATTCTGTCCGGGACGATCACGAAGCCGATCAAGGAGATCACCCAGCAGGCGACGGCCGCCGCCGAGGGGAATTTCGACCAGAGCGTGAAAGTCTACGGCAAAGACGAGATCAGCCAGCTCGGCCATACGTTCAACTTCATGATGAACCGGCTTAAGGAAGCCATCTTCATCAATGAGGAAGAGAAGGAGAAGCTGGCCTCGATTCTGACGAATATGAACGACGGGGTGGTCGCCACCGACGAAGCGGGGCAGATCATCCTCATGAACCGCCGGGCGATGCAGATTCTCCAGGTGAAGGAGGAACACTCCGCACAGCGGCACATTTCGGAGCTGCTCGGCCTCACCCGCGAGGAAATCGACCAGTACGTGCACGGCGAGCGCAACACGACGCTGATCGATGTGCCTCTGCCGGATGACGAGGACGTGCAGACCGTGCGTGTGACGTTCACGACTATTCACCGCAGGGGAGACGGCGTAACCGGAGCGATTGCGGTGCTCCAGGACGTCACGGAGCAGGAGAAGCTCGAGCAGTCGCGCCGGGAATTCGTGGCGAACGTGTCTCACGAGCTGCGGACGCCGCTGACGACGATCAAGAGCTACCTCGAGGCGCTGGAGGACGGCGCGATGGAAGACAAGCAGCTTGCTCCGCGCTTCCTGAGCGTGACGCGCAACGAGACCGAGCGGATGATCCGGCTCGTGACGGATCTGCTCCACTTGTCGCGCCTGGATTCGAAGCAGGCGCTGCTCACGAAGGAGCAGACCGATATCGCCGATATGCTGGAGGAGGTAGCGGACCGCTTCTCCTTCCAGCTGCGGCAGAAGAGCATCCGGATCCGCATCGTGGCGGAGCCGGGAATCCGTCCGGTGGCGTTGGATCGCGACAAGATCGACCAGGTGCTGGACAACCTGGTCTCCAACGCGATTAAATATACGCCGGACGAGGGGGCCATCACCATCTATACCCGGATGGCGGAGGGGGATCAGCTCGAAATCTCGGTGCAGGATACGGGCATCGGGATTCCGAAGAAGGATCAGCCGCGCATTTTCGACCGGTTCTACCGGGTCGATAAGGCGCGTTCCCGCAACATGGGCGGCACCGGCCTCGGGCTCTCGATTGCCCGGGAAATAGTAAAAGCCCATGGCGGCGCCATGTCCCTGGAGTCCGAGCCGGGGACCGGCACGAAAGTCACCTTTATGCTGCCGGTCCTGCCGGAGGAGGAGAACGCGTCATGATAGAGAAGCTGAAGTCGGTCACGCTGACCGTACTGATTCTGCTGAGCCTGCTGCTCAGCTATCTGCTGGCGTACAGCACACCGAACTACGAGCCGCTGCCTCCTTCCGAATATATTTCCAGTGAATTGGAAGGAACGAAAGCGAAGCTGGAAGATCTGCTGTTCCCGGATCAGATTGTGCTGCATTTCGGCAATCAGCAGCATACGGTCCTTTATCCGGATTCCACGTCGTACTCGGCCATTTTCGAAAGCGTCAAGCAGCGCAAATTGGAACGCTTCCGCAAAGTCACTTTGAACCAGGAGCGGACGAACTGGGACGAGATCCGCGAGAAACAGGAAGGCGTCGAAGTCCGCTTCCGCGACGGTCTTCCGCTGAGCGTGCTGCAGAATACGTTTCAGATCAAGGGGGATATCCCGGACGACACGGAGCTGATTACCCGGATTTGGATCTTCGCCAGCAGCGATAAAAAATCCGCCGAGACGTACCTGTTCACGGATTCAGCGAACACGGCTTTCGAAGTGCTCGGGGCCGATTTTACGGCGAAGGACGTAGAAAACTTTACGGCGATTGCCGGAACGAATCCTCCCTATGTGGCGTCGTCCGGTGGAGAGTTTTATTTGCCGGTTAATCCCATTCCGGCGGCTTCTTATGACTTCGGCTATAAGGAATTTCCCACGGAGCAGCTGAAAAGCAGCCTTTTCGCAGATCCTTCCCTGACGAGGAACCTCAAGGACCGGGACGGCTCGCAGATTTACACGGACGCGAAGCGGGGGCTGCAGATCAACCAGGAAAAGAAGTGGATGAAATATACCGATCCGCTCGCGGTAACCGACAGTAAGAACAGCATCAAGGAAAACCTCGATGCGGGGGTCCAGTTCATTAACCAGCACGGCGGCTGGAACGGGACTTATTCGATCAGCAAACCGCAGCAGCAGCATGCTTTTTCGAATCAGATGTTTGTGTTCCGGCAGGTATACGATGCATTTCCGATTCTGACCGAACAGAAGGAAGGCTACGGGGCCATTCATATTACGCTGCAAAAAGGAGTCGTCTCCAACTACGAGCGCTCCGTCGTTTATTCCGATTTGAAAATCATCAACCAGCAGAAAAGCGAGCTGATCGGCGGAGAAGCGCTGAATGCCAAGATTACGAATCATCCGAGGCGCTACAACATCGTGAACGTGTTTCCGGCTTACCGGCCGACGCTGGGCGTCAAAACCGTCAATCTGTCCCCCGTGTGGGCGATTGAATTCAAAGACGGGACTTACGAGTTTTTCCGCTGAGTTTTACGAGGAGCTTGTAGGAGCTCCAGAATCAAATCAAGCAGATGAGGCGTTTACGCGGGTATCTACTATATTTTACGGGAAGGAGGCTGCGCAGTTGAACTGGGGAAGAGCCAAAACCATTCTGATTCTTTCGTTTTTCTTTCTGAATGTGGTGCTGGGGTATCTCGTATGGACGGGAAAAGCGAAACAGACCGAGCTGGCGACGGATATGACCGGCGTGCTGGAAGAGACGAACAAGCTTTTGAAGGGAAAAAGCATTCAACTCAGCCACGAGCTGCCCAAAGAAGCGCCGAAGCTCAAGGAAATCACGTTTAAATTCGTGGAATCTTACCAGCCTAACGTCACACTCAAGCTCCAGTACCCGTTCAAAATCGCCAGCCTCCTGAACCGGATTTCTCCGAAGGACGATTTGCCGAAAACGGATATTCCGAAACTGGACGCGTACAAGCACGACCCGATACTCAGCAAGAAAGGGATGTACGTGCTGAACCAGATGTACAACGATTATCCGATGTTCGATGTTCAATTAAAGCTCTATGAAACCGATGCACAAATTACCAGTTACCGGCAGGCGTATGTTGAAGTAGAATCAGGTGGAGAGGACAAGGAGCAGAAGGTCATTCCGGCCTATATTGCGGTGCGCAGTCTGGTTGAGAAGTTTCTGCTCGACGGTTCGGTGATTACGGATGTAAGGCTCGGCTATCATGGACAGCTGTTTGATTCTCAGACGCAGTATATGGTGCCGAACTGGCGTGTTACGATTAACAACGGCGATATTTATTATGTGCATGCTTTTAACGGGGCGGTCGAAATGCAGTCGGCCTCGACGGAAGATGCAGCTGCGGATACTAAAAAGTAATCCTGCCCCTGGACGGGATTTTACGATAGAGGAGTTAAAGCTTATGGGTTTACGATTTACGGTGCTCTCCAGCGGATCGACGGGCAATGCGACCGTCATCTGCAACGGGGAAACGAAGCTGCTGGTAGACGCGGGACTCAGCGCCCGGAGAGTCGAACAGCTCATGAAGGAGCGGGAGGTCGGCGGGGATCAGATCAACGCGATTCTGGTGACTCACGAGCATTCCGATCATATCAAGGGCCTCGGGGCCCTAGCGCGGAAATATAATCTTCCCGTCTATGCCAATACGAAGACTTGGGAAGCGCTTGATAAACACATCGGGACGATAACGGAGCCGAACCGCCGGATTATGGAGACAGGCACGGAAGAATACTTCGGGAACATCCGAGTCGAGTCCTACGGCATTTCCCATGATGCTGCGGAGCCGGTCGGGTACTGCTTTCACTGCGGAGGCCAAAAGCTCGCCATGGCGACGGACCTGGGCTACATGAGCACGAAGGTCAAGGATGTCATCGGGGACTCGGACGCCATTATTCTGGAAGCGAATCACGACATCGAGATGCTGCGGATGGGGCGTTACCCGTGGAACATCAAACGCCGGATTCTGAGCGATCTCGGCCACTTGTCCAACGAAGCGGCCGGAGAAGCGCTGCTGGATATTATGACGGCCCGAACAAGAGCCGTGTACATGGCGCATTTGAGCCAAAATCATAACCTGATGGATTTAGCCAGGCTTACGCTGAATAGTGTATTAGAAGACCGGGGCATTTCCCTCAAGGAGCGCAATATCCGGCTGATGGACACGTATTTTGATCGTCCTACGAAATGGGAGGAGCTGGGTACGGACTGAAGCTGCTGTCGAGCTTGTCCATCCGGTTTTGAAGCTCCTGCGTGGTCAGTACGCCTTTGTCGATCAGAACGTCGATGAGGGCGGTAAGAATGAGCGAGTTGCGGTAATGGTCCTCTTTGAGATCGGCGAGCTTGCCGATAAGCTGGACTTCATCCAAGTGGGTGCGGATACGGTTGTTCATGGAGGGGTAGCTCCTTTACGGGTTAGTGGGCCGTCCTTGGTCTAGCATTCTTATAAAATCTTTTACTATTATTGTAGGCGGTTTGGTCCGGAAACATTCCTGCTTTCCGTATTTTCCCGAAATGAAGTACAACATTTACAATAATCCGCCGATAGAGCGAGAGGTGTGATCGCGTGAGTTTGTTCGATGACGATTTCTATTCTACGAAACAGCGCAAGGATCGGCGGAAGCAGGAGGAGGAGGGCTGGTCGAGGGGAAAGCCTTTCGCCTCGGGGAATCGCCCGTTAGCGGGCCTGAGAGGGCTTCCAGACCTACGCAGCCGCACGGTGTGGCTGGCTGGGGGAGCGGGAGCCGCTGTCATGCTGGCCGTCGTCCTGCTCGTGCAGGCGCTGGCCGGGACCGGCAGCGCGAAGCCGGCTGCCATGTCCGTCAAGCAGATGGAGGACTCCTACAACAATGCTGTCGTTCAGGCCGCGGAGCGGGTAAAGCTGGCCGTCGTCAGTATCGTCAATCTGCAGCCGAACGACAAGAACGAACTCAAGCAGACGGGCATCGGGTCCGGCATCGTGTTTGAGAAGAACGGCTCGAAGGTAAGAATCGTTACGAACTACCACGTGGTGGACGGCGGCAAGCAGTTTGAACTCTATACGGCGTCCGGCGAGAAGAAAAAAGCCGAACTTCTCGGCAAAGACCAGATCACGGATCTGGCCGTGCTGGAGACAGACGCGTCGAACTTGACGTCCATCGCGGAATTCGGCGACTCCGCCAGCCTGAAGGCCGGAGAAACCGTCATCGCGCTGGGCAATCCGCTGGGGCTCGGCTTCTCGCCGACCGTCACCAAGGGCATCGTCTCGTCGCCCAAAAGATCCATCCCGATCTCGTTCGCCATGGACGGCCAGTACGATTGGGAGATGGAGCTGATCCAGACGGACGCCTCCATTAACCAAGGCAACAGCGGCGGCGCGCTCGTTAACCTGGACGGTCAGGTCGTCGGCATCAACTCGCTGAAAATCTCCGACATGGGCGTGGAAGGCTTAGGCTTCGCCATCCCGATCAAGGATGCGGAACCCGTGATCCGTTCGCTGATCGACCATCACAAAGTCATCCGCCCGCTGATGGGCGTATCGACCCAGGAGCTGCAGCTGTTCCAAGGGACGGAAGAGCTTAAGCTGCCCGCCGATGTGAAAAGCGGCTTGATCGTCATCGAAGCGTCGGGACCGGCCAAGAGCGCGGGCCTCAAAAGCGAGGACGTGATCGTGGCGATCAACGGGAAGAAGATCGAGACGACCGTTCAGCTCCGCAAATTTTTGTATAACGAAAGCAAGATAGGGGATAAAATTGAAGTTGCGTATTACCGCGAAGGAAAGAAGCAGAAGACCGAGATGACGCTTGCCGAAGCGGGAGAGAATTAAGGGAAGAAGGGGCCGAGCTATGTATTCCGTCTGTAAAGAGCACCTGGAGCTGGCCATTGACGTATTCGTGGACGAATACGAGGACGCACCGGACATCGTGGATTTGGGCAAAGTGAAGTTCGCCGAGTGGGAACCTCCCGCTCATTGCGAGCACTGCAAGGAAATGCCGAAGTATCTGGTCGTTTGACGAGTTGAAAAAGAGGCCTCTGCACAAGGTTCGCTGGAAGCGAGCTTGGTGCAGAGGCCTTTTTGGTATGGGGGAAGTCTACAATAAAGCGATGTAATTTGAGAAAACCTTCGGCTTCCACTAATATAGAATATGGGAAATATTTCTTGTTAAAGGAGTGTTGGGTTGAAACCTTTCTTGGAAACTTATAAAACAATAATGGTTCCTTCTACTGCGTTTTTTATTTTCGTCCTTTTTGGGATGGGAATTTTATTTTTTAAGCAGGATGATTCCACGGAGGCTAAACGAAGCGCAAATCGGTATTTGACGGCGGTTATTAAACATAATGCGGAGGCGGTTGAAGAGAACGTGGTCTATGATGTACCGCTTACTCCTGAGGAGGGGTCAGACTTTAAAAATTACATTTGGACAAGTGATATCAGGGACTTTGAAATAAAAGACGCTGTCTTGTCGGAACCCGGCAAGTATGAAATGCGAGTTCTTATCATGAAGGGGGTTAGTCAGGAGGAAAGCAGGATTACGGTTGTAAAGGCGGATAGCAAGTGGAAGGTTTTAATAAAAAAGCCCGATTGATAAACTAAGAGACCGTAAAGACAAAGAAGTTTGTCCTGACGGTCTCTTTAAGTTATTTTGAAAGCCGTTAGAATAATGGCTTACTTGGCGGTCGTGCGGCGCTGGTACTCCGCGATAATCGAGAACTCCTGCTCCAGCTTGCGGTAGACGCGGTCATAGAGATAGTAGAGCTCGATGTAGGTAGGCGAAATCTCGATGTTCGGCTCTTGGCGCTCGGTAATCGGGATGAGCTTGTTCACGTCTTCCAGACGCTCCAGCGCGCCTACGGCGTACATAGCGAGCACGACGGCGCCGAAGCTGGAGCTTTCGTGGCTTTTCGGTATGTGAACCGGGTAGCCGAACATATCGGACATGATCTGGCGCCATTCCGGAGAGCGGGCGAAGCCGCCGGACGCCCGGATTTCCGTCGCCGGACCGGCCAGGTCGCGCAGCGCGATGCCGATGCCGTAGACGGCGAACAGGATGCCTTCGAGCACGGCGCGGATGAAATGCGGCCGCTTGTGATGCAGGCCGATGCCGAAGAAGCTGCCGCGCGCGTCCGCGTTCCAGTACGGCGCTCTTTCGCCGGACAGGAACGGCAGGAAGAGCAGGCCTTCGGAGCCCGGTGCGACTTCTTTGGCCGCCGCGATCATGACGTCGTACGGGTCGCGGCCCGTACGGCGCGCTTCCTCGACCTCCGGCCAAGAGAATTCGTCGCGGAACCAGCGGAGCATGAGGCCGCCGTTGCTCGTAGCCCCGCCGATGACCCAGTGATTCTCCGTGAGCGCGTAGCAGAACGTGCGCTCCTTGGAATCGGTAAGCGGCTTGGGCACGACGGTGCGGACGGCACCGCTTGTCCCGATCGTGAGCGCGACAACGCCGGGCTCGACCGCACCGACGCCGAGGTTGGCAAGCGCTCCGTCGGCCGCGCCGACAACGAAAGCCACCTCGGGATCGAGGCCGAGCAGGTCGGCGAATTGTTGGTTCATGCCGCGCATAATGTGGGTGGTCGGAACGAGCTCGCTGAGCTGATCCTCGCGGATACCGGCGATGCGCAGAGCGTCCGGGTCCCAGCTCATGGTGTTCAGGTTGAAGAGGCAGGTACCGCCTGCGACCGAGTGATCGACCACGTAACGGCCGAAAAATTTGTAGAGAACATATTCCTTGATCGATATGTATTTAACGGCTTTTTCGAAAATATCCGGACGCTCTTCTTTCAGCCACATGATTTTCGGAAGAGGGGTCATCGGATGAATCGGGATGCCGGTTTTATGATAAAGCATGCTGCTCAGATTCTCGTCTTTCAGGCGCTGCACTTGGGCTACACTGCGGTTATCCGCCCAAATGATGCTGTTCATCAGGGGACGTCCGTCGGCATCCACCGGAATGACGCTGTGCATCGCCGTGCTGAAGCCGATCGCTTCGAGCTGCTTGCCGTCGATGCCTGCGCGCTGAATCGCTTCCTTGATGGATTGAAGCACAGCTTCGAACATCAGGTCCGAATCCTGCTCCGCCCAGGAAGGCTGCGGTACGGCCAGCGGATATCCGGCTTCGCCGGCTCCGAGGAGGGTTCCCTTTTCGTTCGTGATGATGGTCTTGGTGCTCGTCGTTCCAATGTCAATTCCCATGAAATAGGTCAATTCTAGTTCACCTCTGCGTCGGTATGGTCGATCTCCTTGCCTCAATGGTCAGCATCTCTATCTTCATTATAAGGCTTATCGGGCAGACTTTCGAAAATGCAGCTCTTTTTTATCTGTTTGGTGGCTGCAAACCGCACTCCAAGAGGGTTTTTCCGCGGCAGGAGCCCTGCTGGAAATTACCCCCTACTGGCATCATACCTGCTTGGGGGGAAACGTCAAGTGTGTTTTTTTCGGATCGGGCGGCGTGAAAATACGGGAATTGGCCGAGAGGGTGTTTTCCGGGACGGGACCGGTTGGATTCGGGTGGGATTTGGGGTACAGTAAGGGAAGATTAAGCCTATGACCGGTAAAAAAAGGAGCGACTTCGCCATGCACATCACGATTGCCTCTGTCGGCAAACTGAAAGAGAAATACCTCGTCAATGGGATTGACGAGTACGTCAAGCGCCTTGGCCCGTATGCCAAGGTGCAGTTGGTGGAGGTGCCTGACGAGAAGGCACCGGAGAGCATGAGCCCTGCGGAGGAGCAGCAGGTGCGGGCCAAAGAGGGCGAGCGGCTGCTGGCCAAGCTCGCCCCGGACGCTTACGTCGTAGCGCTGGCCATCGACGGCGAGATGTGGACGAGCGAGCAGCTGGCGGGCTCGCTCGATAAGTTGGCCACCTATGGGCGCAGCCAGGTGGCCTTCGTTATCGGCGGCTCGCTCGGGCTGTCGAGCGAGGTGCTGCGCCGCGCCGACGCGAAGCTGTCGTTCGGGCGCATGACCTTGCCGCACCAGTTGATGCGGCTGGTGCTGGTGGAGCAGGTTTATCGGGCGTTTAAGATAAACCGGGGGGAACCATACCACAAGTAGGGCGAAATTTTAGTGTGGCCCCCATTATGGCGTGGACACTGTAAATGGTATACACATGTAGTGATGTTAAGATTAATCTAAATTTGCGCCTTTGTTTGCTGATTCTGAAAATCAGTAGACAGGGCGTATTTTTGTTAGCTAATTTGCGTTTTTAAAATAAGCAAGATTAAATTGTGATATAATTGTTATTCTTATGTTGTTTATTTGATTTATGTGATGTATGATGATATCAAGAAAAGAAACCCATTTTAAAGACCTGAAGGGAGATAGGAAAATGCAAATAATGAAGTTGGCGAGTGTATACAAGGACTGGAATACTAAAAATGATAGTGCTTCACAGATCGACCAATTGGTAGCCCGAACACTTTTAGCTACAGACGATGTATCATCCACGCTTTTTATCACAGAGGCATCTTTCGAAGATGTCAGTCGCGTTTACAATACATTAGAAAATCTCCGACTATCGAAGAATAGCGAAGATGACGAAAGAGAAGAATTTAACCATAAAAATGAGGAGGAGGATCAGTTTATGTCTAAAGACATGGATGATTCTAATACGAAGAAGCGTATGAACAGAAAGAAAGCAGTAGGTTACGTAATGAGCAATATTGTGAAGAACAATAAAGGATCAAAAGTTGTTAAAGTACGTTACAGCACTATGGAAGTAGAACTGGCAGATAAACGAATTGTAAAAGTAAAGGTAGGTTTATCTAGAGACTATCATGATGCAAGCTACAATCCGCAAAAACAATGCTGCTCGTGGCATAAGGAGGATGACCAGCATATTACTCAATTTGATTATCATATATACTTAGTTGAAAACGGGGATTCCTATAAAGGACTGATTTTTAATACTAATGAAATACAGCAACACTTGAGTACAAAATTATATAATGGTCATTTCGCAAACTACTATTTCCACTGGAATCCAGATGGAAGCGTGACGGACGAACGTGACATAACGACACCTATAGATGTTACTAATTATGATGCCGAAAAAATTCAGTGGCAACTTAAATAAAGGTAACATTTATAGTTCAAATTCAAGGCGATGTCAACAAGTTGAAGGACATGATTATTATTTTGTAGTTCTCGGAGAGGACAAAAAATCTGCAACAAGAAGACAATTTGATGCTGCTCATGAACTTGGACACATTATACTTCACGATTGGACCCATGATATGAATCTTTATCTAGAGAAGAATTTAGGCAAGTTGAAAAGGAAGCTAATCATTTTGCAGCGGCATTTCTACTATCTAAAGATGCTTTTACCAGAGACTTAATTTATTCAAACAAACTAGATTACTATGTAGAATTAAAGAAAAAGTGGAGGGTCTCTATACCCGCAATGATTGTTCGTGCGTATCAGTTAAAGGTGATAAACAACAATCAGTACCAAAACCTAATGAAGCAGATATCAAAAAGGGGATGGAGAACAAAAAAAACCTAGATGATACTATTCAAATTTCAAAGCCTACATTAATGAAAAAAGCAATTGATGTACTAATTATCAATCAGGTTATGACTGGAGAAAAGATTGTCTGCCAGCTTTCTAATAAAAGTATTAGCTTAAATGGTGATGAAATTGAGAAGTTGCTTGGTTTAGATAAAGGTATATTGATAGATCAAAATCAAAGTGCCCCTGTAGTTAGCATTAAAAAGAATGTAGATCATTAGATTAATAGATTTATAGACTTTATGCATAGGTACCGCCGGGTAATTTGAATTCCGTCCTCATTTAAATCGTATGCTATAATTAGGCGAGAACTTGCTTAGTGTACGTAGGACTGAAATGCAAAGAGATTCTAAACTAAAGTAAAGACGGTTTGTCTTTTTATGTTATAACTTTCCAAATGACTTTACTATGGCCGTAGTGATCTCGCTACGGCTTCATTTCGGATTTAGAATTAAATTGGAGGAAGAATGGCATGAACCCGGTAGAAATTGAAGCAGCTGTTTCTGAACTAGCAATTCAACCTTTTGATAAAGATGAGTTTCCCTTCTCATTCCTTCGGGCGTTTGGTAGCAAGGAGACGACAATTAGCCGTCTGCGTTCCGGTGAATCGAACAAGTCGGACATAGGCGGTGTCCTTCAGACAAATAATATTCACATTGCGACAGCTCAGTCTGGCGAAGTGACAAAAATTCTTTTTACTCTTAAGGAGAGTCGTGCAACGACAAAAGCAAAAGCGCGCTACATTCTCGCCACTGATGGGTTATCTTTTGAGGCAGAGGATCTGGAGTCTGGCGAGGTTGTCGCTTGTAATTATCAGGACTTCCCGAATCACTTTGGATTTTTCTTGCCACTTGCTGGGATTACAACAGTAAAGCAAGTACGCGATAGCTCTTTCGACATTCGGGCCACTAGTCGATTGAATCGGCTTTATTTAGAACTGTTAAAAGAAAATCCAGAGTGGGGAACGAATGAACAACGTCACGAGATGAATCACTTTATGGCAAGGCTTATCTTTTGTTTCTTTGCTGAAGATACCGGGATTTTTAGCAGAGCCCGTTTGTTCACTGATACCGTGGAACAGATGAGTACGCATGATGCTTCGAATACACATGAAATAATTAGAGAACTCTTTCGGGCAATGAATACAGAAAATTCTGATCGTATAGAAGCAAAATTATCACGCTGGGCTGATGCGTTCCCTTACGTGAATGGTGGACTTTTTTCAGGTAGTATTTCTGTTCCGAAGTTTAGTAAAATTGCTCGTTCTTATCTTTTGCATATTGGCAACTTGGACTGGACTAAAATTAATCCTGATATTTTTGGATCTATGATTCAGGCGGTAGCAGAAGATGAGGAACGCGGTGCACTTGGGATGCATTATACAAGTGTGCCTAATATTCTTAAAGTGCTTAATCCGTTGTTTCTAGATGACTTACGAACACAGCTCGGAATAGCAGGCGAAAATCCTCGAATGTTACTCAATTTAAGAAAGAGATTGTCAAAAATTAGAGTTTTTGATCCGGCCTGTGGTTCAGGTAACTTTCTTGTCATTGCCTATAAGCAGATGCGAGAAATTGAGAATACGATCAACGAGAGACGTGGCGAAATGGGGCGTGAGAGCGAGATACCTTTAACCAACTTTCGTGGCATTGAAATAAAGGGCTTTTCGGCTGAGATTGCTCGTCTTGCCCTTATTATCGCTGAATATCAATGTAATGTGCTATATCGTGGACCAATACTCGCCCTTGCCGATTTTTTGCCGCTCTCCTCTGACAATTGGATTACTTGTGGAAATGCTTTGCGCCTAGATTGGCTAAGTATTTGTCCACCAACTGGAAAAGACGTGAAATTCTACGCTGATGATCTTTTTAACAAGCCAATTGATCAAGCGGAGATCAATTTCGAAAATGAGGGTGGTGAAACATATATCTGTAGCAATCCACCTTATCTTGGGTTCACTTGGCAATCAGTGGACCAAAAAGCCGATTTACAGGCCCTTTTTGAAGGGCGTACAAAAATCTGGAAATCACTTGATTACGTCTCTGGTTGGTTTATAAAGGCTGCTGATTATGGTACTCAGACCAATTCTGTTGCTGCTTTCGTATCTACTAACTCAATCTGCCAAGGTGAACAAGTTCCAATTCTATGGCCGTTGATCTTTGAAACTGGGCATGAGATTGCTTTCGCGCATACTTCATTCAAATGGGCGAATCTAGCAAGTCATAATGCAGGTGTGACAGTAGCAATTATAGGGATCTCTAATCATCCTACTAAGGTCAGACAGTTGTTTTCAGTCAGTGACAATGGAAGCTCAATGGTCAGGGAAACCGAATACATCAATGCCTATTTGGTAGCAGGCCGTAACGTGATAGTAAGAGCAGCCTCACAAAGTCCGATAGCTAGAGCTCCTATGGTGTGGGGGAATAAGCCTTCTGACGGAGGCCACTTAATTCTTTCAGTGTCCGAGGCTAATGAAGCTATAAAACGTGAGCCATTCTTAGATAAATTTATTTTTAATTTTGTCGGCTCCCAAGAATTTGTGAGAGGTGGGATCAGAAGATGCATCTGGATAGAGGACGGCGACGTTGATCAGGCAACTCAATCAACTTTTGTTACTGAACGATTAGCTGCTGTCCATACAATGCGAGTCGCTAGTTCTGCAGCGTCTACACGAGCTTATGCTGAAAAACCTCACAGGTTTAGACAAATCCAGGGGCGGGCTGCTGACTATTCAATTATTGTTCCTAGTGTTTCTTCAGAGAGACGTGAGTATCTTCCAGTAGGACTTGCAAGTGCAGAAACTATAGTAAGTAACCTTGCTTTTGCATTGTATGATGCTCCTCTATGGAATATGGCCTTAATAGCGTCACGTCTTCACTTGGTATGGATTGCTACTGTCTGTGGGAAGCTAAAAACAGATTTCCGTTACTCGAATACAATTGGTTGGAATACTTATCCGGTACCAGCTTTAACAGAGAAGAATAAGGCCGATTTAACGCGCTGCGCTGAAGACATTCTTTTGGCTCGTGAAGTACATTTCCCTGCGACAATCGCTGACCTTTATAACTCTGAGAGTATGCCTACTAATCTAAGAGAGGCTCATGATCGTAATGATGAAGTGTTGGAGCGTATCTATATCGGTCGTCGTTTTCGCAATGACACTGAACGCTTAGAAAAGCTATTTGAACTTTATACTAAAATGGATAAAAACACTGATTTTATCGAGAAGAGTAAGAAGGGGGAAGAAGCGTGATTAAGGGTAATAATTCGATGCCCACTATTTCCTTATCTTACGCAAAAAATGGGAGCTCAACGAAGTCTAACGAATTGGGAATGCGTGCTATGCAGGAACGAGCATATGAGCGTCGTGGGGAACAGTATTTGCTCATCAAATCTCCACCAGCATCGGGTAAAAGTCGGGCGCTAATGTTTATTGCCCTTGATAAGCTCCAAAATCAGGGGCTCAAGCAGGCCATCATTGTTGTACCCGAAAAGTCTATCGGCTCTAGCTTTAGCAACGAGCCACTGAGCCAGTATGGTTTTTGGTTCGATTGGGTCGTAGAGCCAAAATGGAACCTATGTAATGCCCCTGGCTCGGACAATGGGGGCAAAGTTAAATCGGTTTGTGCGTTCCTTGAGAGTGACGATAAAGTCTTGGTCTGTACACATGCTACCTTCCGATTTGCCGTTGATGCTTATGGAATAGAAGCGTTTGATAATCGGCTGATTGCGGTGGATGAGTTCCATCACGTCTCTGCGAACCCGGACAACAAACTGGGTTTGCATCTTGGTCAATTTATCGCTCGGGATCGAGTGCATATTGTCGCAATGACGGGTTCCTATTTCCGTGGAGATGCTGAGGCTGTTCTAGCTCCAAAAGACGAATCAAAGTTCGATACGGTCACTTATACGTATTATGAGCAGCTTAATGGCTATGAATACCTGAAACAACTCGACATCGGTTATTACTTCTACTCTGATTCATACACAGATGACATTCTTAAAGTGCTAGACTCGTCTGAGAAAACAATTATCCACATCCCGAATGTTAACTCTCGCGAGAGTACAAAGGACAAGAACAGAGAAGTTGAGCACATCATTGAAGAGTTGGGGGAATGGCAAGGCACAGACCCTGTAACTGGCTTTCAGTTAGTTAAGTCATCAAAAGGTAAAATCCTTAAAATTGCCGATCTGGTAGATGACGATCCGACTAAACGTGATCGGGTATCTACCGCATTGAAAGATCCTGCTCATAAGAATAATCGCGATCATGTGGACATCATCATCGCTCTTGGTATGGCGAAGGAAGGTTTTGACTGGATATGGTGTGAACATGCGCTAACAGTCGGTTATCGAGCGAGTCTTACTGAAATTGTGCAGATCATTGGCAGAGCCACCCGTGACGCTCCGGGTAAAACACGTGCTCGATTTACGAATCTGATTGCCGAGCCGGATGCTTCTGAGGAGGCAGTAACTGAGGCAGTAAATGATACTCTGAAAGCCATTGCTGCCAGTCTACTTATGGAGCAGGTCCTTTCACCTCGCTTCGAGTTCAGATCGAAGAATGCAGAAAGCGGTCCGGTTGAAGGATTCGATTACGGGGATGAGGGCTATGATCCCGAAAAGTGTAATGTAGGCTTTAATCATGAGACAGGGCAAGTGCAAATTGAAATCAAAGGTCTCTTCGAGCCGAAGAGCGAGGAAGCTGTTCGTATATGCCGTGAAGACCTAAATGAAGTCATTGCTACATTTGTTCAGGATAAAAATACAATTGAGCGAGGCTTGTTTGACGTAGAGATACCAGAAGAGCTGACGCAGGTTCGTATGGGTAAAATTATCAAAGAGAAGTATCCAGAGCTTGACACGGAGGATCAGGAAGCGATTCGTCAGCACGCTATTGCAGCCCTTAACTTAACACAACAAGCAAAGCAGACTGTGACGAAGGGCACTGAGAGAAGTGATGAGCCAGTTGCCAACACTGCACTGATCGATGGAGTTCGTAAATTCGTAATGGATGTTCGGGAACTGGACATTGATCTCATCGATCGTATTAATCCATTCAGCGAAGCATATGCAATTCTATCCAAGGCATTAAGTGAGGATAGTCTGAAGCAAGTTGCGGCTGTCATCGCCGCAAAGCGTGTAAGTATACCTTATGAAGAGGCCAGAGCTTTGACTGAACGGGCTGTTCAATTCAAAAAAGAGCGTGGGCGGCTGCCAGATATAAATTCACAAGATCCGTGGGAAAAGCGAATGGCCGAAGGAGTTGTAGCGTTACAACGTTATTCAGCACAACAGAAGGCCGCTCAAGGCACCGGAGGTGGAGTGTAGGTGACTAACCTTTCTGATGACGATCTTCTCCGAGAACTTGGTGTAGAGTATGAAGTAGCAAAGACACGCTCTTACACGCCGCGTGAAGAGCGCATCATCGCCGGGTTTGAAGAGATCCAGCAATTTGTGAAAAAGCATGGTCGTACCCCACAACATGGAGAAGAGAATGAAATTTTCGAAAGACTGTATGCCGTGCGGCTTGATCGACTGCGCGCACAGGAGGATTGCAGAACCTTACTTGCTCCCCTAGATAGCCAAGGCTTGCTAAGTGAGAAAGAGACTAAACAAATCGATCCGGTAATTACCTTGGATGATGATGAATTGCTTGCTGAACTTGAAGGAATGCTCGCTACTTCAGATATTACAGAATTACGCCATGTTCGCTCTCAAGTTGAAAAACGAGCTGCTGAGGAAATTGCGAATCGAGAGAAATGTGAAGATTTTGCTCGTTTCAAACCTCTGTTTGAGCAGATTGAGAACGAACTTAAAACCGGGGATCGAGAGACACGTCCATTTGGTAAGGATGCGAGTATTAACAAGGGGAACTTCTTTATCTTAGGGGGGCAACTTGCCTACGTAGCTGAGATAGGGGATGAATTTAAGGCCCCTAATGGTCATACTGATGCACGACTTAGGGTCATCTACTCTAATGGTACAGAGAGCAATCTTCTCCTCAGATCCTTGCAACGTGCGTTGTACAAAGATGAGGCTGGACGTCGATTAACCGATCCGATTGGTGGAGGGCTGTTTAGCGCAAACTGGGAAGAGAATGACACCCAGAGTGGAACCATCTATGTACTGCGAAGCTTCTCCGATCATCCTTTTGTCGCAGAACACCGTGAGCTCATTCATAAGATTGGCGTAACCAGCAGTAAAGTTGAAACCCGTATCGCCAGTGCAGCACATGATGCTACTTACCTGTTGGCAAATGTGGAAGTCGTAGCGAGCTATAAGCTAGCTAGCATAAATCGGATGAAGTTGGAAGGAATATTCCACCGGATTTTCGCTCCTGCTCAGCTTAACATTACGATTAACGACCGCTTTGGACGCCCTGTACATCCGAAAGAATGGTTTCTCGTGCCTCTAAATGTAATCGATGAAGCAGTGAGTCGTATTCAGGATGGTTCAATTATTAATGTAGTATATGACCCTAATACTGCTCGTTTGGTCGAACGATTGTGATTGTAGTGAGAGTTCCATTTTAAATACTGTTACATTAAATATGAAGAGGACACCCGATGGGGTGTCCTTCGTTTCGCTCTATAGGTGTTATGGTGAGCCTTATCATAAGTGATGACAATTTTTTTTGAAGCATAAAAAATAAATAGGTCTAATATACTATGCCTGGGATCTCGGTTGTGGTAAAATATTGAAATTATAATGTTTAATATTTTACCTATCTGGAGGATAATAGAATGTGGCCCGAGCACTTTCCAGAAGGCTGTCCAATTGATGCAGAGATAAAGTCGATAGTTGTTTTTCGTTTGGTAGATAATGATCCTCCGACGGCAACTGATTTCGAATCCTTAGCAGTTCAGGGTAGAAAAATAAGAACTGATCTATGCCAAGCATGTGGGCTGTCTGTATTTGAAAATTACGAAGATGCAATTCAGCAGAATGAAGTATTAGCAGGAACCATCTATTTCAAAAGAAATAACCTACCTAAGAAAAAGATAGCTACCGGTGTAACTAACCCTGAATATGGCATGGTCAAGTCAACTCCCACTCAAGAAAGACCGACGCATTTAACATATTGGGTGTTTAAAGATAAAGAGGTAATGAATCATTTTAGCGTAGTATAACGGGGGAGAAACTATATGGAGCCCTTTGTTACACCTCTAGGAACTTTAAAGATTATAGAATATCTTCTATTTTATGATAGACCTTTTATTTTCTCATGTGAAGATGAGACAAGCTCAAAATATGTTGTTCATCTTATAGAAGATGATGATGCTATGGAAAAATGGTTTTGTGTCCCTTCAACTGAACTAAGAATTGAATTTGTAAGAACTGGTAAGTTAACATTGCGTGATTCTTTGTTATATGCTGAAAATGGGTGGATATGGGAAATTACAACTCCTTATGATAATTCAAAAGGAGCAGCGTTTATAAGGTATTGTAATGAGTTAAATGAGAGAGATCTGCCTGATGAGAATGTTAAGTTAAACTTGCCTGACAGAAGGCTTCCAGTAGTGGATATAGATACAGAAAAAGAAGCTAATCAAATCTTTAGAGACATATTTTTGTTATACTTAAATGATGGTAGTCATTCCCAATACATGGAAATTAATAATTTAGGGTCTATACTACTACGTTCTCAAGGTATGCTGGAGGCTCTAGCACATAAAGATGCTGGCGCAAGAGGGAGGATTCGAAAATCAACTAAGGACGAAGTCACTATGTACTATGCTGGAAACTTCGCTGCGTCTGTTGGAATACGTCTTGAAACAAAATATAGCAGCTTAATTCCTACGCAAATACATGAAGCATTAGATATATTTATGAATTTGATAGCAGCTGGATCAAATAAAGAAATTCTTCAAGCTGAGTTATCTATGCTTCAGGGCAGGTCTATTGCAAGATACCGATTCTTTTTACAGGCTCTTGATCATGCTAATATTTCTTTTAAGGCAGAATGGGGGTCTCCATTTAAGGGCAAAAGGACTGAGAGCTTATCTATTGAACAAATACGAAAAGCGATAGATATTATGGAATTAGAGAGCGAAGATTCAGTTCAAATCGTTAAGCTGACTGGGGACTTACATTTGGTTGGTGTGCAAATTGATAAAAGAAATAAGCGTTCTAGCTTTGAATTTGTATCAACTGAAGGTGAGCGATATAAGGGCACTCTATCAGATGAGCTATTAGATCAAGTAGATCGAGGAGTATTTTTTAAAGTTCCGACATACAATGTTGTTGTTGAATTAGAGGAGACTTTGGAAATAAACCCCGCTACAAGTGAAGAAAGAGTATCTTATTCTTTAATTAGTATTAAGGAGAATAAATGAAGGAGTTGTTTTTCAACACACTTTATTTATTTGTTTAAAAATAAACATACAGTTCTATTCGAATTCAACTCAATTCGACTTATCTTCCTATCTTATGTCACCGTAACTTGGGTTTAAAAGCGCATGTTTAATCTTTTTAAGCTTTTCATGATCTATATTACCAAAGATTGTGCTTAAGGATACTAACAGCCCTCTAGCCATCTCCGCCGATATAGGAGCCATATTGTCAAATTAAGTTGCTTCTTATAGCTGAGCTGTGAAGCGATTTAAAAGCCATTGTCCGTTGCTTAATAGTTAATCATTTTTGCCTTAAATTCCCCGTTGGCTTCAATACGTCTTCCTCGTATAGCATGTAATACTGTCCTTTTCAGGGTCAAGATAAACTATTTCCTTTTCATACCGTTGTAGCTCTTGCTCCAACGGCTTTTTATCGACCGTTCGTTTTTCGTTAATTAGATGCAGCCAACTCATCTATAAGCTGAGGATTATTCCAGCAACCACTGAACACGGCTTTAATTTCTTGTTCTACATAATCTACCCTAATACTGTTAGCTTTGCATACAACAGTGCCTTTATTTTCTTAAACATGCACTGGATTTTTCCAAGGCTTAACTGATCTTTATGTTTGAAACTCTTTAAATAAAAGAGCCGCGATTCTGTCAGCAGACGTCGTTACCGATAGCTTTGTTAAGCTGAACCTTATCATAAGTGACGGCGAAATTTATAGAGGGGATGGTTAGACATGACAAATATGGTAAAAAGGCAGCACTATGTTCCACAGTTTTACCTTAGACAATTTGCTTCAGAGGTTAAAGGTGACAATTACTTTATTAAGCACTTTGACAAGATTCGAAGGGTATACGACAGGACAAATGTAGCTAGTATCGCTAAGAAGCACAAGTATTATGACGTTACCCCAGAACAACTTAAAGAAAAGGGGATTACTGTACCTGGAAATTACAATCCTCAAGAGCTAGAACAACTGTTTAGTTCCTTAGAAGGGGAATGGGCAACCCTTTTCAGAAATATTTCTGAGAGACAAGGCCAATTGATTGAATATGATGAGGAACAGGTCGATCAACTTATTTTGGATGAAGAGAAGCGGATGGTTAGTGAGTTTATAGCTTTGCAAGCAATTCGAACCCCCTCTTGGCGGAACAAGTCGGAAATAATATTGGAGAATTTCAATGAGGCAATTGCTCAAAGCATGGGCATTGATCTTAAGCAGAGTTTAGGCGAGATGGATTCGTTTTACTTTTACCAATATATTCAAACAGGAGCTATAGAAAGACTTGGGGATTTTTTTCTTACCAATTTCGACTGGTTTCTTTGTTTCTCTCCTATAAAACTATACACTAGCGACAACCCGTTGGCTCGCATTTACCATTTGCAGAAGGCTAAACAAA
Source organism: Paenibacillus sp. JT31N7 (assembly GCF_059692095.1). Classification (NCBI taxonomy): domain Bacteria; kingdom Bacillati; phylum Bacillota; class Bacilli; order Caryophanales; family Paenibacillaceae; genus Paenibacillus; species Paenibacillus sp. JT31N7. The sequence goes on from NZ_JCAUAT010000004.1 coordinate 58,038, forward strand.
TGAAAGAAGGTGAATGGCCAGAGCCACCTTATTTTGAGGAATATTCGATTGCGCTAAATCCTAATCTCTTACTTATTCTTTGCCAAAAGGATAGGAGTATTTTTGTACCCAGTCTAATGCCGAGTTCAAGTGGGTTACTACATCCACTTTTGCATAGGAGATATTCTAGGTTTCACATTGTTAATGCCGAAAGAAATATCTTCTACTACGATAAGCAAGAAGAGAAGCATTTAAAGTCCACAATAGGACGCATGAATCAGATTAAGCAAGACATTGCGACGAGGCCATTCCTCGTGAGTGTACCAGACTAGAAGGGACATTCTAGAGAACGCTCAAGTTCTAGAGCTTTTCCGGTCGGATAAAGGAAGGCCCCTCAGTTCAACGGAGGGGGCTACGCTTAAAAAATGCTTCTCGGTCTCCTCGTTGAGGGTGAGTTCTATGTTACTCTGCTGGAAATCGGGCGATTAGGTTAATCGAGGTAACAGTGCTATAAGTGACCCCGAAAAAATTGATGGAGGCTTAGGTAAGCTGCTAAATCTGGCTCTTTCTGAAGTTAAATGAAGATGCCCTGAAAGGAAAATCCTAATGAACCGTTAGCTGATTTTTTATGATAGAACTTGATAGTATCTGCGACCGCGGAACAGAGCGGAGCGTAACCGACAAAGTGAAAATTTGAAATCAATCAGGCCACAGATTTTTTCGGCGGCCTTCCGTGCATGTTATGTAGGCTTGATCATAGCCCCTGGATCGGGTATTGAAAGGTTGGCAGCTATGCGCCGCGGCATGCAGCAGTTTCAATAAATGCTGATCAATATATCATGACTTTGGGCAAGGCTTTGTTCATAAAAATGGGTTAATTGGTTGAGTTCCGTTATGAGCTCTGCGAAACGTTCCTCAGCTTCATCGTCCACCCAAATATCCGGGTAAATCTGTTTTGATCTAAAATCGGCAGGGTTGAAATGTTGCTTCAAGACGGTCCTATCCACAGAATGAAGGGCTTCGAGAATGCGGGAAAGTTCATCCGAACCAATGGCACTTACGAATTCTTCCGTATCCAGCACGTGGACTCCTACAATAGCCTCGCTTAATGGGTGATCCTCGATCGGCTGTGAGGCAGAGTTTTCGGTTAGCAGACAATGCAATCCGTCCCATAATTTATCCATCTCATATACTGGACAGCGTTGTTTTCCCATAAGTTCCTCGACCTTCTCGACGATACGGGCATTGTCTAACTGGGCAACTTCATCCGCTAAAGCATCGTTTAATGATAAGAAACAGGCCATGATTCCCATATTTCGTCTTCTCCTTTATTTTCGGGGGTGATTCGACAAAGGTGATCCTTTCAGGTATATGAGGTTTATAAAACATTTTGTCACTATTTTACAATACAAGAAAAGCTCGATTACTACTAAGCCCCGGATCTACAGTTTTGCTAGAGGAGGGTGTTATAGTTTAACTATGAATAAACAAATAAACACGAAACATCAGTGTAAACAGAAGCAATGGGGGCAAGAGAACAAAGCGCCAACTGAAATACTGAGGCGGGAATCGTTGTTTAAATCTCTTGGATTTGCTGCAGTGGTATCGCTTTTTGTGTCCCTTCTTTTAGTTGGAATATTTTCGGTTCTGATCCTTTCGGTCAAGTTTCCCCTCATGGGATGGTTGTCCTTTCTGTCGGAAGATCTGAAAATGCTGGCGATCAATGGCTCAGCTGTGTGTCTGGGCATTTTTTTATTCATAAGCGGAACAGCGCTATCCGGCTACTTGCGGCCACCGTATTCCATCGTAATGTCGCATGATCGGATTCAATTCTCGAAATGGGGCCGTCGCTACGATGTGGCATTCGAGGAACTGATCGGGGTCGAGCAAAAATTCAGAATCGCACGCTTTAGTTTTTTCTGGCTGCAAGAATACATTCTTTATACGCCCGAGCAGGTCATCAAACTGCCTATTAGATCTATCGAGGGCCATTATAAAGTGGAGGATCGGTTGTTGCAAAGAAATGAACAGCTGAATAATCGGAAATTGGAGGCACTTGAAGCAACGGCGCAGTTACAAGCAAGTACAGATTATTCCATATCCCCCGCGACTCGATTAACACTTACTTACAGTACAATAAAGACCCAACGGATCGTCGTAGATTTTGAGCAAAACCGAATTATTTTCTCCGAAAGAAATCAACTGCCCGCAGACCAAATCAGGAAAATCGTCGTAGATTGCCATGCAAGTTTGGAAAATGTCGGAGGCAGAAAGATCATATTCTGGCAGCAGGATGGCAGGAACTTTACCATCAAAACTAAAAATTATTCATGCTCGGACGCAGAATGGTTCACGCTGTTGCAAAATTTGCATATAGCCGCAAGGAAGCTGAATATTTCCCTTGAGGTCGATATTCCACCGAATCGACCACTTCATATCTTTTCAGTCAACGACGAGAAAGAGAGAGCGTCTTAGAAAAGCAGACCTCGTGCTCGTTAGACGAAGTCCTTAGATCGAGTAAAAGGCTGGGGATTATGCACCGCGGCGGATTTATTACATGAGTTTAATTTTGATGTTGTTGCTATTAGGGAGTTTCCTTGGACTGACGAAGGGTACAAATCAATTAAGGGAAGCAACAGATGAAATGAAAGGAAACCATACATAAAAACCACTCCATTGTAAAGAGTGGCTTTGTTTTATATGCTAATGTATATCTTATTGTCAAAATAAATTTTGTGCTTGGCGTCAGTACGGTGAACCTTATCATAAGTGACGATGAAAAATTGGGATTGTTGGTTAGTGACCTGAGTACCGACTCTGAAAGAAATATACAAAATGGATATATGGATATATTTTCCGGAGTTCATTGCGATTGAAGTTAACAAACGAAATAATAATTAGTTACCCCTGGGCAAAGGATCTGAAAGTAAGCTTCCGGATCCTTCTTGCTTGGAGGGCAATTTCAAAAGTTTCAACCGTAACAAGGTTTTCGTCTGTCGCAATTATCATGTGGTTTTCGATACTTTGAGATGATTAAAGAATTTCTCAGGGAGGAAAGTAAGGAACCCATGCTAGGTTGCCAAATCCCGCTTAATCGCGAGACTAGTCCCGCCGCAGCGAGAACAACTCCCGCAGCGCATCCGTCGACAGCTCGGTAATCCAGCCCTCCGAGCTGGAGATGACGTTGTCGCTTAGCTGCTGCTTGTTCACCAGCATCTCGTCGATGCGCTCCTCGAGCGTGCCGAGCGAGATGAATTTATGCACCTGCACGTCGCGCGTCTGGCCCATCCGGTAGGCGCGGTCGGTCGCCTGGTTCTCGACGGCCGGGTTCCACCAGCGGTCGAAGTGGAAGACGTGGTTCGCCGCGGTCAAGTTAAGCCCGACGCCTCCCGCCTTGAGGGAGAGGATGAACACGTTCGGCTGCTCGGACGGCGGAAGGTCGCGGGATTGGAACCGTTCGACCATCCGGTCCCGCTGCGCCTTCGGCGTGCTGCCGTTCAGGTATAGCACGGGTTCGTCCAGCTCCCGCTGCAGCACATCCTGTATCATCTTGCCCATGCCGATGTATTGCGTGAAGATGAGGCAGCGCTCGTCCGCCTCGCGCAGCTCCTTGACCATGGCCAGCAGCCTCTCCAGCTTGGAGGAGCGGGCGACGATCGCCTCCGTATGTAGAGGGCCATCCTCCAGCTCCGTTCCCATATCCTCATCCAGTAGAGCTGGATGGTCGCAAGCCTGCTTGAGCCGCGTCAGTGCCCCGAGAATAGCGCCTTTGCGCTGGATGCCGTCGAGCTTCTTCAGCTTCTCTAGCAGCTCCTTAACGCAATTGTCGTACAGGGCAGCCTGCTCGGAGGTCAGTGGAACATACGTCTTCATCTCGTTTTTGTCCGGCAGGTCGAGCTGGATGGCGGGATCCTTCTTCTTGCGTCGCAGCATGAACGGTTTCACTAGCCGCTTTAGTTCAGCCGTGCGACGCCCGTCCTGCTCACGCTCAATCGGAGAGGCGAACCGTTCCTGGAACGACTTGGCAGCCCCGAGATAGGTGGGCACGATAAAATCATAGATGGACCATAGCTCCGCCAACCGGTTCTCGATCGGCGTCCCGGTGAGCGCGATGCGATGGAGCGCGGGAAAGCTCTTGACCGCCGCGGCCTGCCTGGTCCCGGCATTCTTAATGTTCTGGGCCTCGTCCAAACAGACAGCGCCCCATTGGAATCGGGCGAGCGTCTCCTGGTCGAGCGAGGCGGTAGCGAAGGAGGTCAGTATGACGTCAACGCTGCGGGCCTCGTTCCGGAACGCGTCGCCGTTCTTACGCCCGGAGCCGTAATGCATGGCCACTCGCAGCGACGGGGCAAAGCGGGAGATCTCCTTCTGCCAGTTGCCGAGCACCGACGTGGGGCAGACGATAAGCGAAGGGAGTCCCATCCCCTCGTCCGCCTGTTCCTTGGCGTAGAGCAGGTAGGCAATCAACTGGACCGTCTTGCCGAGGCCCATGTCGTCCGCGAGACAGGCCCCGAGCCCGAAGCGGCGGAGAAAAGCCAGCCAGGTGAATCCGTCCTGCTGGTAGCTGCGCAGCTCGGCACGCAGACCGGCCGGCGGATCGAGCCGCGGCCATTCGCTCTGCTGATTAATCTTGGCGAATAGCTCGGTCAAATGCGCGTTCAGCTCGACATCGAGCTCAACGCGAGCAGCATTGGTCCCGAATGTCTCCGCGCCGGCATCTGTGGCTCCGCCATCCGCGCCGACGTCCGTCTCGGCCTGCGAGAGCAAATGCAATTGCAGTACATCTTGGAAGCTCAATCCCTGGCTCTTGTCCATGCCTTCCATCATGCGGCGGATCTGGGCAATCAGCGCCGGGTCGAGCACGATCCAGCGGTCCCGGAACTTCACGAGACGCTCCCCTCGCGCGAGCAGCTCGTCGAACTCCTCCTCGTTCAGGTCGGCGCCGCCAATAGAGATGCGCCAGTTGAAGCTCAGAATCGCTTCCAGCCCGAATAAAGACTTGATGCCGCCACGTTCTTTGGACTCGTCCTCCGACTGCACCGCCGCGCGCAGCCGCGGTTTCTTGCGGCTGGCGGCTTCCCACCATGCGGGCAGCAGCACCTGCCAGCCGGCTTCGAGCAGCCGGCGGCTGTCCTCGTTCAGAAACCGCCAGGCCGCCTCGTCGTCAAGCGGCTTGCCGAGCACGTCCTCGCCCCGCGACAGCCGATCGTGCGGAAGGCTGGCTCGCAGCCGTTGCAGCCAACCGTCCGAGCGGCTGCGGATAGCCTCCGCCCATGCGTCAGGCCACTTGCCGACCGCCGAGCCGTCGTCGCCGAGCCGTACTCTGCGGAGCTTAGCCGGATCGCTCTTGTCCTGCAGCACGAACCGCAGCCGCCAGCGGGAGTGCTCGTCGCCCTCCCATGGCTCCAATAGTTGCAGCAAGGGGCGGAACGGCGCGACATCCGCTTTCCAGCCAATCTGCACGAGCCAGCTCTCGTCGTCCAGTCCCGCCGTCGCGGCCGCCGCGTTCTCGCGCGCGAACAGGGCCGGGAATTCGCGGCGCAGATCCGCCTCGTCCGGCTCCGTTCCGTAGAAGCGGCTCATGACGGCCGCCGAGAAGGCCGCCTTCAGCCCGTCGCGCGCCTCATCGCTCCAACTGCCGCTCTTCAGGTCCAGTTCGTCGCGACGCGCCTGTCCGAAGGTCGCACCGACCGCCGCCGCATCCCAGCTCCAGCGCAGCGAGCCGCTGCGGTAAGCCGCAAGATCGGGCGCGTACAGCCGCTTCTCCAGGCATTCGGCCAGCATTGGCGCCAATTCGGCCAAGCGCGCGGCATCGTCTTCCCACTTCCACTCCATATGCGCCAGTAGAGGTCCAGATGCAAAGAAGGGGATGACCTCTTCGGCGGGCAGCACAATGGCTTCGAGCTCCCCGACCTTGACGAGCTCCAGCTCGGTGCCATAGAAGGACGGCTCGTGCCAGGCGAACAGGCGATGCTTCAGCTGAAGCCCGGTCCACTCCCGCAGCGAATCCGGGTCCGCGAAGAACAACGCGTCGCCATGCGACGTCAACATCATTCGAACCGCGATGGTATCCAGATTATCGATCGTCGTCGTCATGGAATCAGCTTTCCTTTCCGCAGTTCTTCCTGGAGGGCCCGCAGCCGGCTATGCCGGCTCACGAATGTCTCTATGTACACGTCCCACCGCTGCTCACGCTTTAGCTTCTTGTACAGCTTGGCCAGCCGTTTGAGCAGCTTCACCGCTCGCTTGTAGCCGTGGCGGGTTCTTAACAACACGTATTTCTCTGTGCCTTGGTGGTAGAACGGCAGCAGCGCCTCCGGGGCCTCCTTCTCGATGGGCTGCAGATCCTTCGCCCGGAAGTCGAGCGGATCGCTTCCGAGGCTAAGCTGATAATCAACCCACTGACGCCAACGGCCGAAGCGCATCAGGCTCTCCTCGTACAGGCTGCTGGAGTAGGGAAGCAGGCTCGTAATCGCGCTCCACATGTTCCTCTCGGCCTCCGGCAAATGTCCGACGACGGCTTCCCAGTAGCGTCCGTATGTATCCAGGCTGCCGGGGCTGCGACCGACCCGCTCGGTGGCGCAATGGCTTAGCCAAGCCTCTAGCCGTATCCATTCGCCAGCCTCCTCCAGCACGCGCAGAAAGCGGAACACATGCCCGGGATTTAGCCGATGCCGCTCCGCTGCTTCGAGCAGCCGCCAAGCAGCTTGATCCTCTTGAAGCCAGAAGTGAATCCAAGCGCGGGCGACAAGCGGGAAGAGCTTATTTTCCTTGCCGAATCCATCGGCCAAATGGGACAGCTCCTCCTTAAAGAGGCGAGGGCTGTCCGCATCGGACGATACCAGAATCAACCACAGCTCCACATAGATATCCAAATAGACTGGAGGGAACCACGCATTCGCCTTTACCGTTTCGCGGATGTAAACGGCCGTCTCCAGCAGTCGCCCTTGATGCTTGACCGCGATCTCCGGCGGCAAGCCGCTATTGAGGTGAGCCTCAATCGTATCTATCGTCTCGGATGCCGCCACCTGGGCGAAGTAGCCCGAGTGGCGGTCGGTCGATTGCTTGCGAAGCAAAAACAGCCCGATGTTCAGCTCGAGCAGCCAGGCCTCCTCGGGTGTCAATTCGGACAGAAAGAGACGCACTTTGGAGCGCACTTCGTTACCGTAGTTTATTTGAAACGGGTTGCTCGCCGCTTCCTCGGCGTAGCCTGCGATCAGGCCCTGACACTCTTCAATGCTCAGCTCGCTCAGTCGATTTGACTCGGTTATCGTCATAATGCCGGACATTCCTTTCTTGAGCTTTGGCCGCTCGTAAATCCTCCCTTCATTATAACGATAAATGGTAAAGATGGCATACAGCCCAAAGACCATTGATCTAAGACCCGATTAACGTCGGCTTAAAAACGGCCACCCGCCGCAATGACAGCTAATCCGATAAGGACCACAAGGGATACAATGGGATTGAAGTTGGCTGTAAACAGTGTTACTCTAACAGCGGTAAATACAGCGGTAAATTCAAAATACATGGTTTGCAATACATCCAATACCCACTATTTTAGTGATAAAGAAAGGTAATACTATGATAAAAGTCGATAACTTATCCTTCTCGTTTCCGCAAAAAGAACTATTTGACAACATTTCATTTACGTTAGAAGAAGCACAACATTGCGCTTTTATCGGAACAAGCGGCAGTGGGAAAAGCACATTGATAGATATACTGATGGACCCGGAAAGATATCTTTTCGATGGTAAATTAGAGATGGACCCCGATTGTACAATTGGATACGTAAGTCAGTTCTCAGAACTAGACAACACGAAAGAAACAACCGTTTTTGAATATATAGGAGAACCATTTATAAAGCTTCAAAATGAAATTCAATCGATTTGTACGGAAATGGAAACCTCAACAGATATAGAGCCGTTACTGGAAAAGTATCAATTCGCTTTAGACGCAATGGATGCTATCGGTGGGGATGATTTTGAAAGCAACATTCATAAGCAGCTAAATGTAGCAAACCTTATGAAGCGAAGAGATAGTAAGGTAGCCGACCTGAGCGGCGGGGAATTCAAACTTATTCAAGTGATGAAGGAAATGCTTAATCGTCCCGACTTAATGATTATGGACGAACCGGATGTGTTTTTAGACTTCGAAAATCTAAATGCTCTTAAAAAACTTATTAACTCTCACAAAGGAATGCTGCTAGTTGTTACGCACAACCGATATCTACTCAATCATTGTTTCAACAAAATTATACACCTTGAAAACATGGAGATCCAAGAGTTCGATGGGCGATATATTGAGTATAATTTCTCATTACTTCAGACAAAAATTGAGTTGCAAGAAATCGCAGTCGCTGAACAAGAAGAAATTGAGAGATACGATAACATTATTGATAATCTTAGAGCTATCGCAACTATTAATTCAGAAGCATCCAGAGGGAGGGCGTTAAAAGCTAGAGTTAGATTTCAAGAGAGATTGGAAGCGCGTAGAATTAAAGCGCCATTTGTTGATATTAAGCAGCCGAATATTAGTTTTGATATTGATCATGAGATTGAAGACACCATTGTTGTAAAGGTCAGTAATTATAGTGTTGCTTTTGATGAGCTGCTGTTAGACAAGGTTAGCTTTGAGATAAAATCTACGGATAAAGTAGCTATTATCGGTCCAAACGGTACCGGAAAAACGACTTTACTCCGAGATATCTTTAAAAAAAATCATGATTCCATTGAAATAAATGCGGATGCAAAAGTGACTTATCTATCTCAGTTTCAAGGCGAGGTGTTAAAGGATTCTAATACAATACTAGAAGAATTCATTGAGGCTGGGTTTAGTACTTATGATGAGGTTAGATCGTATATCTCTCACTATGGCTTTGAAGGAGAAATCGTTAATCAGAAGATAGGATCTTTATCTGGTGGAGAAAAAAACATACTCCAATTGGCCAAAGTTTCTGCCAGTAAGGCAAACGTATTGCTTCTTGATGAACCTACAAGCCATTTAGACACCTATACACAACTAGCACTGGAGAAAGCCATTGAAGATTATAAAGGTGCGATTCTCATGATATCTCATGATTTCTATTCTGTTGTAAATGGTATGGATTATGTATTAATCATTGAAGATAAGACGATTAGAAAAATGAGTATGCGAAAATTTAGACAGATGATTTATGCTAGTCATTTTGATAAAGACTATTTAGAAGCGGAACAAAACAAAAAGTCAGTTGAAATGAAAATAGAATTGGCTTTAAAAGATACTAATTTTGAACTTGCAAAAGGATTGGTAGAGGAGCTGGAAGAGCTGATTAAAAGGCTTTAAATGACAACCCTCGAAGTGAGGTCAGTTAGCAATAAAACATGATGATAGTGGAAAAATATCAATGATGTAACCCAAACAAACCACTCCATTCCCGGAAGTGGTTTGTTTGAATTCCCAACTGGACTAATAATGTATTCAATGCGACGCAGGACGTTGCCGCCATCTTCCCCCAATTATAGGCAGTTTGATGATACAATAACGGGACAAGATTACGGCGAATACGGAGGGATGCGCATGGAAAATAATCCGAGTCGAAACAAAGAGAACTCTCTTTCTCATTCCGAAGAGAAGCAAGAACATGAGAATGACCACCCATATGCAGACGAGGAGTGGGACTTTGAGTCGGAAGAGGAGGACGACGACGGGGGTTCATCGGCCAACCGACGGAAGTGGATCAGAAATACGGTCATATTCCTGCTCGTTGCCGGTCTAGTCGGAAATATATTGGCCTTCTGGCCGCAAATCTACAACATGAAGACGCTCCCGCTCTTGTTCGGGTCGAGGGAATTATCCAGCCAAACTGAAATCCAAAGCTATAAAGAAGCGGTTGTTACAGTCAGCACGGACAACGGCAAGGGCACCGGATTTCACATTAACGGCGGCTATATTGTGACCAACTACCACGTCATCGAAGATAACGGCTATATTATAGTGAAATTCCCGGGGCAAAGTCAGAGTTATAAAGCGGAGCTGTCGGGCAGCGATCCCGATCTGGATATCGCCATACTGAAGGCGGACATCGGGGATCAACGGCTGCCGTTTATTGAAGTCGAGCGAGACAACAAACAGTGGGAGCCTGATGAACAAATCTACGTGATTGGCAATCCGCTTCATCTCACGCAAATCGCCATCAAAGGGGCTATTATCGGCTTGGTCCCGATCCAAGGCCGTCAGACGCCGGTCATGGCCCTTGATGCGCCGGTCTATAACGGCAATAGCGGCTCTCCCGTCATTAACAAGCGTGGCAAAGCCATCGCCGTTGTATTCGCCACTGCCGATGTCGAGCATCAAGACCAAATGATAGAGGCCGGCTTGGCCGTACCGATTGCCGACATGGAGACCCTGCTGCGAACTTCGCTGCCGCCAGTAGAATAAAAACTTTAATATTTTCGACATCTTGCTAAAGTAAGGGTGATAGCCATGAGCGTAATACGTTTGGAGAACGTCACGAAGAAGTATGAAGGGTCCATGATCTTTCGCGATATTTATTTTCGAGTTATGCAAGGGGAACGTATCGGCCTGATCGGACGAAACGGTGCCGGCAAGTCGACGGTATTTAAGCTCATTATGGGCAAAGAGGAGCCGACTTCCGGCAGAGTAGAAATAAATCCTCAGTTGAAAATCGGATATTTCTCTCAATTTTCGGAATTGAGCGGAAGCCTGTCTGTTCAGCAAGAACTGGAAATGTGCTTCGAGCAGGTTGCCCTTATCGAACGAGAGCTACTAGAGGTAGGAGATAAGCTGGGTTTGGTTACAGACAATAACGAAATGGAGAGGCTGCTAGCGAGGCAGGCGGAGTTATTCGAGCAAATGGATCATCTCGATGGCTGGAATGTGTCCGTCGAGATTAACACAGTGCTCACGAAGCTAGGGTTCAACGACAGATCTCGCAATCAGCCGATCGATGAGTTGTCCGGTGGATGGCGTAACCGTGCGGCGCTCGCGAAGTTACTAATCGAGCTGCCCGATGTCGTTCTGCTCGACGAGCCTACGAATTACTTGGATATGGAAGGCATTGCATGGCTGGAGCAGTGGCTGTACCGGTTCAAGGGAGCCATGATTCTGGTGTCGCATGACCGGCAATTCATCGATAAGGTCGTCACGCGTACGATCGAGATCGAGAATTTTCATTTTCAGGAATACGAAGGCAACTACACCGATTACGTCCGTAAGAAGAAGATGCGCAAGAAGGAGCTGGACCGTCAGTTCGAATGGGAGGAAGAGCTGCTGCTCATGGAGTCTGAGGCGATCGACGACCGCGCGAGCAGGAAATCCGCTTCCAAGGACCGTCTCTCACGGAAGCTGGCGGATAACAAGAAGCGGATCGAGCCGCATCCCGTTAACGTACTGATTACCGATATTTACGAGAGGCTGCGTTTCCCGGATAAGCTATGCGAAGTGAAGAAGATCGGACAGACCTACGAGGGCAGGCAGATCTTCGAGAACGTTAGCTTCGATATTCAGAAGGAAGATCGCTTGGTCATCGCGGGGCCGAACGGAAGCGGGAAGTCCACGCTCATCAAGACGCTTGCCGGGGCGGAGAAGCCGGAGTCGGGAGAGGTTATCTGGGAGAAGGGCGTTAGCTACGCCTACTTCAACCGGATGTGGGAGGAGCTTGATCCCAAGGATACCGTTAGCCACGCGGTGAATACGTATGGATTGGGGCTGGACGCCCCGCGCAAAAAGGTGGCCAAATTTCTATCGATGCTGCAATTCTCGGAGGCGGATCTGAGCAAGGAAATCGGCAATCTGTCCGGCGGACAGAAGGCTCGGGTGGCGCTGGCTAAGTGTCTTCTATCGGGTGCGGCGGTTATCATCTTGGACGAGCCTACCAACCATCTGGATCTCATGAGTATTCAGGTCATGGAGCAAGCTCTAATCCATTTTCCCGGCGCCGTCATTACGGTCAGTCATGATCGCTTCTTCATCGATAAGATAGGGACGAAAATGCTGACCTTCGATCCGGTGACGGGAGTGACCGAACAAAGTCTATAAGGGAGAATGGTTCTCTCGATACCTCTCAACCTTGCTCTTCATCATGATGGCTGACGTTTTAGCTCTCTTTAAGTAGGGAAGCAATGAAATCAAGCCCAGGATCGCCAGAATAAAACCGACCCATAACGGAGAGTGGAGCCCGTATCCGCTGTCGATTGTCAGTCCTCCGATGAAGGATCCGACGACGACGCCGAGGCTAATAATCGATCCGTGAACGGTCGTAACAAGCGTGCCGGTCCCTGCAACGCGGGTGATGCGGGTCGACATGGCGGGATTCAGGGTCACCCCCGTTAGGCCGATCATAATGACGGCGATGACTGAAATGTACGGACTGCGTGGATAGAGTCCAAATATCATCAGCGCTGCAGTTAAGAGCATCAATCCTATGGTTAGGGTTGGCATCATATATCGATCGGCAGTTCTGCCGGTAACAAGGTTTCCTGCGATGGTGGCTATGCCGTATATTCCTAATATAAGCGGAACCATAGCGGTGTCAAAGCCGGAGAGGTCGGTAAGGATAGGTGTAAAATAACTGAATGCGGCAAACGTCGCCCCGATAATGAGAAGGCTGGTCGCAAAGGCAGCCCATAGATTCGGATTTTTGAAACTCGCCAGTTCACTGCGCAAACTAACGGACTCCGAATGGGATGCGGTGGGGATCGCTTTCATGCCCAACATTCCGGACAGCAAAACTAGTACGACAACCGCCCAGAAACTGGACCGCCATCCGAAATATTGGTTGAATAGCATCGCCGCGGGCAAGCCGAGCGCGGTAGCAACCATTAGACCGCCAAGGACGATGGAAGCGGCACGACCGCGGTACTGAGGACTGACTAAGTCAAAGCAAATACCCAGCGAAATGCCGAAGCAGGCAGCGGAGGAAACCCCAGTCATGATCCGGGCAACCATCATCACCTCATAACTGATGGCTGAAGCGCCAAGAATCTGACCGAGCAGGAATATGGCGGAAATCAACAAGAAGGCCCTCTTCTTCGACACTTTGGACAAGCCAATCGCTAACAAGGGCCCCCCCACAATCATCCCTGCAGCATAAGCGGTTATAAGGTAGCCGACGGAAGCAATGGATACGTCAAATTCCTTCGATAACGAAGGCATAATTCCGGCTACCGTGAATTCTGCAGTGGTCATGGAGAAGATCATCATCCCCAGTACATAAATAGCAAACGGCATAGCAATTACCCCCATTTCTTAATAAATTGTAATGATTAGTACAAAATGAGACGTGATAATGCTTCTAAGGTGATCTGCTTAGACGTCTTTAATTTTTTATTAATCAGTACAAAATAAGCCGTAAAAAAAGCGCAACGCTAAAATACGATTTCCAACGTTGCTTTGGCCATTTGAACGGCCCTTTCACGATTCTGAGCGGCATTGAGTACCCGGAGTCCATAATAATTGCCTAGAAAGAGGTGGACTAAATCCGAAGCCTGATGTGTCCGCGGGATCTCTCCCGACATCTGCCCCGTCTCAATAGCCTGCTGCAGAGCCTGCTCCAGCAAATCGACATGTCGTTTGAATAGGCGTTCGACCACCGGATCTCTTTGCGCACGCTCCATTGCGGCATTGATCAATAAGCAGCCTCTTCGATTTTCGTTTGCAAAGTCCTCTTGGATGGCCCAATCCAACAAAGCACGAAAGCGGTCTTTTATAGGCCCCTGTCCCTGGAGAATCTCAGTCTGGGCTTGGATGCCGATTTCATGGTAATGCAAGAGGGCTTGTTCATAAAGCTCATGCTTACTTCCGTATGCATTGTATAAGCTTCCTCTTCCAAGACCGGTTTGTTTACACAAATCTTCTGTCGAGCAAGCCTCGTAGCCGGTTTCCCAGAATAATTCCATGGCCGAATCGATCACTGCGGTATCCTTAAATTCTCGTGGTCTTCCGCTTTTCCTCACTTCATTGCCCCCCTTCCTGCTCTCTAATAAAAACATAATAATTATTTTGTACTGATATGTCAAATATTTGTCTGAGTTTGCCGATAGACCTGTTAAGCTGAATCATATCAATGTTGCATCTACAGTAAATAGGCCGCCCCGTTCAGGGCAGCCTTCTGGCTTACAAAGGAGGTATCTTCGAGAAATAGGTGGTATACACTTGCCATCCTACTATTTTTTAACCACGGGAACCCAAAATTCGCCATAGAAAGTGCCGTTACCGTTTTCTTTGCGATAAGTCGCATTTGGACCGCCGATGTAAGCATAGTCAGTGATTTGTGCCAAGACTTCGCCAAAAGCGCGGTAAGTCAATTGATCAAACAAAGTTTCCTTTTCGCCGATTCCTGCGAGCACTATGTACTCGCTTTCCGGAAATTCGATGATGCGTGTTGCGTCAGCCACCGATTTGCCGGCTTCTACCGCGAAATAATTCCACGGTCTGCCTTGATAAACCTCGTTGACGGACCATTCGCGATTATCTTTTGCGGCCGCCTTGAGCTTATCAAAACGTCCGTCGGCCTTGAGTTCTGCCCAAAACTCTGCTTTTTCCTTTTGCAGAGCTGGAGCGTCTTGAAAATTCGATTGAAGTGAGAAACCATAAGCGGTCAATGTAAATGATTTTTTGTGTTCAACGGTGTAATTTGCCATGAGAGACCTCCTTTGACTGAGATTAGTCTACTACTTTTTTTACACGAAGCCACATTTCCCCGTAGAATTTACCGTCTTCAATTGCTTTGACGAATGTCGAGTTACCTGGACCAACGTATTTGTAGTCCGTGATTTCTTGCAGCAGGCCACCGAAAACTTTGCCTGTTATTTCGTCAGCAAGGCGGTCTTGGTCAGAGCCTGTGCCAGGCACTACGAGGTGATCCCCAGCGAGGAAGTCGAGGACGACCGTGTCTTCCATGTCGTATGCACCCTTCACGCCGAAGCCGCGCCAGGCTTTGCCGTCGATAACGTAGTTGATTTGATATTCCTGTCCGTCAGCGAGCGCGAGAAGTTTGGCAAGCTTGCCGTTTTCAGTGATTTCAGCTTTTTTCGCCGCAGTTTTGGCGGCATTACCCGCCCAGTCGTTGTAGTCCTCAAGTGAAACACCGAAAGCAGTCATTTTGTAGTTTTCCGAGATTGTTTGGATGGAGTAGTTAGACATTTTGATCTCTCCTTTAGGGTCATATCTTACAAGATTGATACTATTCGCTAAATGTATCAAAAAATGAAACCTTTTATCCGATATCAAAAAGTAATGCAAAATCAGCATCAAAATCAGTATGAATGCTACATTTCTGATACAATAAAATCATGAAAAAGATAGAACGAGTGAACCTGATCATGCGCTTCATCAATAACCGCGCGCATTTCACGATTGCAGAGATTCAGCGTGAGTTCAAGATTTCCCGCGCGACGGCGATCCGCGACATTAACGAGATACAGGCGATGGGTTTTCCGCTGACGACCGAGCTTGGACGCGGGGGTGGATACAATGTCCTGCAAAATCAGTATCTGTCCGCCGTCCGTTTCACGCCAGAAGAGCTGAAAGCGATATTTATCAGCTTTATCGCTTCGAAAAATTCGCAGCTGCCCTATTTGCAAAATCGCCGTTCCATCACTGAAAAACTCATTGGCATCGCTTCGCAAACCCAGCACGACGAGTTGATCGAGCTTAATAATATCTTGCTTTTTGAAAATACAAATCCTGCTAATCCGAATCTATTGGAACTTGATGATGCGGCGCCTGCGGAGTTGAACCAGTTGATTTCGCTTGCTGCGCGGGATAAGCACTTGCGTTTGACTTATGAGCCGAGTCCCGGGTGGCCACAGTTAATGGACGTTTTTTTGATTCATATTTTTAATTCAAACGCTCATTGGCTGGTCGAGGTTTATGATCTTGATACCGATGAGTTTCGTTATTTGCCTGTTGAGATGCTGCGGGACTCGGCCATTTCTGAGGAGAAGATGAGGCGGCCTAAGCAAGAGATTTTAAACAAAAAACGGCTTGGCGCACGTGAGTCCAATCTGATTGTAAAGCTCGATGCGACCGGGATTCAGCGCTTTAAGCGCTTGCACCCGCCGGGGATTATTTTGTCCTTTACAGGGATGTTCCAGTCGAGTGGGATTTTCAATGCTCAACTGGATGTGACCGATATTGAGGCGCTGGAGTATTATGCGGATTGGCTTTTGTTTTTGGGGAAAGGGGTCGAGTTTGAACGCATTCCTGATGAGCTGCGCTTGACTTTGGAAGAGCGGTTAAGGGGAAGTGTTGACGCTTTAACAAAATATACGCTAGGCACAAGTTAAGGCTATCCTGCTGCAGGGTGGCCTTAACATTATATTTTAGGCAATCACCATCGGAAATGTCGCATAAAGGAGAATAGAAATGACCGTAAAGTTTAGCTTGAATTATACAGATGGAGATTTTATCGATAACATAGAAGTTCCAATTTATAAAGAGTATCGCAAGGGGACTTCCTTTCATCTGTACCATTTAAATCGCAACCCTGCTCTTGTTGAACATAAAGAATTATTGGTTATCGATGAATCGGGGATTGCAACGGAGAGTATGTTTAAAAGTGTTACAGAATTTTGTGAAAAAATCATCCCCTACTTATTGAGCAGGAAACAAGAATCTTTATTTTTATTTGGGGAGTACTATGATAAAGAGAAGGATAAGATGGTGGATATAGATGATATCGAGATTTCCTGTTTAATAGGCGGGACAGCTATCTTACAAGAAGAGGGAATAAGTAGTCTAGGACCTGGCGGCCTAAGAGGTACCTCGTTAAGTATCTTGAAGGAGAGTTGTAGAATGCCTTTGGACAATAAAATAAACGTTTTAGTTGAGCGAACGGATAGTATTCTTTACTATGCCGATTCTGACCTGCGGAAAGATCAGGGGACAGGCTGGATCGGTGGAAATGCACCCGATTTTTTTGATGATCAAGATGACCTCATCCATGAAGGTAACCAGAAATATGTTTTTTACTTGACCCTCGTCCATCCCTTTAAACCGGAGAGCATGATTTCGATCTTCATTCCTGAAGACTATGAGGAGTATTTGGAAAATAATCTATATCCTAATTGCTCGATCAAGGTGATTGAACACCCCATTTCAACTGAGAGCACCAAAGAGATGTTCACTAATCCAGGCCTTATAAAACACATCATTTCGAATGGGACATTAAGCAATGACGAGAAATCGATGGATCAGTCTTTTTTGATCAAAGTAGGAGGAAACCCGAGACTTATTCAAAATGAAGACTATTATTTTGCGAAGCTGGGGGAGGAGTCATTTTCCTTTTTATTTCAAGTAGATGAAGATGGTTACCCCGAAACGTTGATTCATGACAATTACAGTTATCCTTTTGGTTTTGGATCCCTATATATCTTCGCTATAATTGGGGCGACCGAGATAGAACGCCCTGTAGCGGGCTTTTGGCAATTCTCTTGAGGAAGCTGCTGCCGCATGTCCAGGTTTTTGCATTCAGCTAACTGGCAGGATAGTAAAAGTTAAAGGGTGAATACTTCTAACTGTAAGCCCACTATTCAAGGGGGTGAGCATTATGAAAAGTAAATTAGAACATGACATTATTACTACAGCAGAGAGTTTCGTAAATAATTTTTCTGATAAAGGAAATTTTGATTATAGTGTGCAAAGTCTAAGAGAACTTGACGAATTGCTAGAAGAATTATGTGAGTATGGAATCGATGATAATACATTGGATTCTGTTTCTTCTATGGCTGGATGTTACATTTTCGAAGTGGCGAGAAGGAATTATGGGGGACGGTACATTTGGGTACAAGAAAGAGACCAACCCGTGTTAGTTACTGGAGAGCCTGAATATTCAATTTCTATATTTGCCTTCGATAAAGTTAGAGGCAGAATTCGGAATGGTAAAGAAGATGATATTCCCTATTATTTCGATGGCTATGTCGAAGCGGTTGAAAAAGGTAAGAATACAGGGTACATAGCAACAATTGTTTAAAGCAGCTTAGAGAAAACTTCTTCCAAACCCGGACCTTTCTAAAGGCCGGGTTTGTTTCGTTTATAACGGTAATTTTAAATGCCTCTGTTATCGAGCAGCAACAGAGATAACAACAGATTTTAATGATAGGTGAAACTAACCTGAATTTTCATATCTCTATGTTTGTCTCCAAAAACTCAAGATACTTGGGGTCGTCTTCCATAAAAATTTCAATACCGGCACCCATGTAAGCCCGGGTTAACTCGTCAGCTGCCTTTTCGAAGTTTTCCTGTTCGTAATATAACTGCCCCAGCCGAAGATGAATATACGGATTCCCCAACCCCTTCGGACACTGCACGGCATTAAAAAAGCACTTGAAGGCCTTATCGTAATTCCTCATATGATAGTGGACATCTCCAATAGCTGCATATATCCAGGTAGCGGCCTCCCATTCTTGATGATTTTCAGGCAATAAGCGAAGGGCGGCCATATAACTTTGCTTGGCGGCGTCAAAATCGCCTGTCTTCACTAAATCATCGCCTTGTTTGCATAGAGCCCTAATTGCGGAATAAGTGGAATCTGGGAGCTGCAACGTGATCTCTCCTGTTCTATTGATTGGATAAATGAATGCGCTCGCTCGGCACAGTCTTTGACTTCAGGCAAACAATCCCATCCATGTTTTCAGTTTTATAGTTCAAAACAAAAAACACAAGAAAAAATTGACGGTGATTTTGTTATGTCAATTGCTAGAATTTCTGCAGGACTAAATAAGCCCCTGTTGATGGAATTGATTGGATCTGTAGCTCGGAGCATTTGCCCTCAGTCTGGTAAGGGATATTGGCAGGAAAATTAGATGCAGCCTGGCACTCACATTTGTCGAAACTCGTGAATGTCCCTCATGTTTGTAAGACCATAATATGGGATTATTATACACCTTCCATGATATAATGTACCGCATACAGCACTGCTCGTCATCACCAACCAGCCGCTCTACATTGGAAAGACAGAATGCTCTTCGCAGAGCTCTGCTATGGCCGGACATTTATCGAAATGATGCCGAACGAAAATAGGACCTGAAAATAGCCCGCCGAACCATTGACGCGATGAAAGCCGTTTACACCGAACTCGAATACGAAGTAGTTGAGCTTCCGATTGTACAGCATCGAAGACCAAGCCGAATACATCCGGTTGAGCATACGCTGACGAAGAATGATGAAGTGTTAGGCATTAGTAATGAAATGTAAGTAGAATGGTACGGGATCAAAAAGTGGGCATCGGATTAAGGGTAAACGGGAACGGTAGTTCCAATATACTGAAAAAAGAGGGGAAATGTAGCATGGGGGTTTCTGTTTATTACACTTGTATGAGAAATCATAACCTTACCCACAGTGAGGAGCAAGAGATAACAGCCATCATTGATAAATACAATGCGGGTTATGAAATGAAGGATATTGGAGAAACATTTTGTGTTTACGACTATGATCAGGATGAACCAACCGTGATCTTTGCAGGTTCGACAAAGCTACCCTCTTCAGATGATTTTGAAGTGATATTGAATGCGCTGTATTATTGGTTGACCTGTTTGACGTATATTAGAAGAAGTATTTCTAATGGGGATTGGCATGTTCATCTAGATGATACAGATGCCATTTGGGATGAGGAAACGGGTTGGCAAATGCCACAATATTAGTACTCTTATTCCTAACTAAAGAAGAAAAAGGAGCTTTAAATGATCTACAAATTTACAGAAGTGCTGAATGATCTGATAGACTATTTCATTCTCGGGGATATTTTGCTGCTGGAGAGCTGGAAACAGTCCAATCATCTTTCGGACAACTTAGCCATGGAGTTTACAACAAACGAAAGCGGCGATCATGCCGTGCTTGATGGTATCGTACTTCCAATCGCAGGGATTGAAAACTATCCCTATACAATTATATTTAATCTTTCTGGCGATACACCGGAGTTGTTGAGGTCAGATAGCCATTTACAATTTAGACGTGGTGGCTATTCGCTTAAAGTTGAAAACAACATACTGATGCTGTTTACTTGGCGAATACTAGAACAATTCACTAACGAAAGAGTCAACGCTTTACTTAATCATTACCGGCAATACCAAAAGCCGATGATTGAAATTGAAAACGGCTGGTACAGCATAGAAGTATTGGGTGGAGAAACGTTGCAGGATTCATATTATGAACCCACATTTGAGTTTGTTTTGCAAAAGACAGAAAGGAAGGGGCCAGCGGAATTTGACATCAATTTAGATTTTAAGATTGAAAGTACCACCTACTAAATAGAAGTTTGCCAGCCCTCGCATCGGTAAAGCATTTAAGGGACGATCTTCATAAGGTAGACTATTCTGGAGATAAGGGAGCACGTGTTATGCTTAAACGGGTATTCGGTAAAGAGAAAGATATCATTCGGGCGTTTGCAAAAGAGATTGTTGACTCCATCGCAGATGGACGATATGAGGAAATTGCTCAAAAAGTTGATGATATGCAGGATTGGGACGTTGAGCTATTAAAAGAGGTCATCGAGAGTTTTAAGGAAGATAATGAGTTGGGGCAGATCGATAGGTTTGATGTAGAATGTACCTTTAGGCCTGTTTATAAAGATGGCAGTGTTTATCAACAAGAATCCTTCTATTACTTTAACGATGGAAGCGGAATTGCTTACGAATATGCATTGACGACAGATGGCGAACCCAATGATTTGACTTTGAGTGTTGAGTTTCACTTTGAGGGTGACTATCTGAGAGTCATTTTTAATAGTGGGATTACTGTACTTTAATGACATCGTATTTTATATGGAAAATATTGTTTTAGGTCAACCCATTTGAATTCGCTAGGAGCTGTCACGCCGCGACAGGCTCCTCTTTTCATTTTTCGCCGATAGTCACGTTAAGCTGAGCCTTATCATAAATAATGGCGAAATAAGTGTATCTGGACCTAAGGCAACAAGTTTTTGGGTTCATTCTTTTGAGAAAAATCGGCGCAAAGACGGCCATTTATAAACCAACCCAGCACCAAAACAAGTATGGCGAGAATAAATTCAATCCAAAAAACCGTTTGCAAACCGGCAACGATACTTTGTGTTTTATCTTGAAACGCTGTGGGATCGAGCGAATGGCGAAGATAACGATTGGCTCCGGACGACATGATGCCGACGAACAAAGCGATGCCAATTCCCCCAGCAATCTGTTGGAGCGTATTGTATATGGCCGTGCCATGGGGGATCAGGTGACGCGGAAGTTGATTCATTCCTGCCGTCTGAGCCGGCATGACGACAAACGATATGCCTAAGAATAAGAGGACATGATTGGACAGAACGGAGCCTTGGGTTGTATCGCTGTCGATACCGGCAAACAGCCACAGCGATAGGGCGATCATGACCAGTCCGGGCATTATGACGAATCTCGGCCCGAATTTATCGAATAATTTTCCCGTCATAGGCAGCATCATTGCGTTTAAAATGCAGCCTGGCATCAGAAGTAGACCTGTCGCGAATGCTGTCAACTGCATCACATCCTGCATATAGATCGGCAGCAATGTCGTGGTGGCGAATAGAACCATCATCAGCACTACTATCAATACCGCTACCAAAGAAAAAGCGGGATACCGGAATACGGAAAGATCAATCAAAGGCTCTTTAATCTTGAGCTGCCGCCAAATAAGCAAGAGTAAGAAGAGGCCGCCTATGGCAATCAAACTGTAACTCCCAGGACCAGCCCAGACACCAGTCTGGCTGAAACCGTAGGTGACACAACCAAACCCGACGGTTGACGTAACAATGGATAAAAGATCGACCCTTGGTTTGGTTATTTCTGTAACATTCTTTAAGTAAATGAATGCATAAATAATCGAAAACAATGCGACAGGAATCACCATGTAGAACAGCCACCGCCAGTGTAAGGTATCGATAACCAACCCCGACAAAGCTGGCCCGATGACAGGGGCTATCATGATGACAAGCCCCATGAGACCCATGGCAGCCCCCCTGCGTTCCGGAGGATAGAGGGCAAGAATCGTATTCATCATCAACGGAATCAATAATCCTGTCCCGCAAGCCTGAACAACCCTGCCTATCAGCAAGACTTCGAATCCAGGGGATACTGCACACAAGCAGGTACCTGCTAAAAATAACGCCATCGCGGACATAAACATCCGGCGAGTCGTGAACCAATGCTGTAGCAATGCGGTCACCGGCACCAGTATGCCGATCATCAGCATATAACCGGTCGATAACCATTGTATGGTTGAAGCAGCAACGTTGAACTCACGCATTAATCCAGGAAATGTATTGGTAAGTAAATTTTCGTTAAGAAACGCAATAAATGCACCGATGAGCAGGGCGGCTAACATCGCCCCTCTCTTCATTCCGCTTGCCTCTTGAACCCGTTTGTTCATCTTCTACCTCCAGAGAATATTCATTGCGTTCCACGTAGTGTCGTGACACCGAATCTTCACCTGTCTGTCGTGCAGGTTATCCTACACCATTACTTTCTAACAAGGAGTAAAAATTATCGCGGTCTTCATCATCGAATTTGCCAAGCACCCGTACCCTGACAAATTCATGTCCGCCAAACATGTCGATTTCCTCGCCGCAACTATTGTAGAGCGCGATCATATTGCCATCCCGATTCCGCTCCAGATACCCGTAACAAGTTGCCTCGGGCGCTTCGCCGTAAAAGAGCAAAAATCTGATTTTGTCCACGCTGTTCATGCAGATCTCCTTTCCTTATTCCTCATCGATCTGAAGAATATTTTACGTGACACCGGATGAATTGGAAAAAGCGAAATTGCTCTTCATTCTCGGAAATTCATTCGTATTTCGAAACCATTGGGGGGGACCCCCGCTATGTCGCTCATTCGCACATTATCTCTTGACAGGATGAGGTTTGGGGATTATAGTATCGTGCCGGTTAACTCAATTAGGTAAATCAATAAAAAGGCCGACTTTTCGAAGTGCCTTGGCACCGAATCGTCAGCCTGTCGTGCAGATCATGAAAATAAAAATCCATAAGAACATCAACTAAGGAGCTGGCCGCGACAGCTCCTTTCGTAATTTTCGCCGATAGACCCGTTAAGCTGAACCTTATCATAAGTGATGGCGAAATTTTTTATTGTATACCTTACGACATATTCTTTTATTCTTTGAAGAAGGGGAGGACCGTGATATGGGTTCAAGAATAATGCACGTGATTATTGCTAATATAATTGCAGAGCGTCTGTCGATGGAAGATCGAACGCCGTTTTTACTCGGAAGCATTGCTCCAGATGCCGTTTCAACTAAAAATGAATCACATTTCTTTATAGGTGAACATCAGGACTATTCTAGAAGTGTTGACTACAAAGGATTTTTAAATAAGTATAGTTCACATACAGATAATCATTATATACTGGGATACTATACACATTTAATTGCTGATGAAATATGGATGAAAGGTTTTTATCTTGCTTGGTTGAAAAATAGAATGGATGCAGATAAAGAATTACATGGTTTATACCATAATGATTTCAGATTACTAAACGGAAAATTATTGGAACACTACGGTTTTAGAGATGAGCTGAGAAAGACGCTGTATTACATTCCTACCATCATTGATTTACAAGAGGTTATGTCCCAAGATGTCGAAAAATTTATTCCTTATGTATGGGGAGATATGGATTACGAAAAGGAAGTTGTACATCAAAAACTTAATGTTTTTACTTTTGATCAGATAGTAGGTTACATAGAAACATCAGTTGATTTAGGAGTATGGAATTTAAAACAGGCTGCCGTCTTACACCGGATACCTCTGCTCGCGAATGGTCGGTTAACCCCCATCTTTAAAGAGGGAGAGTTACGAAGGTAAATCAAAATGAAAAGTCCACGACATCCGAAATGGATGGCCTTAAACGAGCCGCTATAGACAGTTCGAAGAACACCATAAGTGACGGCGAAAAATTTTGGTAGTGGCAAGTACAGAAGCCTGTCCGGCAATCGGGTAACATAGCTAAATGTTACAAATACTCGGATTTGTTGGGATCGATCCTCAGGAGATCCTCGACATACTGACTTTTTCGTGCAGAAAATGCAAGGTAATTATTTTGTATCTGCCATAAAATTCATCTAGAAAGGAGGGAAAACGATGGATTGGTTGGACAGGATGAATAGCGCCTTGGAATATATCGAAACAAATCTAGCGGACAATATCTCATATGATGAAATAGCGCAGAGGGCCTATTGCTCCACATATCATTTTCAACGAATGTTTCCGTTTATTACTGGAGTGACGTTATCTGAGTACATTCGACGTCGACGGTTGACATTGGCAGCATTTGAACTGCAGACAACGGACGCAAAGGTTATTGATGTGGCTATGAAATATGGATATGATTCGCCAGAAGCGTTTGCACGGGCGTTTAAGAATCTTCATGGGATAATACCGATATCTGCGCGGGATAAAGGTGCTTCTCTAAAAGCCTATCCTCGAATGTCCTTTCATATTTCAATAAAAGGAGATGTCGAAATGAATTATCGCATCGAATCAAAAGGTCCTTTTGAGATGTTCGGAGCTTATGGTCTGGTCAATTCCGATCCCCAAAAAGTATATGCTGAAGTTGCTCAATTCCGTCAACAATGTGATGTGGATGGCAGTGTTGAAGGGATGAATGGATTACTGGGACGCTTTAGTAACACCATCTTGCACGCCGCCTTATATGATCATACTGGAACATCTTTTAAATACATGGTGAGTTATTTTTTGCCAAAAGGGCTTGAAATTCCGGAGAGATTTACAAAACTTTCTGTTCCAGCATTAACGTGGGCGGTTTTCCCAGAACCGCAATGTGATTTAATAAAGTTATGGGGACGTATTTATTCCGAATGGTTTCCGACATCGGAGTACGAACAGGTTGAAGGCCCTAGCTTCGAAATGTATTATGGAACGACAGGGTATCTTACTGGGGAGATTTGGATTCCGGTGAAGAAAAAATAGTTTTTACTCGAGTGAATGTATTGCACTAACGAAAATGAAAGAAAACAAAGTAAATCAAAGGAAGGCCATCCACAAAGGATGGCCTTTATTCAAACATAAAGATGTGCATGGGAACGGGGTTAGAAATGTCGCCAACTATCTTGATGCACTTTTTAGATTAAAAATAAGCAAGAGTACTGATTATAAAAGGGTAATTGAATGGTTAGAAGTGAGGAATTTACTAACACACCATTACGGAACTGCGGAGATAGATAAGCAGTTCGAAAAAATATTTGCCGTGGTTATGAATTTCGATCATGATTCAAATATGATTTTTGGGAGTATGGACGATTGCTACAGGCTCCTTAAGGACTTCGAGACATTTTCATTGTTTCTGTTTATACAATTAGGAGTCAGTTGCTGATGAATTAGACGAGCTTTAAGAGCGGTCTAAGTTTCTTATTGAGGGCGACTTGATGTCCTTGACGTGCTTCCTAGTATTGGGACACGCGTTTTGTTTGGTCTAGACATATAGTCCTATTAACATGTAGAACGACACTTTAAGTGGTGCTATAATACTATTAAATAAGTAAAATTTAACAATTGGAGTGATGTGAATGCTACCTAAGATAAAGGCTCAAGAGGTTACTGAAGACCCGTTTTCATAGTTTCAAGCACGTCGTCCAAAACTTAGAAGAAAGATTATTAAGAACTATCGTTGTATAGGCAGCAACCCTGTAACAATAGATTTGGACGAAATTGCAGTTTTAGTCGGCCAAACAATGCTGGCAAAAGCTCAATGTTGAAGGCATATGAAGTAGTTATGAGTCAAATTTCCATTCTTTTATAAAAGCATGGAGATATTCCGGAGGTTGAATAATGCAAAGTCTTGAAAGAAAGAAGTTAACTATGAAAAAAAAGGTTTATTTCATTGTCGGATTAATACTACTGCTAGTAGTAATTGGAGTTACATTTATTCAGTTATTTAGCGATAAGAAAGAAAACGATATGTTCTCGCACTTTCAACTTAGTTCTAGCTCTGAATTCTCACAAATGTATTTTAATTATCTAGATAATCTTGGGTATATAAAAAAAGACCCACAGCGTGAAACAATGATTTTTAACGAAAGTGGAACAGAGGAGGAAGATGGATTTAAGAATTTTTTAAGGTCAATTGATTCGAATAAAAAGGGCGAACTAAATAGACTTATGTATAGGTTTATGCCAGATATTGTGTTTCTGAACACTTTCCCCGATGAAGTTAACAATGAGCTCCATACCTTTGAAATCAATAAATTATTTTATCTGGGTGACAGAATTATTTATGATAAACAAGGTGAAAATAAGAACGATCAAAAAAATGGAAATAATCCACAAAAGGTAGTCGAAAAATACATTAAAGCTATTCAAAACGTAGAGGATACTAGCGGTTACAAATTTGCCCATGTTAGGGATTACTTAAATGTAACAAGTTATAAATTTATTCGCATTGATAGTAAGCAGGAGTATAATGACTATTTTATTTTGAATAAGAATTCTAACTTAGAAGCATTAGGTATGAAAAACGTGCAGAATGAAAGCCAGTTGAAAACAGAAATTATGAACAAAACAATGTTAAATCCAACTATATCTAACTATAATCAAGGAGGTGCTGACTTTTTTAAGCTTACATTTGATAGGAAAATATCTGAATTTGATTTGATATATGATGTGGAAATTACCAATAAGAAAGGAGAAAAACTTCAAAAAAAATGTTTGTTTAATTTGTCAAATGACAATCCATACCATCAGTTGAAAATCAGATACATACTTGATTTAAGCGAAATAAAGGTTTAAATAACAGTCACTCCTGAGATGGAGTGGTTTTGGCCTTAATATGCGGATATATTCTTTGTGTCAAATTAAAGGAGAACGTCTATCACAGGCGTTCTCCTTCACGTCACGAATGTTAATTCATTGCCTCTATTGCCACTTGCTGCGCATAGGCTTCACCAAGTCCAATGGATTCGTAATATCCCCGCGTAACTGTTTCCATCCCCTTAATCACAGCATCGTGCTGATCCTCTGGGATGAACTCAAGGATGGCCGTCGTAATAGCCTGTTCACGCGCTGCCTCACGCATCTTGATTTCCTCCAGCCCTTAGTGCGTATAGCCACCAGCGCTTCCATTGCTTCAAAGCCATATCCCAAGATAACATTTCTTTTCCCCTCAATATGTTCAAATTAAGTTACTTTTTGAATTTGTAAGTTCCTAAATCATACGGGGGGATGAAAAAATAAACAAACCCGATATTTGGTTGCTGGAGAAGAAGCGCTTAAGAGAAGCAGCACATATTGCGAAAAGAATGATTTCCCGCAATGAATTTGAAGAAGAGTCAATTCTTCTGCTCCTGAATATATTCGGTGAAATGGGAGATCGACAGTCCCTCCAAAACTATTATGAGCATTATACGAAATTGCTGCTCCAAGAACTCGACTTAGCCTTCTGAGGAGTGTCGCCAACTCTATGAACAATATAATTGATTGCCTCCTTGTATATCGAGGGGGTATTTTTGTCGCATTGAAGCCCTTGAGTTTCGCTTGATAGTTGATACGGTGAACCGTATCATCACAAAAGGCGTTTACACGAGCATTCAACAAGGCTTTTCAGCTCACCTCTGCAGCCTGCCAAAAAGCTCGCCGACCTATTCCGTTGGCTATTCGTAAGGAGGTATGCACGCCTTATCATTATTTGATCAAGGAGCGAGATAAGATGAATAAGGTACATTTACAACCGGCAGAGATCAAAGTCGAGTTCATTCCGGCGCTTTATGAGGACAGTTGAGGAGGTAGCATGGAACTTTGACCCCCAAGGGATGGGATACAAATGGATTGAAGTTGATTGTAAACAGTGTTACTCTAACAACGGTAAACTCAAAATCTATGTTTTGCAATACATCTAATAATAGTCACTATTTTAGTTATAAAGAAAGGTAACACTATGATAAAAGTTGATAACTTATCCTTCTCATTTCCGCAAAAAGAACTATATACAAACATTTCATTTACGCTTGAAGAGGCACAACATTGCGCTTTTATAGGAACAAGTGGCAGTGGGAAAAGTACATTGATAGATATACTGATGGATCCAGAAAGATATCTGTTCGAGGGCAAGTTAGAAATAGACCCGACTTGCAAAATTGGGCATGTAAGTCAATTCTCACAACTAGACAAAACTAAAAAAACAACAGTTTTTGAATATATAGGGGAAGAGTTTATTAAGATACAAAATGAAATAACATCGATTTGTACGGAAATGGAAACATCATCGGATATTGAGTCGTTATTAGAAAAGTATCAATTAGCTTTAGACGCATTTGATTCAATCGGTGGGGCTGATTTTGAAAGCAACATTAATAAGAAATTAAATCTAGCCAACCTCATGAAGCTAAAGGATCTTAGGGTATCCGACCTGAGTGGTGGGGAATTCAAACTTATTCAAGTGATGAAGGAAATGCTTAGTAGTCCAGACTTAATGATTATGGA
The DNA here is from genome assembly GCF_059692095.1 of Paenibacillus sp. JT31N7. NCBI lineage: Bacteria > Bacillati > Bacillota > Bacilli > Caryophanales > Paenibacillaceae > Paenibacillus > Paenibacillus sp. JT31N7. The sequence goes on from NZ_JCAUAT010000004.1 coordinate 86,453, forward strand.
CGAACCCGATGTATTTTTAGATTTTGAAAACCTAAATGCGCTTAAAAATCTTATTAATTCTCACAAAGGAATGCTGTTAGTTGTTACGCACAACCGATATCTATTGAATCATTGTTTCAACAAAATTCTACACCTTGAAAACATGGAGATCCAAGAGTTTGATGGGCGGTATATTGAGTATAATTTCTCATTACTTCAGACAAAAATTGAGTTGCAAGAAATCGCAGTCGCTGAACAAGAAGAAATTGAGAGATACGATAACATTATTGATAATCTTAGAGCTATCGCAACGTATAATTCAGAAGCATCTAGAGGGAGAGCGTTAAAAGCTAGAGTTAGGTTTCAAGAAAGATTGGAAGCGCGTAGAATTAAAGCGCCATTTGTTGATATTAAACAACCGAATATTAGTTTCGGTATTGAAAATGAGATTGAAGACACCATTGTTGTAAATGTCAATAATTATAGTGTTGGCTTTGATGAGTTGCTTTTAGACAATGTTAACTTTGAGATAAAATCTACTGATAAAGTAGCCATTATTGGTTCAAACGGTACCGGGAAGACGACTTTACTCCGAGATATCTTTACAAATAATCATGATTCAATTGAAATAAATGCGGATGTTAAAGTGGCTTATTTATCTCAGAATCAAGGTGAAGTGCTAAAGGATTCTAATACAATACTAGAAGAATTCATCGATGCGGGGTTTGAAACGTATGATGAGATTAGATCGTATATTTCAAACTATGGCTTTGAAGGAGAAATCGTTAATCAAAAGATAGAATCTTTATCTGGTGGAGAAAAAAATATGCTTCAATTGGCTAAAGTTTCTGCCAGTAAAGCAAACGTATTGCTTCTTGATGAACCGACAAGCCATTTAGACACCTATACACAGATAGCACTGGAGAAAGCTATTGAAGACTATAAAGGTGCGATTCTCATGATTTCTCATGATTTCTATTCTGTTGTAAATGGGATGGATTATGTTTTAATCATTGACGATAAGACGATTAGAAAAATGAGTATGCGAAAATTTAGAAAGATGATTTATGCGAGTCATTTTGATAGAGACTATTTAGAAGCTGAACAAAATAAAAAATCAGTTGAAATGAAAATAGAATTGGCTTTAAAAGATACTGATTTTGAACTTGCAAAAGTATTGGTTGATGAGCTAGAAGAGCTGATTAAGTTGCTTTAAACTACAACCCCTGGTTTAGTTGTGAATGAAATTTATATAGAGATAAAATTAACCCCTAAGAGGACTCTTAGGGGTTTTTATATGACTTAAAACAACAATATTTACAAATTCATGATACGATATTGCTAAATAACAATACTATTATGACTCTGTAGAATGGGGGCTAATATATGTCATTATTTAATGAAAAAGACGAGTGTTTTTTTATTGAGACATTAAAATCGTATATACCAAACGTTGAGGATTTACTGAATCCAGCAGTTGAGGAATCAGAAATAAACCTTTTTGAGAGCATGATGAACTGCAAATTTCCAGAAGATTTCAGAAAGTTATACATGAATTTTAATGGAGAAGGAGAGCAGATTTTTGGCGTTATGGCTGGGCTTGGTTGGATGAACATTGAATCGATAGTAAGCAACTGGAAGTCCCTTTTGGAATCAGCTTACGATATTATATCCAGCAAGCCAGATGTAATAAAAGATGGGAACTACAGAGAAGGCTGGATTCCTTTTGCTGAAGATGGTGGAGGCTCATATTTGGCAATTGATTTAGACCCCGGAGAAAAGGGGATTTATGGGCAAATTATAACGATAGATCACAATTCTGATTTTTCATATGTTATTGCGGAAAGTTTGGGACATTTCTTTGAATTTATCGATTCGAGCCTCAGAAATAGTAGTATTGGTATTAGTGAAGAAGATGATGTAATCCTATTATCCCGTGAAAGTGGAAGTTTGTTGGATGATATTTTGGCTTTGACTAAAATGGATATCGAAGAGAACAGCCTTATCCCTGTAAGCGGATTTTGGGAAGAGTATTTTAAAGACGATGTTGAGAGTGGTTTTGTATCTTCAGAAACATTGGCAAAAAAGAGAATGGTATTCATTAGAGCCGATCAAGCTAAAAAATACGGAGCAATATCTTTGGATATTTTAACCCATATGGTTAATCTTAAAGAACTTATTATTCATGCGGATGAGATTACTAATTTCGATGTACTTAAACGGTTGCCTTCTTTAGCAGAACTTGTGATAGGATCAGAAGCTTTTAAAGAGTCTGATTTGGAGTACTTAGTTTCTTTAGATGGGTTAAGGCAGGTAACATTAATAGGACTTCCATTAAAAGATATACATAAACTGAAAGATATAAAGAAATTAAAGAGTTTAAGATTATGTAGAATGAACTCAATTGATAGCGGATTAATAGGAACTATCAAAAATTTGAAGGAACTAAGTTTAGAAGAAATGGAGGTTGGCGACCTGCTTTATATTTCAAACCTTAGCAAGTTAATAAAACTAGAGCTCAAACAAGTGACAATACCACATTTATCATTCTTAAAAGGTTTAAAGAATATAACGTTTTTTGAGACGGATAGCTGCGCAATAGATGAATCACATATAGAGGTTATAAGAGAATTGAAGAAATTAAAGCAATTCACTTATCCGGTTGGAGATTTAACAATATTCAAAAATTGTATGAATCTAAAGCAGATTGGAGTAGATGCATCAAGACTTAAAGGGTTGGAGGAAATTTCAGACTGTAATATAGTCGGCTTAACTATATTTCATGCAGCATCCGAGGAAAATGCAAAATCCGTAGTTGCTGAGTTTAAAAAATACTTTAAACTTCAGTCATATGGATGGCAGGTAACATGGAAGAATTAATGGAATTCTCTTTCTTTTTCGACAGTGCGTTTAATAAACTATTTTCCCTAATTGAAAGGGAAGTTGGCGATTAGGAACGGAGGGAAAGCTTGCTTAAGTGGAATAGCAATGTATGGGGAAAGCTGACAGGACCGTACAGTTCTGCAGACAACGTACCTGTGTTATTGCAGCAGCTAATGCAGGAATATAGCCAGGAGGTTTTTGACGAACTCTTTCAGGAGTTTTTGTTCCATCAAAATACGATATATACGGGTACCTACGCGGCGATGCCGTTTTTGGCGCAGCTAGCATGCTCCACATCGGATGCGGAAGTGCGTAAAGAACTGTTTATCAATTGCGGTATCATCGAGGCAAGCCGCGATGGGCGAGATGAGGCGCCATTCCCAGCATCTTGGGCTGAACTAGCTGAGGATGTAGGCAGCTCCGTGTGTACGGAATTGTATCGTGAATATGTAGAGGCAGTTGGCAAGCTCAGGGTGCTTACAAAGGAAGTATTCGCCTATACAGCCCAACATTCCGTAGATGAGATAGAGAAGCGTTACATTCTTGTTGCGGATGCTGCTTATCGGGGCTCATATATCCCTGCCAACATGTTGATGACGTTTAGCAACGGTGATGAGTATGTGGCCGTGTGTCCGGCCTGCGAGGAAGATGTGTACATATGGCCTAATGAAGATCATGCCGGAATTCTTCAAGCCTATGAACATGATCCCGTTTTTCACACTGGCCAGGAATCACAACTAATCGTTCCGGCAGCGTCATTTGCAGATGAAGAAGTACGCGCACTAGCGGACCGGGCGGCAGCGATTGGAGAGCGAACATTGGCTAGGCATCTGCGTTATTTAGCGGGGGAAACCGTATGTCCGTCCTGCCGTGAAAGAATCTCGGTATGGCCGTCTTTACTTAGCACATTTACAATGTAGATTTAGAACAAAATAAAGCGGTCTTGGTCCTGATTTTATAGTTATCACAAAAATTAGTTGAGTAGATGTGGTAGAATATGTAACCATATCCTGAGTGATGGATGGATTGCTTAAATCAATTTTCGAAAAAGATGATAAAACCTGACGCTTTATGGTTAGTTGACGGAGAGGCCGTTATGATAGGGGGCGTAAAATGCGGTTGATTTAAGGTCAATAAGTCCGCATTTATCGAGTTACGACTGCATCCACTTTAAACGGCCAATCGCAACAAATAGGGCAAACGCTAAGAAAATGATGTTCACGACAATTTGCCTATATTCGCCGCGCATAATATGGAATAAGGCACCGAAAAGAACGATTGCAGCAAGTCCGGCCGCGGCAGTCGGCGTCAAAACAGGGACGATTTTAGTGGCTTGAGGCAAAATTAAACCTATTACTCCAAGCAATTCCGCTAAACCAATAAAGAAAACGAGAGCTTTTGGAACATCACTCACCCATGTCCAAGACGCTTTTGCTGCTTCATACTGAAACGCCTTCAACCAACCGGAATAAATAAATCCTAATGCTAATATCCCTTGTACGATCCATAAAACGACATTCATGAATTACGCCAACTCCTTATCACTTTCATCTATTGATATCCCAACCTAACTAACGATAATCCATACGGTTATTTCTTCAGTCGCCTCCTCTTGTGTCTATTGAGCTCTAGGTGCATAATAAGCTATAGAAGTTGCTTTAGGAAGTAGTTACTTAAAATAAACGTAGTATACAAAAAGAAACCTAGGGCGAATAGAGAAGTGGAGGGTATATTCATGTCTACCTTTTGTAAATTCGAGACGGCGTTGGAGATCCTTGTTGGGAAATGGAAGCCGGTTATTCTGCTTCGCCTTTTTTCAAACGGAACCATGAGATTTAGCGAACTTCAAAAAGCGATACCGGATATAACCAAAAAAATGCTGACCCAACAATTACGGGAATTGGAGTATCACGATATTGTTCATCGTGAGATCTATCGCCAAATTCCCCCCAAGGTGGAATACTCCATCACAGAATACGGTAGAGGTATGGCAACCATTTTGCAGGCGCTAAACGATTGGGGAGTAGCTCATGTCGAGCATTTAAATGAGTTATACGGTACGAATCATTCAGTGGAAACGCACAGAAATGATGCAGTGGATAAATAGATTACGCTAACGAGGAACGATAGTTGAATCATCGATATAAAGCCGCCGATTACTACGGTGGCTTTCTGTGTATATTTTATGAAAGTGGATTGATTGAATTGAGCTTTGTTTCATTTAATGAGCAAAACAGTTGAAAATGCTGTGCCCCATCCGCGATTCGGTCCACACCATGTTAAAGAATGGTTTTTGCTGATTGGATTTAGAATTAAGTATTACGCTAATGATTACGATAGTTGAGAGAGCAAAGAAAGGGCCATCACGATTCATTAATAGACGCTTGACTTCCACACATATGTTTGCGGGACAAGCGTCTTTTGTTTTTGAACCAGACTACGGCAAAACAGCCGTATGCCTCGCTATTCGCATCCTTGTCTTCATTCGGCAACACCTTGTTGACAGCGCCAGCCGTATTCGTTATTGTGTTTAGAAACATGATTCAATTGAGAATGATTATCTTTTAGATAATTTAGAGGGAGCTTGCGAATCAGCTATGGACGTTCCGAGACTTATACAAATATGGAATCAGGTGATGGTGCGCGTGCTGGACGTGCGGCTAAAGCAGGCCGGAATCGACGACGATTTGAATCAATACCGATTGCCGGCCAGCGCGTTTTTATTCGCTTTCCAAGGACAAGGTGAGTTGTGGGTTAACGATGAGGTGTGGCTGTGCGACCGTTTTTATGTACTGCACGCCGGCAAAGGCTCTCAGGTGACGGTTCGGAGCCAAGGAGCGCTGAACGTATATATCGTACTCTACAAAGCGTCTCTCCCCGCTTCGGCCTCGCGCGAATTTCATATGATGATGCAGGAACCCGGCCCGTTTCTGGAAAGCTGGGGGTTCTCGCCTGGCGAGCCGCTGGGCATGCTCGAGCTGCTGCAAACGATACACGACGGTTGGCTTAAATCTGACGACGGATTGACCCGACTATCGGCCAAGGGAGATTTTATCCGCTTCGTCCATGCTGTTCTGAGGGAGCGCCTGTTCGGAGCCGGCGAGCTATCCTTATCGGAGCAAGTTATTCGGTATTTGTCCAGGAATTACCGCCAGCCGATCTCGTTTGAGGAGCTTGCGCGGCAATTGAATTATAGCCAACAATACATTTCGAGAAAATGTAAAGAACAGACGGGGCTCAGTCCGCTGGACTACGTCATTCGTTTCCGAATGGAAAATGCGAAGGCTCTGTTGGCCGGCACAATGGCAACGCAACAGGAAATAGCATCGCATGTCGGTTATCCCGATCTCATTTATTTCAGCCGTATGTTCAAAAAGTATACCGGCATGACGCCGGGTCAATATCGTAAAAGATACGGCCAGTCCGTTTCAGATTATGCAAGAAATACGTCACAATCGTCCGTTGTTCCAAGCCGATCATTGCGCTATCCTTTTCATGTAAGTGATATTGATTATCAATCTCAACAGAATGGGGCGAATAAAATGATTAGAGCAAACAGAAGTTTTTATGCAGTGATGCTGTTATGCTTAACCGTGATGTTAACGGCTTGCGGTGGGCCGGCGAACAACGGGGGCGCAACGCACAGCCAAGTTGCCGTCAGCGCTTCTCCAACCGCGATCCCACAAGAGTCAGAGGCTTCGACATCTTCGAAGACCAAGATCGTCACGACTGCTTTTGGCGATGTCGAGGTTCCTGCACATCCTCGGCGCGTAGCGGCAATTTCTTATCTCGGCACCGTACTTGCGCTGGATGTCCAGCCGATCGCATCCGAATCGTTCTTGATGTCGAGTCCATATCTCGAGGGAATGCTGAACGTCGTGACGGATGTAGGCGACTCGTTCGAGAAGCTGCTGGAGATGAATCCGGATTTAATCATAACGCATAATCCACGGCCTGAGATAGTCGAAAAATATCAGAAGATCGCACCTACGGTATCTGTTCCTTACAATCAGTTTGCATCCATTCAGGAAGAAATGCTGTATTTCGGCGACTTGCTGGATAGACGCGAGGAAGCGGAGAGATGGAACGAACAATTCGAGAAGGAAATTGCAGACATTCGGAAGAAAGTCCAACAAGCCGTTCCCGAAGGAGAGACGCTTTCGATTATGCAAGAGTACGATAAAAACGTGAGCCTTTTTGGTCCGAAGTCGGGGCGGGGCGGCCGGCTGATGTATGAAATAATGGGGCTGAAGCCGCCGACGGCGGTTCCCGGATATATGCTGAAGGAATCCTACCACAAATTTTCCCTGGAGAAACTTCCGGAGTACATGGGTGATTATTTGATTCTGACGACGGAAGCCAGCTTGGAATCGCTGCAGGCTGATCCGATCTGGGGGTCGCTAGAGCCGATTCGCAATAATCGGGTATTTTTATGGACGGAGAACCAATCCTGGTACCGCGACCCGATCGCCGTGAAAAGACAAATCAAGGAATTGACCGACTGGATCATCGAAACAGCGAGTCGATAACTGCCCAAAGTAGGGTTGATCGAACAACGGGAATATCACTATTCCATCAACAATCCGCAGATTCGTTCTAGTTGACCGTTCGGTTGAAGCGCGCAGGGAAAGAGCTGGAGATTGTGCTGAACGGACAAGGCTATATCTCTACCCCGGCAAAGGTCATTTCCAAAATTCGGGTGAAAATAGGTAGACTCAGGACAAACGATCACTATAATGGAAATAAGAGACATACATAGAACCAATCTATAGGATATAAATAAGAATCACGCTGAGTAAGAAAGCGATTAGAGGAGGCCATCACGTGGGAAGATCATTCGCAAATTTGCATATCAAGTCGGAAAACCTTGAGAAGACTGTCAAAGCATTAAGAGAGCTGAGCGAAGCGCATGGCAATGTATTAGGCAAGTCAAATAATGAGGCTCAAGAGATCAAAGATGTCATGTACGTAAGCAAAAGCAACGAGAACTGGATCAGCGTGCTCCACGACTATTTTGTATGGGGTACGGTGAAGGAGATCGGCAAAACGTTATCCCGGCTTATCGATGAGCCAGTGATGACCGCTTCATATATGAATGAGGAAATATTCGAGTTGTCGTTTTTCGAGAATGGAGACATTGGGGCCGAAAGAATTTTTTGTGAGCAGTGGACGAGGGATGAATATGAACAACTCAAAGAAGAGCGTCTTAATGATGACTACTTGCGGAAAGCGTTGGATATCCGTAATGAGGATTTTGACGACTTGATTAGCATGACCAGTCCGGCACAAGCCGTAGATAAGCTGTCGGAACTCGTAAGAATGTCTTTATGGAGTGATTCGGAATGGATACCGCACGAAGAAACTCTCAGAAAACGATTTGAGAAATATGAATTTTGAAAATACATGAGCGGTATAGGCACGCTTCCTTGCTTTAGATCGAGATGATGAAGAGGGGTGGTGAACCGGAAATGGACAAATTAAAGAACAGCGGATTTTATAAACTTAAATTCTTCATAAGGCCGGAAGAGTTTAAAAGCGTTTTGAAGCTTTTTGAACATAAGCAAGCGCAATTTCATCTAACCAATTATGCCAGGGCAGAGCATGATCAGAATCAGGTGTATGAGGCGTATCAGACATTTTATCAGTATTTTACGGCAGAGGAAAAAAGGAATGATTATCACCCCTTCTTTGTTTATTCCATTTCTGTTACGTCTGATAAGGAAAGCTCCGGATTTTTTGCGAGAAATGAAGGTGTCCATTTTCCATATGGCGGACAATGGGCAGAGGATGAACTGCCGTGTATCTTGCTTTCATTTCCTAAAGGCTTTCAAATTGATTTGGAAGATGAAAAAGGGAAGTATTATATCTATGAGGATATCCGGGACCATAAGCCGTTAACCTATACGTTTTTCGATGAAATAACGGGCTTTATTAAAAAAATGACAAAGCCACTTCGCTTCTCGGCGCATGACGCAGATGCTATGAGGGAGCAAAAGCCTTCTGTGCGTATAAGCCATGATGCAATTCACGATTTGAGCAAATCGTGGATTTTCAGTAAATACGGACTTGTGATCCATGGCAAATAGGAGGGTTTACGAATGCGTAAAATATGGAAAAGAAGGATTCTGATCAATAATCCTGTTGCGCTGGACCGGATTCAGATCGAGCAGGACTTGCGCGGCGGCAACCAAGTCATTGTCCAGTTCTCTCACCCGGAGTTTTATGGCTCCATATTGGAAGAAGTGGACGAGCTTTGCGCGCGCTGGGATGAGGATTTCGGAGTCCGTTTCTACGCCCACTATTCCCTGTCTTTTGATTGTCATACTCTCTTGCGGATTCCCCATGTCAAAATGCTGCACCTCGATAGTCTCATCCAGGCACATAACACCGAAGCATTGGCCAAGCTGGATAACCTGCGCAGTTTGAGTTTAGATATATACGAGCTGGAGAATTCGGAAATTCTGGGGATGGATACGCTGCGCTCTCTAAAAATTTTAAACGTTATCTCGGATAAAAAGATCCTCAACCTGCAATATTTTAAAGAGTTCTCTTATCTGGAAGAGTTGCATGTAGGGGGCAAGGTTAAAAACCTGGATGCTATAGGTTATCTGGAGGACTTGAATTATCTCGCGCTGCATTCGATCAGCAAACTGCCGTTACATTTTATTAACCGGCTGAGGAAGCTGAAGCACCTTCGCATTTTGCTTGGAGGCCGAGAGCATATTCAGGAAATTGAAGAGAATACAATCGAGAACCTTGAGATCAGTAGAGTGCGCGGCTTTCATGACCTGACCAATATTACGGCCTTTCAAGCGCTGAAGAGACTTGTTATTGAGGATCAAATCAAGCTGCAAGAAATCAGCTTTGACCGGGAAATGAAGGCACTGGAGGAGCTATCTATCAGGAATTGTAAAGGCTTGACTCGTTTGACGGGAATGGAGCAACTGCCTTTGCTGCACAAGCTTCGCATTTTAAAAACGGCAATCGATTTTGATTCCTTTATCAATCAGAAACTTCCAAGTTCTTTATCTTCCGTGGAGTTTGCAACTTTCAAAAGTAGAGCAGACCAGGAAATACAACAATCTTTATTAAAAATGGGTTTTCAATAAAAGGGAGTAGTCTTGGCGACCACTTCGTTTTTCCAGAATCCCTCTACCCCTCCGCCTCGTCTGCCTGTGAAGTTAACCCTGATTTTAAGTTTGAGCCACTAATAGTTACATAAATAGTTAATCACACAACCAGGCCGCCGATTAATTCGACGGCCTTCAGGCATATTCCGATAACTTGATTGTAGCCCTGGGGTTAGCCGTCAATAAAATCGGACTATCGTACGGCAGAAGACCGGTTGACTCGAACATATGTATAATTAAGGAAAATGGAGGAATGCCGAAATAATGTTTGCGTTAAAGTTTATCTGTACCTGGGTATTGCTCGTTGCATCATGTTCGGCGGTATGGTGGAGCTTCAAAACAGAAAAGCTTATAACCGTTTCTTGGCTGGCATTTCTACTACCCGCCGTTTTCCAGCTCGCGGCCGCTTTCCGGATCGGCCCCGGCAAAGCGAAGTCGCTGATCGTGTTCGGCTGCATAAATCTTCTGCTCACTGCCCTGGTGGGTGTGGCTGTCTGGTATCTAGTCCAATTGGCTAATGCCTATAAAAGAGGCAAATGATCGAAGCATTTTATACCAATTGTGGTAAACTACTATTCAGATTGGCATTTTGCTGCTTCAATCCAAAGCGGAGTGCAGATCTAGGAAAAGTGCTGCCATATCATTTGTAGAAGCAAGAGAGACATCCAAAACTTACAATAAACCATATGTATAGGGAGAGGGGATCGAACTCATGTATGAGCGTTTGGCAGAAAAACTAAAAACGACTTCCGCTTTAAAATGGTTTCCTGGTCATGGTGCGGAAGAGAGCTGGATAGCGGAAGCCGAAGAGGAATTAGGATTCCGCCTGCCCCCATCTTATCGCTGGTGGCTGGTTCATTACGGTAATGCCCGGTTGAGTGGCGGGGATATTCTAGCGATCACTGCTCCGGAACACAGAGAGTATTACGACGGCGACCTTCTTTATATACACAGACTGAATAAAGCCGAGGATTGGTGGGTAAGCCGGTTTCCCCACAGACTGGACTTGTTCGTACCGGATAGCGACGAGCTTTATTTTTTTGATACGTCTGCTAGAGATAATCAGGGAGAATTTCCGGTCATGTGTTATGATCTCATGAATGATTTGATCGACGAGTATGCTTCAACGTTTGCGGAATTTCTGGAACGGCTGATTGACGAGCGTTCTTAAATAAGAATAAATGATGAAGACGGCCTGAGCTGATCGACTAACGGAAAGGAGGGCCATTGTCATGAAGCCGATGCAAGAAATAGAGACGCTGGCGATAGAGATCGCCGATGCGGCCAGAACATCTTTTCGCGCTCTTTTTGAAAATGGCGAACGTTATTATTACTGTACGCTATATACTACTGGCGAGGGACATACGCCAAGCATCTCCGCCTGGTCGCGGGAAGCTTTGGAGAGGGAATCGGCCAGGCAAGGAGACGAAAGTGACACACCGGGATCGACGATTGCGGAACTCATCAAATGGTCCTATGCCGATTCGCCCTATTGTTGTTTCGGGGATGAGAACTTCGATCACGTTAAACAACGATTTATCGAGCGTCCTTTCATTGCGGATCTTGAGAATGACGAAGGGAATCGCGAGTTTGATTTGAGGCTGAAGGCCATGGAGCTGGCGATGAAAATGCTCGATGATGAAGGCTTGTTTGCCTTGAATCAACCGCGAGAGTCCGTATGCGTCCTTGTCGAAGTCATGCCGCCGGATGAGATCAATACCGAAATCGCCCTACGTTTGAATCGGGCGGAATCTCCGGCTATGCAAGTATGGTTGGCGGAAGCGGCGGAGTAGAAACATCCGCTTTCGGGAACTCTGACCGTCTACTATGTTCCGAATTAATAAGATGGTCGAGATTAAGCAGGGTGTAAGCCTTGAGGCCTGTAGGGGTGTTGGAGGAAGGTGCTATAGAGATATGATTATCCCCTAGAGGAGGATTATGGAAGTGGAAAGTACGGTATTTATCAATGCTTATGTAAATGAGTCGATAGTGAATTTGACAATCAGTATACAGAATACACAAGTGATTAAGGATTAATTTTGTGAGTTTACTCCACAAAGAAGGGCACCGTGTAACAGCATATTTACGCTTCGAGCCTTACGGCCCTTGGTCTGACAGATTTGATAATACGGAGATCGACATTGTGAATTTTCTAAGGGGACCAACAGGAAATGACCAAAATTCTTGTCGCAGACGACGACGCCCATATTCGCAAGCTCATCACCTTGTATTTGCGGAACGAAGGGTTTGACACTGTCGAGGCGGCAGACGGTATCGAGGCGCTCTCCATCATGGAGAATTCGACTGCCGATATCGTTATTCTCGATATTATGATGCCGCATATGGACGGATGGGAATTGTGCAGGGAGATTCGTCGCCTCTATCCGGAGATTCCACTGCTTATGGTAACAGCCAAAGGAGAACCGGGGCAAAAGGTGAAAGGCTTCCAGCTCGGCACGGATGATTATGTGACCAAGCCTTTCGATCCCTTGGAGCTTGTGATGAGAGTCAAAGCGCTGCTAAAGCGTTATCGGATCGTTGCCTCCCAGATCGTTCAATTAGGCGGAATCGTGTTGGACCGGCGGGCCTTCAAAGTGATCCGAGAAGGCGAAGAGCTCATTTTGCCGTTAAAAGAGTTTGAGCTTCTGTTCAAACTGGCCTGTCACCCTGGACAAATATTAACCAGAGAACAGCTAATCGTGCAAATTTGGGGGATGGATTACAAAGGCGACGACCGAACCATCGATGTCCATATTAAGAGAATTAGGGAACGTTTCGCCGAGGATGCCGGGCATTTCCGCATCGAGACGGTCCGCAGTCTCGGATACCGGCTAGAGGTGAAGAAATGACAAGATCTCTATACGTCCGCGTCGTGCTAACGTTTTTGACTGCCATGGGAATAGGCCTGCTTGTCTCCGTTCTGGCTGGGCTCGCCCTGTTCGAGGAAAAAATAGACCGAATCGGGCAGAACGATTTGGCGGCCGCGGGCGAGGAGATCATTCGCGTCTACGAACAGACGAGGCCGGCAAATTTGGATGAGTTCATGGAAAGCATGGTGAAGCTGACCGCCTACTCCGTTCAACTATACGCCGGCTCTGGAGCCATGAAGTCCTTCAAGTACGACTCTGGCACGGACGATCTTGCGATTTCGCAGGAATCCATTCGGAAAGTAAGGGAAGGCGAGATATACCGATCTTCCTCCAAGGATAAGATGACGTTCATCGGGCTGCCTTTCCAAATCGGCGGTGAGCGTCAAGCTTTATTTTTGCTGCCCTCATCCAAAAACGAATCGACCCTCATTCACTTGATGCTAACCATCCTTTTGTTTGTTCTGGTTACGGGAAGCATCTGCATTCTCATAGCCGCGATCTATGTTGTAAAACCGATCAAGACGCTTACTGCCGCGACTAAACGACTTGCGAAGGGCGATTTCGATGTGGAACTGGGAGTGAAGCGCAAGGACGAGCTGGGAAATTTGGCTCGGAGCTTTAACGAGATGGCGGTTGATCTTAAGCAGTTGGAGCGGATGCGCCAGGACTTTGTCTCGAATGTGTCGCACGAGATTCAGTCTCCGTTAACGTCTATATCCGGTTTTGCGAAAGCGCTGAAGGACATGAATGCAATTGCCGAAGACGAGCGCATTCAGTATCTGGATATCATCTTGGCGGAAAGCGGCCGATTATCCAGGCTCAGCGATAATTTACTCAAGCTCGCATCCCTCGATTCCAATCACCATCCATTGGAGTACGCCACGTTTAATCTTGACGAACAAATCAGGCAGGTTATCGTGAACTGTGAACCTCTATGGTCAGAGAAAAACATGGATATTGATCTGGATCTGCCTCAGGCTGCTGTAATAACGGCCGATAAGGATCAACTCAATCAAGTATGGACGAACCTGCTCGGCAACAGCATCAAGTTTACGCCGGAAGGCGGACTCATTCATTTTCAATTAAGGACTCGCATGGACGGATATACCGTGACTTTATCCGATTCCGGGATCGGTATTGCACCTGAACAACTGGCCCGCGTTTTCGAGCGTTTTTACAAGACGGACCTGTCCCGGAATCGCAGCGGCGGCAACGGCCTTGGACTCGCTATCGTCAAAAAAATTGTCGCTCTTCACCAAGGCGATGTTTATATGGAAAGCAGAGTCGGACAAGGCACGAAAGTCGTCGTTCATCTGCTTGCCGTTCCGCCTGACAAAGCGTAAACCGGTTCACGCTCCGTTCATATTTCTCCCATACTCTTCTCAATATATCGCAGCGGCGGCTGCTAGGAGAAAATGAATGGGAGGAGACGGAAAATGAGCGTTATCGGTACGATTGATTCGGTAAAATGGCTGACGGTTTATGAGTTGATCATGTGCATCATCAATTTATTCGTATTGACGGTTTACGCGGTGCCTATCAAGAAGTATTACAGATGGTTTGATTTTTTACCCAGTGCGGGTGTACTCGCAGCCATTGCAAGTGTCCTGTCCGGGGACATGACCCTTCTGGCTCTGATCATCGAGTCGCTGACGCTGCTCGTGTTTGTATGCACAATTAGGAGACTGTTAAAGCCTAAAGCCTGGACGGCTCCGAAGAAGAAAGCATTCAGGATCGTTAGGAGCGTAATCTGCGTATGTGGGGTTGCTCCCATTGTGTTTGCGTTAGCAAACGCGGGAGTATTGCGGTACAACCCGGTTAGCGATTTTAGCGGCATGAGCTACTCCAAGGCGTTCGTCGCCATGAATGAAAGATTGTCGCGGGAATATCCGTTCGGGGAATGGAAGAAAATCGACTGGAATGAGCGCCGAAGCAAGTACGAGCCAATCTTCAAAGGGGCCGAGAAAGACAAAAACTTCGATTTGTATTATAAAACGCTAAGAGAATACCTGTTTTCTCTGCGGGACGGACATATCAAAATCGTTAACGATAATGTGTACGATGGGAATACGGTATTTAAAAAGGAAGTTGGCGGCGGCTTTGGACTAAGCACCTTTCAATTGGATAACGGCAAAGTTCTCGTAAGTCTGGTTTTGGAGAACAGCCCCGCAGCCAAGAGCGGAATGAAGCTAGGCGCGGAAATCGTCGCCTGGGACGGAAAAACGGGGAGGGAAGCCTTCGGCCACACGACATGGAGTGAGAACAACATGGCTACGGATGAGGTGAAGAGGTTCAATCAGGGACGATTTATGGTGCGTGCGCCCATCGGCAAAGAAGTACAAGTCGAATTTCGCAATTGGGGGGAGTCCGAGCCTATCCGAACAAAGCTGACGGCTTATGACGATCAATTCGAGACGTTGAAGAGGACGAAAACCAAACTCACCCAAGCCGATCTGGATGCTTCCCCCATTGAAGGGAACATTCTTGGAAATGGCTATGGATATGTGAAAATCAAGCATTTTCTCCCCAATTCAAACGTCACCTCACCTGAAAAAAGCCTGGCGGACCTATTGAAAATGTTCCAGGATAAGCACGTAAAAGGCTTGATCATCGATCTGCGGGACAATCCCGGCGGGGACGATCAGCTTGCCGCCAATCTGGCCGGTTTCTTCGTCAAGGAGATGAAACACTACGAATATGCCAGTTATTATAACAGATACACGGGAGAGTTTGAACTGAACCGGAATGAAGTCGTCAAGGTCGAGCCTGCAGAGCCCTATTTCGACGGGACAGTGGCCATCTTGGTCAACGGCAGAACCGGAAGCTCGGGAGAAGGAATGCCTCTTGTTCTAAAAGGCATGCCCAATGTCAAAATCATAGGGTTCACCTCAACGGCCGGTTCGTTCGGACTCATGAGCAGCCCGATTGAGATCAAGATGCCGGAAGGCTACGTCATCCAGTTCCCTGATGGAAGGTCGCTCAATCAGAACAAGAAGGTCCAGGGAGACGCGGACCAAACCGGAGTGGGGGGCGCGGTTCCCGATATCAAGATTCCCCTAAATGAAGAAACGTTCAAAGCAAGCATGATGGACGGGCAAGACGTCGAGTTGAAATATGCGATCGAAGCGATGGAGAAATAGGGTGAAACCGCGAAAGTCAGGCGAGAGGTCGCTGGAAGCGCCGAAAGCGATACGTAAAGAAGCCCCTATTGGAACATGTTCAGGTACCAGAGACTGACTATAGATCTATTAGGAGAGCTATTTTTGACTTAGATGAATTTGAACGAGTTACGTCGCAAGAATTATGGTAAGTCTTATCGTGAAAAAGAGGTGAGTTCAAAGGCTATGACCTCGTCATAGCCTTTCATAGTTCCTTCAAGGAGAACGACTTCAAGAGCGCAGGAGATATTTAAAACGCCCAAAACACTTCCTCTTTGGAAGTGTTTTGGGCGTTTTAAGCTAAGGGTATCTTTACTTATTTGGACTCAGTGAGTCGGCCTACAAGCAGCCCGTACATCAATAGAGCGAACAAGGTAATTCCAGCAAGGATCCACAATACCGTTCCAAAAGATACGACTTCCATTAGAGACGCGGTATAGGTGATGCCTATAGAAACGGCCACATTCAACACCAAGTTGTAGAATCCAATGGCCGTTCCTGACCTTTCTACAGGAATGGAGCGTATACATGAATCAAGCATAGGTGCGTACATGAATGCGAATGACCCCGAGAACAGCAGCATGGAGAGAACATATACAATAACCGAGCCTCCAATAAGGCCGGGCAAAGCCAGGCTGCATACGATAATGACCATAGCAATGGAAACCGCCTGCTTATTGGTCAATACTTTTGCTATTTTTCCGGACAGAGATCCGACCAGTATTGCCGTTACATAACCGGGTATCAGCAGCAGCGAGATGGTATCGAGCTGAAGATTATACATTTTCTGAAGCAGGAAGGGGAAAATAAAGATGTAGCCCAGTTGAACGGAATAAATCACAAAGGCGATGGCAAGAACGGCTGCAAACCGTTTATTTTGGAAGAAGGAAATCCCGATGAACGACTTCTTACTCTTGGTGATATAGCCAAGAAATAGTCCTGCTGCGGCTGCGAAGATCACAATAAAAATCCAGTTGAAATCCGTTAAATACATCATGACTGAAGTAGCAATGGCGGATATTAGAAGCAGACCGATAAAATCAACATGACTCTTCCGGGATTGTTCCTTCGGCAAATATTTAAGAATGAAGGGAAGCAGGATTAAAGACAGCAGCGGGATTAAGAATAACGTGGACCAATTTAAATAGGTAGACACGTAACCCCCCGTAATGGAACCGATAACAAGAGAAAGCGAATAGCTGCTTGTGCTGAGTCCCAGGAACTTCTTCTGCTCCTCTTTGGGCAGGTGTTTCGTTACATAGATCACATATAAAGTTTCAGCCGCGGCCAGGCCTGCGGTCTGGATCATACGAGCAATAATAACGAGCAGATAAGAGTGCTGAAAAATAAAACCGATAACAGAACCGATGCAGATTAAGATAATCCCTGCACTCAGCAGCTTTCTGATACTGATCGTGTCGGCCAAAGAGGCATAGATGACAGCGCCGATTCCAATCACAAGTCCCGCCAATGAGGCTTGCCAGCTAACCGCGGCTGCCGAGATTCCCAGATCATCGGCTATAGCTACCGAAACCAGCTTGAATGAGTTATCGACGATCAAGGCAAAAACGAAAAAGAGCAAAATGACAGGCACGGCCCTTTTCGCCTGAAAGGATGGGGTAGTTTGCGGTGTTTGTTCAGTTATTGCAGCCATTAGCCACATTCCTTTCTTGGATGGAATGATTAAGCAAGTTCCAGTGCAATTTCCATCATTTTAGTGAAGGCTGTCTGTCTTTCTTCAGGCGTCGTGGATTCATGTCTGAAAATATGATCGCTGATCGTCAAGATGCATAGTGCGTTAACGCCCGCATGAGCTGCGTTCATATATAGGCCGGCAGATTCCATCTCGGCGCATAGAATGCCCATTTCACTCCATTTCTTCAGCGCCGTTGGATCCGCATTATAGAAGATGTCACTGGAGAGCACATTGCCTACATGAACCTTCTGCCCCTGCGCATCCGCTATTTTCTTGGCTTTTTCCAAAAGCTCGAATGATGCCGTAATCGAATAGTGACCCGGGAGATTGTACTGGTGTCCATAATTGGAATCGGTTGCAGAACCCATTGCGAAAACGATATCATACAGGTTCAAATGATCTTGAATCGCCCCTGCGGAACCAATTCGAATGAGATTCTTAACACCGAATACATGAATCAGCTCCCATGAATACAGACTCATGCTTGGAGTTCCCATTCCGGTTCCCATCACGGATATTTTTCTACCCTTGAAAGTTCCCGTGTAGCCCAGCATACCGCGGACTTCATTGAACTGGACGACATTATCCAAAAAGTTCTCAGCAATAAACTTCGCTCTTAAGGGATCGCCCGGCAATAGAATCGTCTCGGCGATCTCTGCTCCTCCAGGTTGAATATGCGGCGTTTCTTTAGGGGATGTACTCATATTAAATCTCCTTTTCTTTACAAAATGATATAGTTGTATAATAAGTTGTCTAATTGGTATACGGATAAAGTACCACACATCTCATTCCTTTATCAACTTATTTTTTCTGGGTAAATTTCTCATATTGTATCCCTTTAGGCGATCTCCTATGCAAAAGGGCAGTGGTCACTCCTTAATGGAGAAACCACTGCCCTGCAATTATAATACGTCCTATTTTTTCGAAGCGTTGATCACAATCCGGCTAAATTCTTTAGGAATATAATATTTATTGTATACAATAGGATACTGTTCATTTACATATAGACTTTCCAGCAGCAAGTCACACCCCTCGCCGGCATCAAGTTCGAATTTTTGAGAGGAGGTATTCATCACCGTAGAATGTTTGACCTCCACCGTTGCAGAGTTAGCCAACTCATATACCTTATTCTCAAGCATGTCCAACAGCTGCTCTTCATTTTGGAGGTCCAGGTTCAATTCTGTTACGGCTTCAATTGCCATAAAGGTAAATCCGAAAGCCACCGCCTGTCCTTTACTCATATACCAACGCTCAACGGCTACCACAGCCGTGGCTTTCCTTTTCAGGACCTCTTTGGTGTAGTCACTCTCCAAGTCCAGTCTGAACTGGATGTCGACATGGTCAATGGCCTCTGTATGGCACTTATAAATAGGATTTCCGATTTTATCCAGCCCGTCATTTCTCTGCACCATTCGAGATTGGGTAACAAAGTTTCCTTTACCATGAATACTCTTTACCAGCCCGTCATCCTGCAATAGAGCTAATGCTTGTCTTAACGTCATTCTGCTTACGTCGAACATTTTGGCAAGTTCAGGTTCGGTAGGCAATTGACTATTGGAGGGGAACACACCACTCATGATTTTATTGAAAAGTTCATTGTATACGGTAAGGTATAGCGGTTGTTTTGCTTTGGCTGGAGGTTCCGGCTTTATTTCCATCGGTCCACACACCTATTCTCTAAATTCATCCGTTAGAGCCTATTATATCACACCTGTAATCGTTGAATTTGGATGGATCTAGCTGCCAAAGGTAGATTCTTAACCCAGACGAAAAAGCGGCCATTATGTGAAATAGCGCTTGTTCATTTTATTAAATTGCCTGCCAGAGTAACACATCTGCTTCACCTGCAATATGATGAGTCTAGAAATCTAAAGAGGTGATCCAATGGCAGTCGTAAAAGCCAGGGACCAGGATATTAATATGTTGGCAAGGTTGCTTCGAGCCGAAGCTGAGACCGAAGGCGAACAGGGCATGCTCCTTGTCGGAAATGTTGGCATTAACCGAGTAAGAGCGAATTGCTCCGATTTTAAAGGAATCCGGACCATTCCCCAAATGATCAACCAGGCGCATGCGTTCGAAGCCTTGCAACATGGTCTGTACTATCAAAAAGCAAGGGACAGGGAACGCCGTCTGGCGCGACGGGCTGTGAATGGGGAGCGGAATTGGCCAGGTAAATTCTCCCTGTGGTATTTCCGTCCAGGAACGTTCGAAAATCCCGGGCCCTGTCCGCCAACTTGGTATAATCAGCCGCTCGCAGGACGATGGAAGAAGCACTGTTTTTATGAACCGACCGCGAAAGAATGTGAAAATATATATAACACGTTTTAAACTTTATTTCATTAAGTGCCGCGTAAATCGCGGCTTCTTTATTATTCTGAAGGAGACAAGTCTTGATTTACAAAAGGCCATCCCGCCAAGGATGGCCGTATAACGAGCCGTTACAGACAGCGTGGGGAACCGCAGATTAGTTTCTGGTTTTAACAGCCAGCCCGCTAAATGAGATTGGCCCTACAACATCTACTCTTGTATTTGCAGTGCGGTTTTCTGCCGTGACTGTGTAAGCATGAGTACCAGACATCCATTTTTATAAGATTTTTTTCTGCGATTTTGCCATCAACAATAAGCTCAGTCGGAATTTTTTGAACAGGCGCAAGAGTTGCTTTTATATCTTTTTTTGTTGCGGGCAGTAGTTCTTCTTTTCTCAACACACTGAGTTTACCGTCAGGTTCCAGAATTGCAAATTCGACTTCTTCGGGTGAGAAGACATCCTTGTTCCGAAGCACCATGTGCTTATTTTCCTCGCTCACCTAGGAGAATGGGTTGGACTTGTGGAATAGGTATAAGACTTCTTAGAGTCAGGGTAGTTAAACAGCAGTGGTTAGAAAACGATTATGAAGGTGATGAATATGAAGGTGATGAATATGAATAAAAAAATTGGCGAATTTATTATTTGGGCTAATGAAAACGGTTGGGATATAACCGAAAAATCCGGGTTTCAATTAAATTTAGATAGCAGCATTATAGCTAGATTTAAAAAAATCCCAAATGAATATTTGGATTTTTTAAGTGTGGTTGAAAAATGTATGACACCAAATGAGAAGACTTGGTTTATTTGTGAGGATGAGTTCAATAATAGCTCGGATAGTGCGTTTAAATGGAATGAATATGAATTGCTTAGTTTAGAAGCAGCAGTGAACGACGATATTTGGAAATCAGAAATAACTGCTTGGTGGGATAATTACTTGCCAATAGTTATGTCAGTTGACGGTGGATATTCCTTCTATGCGATTGATTTAACCCATGATAAAGGTGCTATTGTACGTGGATATGAGCCCGAATTCGAAGAAGTTGATAAAGTGGCCAATACTCTTGAAGATTTTTTAGAATTAATTATGTCGAATTCAATAGAGTTCCTGTGATAAATAAAGGTGTATTTCGATCCCGATAATTCAAAGTCCATATCGTGTACCAACGGGAGAGGCGGTCTGCTTTACGCAAAAAACCTCCCGCTATTTCAGTCTAATAATGAGCCCAACTACGTGATATTTATTGTTTTGTTATTTTAAATCTCCTGGTTTAATACGCTGGAATATCTAATTCTTTACGTAAATCTTTCACTGTTTTTCCTTCTTTTTTTAGATAAGCTTGTTGTTCTTTTTCATACCTAGCAATTTTTTTCTCAAGCTCTTCAGCTTTCTTCAGATACTTACTATCTTTTGTCTCTTCCGCCATGTGTTTTAGTTCACTTACCGAATCCTTCATACCAGCGATATAACTTTTAAGTTGATTTGCAAATTTAGCTTCACCATCGGGATCAGCAATTTGCTCTTTTTTTGCTACTTCCTTGCCTAAATCCTTGAGTTCTTTACCAGCTTTAACGGTAGCCTCAATTTCTTCTGGTGTTTGATTCGGCATCTCTTTTAATTTCTTTTTATTTGATTCAAATGCTGACTTTAAGTTATTCAGATTTTTGATGGGGTCTACGTCCCCGAAAGCTATTCCGGAGGTTAAAAGACTGCTTCCGATAATACCTGCAGTGATCGCAATAACAGTTAATTTTTTTTTCATTATTGTTCCCTCCCCGTTTAATTTGAATTTAACTTGTATGACGAAACGGGGAAAAATCCTTTCGTTCGGTGGTGGGTGTAGCCCCATGGGAGGCGAAACGGAACCAAACGGTTTAGACGAAAGATACATTAGTATGGCGAAAGAAGAAGGTTTTAAAGAAGAACAAAGAGGACAACGAACCAAAGTGAAACTAAATGCTTAATATTCTCAACGACCAGCTCTAAGTTAAAACCATCCCCACTAGTTCATTGGAAGTTGTTCCTTAACATTAGGCTCGATGTGCTTATACTCGTAGTTTTGATCAATGAAACGAGTAACACTTAATTGGAATACTTTATCTTCTCCTTTTGAAGGAAGAATGGAATAATACTTTTTTGACCCATAGTAGTAAGTTACATTCGGTTCATCAGTAAATATAACTACAACTTGATATACAGGCTGAATTGATATCTTGCCATCATTTTTTTGGATTTGATGTTCTTCGTATCCTTTGGAAGTTAGATAACGTCGCACTTCATTTTCTAATTTTTCAACTCTCAAATTCATAAAGACAATAATAGACCCTATGAATAAAAATAATAAGCTAATTACTAGTAGAATAGTTCTTTTTATAATCCTCATGATAATCCCCCAGAGTATTGAGAATGGTTTACATAGATCGCACCCTTCTAATCCTATCTAAAAATAATATACATTATATTTCCAAATATGTATAATAAAAGAGTGTGCCTTAAAATTTATGAGGGTTTATCTATGTTTTCAGAAAAATCTAGTAAGAGTAAAGTCACAATTTCGCTTTTAAGCATTTAACTGAAACTCCTAACAATCTGCACCCAAGACATGTGGAATCGGCCATATTGATGGTTCGAAAATGAGATGTGGCACTCTACTATACACAGGACGATAAATGCCCAAAAACAAAAGAACATCCGCTCTGAAACTCAAAGCGGATGTCTTTTTTTGTAATCTCCATTAGCAACGGATGGCAGGATAAAGCAAGCTCTTCAGTGGCCACGTTGCGCGGAGGGCTTCATTTCTTTCACGATCGACGGGCTCCGTTTCGCCCCGCCAGCATCAATGCCAGCGGCAGGATGAGCACAGTGACGGCGGCCAGCACATTTAGGCAAATGTTAAACGCGTCGGGATAGGCGGATACCGAGCCGGTATGGGCTTCAAGAGCGCTAAGCCAAACGATGCCGATCAGGGCGATTCCGATCGTAGAGGCGATCTGTATGCTGGTTGTCATGACACCGGATGCGGAGCCGATGTCCGTTGTGCGGATTTTCGCCAAAACGATATTCGTCAGTGGCGCGGCGACTAAGCCTTGACCGATGCCGAGCACAGCTAGAGCCGGGATCCACACGCCGATATCGGATGAAATCCCGGTCGTCCGGACCGCCCAGCTGAGCAGCAGGTAACCTGCTGTCGTCAAGATGGAACCGACGGTCAGCACATGGGCTCCAAGCTTCGCGGCGACTCGGGAAGAGAACAGCGATGCGAGAAAATAGCCCATTCCCATCGACCCGATGACAAGACCCGCTTGCAGAGCCGAGAAATGAAGTCCAAGCTGAAGCATGTAGGCGGCGACAAGGAAGAAGGCACCCTGCGTCGACATCAACAGCAGCACGACGAGAATACCGGACGTGAACACCTTATGTCTAAAGAGATCGACATTCATAAATGGGAGTTGGCCGCGGCGCAACAGTCGCCATTCGTACCAGGCGAACAAAACCAAGACAGGGGCCGACAAGAGCAAACTGACGACGAGGCTGGCGGGCCATCCTTGACGCTGTCCCTGCACGAGCGGATAGACGAGCATCAGCAAGCCGGCCGCGGCGAGTGCGGCTCCAATCCAATCCAATCGGGCGCGATCAGGCGAGCCGGATTCCGGAATAAACGGAATCAGGGCCAATATGAGAGCCCCGAGCAGGACGCTGATCAGGAACACCGCTCTCCAATCCAGATCCCACAAATTCATGCGGAGAAGCAGCCCGCCGATTATCTGCCCAGCCGTCGCCGCGATTCCCTGGGTCGCTCCATACATGCCGAAGATCGCACCCCGGCGTTCCGGAGGATAATTGGCTTGAATGAGGGATAAGATCTGCGGCATAAACAGAGCGGCGCCGACGCCTTGCACAACGCGCGACGCAATGAGCATAGTGACGTGGGCAGATAAGCCGCATATCAGAGAAGCGATCGTGAATAGGGCCACTCCGATGAACAGCATTCTCCGGCGCCCAAACCGATCGCCCAGCCGGGCGCCGATAATCAGCAGAACGGCGAACGTAAGAGTATACCCGGTAAGCATGAATTGTACATCGGCGAAGCTGGCCCCGAGCCCTTTCTGTATTGAAGGCGTGGCTACGTTCACGATGAACACGTTCGCCACTGCCATAAATACAGGCAAAAGCAGAGCTGGCAGCATCAGACGCGATCTGCGTCCGTCTCCTTTGGAGACGGGGTCGCGAGTCCGCACCACCTGGGCGGAAGCGTCCGAAAGTGTATTGGGCATAGAAAGTTCCCCTTTCTCACTACTCGCTCGATTGACAGGAGGCGAGAGGATTTCATATAATGGAGTAGACAGGTCTGTCTCTTTACGATGAAAATAATACAGACAGATCTGTCTCATGTCAACACACTTTTTTCCAAACCTTTAGAGACGGGGGTCGAATATGCAAAAAGAATCGGCTAGAGATCGTATACTGCGGGTCGCCTCCGAATTGTTTTACATGGAGGGAATACGGGCGGTCGGCATCGATCGGATCATCAAGGAGTCCGGCGTTGCCAAGGCAAGCTTTTATCGAAGTTTCGCGACGAAAGATGATCTGGCGGTTGCTTATCTCGAATCTAGGGATGAACTAAAAGTAGAGAAACTGGAAAAACTGAGGCAGCTGTATCCGAATTCCCCTAAGGAACAGCTCGACACCCTCATTCGCGATGTGACCGAACAGATGGGGATGCCGGATTACCGGGGGTGTCCGTTCTTGAACGCGGCGGTCGAATTCCCGGATCCGGATCATCCCGCCCACGTCAAATTGCTGGGCATTCAGAGGAGTTTCTGGTCCCGGGTTCTAGAGCTTGCAAGGGAAGGCGGGGCACGACAGCCCGAAGAGCTGACTGCGCAGCTGAGAATGTTGTATGACGGGTTCGTCATGAAGAGCTACTTGGATAGGTCCGAGTTTGATCCGGAGTATTTCCGGAAGGCTGCGGAGCTGCTCTTGGAGAAGCAGCTCGCTCCGGACAACCATCGCGGGTAACGGACGATCTTCATTTCGCGGGCGGCAATATTACGCTCGGATATATGTACAACCTGAAGAGGACCGGAGGCAACGCCTCCGGTTTTTCTTAAATAAATATTTTCGCCGATAGACTCGTTAAGCTGAACCGTATCACAAATAGAGCGAAATTTTATCCTTATCCTATTTCGGGGAGGATGGGTACCGGGGGGAAATGATTCAATGGTTTAACCGCCCGTGTGGAGGATACGGATAAAATATCGGGTTTTCGTGCGGGAGGAGACGATTATATTCAAAAACCGTTTAGTATTCATGAATTAGGCGCAAGGATAGAGGCGCACCTGCGCCGGGAAATACGAAGTCAACATAAAACGTCAATCAAATTTAGCGAAGATTTGGTGATTGATTATTCCGCCCGCAGTATCCCCGTTTACACTTACTTAGCATACGGTTCTGCGTAACATCTACAGAGCGAAATCAAAAGGCACCTGATTACTGCCCATGATTTTTATGTGATAAGATGAGGAAAATATAGAAAATAAAAATTAATCCGGGTATAGGAATAGAGGATAAAGCCCACGAATGAACATTTGATAATGGCGCTAGGTTAATAGCAATTTTACCTGGGAGGGATTATGTTGCAGCAGCTCTTTAAAGATCTGATTAAGCAGGATGTAAAGCCGTTCCTTACTAAGCATGGCTTCGCAAAGAAGAGTTTGACTTTCAGTAAAACAACAGAGGGCCTCATCTACCTATTTAATTTCCAAAAATCCTCTGGAAATTCGGCGGACAATGTTATGTTTTATGTGAACTGCGGCATTTATGCGGCGGAGTTAGCGCAGATCCAATCGAAAGAGATTTTGACGGCACCTCAGGAAGCGGAGTGTCACTTCAGAGCAAGAATCGGGGAAATTGCCCGGGCCGCTCCGGATCGTTTCGCAATCACTCCCGATACGAATATGGATGATTTGAGAAAAACGCTGCTAATCGGATTGGAAGAAGTTATTCATTTCTTCGATACGATGACCAGTGCCAGATCCATTGTGGATTATTATATTTCGGGTCCGTTTCTGCATCTGGGCGAAGAGAGCTTTCATTTGTTGTTGCAATCCAACGACGCAGCAGCGGCTAAACAGTATTTGAAGGCTTTGCAGGGGAAATACGGGGCAGAAAATCGATGGACCCTATTCGAAAATAAGTACAAGGCCATCTTCGATAAATATGGAGTGGAATTTGATAAGCTGTAAGCTCAGACGCAAAAAGCCGGCATCGCCCACGAACAAAGGGTACGATGCCGGATTGTAAATTAACGGCCAAATTCCTTGTTGAATATTTTGTCTCTACCCGTGATAACTTCCGGACCTACCGCGTTGATAACCGTTACCAAAATGTGTTCCCCGCCTAGAGGGCCGCCGGCTCTCGACTCAAACCCGAAAGTGCCTCCGGCATGTCCCCAATAAGATTGCCCGTCCGGTGTTTTCTCTTCATATACGCCCAGTCCGACTTTACCGATAGGGCTGTCTACTGTTGTGAGCATCTGGTCCATCATCTCTTGATTAAGGAGTTTTCCGCCTAAAAGGGCACTGAAAAAGGTGGTCAGATCGTCGATTGTCGAAACCATATCTCCGGCCGCATTTGCCCAAGATTGATTCACATCTGTCATATCATACAAATGGCCCGACCTGTCCATGTTATATCCCCTGGCATGATCGCCAGGAATATTGGGATTGGCTTCGGTAACGAATGTCCCCTTCAGTCCAAGCGGTTCGATGAACCGTTTTCTGATCTGCTCCGCATACGTATCCCCGGTTACCTTCTTGATAATTTGACCGGCCAGCACGCTATTAATATTGGAATAGCTCCAGCCCTCTCCTGGCGCAAATACAGGCGGCTTTGCAAGTGACTTGCTTATGAGTTCATCGACGCTGTAGTAGCGGAATGGATTTTGAGGCAGGACAATGTCCCGCATATCCAAATCGGTGTAGTTCGCAAGCCCGCTCGTATGATTCAACAACTGACGAATCGCAATTTTATTGCCGTCATACCCGTTGCCTTGTACGACACCCGGCAGCCATTTTTCGACCGAGTCATCTAAGTTTAATTGCTGCTCTTCGGCCAACTGCAGGACGACCGCAGCGGTGAACGTCTTCGTGATACTTCCGATGCGGAATGAAAAGTCGGGCCGGACGGGGCGCGGTATCTCCAAGCTGGCTGTACCTTTGGCGTGGGACCAGCGTTCTCCATCCTTAATTCCGCCTGCCGCTACACTCGGAATGTTCTTGTTGGTTACCACTTGATCCATGACAAGTTTAACTTCATCCCGATGCTTTTTTTTCTTCTCTTTCTCCGTCAGGTCTTGCTTGGTTTCTACCGCGAATTCAGGTGTCAAAATATCGTTTATATGTGTTTCCGCACCGCCAAGCACATTGAAATTGATCGAGATGACATGTTGACCGTCCGCTGTTCCGCCTGCAAAATTGGTAAATCCGGGAATGCCGCCGCCATGTCCCCATACGCTGACGCCATTGGACAGCTTAGTTTCATGTACGCCAAGTCCGTAATTCCCAAGCGGGCTGTCGACGGTGGTCAGCATTTCTTTCTGCATCTCCGGTGTCAGCAGCTTTCCACTCAATAAGGCACGGAAAAATGTCGTTAAATCTTCTCCGGTCGAGATCATTTCCCCGGCGGCATTGGTGAAAGACGGATTAAGCCAAGTAATATCGACTAATTTGTCTCCGGTGTTCAGGTAGCCCCGGGCATTTTTTTTCGGGATATCTGCGGAGCTGCCAGGCAAAAATGTTTCGTTAAGCTTAAGCGGCTCAAGAATTCGTTTCTTGATCTGCTCGGCATACGTATCTCCGGTGACCTTCTTGATAATGAGCCCCACAAGGGCTGTGTTCGTGTTCGAATATTGGAAGCCGGTTACCGGATCCATCGCTAAAGAGCGGGCTATTAATTGTTCGGCTGTGAAATTTTGATTCGGGTTCGCAAGTAAACTATCCTTGAGCGATCCATCCAAATAGTCCGGAATTCCGCTCGTATGATTAAGCAATTGGCGAATCGTCACTTTATTGCCGTCATGCCCATTGCCCTTCACGACACCCGGGAGCCATTTCTCGACCGTATCATCGAGGCTGATTTTCTTCTCGCCGGCAAGCTGCAAGGCAACCGTGGCGACAAACGTCTTCGTTGTGCTTCCGATCCGGAAAGCGGAATCGGCATCCACTTTGTGATTCTTCTCGATATTGGCTTCGCCGGCGGCATACGACCAGCTTGCGTCACCCTTCTTTACGGTAACAATAACGCCGGGAATGTCCTTCGTATTGGCGGCTTTATCGATAGCTTGCTGGACGGGCGTCTGACTCGCCGTGCGGGCACTTCCATAACTAGGGAAGATTAACGTCCCTGCCACTATCGCTGACAAAGTTAAGGCAATTCCCTTTTGAATAGTAAATGATTTCATCTCGCATCGCTCCTGTTATTTGGATATTGTGTCGGTTCACGTTTTCACCTTACCCGGAGTGTTGTAAAATCGGATAGCAGCAAAACCGCTCGATTTTTGATGACATCGTACTTAGCGTGTCACATGTTTCCTATGACAAACTGTCAGCTGTACGATGTGACGTGCTCGTCCGGCCGTTCAAACTGTCCTTTTCTTGACGAAGCGGGAAATCATGAGGCATGATAAACTTGAATTATTCTTGGAATGGATTCCCACAATAAATAAAAGCAGGTGCATATAATCGGTGTTGTCCATCATAAAAAAGTGGTTCTGGTACGATTGGATCGTTTTTGCGATACGTACATTCTGGCTGGTCATTATCTTAAGTGCCGGATTTATTAACCCGTCATTGTTCGTTATGCCGTTCTGGAGTGTATTCATCCTGGCCTCTTTGGTTTATCTCCTTCCACTCATCATCCAGTACCGAAAAGAAAGCTGGTATCTTGGGGTCGAAGTCACAGCGGCGGGCTTCTTCCATCTTTATTTAGCCTTCGCGGCGCCGGGATTGCTCTGGACTTTCATTTTACTCGTCATGATTATCGGCTTAGGCAGCAACCGGAGAACGTACGTGTGGACGGGACTCCCGGTTGGAATCATTTTCCCTGCCATCAACGGTTGGATAGCCGATCGCTCCCCGTTTGAGTTTATCTTAAGCTGCTGCTTTGGTTTTGCCATCGGCTTCGCGTTTAATGTATTAATTCAGTCGAACAAGCAGGCCCGGATTATTCAAGAGCAGAAACAATTGCTGGAGCAGCATATTACACGGATCGAGGAACTTACCCTGATGGAGGAGCGCAATCGGTTGTCACATGAGCTTCATGACACGATTGGCCATACGTTAACCTCGATGATCATCGGTGTGGAATCGCTGAGATTGTCCGTACCTGATTCGGAGATCGAGAGGATCGACTCGCTTATCAGTGCCGCGCAGCGCAGTTTGGATGATATTCGTAAGCATCTGCACCAGCTTTCTCCTATTTCGCCGGGCCTTTCGTTAGGTGAATCGCTGCGGCAGCTATCTGATGATTTTATGAAATCAACCGGAGTGGCGGTCAGCTTCCGCGTAATTGGCAGTGAAACTCTCCTGATGCAAAAAATAAACTTTTGTTTATATCGCTGTCTGCAAGAGTCTCTTACGAATGCGGTTCGTCACGGTCAAGCGAGCGCGATATCCGTTCAGCTGCATTTTGATAGTCAGCAGCTCCGGTTACAGATCGAAGATAATGGTATTGGAGCGGAAGACATCCGCTTCGGATTTGGCTTGAATGGTATCAAGGAACGACTGGACCTGCTTCACGGAACACTAATCGTTCATTCTCAATTAGAGCAAGGAACCGTGATCATATGTAACGTTCCTCTGCAGACAGAGTCTGTTCATGGTATGATCCGCCTGCTGATTGTTGACGATCAGGAGATCGTTGCCGACGGCTTGAAGCGAGTTTTTGACCAGTACGCCGATTTTCTTGTCGTTGGTACGGCCGGGGACGGTCACGCAGCATTAGAGTGCTGTGAGCAATCCGAGCCGGATATCGTGCTGATGGATATTCGGATGCAGGGAATGAACGGGCTTGAAGCTTTAATTGAGATCAAGCACCGCTGGCCCGCCATGAAGGTTGTGCTTATGACGACGTTTGAGGACTCCATACCGGCAGCAACTGCACTGGAGCATGGAGCGGAAGGCTATATGCTGAAGTCGATTCATCCGCGGGAGATGAAGGAAGCCTTGAAGCTTATCTATAACGGAGGTACGTGGATCGATCAATCGATCGCCACGCGATTATTCGAAGAGATGAAGCGTCAACGTGAGCAGTTGGAGAAGTACGGCTCAAGTCAGGAGCACTATCCGTATGGGCTTACGAAACGTGAGATGGAGATTTTGCAGCATCTGTCGAACGGACTGCGCTACAAGTCGATCGCCGCCAAAATGTGTTTATCGGAGGGGACGATCCGCAATTATTGCTCGATTCTCTACTCGAAGCTCGGCGTCAGCAACCGTGAAGAAGCAGTAGGATTGGCGCAAACGGAGAGTATTTTATGACACGCTGGGAGGCGATCCAAGGCTATGCAGGAACCAGACAAAACCTACAACACTGCGGTGGAAGCTACTCTTGAAGTGATCGGAGGCAAGTGGAAGCCGGTCATTTTGTTTCACCTCACGTTCGGTAAAAAGCGCAATGGCGAGCTGATGCAGCTGATGCCCGCGGTAACGCAAAAAGTGCTGACCCAGCAGTTAAAGGAACTGGTGGAGGATGGGATAGTGTCCCGTATTTCTTATAACCAAGTGCCGCCGAGAGTCGAATATGAGTTGACGGACTATGGCTGGGGCCTGAAGGGTATCCTTCATCTCATGTGCAGATGGGGCGATACGCATATAGAAAAGGTGTACGGGGATAGGGGAAGGGTGTTATTCGAACCGCCGCAATCTGACGAGTGAGGTACAAAAGGTACAGAAAACCGGTTCCTGGACTTGAGGAACCGGTTTCATGCGTTTATCCCTACATTACGGGATGACCTTACGCTTACGGAAGTCTTCAAAGATGTCCATAAACATCTGTTCCGTATCAATGAAGTCATGGAAGCCGAAACGACGCGCTTTGGTGCCGTCGGCAAAAAAGTCATAATCCCAGGAGAATACAAAGTCCCCGAACCGCCAGGAGGAAACGTCTTGGAAGCTGTTATTCACCAAATCGTATTTCTCCACCATGGTGTTCCATAACGTCTCCTTGTCAGCCATGACCACATCCAAAGACATCGGTAATGGGGGGGCTACCTCGAGCTCGAAAAATGCCGCAATCTTCGGCCAAAGCTCATTCCAGCGGAAGAGGTCTCCGTTCGTGATGTTAAATGCCTGATTCGCGCAGCGTTCATCTGTTGCCGCCCACACAGTCGCCCGAGCCAGCAAGCCTGCATCGGTCATTTCCAGCAGGCTGTGGTAGGCGCCCGGCTTCCCTGGAAAACGGAGCGGCAGACCGAGCTCTTTAGACATGGAAGCATAAATCGCGATAACCATGGCCAGGTTCATTGGGTTGCCTAGTGCAAACCCGCAAACGACCGATGGACGAAGGGCCGACCAAGTCCACTTGCTGCCCGACTGTCGTTGTTCGAGGAATTGCTGCTGGTCGACGTTGAACTCCGGCGGCATATGATAGGCATCCGTTTCCCGCGCAGGTGTCTTGAAGGGACCGAGATGCGCCCCGTACACCTTATAACCTTGCATCAGACTGATATGCTGCAGGTTAGGGGCGATCGGTTCGACCGCGTTGACTACGTTCACGAGCATGGCCAAGTTGGGTGGAACCAGTTCGGCCCAAGTAGGGCGATCTTGATAAGCGGCGTAGAAGATATGAGTGACTTCGGTTAGATGGCCCAGCTTATCTCGGGTATCCTCCTCATTTAGCAGATCAACCGCCACATACCGCACCTGGGGGGTGTCCTCTCCGCCACGTCTGGAAACTCCAATAATATCCCACTCGGGGAGCGTCATCAAATGCTGGATGAGATTCCCTCCGATTACTCCGTTAGCTCCAATGACAAGAGCGGTTTTACGTGATAGGGTTTCTTCTGGTTTCATAGGGCTCTCCTCCTTCTTATAGTGTCTATTATGAGAGGGAAGAAGGAACTTGAGAAGTACGCACTTTGGACTCACATAAGCACTTGAAAGTAACGTAAGGGCCTCTTATAAATGCGACCCGCCCGTGGCATCGACCATCTGTCCGGTAACCCAACGGGCGTCCGGTGAAGAGAGGAAAGCCACGATGTCCGCAATATCCGAAGGCTCGCCGACTCTGCCGAGGGCAGACATTTCGGCCGCATGTTGCTGACCTTCCGGTGTATGCAGCCATTCCGCATTCACGTCCGTATCGACGATGCCGGGGAGCACGGCATTAACGGTAATCCCGCGAGACCCTACTAGTTTCGCAAGATGCAGGGTAAACGTGTTTATAGCACCTTTCGTCAAGTTGTACGCCATAATATGAGGATATGCGATTCGCGTGACGCCTGAAGAGATATTGATAATTCGTCCTCCATCACGCAGAAGCTGCAGGGACTGCTGAACGAGGAAAAACGGCGCTTTTACATTCACGGCAAATATCGCGTCGAAATCCTCCTCTGTGGTTTCCTCCAATGTTTTGGAAGTTCCTATACCGGCATTATTAACGAGAATATCGATCCGGTTCTGACCCGTTAGGCGAAGGAGCGTTTGCTCCATGGTTTGAACCAAATCCGTTACCCCGGCAACGGTTTCGAGATTTGCTCCTATAGCCAAAGCCCTTCCGCCTTGGGCTTCAATGGTCCGAACAACTTCCTCTCCCGCAGCACGGCGGCTGCCATAGTGAACGATGACCAGAGCACCCTCTTGCGCCAATCGCAGCGAAATTCCTTTTCCGATACCGCGGCTACCGCCTGTGACCAATGCAATTTTTCCTTCCAACCGTTTCATAGCACTCACTCCTTTATGATGTGTAGTGCTACTGTACACCTTCCCGTAAAGGGGAGAGTCAAGAAGAGATAAACCTATATTTTCAGAAAAAAAAGAACCCCTCAAGGAGGCATGGAGATACAAATGATCTTATCCGAGCTCTAGGGGAATGAGCAATTCAGCCAAACGCATTTTTCCGTAAATATCTTTGTCCGAAGTTAAATAGGTTTCACGGATCGGCTCTTTATAGGATCGGACATAGCCTTGAGATGAGATCCACGAAACTAACTGATCAGCAGCAAGGCAAGAGTTGTCGTAAGGGTTGCAGAGGTGCACCAGGGAAGCGGCCGCTTTTAACTCGGGCATAAGGCGGACGCTCACTCTTCCGCTGCTTGGAATAGCCTTTGTTAACGGTAAGGCAACTTCAAGATCGGCTTGATCCGTATCCGAGTTGTCATGATCGTACCATAAAATCGTCAAATCTCGCCCTTCGTCCTCCCCATAGGAATTAACGTAACGGGCGAGCTCGTCAAGCAGAAGGCATAGGTGCGTGCGTGGAACCCTATCACGAATAGAAGCCGTAAGTTGAGGTTGTACGTTACGAACGGTTATCGGCGTTTCCTGTTGGCGGTTATGCGCTTCTTCGACACGGGTAATCCGGTTATTGATTTCTTTCAACTGCTGCTGCGCTTCCAGGATGGAACGCTCAAGTTCTTTCTTTTTATCAACTAACTTTAGTTTTACGTCGGGTACGGGGTGTTCTTCCAGGAAGTGTTTAATTTGCTCTAGCGTGAATCCATGTTCTTTAAAGGCGGTAATGCGCTTAACGGTCAGAAGCTGCTTCTGAGTATAGTACCGATAGCCATTAGTAGGGTCTATGGCGGCCGGTTCAAGCAGTTTCAACTTATTGTAAAATCTTAATGCTTTGACGGAAACACCGCTCAGCTTGGAAAATTCACTGATCTTTAGCATTCCACAACGGTCTCCTTTCTTACAATCAAATGTCCTATATTTATACTATAAGATCACGCAAATAAAAGCTGCATTTAATCGCTCCAACGTTAGTGCAACGATTGTTGGAACCTTTACCCAATGGCCGCTTTCATAAGGTTCTAAGCAGAAGCTCCAAGGGTGATAATTCATTCATGAAAACAGCGACATGGAACAATATCCCGGCTGTCAAAAACAAGCGTGTCATCGAGATCGACACCGAATCGTCTACGTACAGCGATCCAACGCTTGAGTACTTGCTCTGTCCCGAAGGGGGCGGCCTTTTTGCTTAAAGTTTTGAGATTGCCGGGAATTGTAATATGATAGACTTGTTACCATTATTTGCATGGAAGGCGTTGCTCTTACACGATTTAGAGAACCGTAACCTAAGGAGTGGTAGAAATGGCGCGTGTTTTATTTATTAACGCCGGATCAGAGGGACATATCAATCCAACGATCGGCGTTGTGCAGGAGCTTATTTCGCGTGGAGAAGAGGTGGTGTACTTTTGTGCGGAAGCTTATCGGGATCGCATGGAGAAGACGGGAGCTTCGGTACGAACATTTGACGATCAAAATTTTATAGAAGCCTTTATTTCCGGCGGAAGAGACTATTTGCTCGAAAGAGCCAACGGTCTTTTGCTTACGGCAGATGTAGTCATCCCGACTGTTCTGGAGCAGACCCGGGGAGAGCATTTTGATTACATGATTCATGATTCCATGTTCGGTTGCGGGCGTTTGCTTGCTCAAATTCTTAAGCTTCCCGCTATCAGTTCTTGTACTTCTTTTGCGCATACAAAAGAAACGTTCGACAACTTCTTGGAACCGCCTTCCGTAAAAATCCCCGAAGAAATCGTTAGTCGGTTTCAAAGCCTGGCGGCAATGGTGAGCGAAAAATATGGTGTGGAGATCCGTACTCCTTACGAGGCTTTTTATAATCCTGCTCCACTTACTATCGTGTATACAACAAGGGAGTTTCAAACGGATGTGGAGGCCTTCGATCAAACGTATAAATTTGTAGGTCCGTCCATCTCTTCACGGCCAGCTCAAAAAAACTTCGACTTGACTGCGATCAAGGGGAAAAACCCGATTTACATTTCATTGGGCACCGTTTTTAACCAGGCGGTTGATTTCTATAAGCTTTGTTTCGAGGCGTTCGGGAACACGGATCATACGATTGTCATGTCTGTAGGAAATAACACCCTAATTTCCGATTTGGGGGAGATACCCAGTAATTTCATCGTAAAAAATTATGTTCCGCAGACGGATGTGCTGCAATACACGAAGTTATTTATCACACACGGTGGAATGAACAGTACCCATGAAGGACTTTATTACGGGGTTCCGCTCGTTGTCATCCCCCAAAGTGCCGATCAGCCGATGGTTGCGGGGCAAGTCGCCAAAATCGGAGCGGGCCTTGCCTTACAGATGCAAGGTTTGACTGTACAACAATTGCGTGAAGCCGCCGAGCAAGTGCTAAGTCTCCCATCTTTCAAAAAGGCTGTTGCACATATCGGCGAATCTTTTCGAAAATCAGGCGGATATCGTCAAGCCGTTGATGAGATTTTCGAATTTAAAAGTCGATCTCACAGCTGACCATAAAATTTTTTCAAGTCTAAAAAAAGAGGCCATCCGAAAAAGGATGGCCTTAATTGGCTGGACTTAAATGGCCGGACTTAACACCTTCATGACTACATCTTGTTTTACAATATGGGTTGCTTCCAGGAAAAACGGAGCAACCGTTCCCCGGTTAAATACCGAGAAACGGCTGCTGCTTTATGACAAGTCTTTTTGGGCGTGTCTACTTGACGGGGGTATTTCCAATTTGTATGGATCTGAGCGGTGCAAGCCATACCATTCCTGTTCCTCGATAAACATTGACTAGCCCTTCGCCGGAAGCTATAGATCCCATTTTGGTTTTCCCGGATTTCTCGACGGTGAAGTCTAGCGAATTCGACCACATTAACGCAAAGTTTCCATCGACTTTCAGCACATCATTTTGAAGTTCGATGATAACAGCTTCTTCGGTTGGAATGGGCGCTTCCAGTGCAAGAATACCTTTCCCTTTGGCGCTTAAATTAAAAAGACCTTCACCGCCAAGTGCGGCAGAGGAGAGATTCTTACGCGCAGTAACTGCTAATTCGAGCGTGGTTTCACATGCTAAGAACATGCCATCTTCCATGACAATATGATCGTTATCAACATCGATTAACCACAGATATTTATAGGTGGTTTCCAGTAAAATCGTACCCGTCCCTTTGTAGAGAGGTTTTATGGCACTGGTTCCGGTCACTGCACTGGATACTAGATTTCTCATCAAACCTCCGACTCCTTTAACGCCTGAGGTTATTTCAATATTGCCAACCATATATTGCATAGCCCCTGCGCTCAACATAACCTCACTGTTGTAGAGTTCGACCATAAGCTGCTTATTGCGCATATTGCTCTTGCTCATGAAGAAGTTATTTTCTGCTTCCGACATTGTTGTACTGCTCAAATCTTCTTTATACTCGATCACCGTAAATCCGCCAAGCTGTTCCTTAACCACAACGTTGTCGTTATCTTTAAGATTATTAATCGTAAAAGCCATAATGATTCAGCCCCCTGCGGCGAGTTATTAGTTTAAAATTGCATAAATAATACATTATTACGTAAGTATTCGACAATAAAAATCCTGTTCCTTGTTAAGGGTGATCCTACACAAGAGTTAAAGGTAAACTTTGAACGGATGAAGAGTTGCGAGTTCAGGTGAGGGCTTTGTCCAAATCCTCCGACTCCGTTGGTTAAGACAGACTCTCCCCGTTGACTTTAACGCCATCCAGTATTGTATTTCCCCAAACCGGAAGCAGGCCGGTCTCTCCCGTAAAACGGCTTCCGGCTAACGAGCTGTTATGAAAAACAGCGCCTTCAAAGATGCATTCCTCAAACCGGCAATACATAAACATGGCGCCGCGAAAATTAACATCGGAAAAACGGCATCGTATGAACGATACGTCGTTTGCTATGGCTTTGCTTAAATTACTTCCCGTAAAATCGCAATCCTCAAATCGTTCGCTGATCCTGGCATGATTAAGCTTTGCCCCTCGAAACGAGCAGTGGCTGAATTCGCGTGTCACATATCGGCTATCCAGTTTTATCCCGTTAAAGCAGCAATTCGTAAATTTCGAGGTGTTCAGACTTGCAGCCTCCACGAAACGGGCATAAGACAGATCGACTCCTTGTACAGTCAGGTACTGAATCGTCTCTGTGAGTTCGACTCCCCGAAAATCCTCTAACCCGGCAGCTGTCTGTCCGAAGGGGGAGGAAGGGAAAGATCGTTCTTTTTTGTGCAGGTTTGATTTGCCTGTAACAGCGGACAAAGCCCGATTCGCTTCAGCGAGCTGATCGTCGTCCCATCTTGCGATGAATTGCTTTTTGCTCAAAATGTCGACCTCCTGTTAACCGGTGAAGTTTGGCTTCGTAAGCACTCTGTGAATTTCAGCTCTTTTTTATAAGTTCAGTTAATAGTAACATAAATACTGGAAGGCGAAAAAATATCGTTACAGACGACACAGTGAGCGCTTCCCTAAATAACAGCGGTGGAGGAGAAGCCGGGAGAACACGCGGGCAATAGATAGGGTTTTGATATAGGGTGTATAAAAAAAGGACGTATTGTTGTAAGTTATAGGTAGAGGTAATTCAATGACTTCCAGAGAGCAGGATCGATGAAATGACAGATACTAAGAAACAGCGTTACCGCTTCAGTGAAGCGCCTATATGGGATATCCAGAGAAAATATTATGAAGAAGCAGGAACGAAGGCCTGGAACAATGACCAGGTTCCTCAATATATAACGAGTAATCCGATGATCGCTGCAGCCTATGCGGAGATGATCTTTGGATTTCTTCAAGACCGGGCGAATAAGGGGTATGGTTCGGAGCCGGTGTTAATTGTGGAGCTTGGAGCCGGAGCGGGACGTTTCGCTTACCATGTGCTGCATGAGTTGTGTCAGATGAGAGACTACGCGGGAATACCACTGCCCGGGTTCCGCTATATCATGACGGATTTGGCGATGAACAATGTTATGGCTTGGAAGGAACATCCCGCCCTGCAATCTTTTATTACCGAGGGATTACTGGATTTCGCGCAATTCGATGCTGTGCATGATACGGTACTGAACCTCGTTGTATCAGGTACAACCATTGGTGAAGGGGATTTAAAACAACCGTTAATCATTGTGGCCAACTACTTTTTCGATGGCATTCCGCAAGAGCTGATTTATGTGAGTGAGGGGCAAATCTACGAAGCGGATGTTGATGTCGAATATCCCGAACATAATGAGTCACTTAAACCAGCGGAATGGTTAGATCAAATCACTTTACACTATGAGCATCGGCGGGCGCCCGAGTATGAACAAGACACCTATCCTTACCGCGATGTCATCTCCTTTTATCAGGAACAACTGGAAGACTCCCATATTTTATTTCCAGCCGCCGGATTAACTTGTTTACAGCGTTTGAATTCATTATCCCAGGCAGGCTTCTTATTGATAACGGCAGACAAAGGAGATCATCTGCTGGATAATTGGGAATTCGCGGAACCGCCGGAGTTGATCTTACATGGAAGTTTTTCTTTAACGGCCAACTACCATGCGTTCGCATATGTTTTTGAACAAAGAGGAGCCGAGGCGTTATTCCCTCCCCACCATTATAAAAATATAAATGTCGGCTCTATCCTCCATTTGGACAAACCAATGGACTATGCAAATATGAGATTAGCTTATCGTCGATGCATCGAACGATTTGGTCCGGATGAGTTTTTTAGTATGAAGGGATGGGTAGACCGCAATCTGGACAGCATGAGGCTGGAGCAAATCTTAAGTTTTTGGCGTTTGGGCGGATATGATGCGGAATTTTTCATTCAGAGCACGAAGCAGATCTCCAGTCTGTTGCCGGATGCAAACGATGAAGAAAAACTGGATTTGTTGAGAGGCATAGAGTTGATGTCATCCTCGTACTACGTCATGGAGCAGCGTTACGATCTGGCGCTCGATGCCGGATTGATCCTATTTGAGATGGACATGTACGAGCACTCCAAACGGTATTTGGAAATTTCGGTACAGGAAGAGCAAGATGAAGTCGTATCCACCGTCTTTTATTGTCTGGCTATTTGTTGTTTCGAGCTAGAATTAGTTGAAGAGGCACTGAGTTACGTAAAGAAATTGTTAGAACTGGAGCCTGATCATGAAGAGGCATTGGCGTTGATCAGCCATTTTGATACACCCTAATCAAGTAGATGTATTTGAAAAAAGGCTCGGCACACGATTAGGCTATAGCTAACTGGGGAAACCAGTTGCCTATAACAAGAAAGGGCTGTCCTCCGGTCATCTGAGATGACGGATGGGGACGGCCCTTCTGTATGCCTAAGAGTCAATTTTGCAAAGTGTTAGATTATGAAAATATTGGTTCCACTGATATAGAAATCGTCGATCTATCATGAAATTCTAAAGAAAAATGCTCTATTTACATATTTTTAATACGTATGTCATTGAATATGTCAGTGACATTAAGTAAGCTCATTTTAGATCACCTGTCACGGGGCGATTCTTAGGCAGCCTGAGAACCCTAATACTCCTACAAGAGGTGACTTTTAAAAGCAGGCGACCAGGAACCAGCGAGGCAAGTAAAGCGTTGCCCAATAACTCAGGAAGGGGAATGTCACACACCTATGGATAAATATGCTGACAGAGAGAAGTCATTGGCCAGGGAAAACCTTAGATGAAAAATGTACAGGCGACAAAGAAACCGAATCTGCTGTATCTGCAAATTGCCGATAAGGTCATAGAGATTATCCAGAGCCGCAGGCTTCAGCCGCATGATCCCGTCCCTTCAGAAGGAGAGCTCGCGAAGCTGTTCGGCGTAAGCCGGATGACGAGTAAGCTGGCGCTGGAACAACTGGCTGAGAAGGGGTTGGTGTATCGATTGCCGAGAAGAGGGACCTTCCTTTCCGGAAAACAGGATGGAGTGCCTGAAAGCGGACTGCTCACTGCGGAAAAGAAAGCGCTTCCAATAGAAAAAAAGCAAAGTAATCAGATAGCTCTCATCGTGCCCCATCTATCCGACTACACCTCAAGAATTATTGCAGCAGCCGAGATCGAAGCACGAAAGCACGATTGCGATCTTATTCTGAAAATCAGCCAGAATAAAGAGGATGAGGATCGCTGCCTGCAGAGGCTTGTCGATGGGGGAATAAGCGGCATCATTTTATTTCCCCAGGGGCGCAAGACGTGCAGTGACCAAGTGCTGAGATTGAAATTAAAGAAATTTCCGATTGTTATTATTGACCGGATCTTTCATGAGGTTCAGATTGATTGCGTGTATCACGATCATTATCTGGGCTCTTACCAGATGACCAAATATCTGATCGAGAAGGGACACAGGGAAATCGGATACACTTCGAACCCGATAGATAATATCACCAGCCGCGAAGAGCGGTACCAAGGTTATATCCAGGCGCTTCTGGATCATGCGATTCCTGTCAAAAACCAATCTATTCATTTTAAAAGCGTGCCTTGCAAACCAAGCCATATTAACGAGGGCGACCCGGAACAAGAACAGTTTATTCATGAAAATCCGCAGATGACAGCCGTTATGTGCGGGGATGATCATGTGGCCATCTCGACCTTATATACAGCTTTGCGTATGGGGATTCCTGTCCCTGACAAGCTTTCTATCGTCGGGTTTTCCGATATCCAATTATCGGCGTTAACTCCAATTCCTCTTACAACGGTCAGACAGGATACCGAGCAGCTTGCCCAATCGGCATGTAATCTTCTTATGAAGAGGGTCAAACATTCTCTTGAGAAACAGATCACCATCAAAATTCAAACGACGATCGTAGAGAGGAAATCCGTTCTTTAGGATTGACAGAAGGAGTTTATATGAAAATTCATTTTCTGGGAACCGCGGCTGCAGAGGGCTTTCCGAATGCATTTTGCCGCTGTGAGTACTGCCTCAA
The DNA here is from genome assembly GCF_059692095.1 of Paenibacillus sp. JT31N7. Lineage (NCBI taxonomy): Bacteria > Bacillati > Bacillota > Bacilli > Caryophanales > Paenibacillaceae > Paenibacillus > Paenibacillus sp. JT31N7. The sequence goes on from NZ_JCAUAT010000004.1 coordinate 127,378, forward strand.
AGCACGGGAGCTCGGGGGAAAAAACATCCGTACACGAAGCTCGGCCATCCTTGACGATGTAATCAAATTCGACTATGGCCCCGATTCTTATATGCAGGCCCTTCGCGATAACATTGATTTGGGCGCAATCGAGCACCTGCTTGTCACCCATACGCACTCGGATCATTATAACGCTTATGATTTGGAATGCCGAAGAGCGGGAATCGCTCATGAACTTTCGTGTCCGCTGCATATTTACGGAAACGACGCCGTGATGCATCATACGCGTGCTGCCATCGGCCGATTTGAGGGGGAGCGCTTTGCCTTTCATCTCCTTCGCCCGTTTGAGACGATAACGGTAGGTGATGCAAGGGTTACACCCCTGCTGGCGGACCATGACAGGATGGAAACCTGCTTGTTGTACGTGATCGAAAAGGACGGCAAAAGCCTGCTGTACGGACATGACTCGGGCTGGTTTCCGGAAGCTACGTGGGCGTGGTTAAAGGGAAGAAATCTGGACGCTGCCATACTCGACTGCACGCACGGATACACCGGGAAATCTCGTGATCGCAATCATATGTGTATCGAGACGGTACTCGAGGCTCAGCGTGAGTTCCGGAATGAACAGATTTTGAAAGAAGAAGGGCGCATCATCGTCACGCACTTCAGCCATAATTCCAAACTGCTTCACGATGAATTTGAAGACATCTTCAAACCTGCGGGGATCGTGGTGGCCCATGACGGAATGATCCTCCACATCTAACGATACAGACGCGGTTTGCCAGTTCCACGGTTATAAAAAATCCACCTACACGAACAGGGAGTGTGAAAAGAATGTTTAAAAAAATGGTAAGTGCATCTTTGCTAACGATCCTATGTCTGGCGGTAACTGCTTGCGGTGGCAGCAATAACAACGGGAATGCGGACGGGACTGCCCCATCGACCAATACGTCGTCTTCGTCTGCACCGGCTAAGAACGATAAGCTGATTGTTTATACAAATGCGAATTCGGATGGCCGCGGCGAATGGCTGGTCGACAAAGCGAAAAGCGCCGGTTTTGAGATTGAGCTTGTCGGAGCAGGCGGTGCCAACTTAACGAACCGGTTGGTTGCCGAGAAGAACAATCCGATCGCAGACGTTGTGTTCGGCTTGAACAACATGCTTTATGAAAATTTGAAGAAAGAAAACGTCCTGTCCAAGTACGTTCCGAAATGGGCCGGAGATGTAGAGCCGGGCTTAAACGACCCGGACGGCTTTTATCACGGACTAGTGAAGCAGGCTATTCTGCTCAGCTACAATCCGAATAAATTCACAGCCGAGACTGCACCAAAGGATTGGACGGAGCTCTATAAAAATGAAGCGTTTAAAGGCAAATATGAAGCCCCAACCCTGCTGGGACAAATTACGCCGCAGCTCGTAGTCGCGGGAATTCTGACCCGATACCAGGATCCGAACGGTGAACTCGGTATTTCCAAAGAAGGCTGGAATGAAGTTAAGCAATTGTTTGACAACGGGGTAAGGGCGGTAGAAGGGGAAGACTTCTATGCTAATCTGGCAAGCGGCAAAACGCCGCTTGGAGCGGTGGTTTCCGGCACACTAAGCAAGAAGGAAGAGCAGTATAAAGTGAAAGCAGGCATCGTAAGTCCGCAAATCGGCGTGCCTATGATTGTGGAACATGCGGCTATCATTAACGGTACGAAGAAGAAAGCGACGGCAGAACGGTTCGTCGAGTGGATTGGGACTGCTGAAGTCCAAGGGGAATTTGCCTCTAAATTTAATTCCATGCCTGCGAATACCCAAGCTGCCGCCAAGGCTAATGAGTCCGTGAAGGCCTTATATGCCAATTTAAAAGCACAGCCTATGGACTGGGGCTTTATTGCCGGCAACATTGGAAAATGGGTAGAGAAAATTGAATTACAGATCATGAAATAAGCAAAGCGAGATGAACAACAGACTGCATATTGGGGGGCCAATATGCAGTTATTCTTTAAGAAAATAAGGATAGGGGTACCTATGATAACATTTAATGAAATTCAAATTAAATTTGGTCATTTCCACGCCATCAAGAACCTCAATCTGCAAATAAAAGAAGGGGAGTTTTTTACCTTTCTCGGTCCGTCGGGGTGTGGAAAAACAACGATTCTGCGCAGCCTGGTCGGATTTATTAAACCTACGAGCGGACACATTATGCTGGACGGCAGAGATATTACCCATGTGCCTATTGAAAAAAGAGGGATCAGCATGGTGTTCCAGAGCTACGCCCTGTTTCCGACTATGAATGTTTATGAAAATCTCGCTTTTGGCATGCGTGTCAAGAAGGCTTCGAAGGCCGATATAGACCGGGAAGTGAGGGACATTGCGCAGAAGGTGGATCTGAAGGAGGACCAGCTTTTTAAGAAAGTGTCGGAATTGTCCGGCGGTCAGCAGCAGCGCGTAGCTATTGCCAGAGCGCTGGTCCTAAAGCCGAGTATTCTGGCGCTGGATGAGCCTTTATCCAATCTGGACGCCAAGCTAAGGGTGCAATTGCGAAATGAGTTAAAAAATCTTCAGAAGAAGTTTGGGATCACCACGATCTATGTCACTCACGACCAAGAAGAAGCGCTGACCTTGTCTGATCGCATCGCTGTCTTCAATAATGGAATCGTCGAACAAGTCGGCACTCCTCAAGAAGTATACAATCAGTCCAAAACGGAATTTGTGTGTAATTTTATAGGCGATATCAATAGGATCGACCCTTTGATTATCCAAAATAGCCGGTTGAAGGATTGCATAGATCCTAACAAAATAGCCTATATCCGCAACGAAAAAGTGAGCTTGCTGCCCCTGCCCGGTACAGATGCCGTACAAATCAAAGGCAAAATTATAGATCAGGAGTTTTATGGGCTGTACAGCAAATATTTAATAGAGGTTGCCGGAGGGGGACTCATCAAGACCATCGAGAAAGAAAGCGGGTTTGCTCCTAATAAAGTCGGCGACGATATGGATATTTATATCCGTATCAGCGATATTCTGCAGTACTAAGGGAAGGAGGAAGTGTGTTGAACGCAGAGAAAATTAAAAAAAGGCTGGCATCCATCAATCCGACCGCATTCGTTTTTTACGCTCTGATAGCCTGGTTTGTCATAGCCTTTCTGATTTACCCTAACCTGAATACCTATTACGAAATCTTTTTTAAGGGCGGCAAATTTTCATTCGAAGCGGCGGAGAAGCTTTTGTCGTCCGAACGTGCGATGAGAAGCTTGTATAACAGCTTTATCCTGGCCGTATCCCTTGTGTTTACGGTAAATATTGTTGGCGTTACTTTGGTTCTGATCTCGGAGTATTTTGATATTAAGGGTGCGAAAATTTTAAGATTGGGCTATTTTACAACTCTTATCTATAGCGGTGTCGTATTGGTGTCGGGGTATAAATTCGTATACGGCGAAACCGGCTTCATGACCAAGCTGCTGGTCAATCTGTTTCCTTCTTTTGATACGACATGGTTTCACGGCTACTGGGCCGTTCTATTCGTAATGACGTTTGCCTGCACTTCCAACCACGTCCTATTTCTAAGCAATGCTGTCCGTAAAATTGATTTTCAAACCGTAGAAGCGGCAAAAAATATGGGGGCATCGACCTTTTATATTCTGTGGAGAGTCGTTCTTCCGGTCTTGAAGCCTACGATGTTTGCGCTGACCATCTTGATCTTTCTGACGGGCCTCGCGGCAACGTCCGCTCCTCTGATTTTAGGCGGAGTAGAGTTTCAAACGATCACACCGATGATCCTAACCTTCTCGAACAGTACGTCCTCCAAAGATTTAGCTGCGCTGCTGGCCCTCATTCTAGGTCTGGCTACTTTAATTCTGCTGACCCTTATGATCAGATTTGAACGAAAAGGCAACTTCATGTCGGTTTCCAAAGTCAAATCGGAGCTGGTTAAGCAAAAGATCAACAATAAGCTCGGCAATATTGCCGCGCATATTCTGGCGTACTTCCTGTTTCTCCTTTATATCATTCCGGTCGTTCTTATTATCGTCTTTTCCTTTACGGATGCACACAGCATATCAACGGCGACATTGAGCTTTCAAAGCTTCTCCTTGAGCAATTATATGAATGTGTTCTCCAACATGTCCGCGTTCAAACCTTACCTTGTCAGCATTGTGTATGCCGCTGCAGCATCGGTAACCGTTGTGGCTCTGGCCTTGGCGGCATCGCGAATTTTGCATAAGTACAAGAACAAGTGGACAACGGCCCTGGAGTATGCGCTTCTGATCCCGTGGATGCTGCCGTCGACATTAATCGCAATCGGGCTCATCGTAACTTTTAACACGCCAAGACTGATTATCGGGAATTACATACTGGTTGGATCCGTCTGGATGCTGTTTCTTGCCTATGTCATCGTACACATCCCATTCACTCTCCGAATGGTGAAAGCGTCCTTCTTCAGTCTAGACCGTAATCTTGAGGATGCGGCGAAAAATTTGGGTGCCAAGTCTTTTTATACCTTCACAAAAGTTTTGTTACCCATCATACTCCCGTCCACGCTGGCCATTCTTGCTTTGAATTTCAACGGTATTTTGGCGGATTACGATCTTACCGTATTTCTCTATCATCCTTTGTACCAGCCTCTCGGTATCGTCATCAAGAACAGTACGGATGCACAAGCCCTGGCTGACACCAAAGCGTTAACTTTGGTATATTCCGTCATATTGATGATCATGTCCGCTGCTACATTGTACTTTGTTTATGGAAGAAAAAGTAAAGTGTGAGAGGCTTCTAGATAAGAAGATCAAGTATAGGTACGTCATGAGCCCAACAATGTTCAAGAAAAGGCATAGGCCAAAGTTCTTTAATCATGAATGGAACCCCCTGCCTTAGCAAGGGGTTCTAATTTAAAATATGCCATACTTTATCTTGTATCCCGAATCTATATTTGGCGGTGAGATAAATGGATCGATTGAAAGAGAGCCAGCGCAGGAAAAACCCGATTACCACCCTTTCTTCGTATAATCCATTTCTTTTGCTGCGGGTAATGAAAGCTCCGGATTCTATTTTCCAGCGTTTATAGCCGCTCCGACAAAATACGAATCACATTTTCCATATGTTGAATCCAGTCGGAATCTCCATCTCTCAGCTCATGCAGCTCGCGATCCCCGCCTTTATTATCCAGCACCTGCTGAACCAATTGCTTCAACTCGCGGAGATCCTCTGCCTCCCAGACAATCTCGTCTAGATCGTTCAACTGCTCATATTTCGTCTTTCCGTTTTCGATATAGGCGCATACGATTTCAGCCAGAGCGATGGCCGTATTATCGTAAAGGAAATCCTCCTCTTCCGGATCCTCCGAAAGAAATCCGATCTCCCTGAAATGAGCGATCAGCTCTTTTAACTTGACCGATTTACGCTCCGTTGTATATTTCGTTAACGCTTCAAGAACATCCAGTCCTTCGTCACTTTCCAGTGATTTTGTGCCCCAAGATCCCATTGTGCTTCTCACCTTTCTTTGTGTGTTTCTGTTAGTCTTCTCAGCTTTAGGCGCATGACGTTGTCAGTGGCAAGGCCCAAGCGCGGCGCACTTGCAAATCCTCTTCTAACGCATATAGGAGCCTACTACCTCGATTTTTGCTCGTTGTCTATGGTCATATATTTCACTTCAACGACGCTGCCTTCCCTCATTCGAAAATGGAAAATTCATCCTACATTATATGATAAGATTAAATTAATATAGAAAATAAGTCTATGTTTTTAAAAATTTTATATAGTTCATGAAGAACCTCATTCCGCTTTAGGTGTATATGAATTGTATTCAAGCAGCGTACCGCTAGGCAGAACCCTATCCCAAACTACAGCGGAAACTAGAAGATTCCACAAAAAAATACAAACCAAACTCCTTAATTCAGCATAAACTGAGTTAAGGACTTGGTTTTTTTTGTTTTTAGGGCTTTTGGAAGGACTTAATGGTAGATATTTTAGTGTAAAAATAATTATAATAGAGTAGATAGGGTTGTAGTGGAGACAGAATCGTTTTGTTCTTAGGTGGTGCCTTGCTTTTTTACTATACGAAGCAGGCGTGCCTGCTCTTTTTTTATAAATATAGAGGATAAGGAAGGTTATCATGAAAACAGACGTTATCTTAATCGGTGCCGGGGTCATGAGCGCGACTTTGGGATCGTTACTGAAAGAGCTAGTGCCGGAATGGGAAATTAAAGTGTTCGAGAAACTCGCAAAAGCAGGAGAAGAAAGCTCTAACGAATGGAATAATGCGGGTACAGGCCATTCTGCCCTGTGCGAGCTTAATTATACTTCCGAAAAACCGGACGGTTCCGTAGATATAAGCAAAGCGATTCAAATTAATGAACAGTTTCAGCTTTCCAGACAGTTCTGGTCTTATCTTGTAAACAGCCAGTTGATCCGTAATCCGCAGGATTTTATTATGCCGATTCCGCATATGAGCATGGTGCAGGGGCAGGAGAATGTTGCATTCCTGAAAAAACGTTTTGAAGCGATGTCGAACAACCCCTTGTTCCAGGGAATGGAATTTTCCGATGATCCGGAGAAACTGAACGAATGGATTCCGCTTATCATGGAAGGCCGTACTTCAAGTGAACCGATCGCGGCTACGAAAATCGACTCCGGGACGGATGTCAACTTTGGCGCTTTAACGCGCATACTTTTCGACTACTTACAGACCCAGAACGTGGAAATCCAGTACAAACATAGCGTGGACAATATTAAACGTGCCGCCGACGGATCGTGGGAATTGAAGGTGCGCAACCTCGATAACGGCAGCGTCGAGCGCCATACGGCTAAATTCGTCTTTATCGGCGGCGGCGGCGGAAGCCTGCATTTACTGCAAAAGTCCGGCATTCCCGAAGGAAAACATATTGGCGGATTCCCGGTAAGCGGGCTCTTTATGGTATGTAACAATCCGGAAGTTATCGAACAGCACCATGCCAAAGTATACGGCAAAGCAAAGGTCGGAGCTCCGCCTATGTCGGTTCCGCACTTGGACACGCGCTATATTGACAACAAAAAGTCGCTGTTGTTCGGGCCTTTTGCCGGCTTCTCGCCCAAGTTCCTAAAAACGGGTTCCATGTTTGACTTAATCACGTCGGTGAAACCGGATAATGTCTTGACGATGTTAGCGGCCGGCGTTAAAGAGATGTCCTTGACCAAATACCTGATCCAGCAGGTACTATTATCGAATGAAAAGCGCGTGGAAGAATTGCGTGAGTTTATCCCGAACGCCAAAGGCGAAGACTGGGATATCGTCGTAGCGGGCCAGCGTGTGCAGGTGATCAAGGATACGGAAGCCGGCGGCAAAGGAACCCTTCAATTCGGTACGGAGGTTATTACGGCCGCTGACGGGTCGATCGCTGCTCTGCTCGGCGCTTCTCCGGGGGCTTCCACTGCCGTTCATGTCATGCTGGAGATCCTGGCAAGATGCTTCCCGCAGCATATAAAAGAGTGGGAACCGAAAATCAAAGAAATGATTCCTTCTTATGGCCTGTCGCTCTTGAACAATCCGGAGCTTTTCCAAGAAATTCTTACGTCAACCGCGCAGACGCTTGGTCTGGTCGAAAAAGAACTGGTGTATAGCTGATCTACGTATAAGAAAACCTTTAATCCGTCTTGGGATTAGAGGTTTTTTGTGCATTTGCGGCAGGAGGAAGAGAAGGCGGATCAATAGGCGGGCCATTCAAAAGACGCAATACGTAAGGTGGATGATAGAATCGATTCCAATATATAGTATAATGGAGTCAGGATTTTATGAATCGATGTTGTTTACAATGAAGATTGAAAGTTCGTGACACAGGAGGAAAGAGGCATGTATCTAGTATCTCGGCCAAAGCCGCCGCTGTCTGACGGCATCAACCAAACGCTTGCGAAAGAAGAGGCCGCTTTTTTTCCACCCGGCTATCTCCGGTTTTTACGGTCGTTCGGCGAAGGGACCTATAGCGGATGGATGAATGTCCAGCTGCCGGATCCGGAGGTGCTTAAGCCTTTTGCCGAGTATGGGTTATGGGAGCATGACGCGGACAGCCCGATTACCGAGCCGCAGATCGGTGAGTGTGTCACAATAGGCACGACGGTGGACGGCGATTTTCTGGCGGTGCATCCCCAGACGGCTCAACTGCTCTGGCTGCCTCGTCACGCGGAACAAGTGACGGCTATTCCCCTCCAGGCGCGGGAGCAGGAAGATGAAGGGACGTACGCTTCGGTGCTGGACGAAATCTATCGTCGGGTGTACGGGTGCGGCCGGGAGGGAGCCGTTTATTACGAACCGTGGACGGGGACCCGTAGCCATCTCTTTTTACGGCTGCCGCCGGGACGGGATCAGCTTACGCTGCCGGATCTGGCCGGAATGTGCCGATCGGCTTTTTCGCCGGATCTGTGCATTGAAACCGACTATTCTTGTTACCTCTTCTATCGGACACTGGGCGGTTATGTGAGATTTAATTATGCCAACAAGCAAGAGGTGGCCGTCATGTATGAAGGGGAGGAAATACAAGCATTCGCCGCTATAAAGCAGTGGCTCGTGTCGAAAGGATGCGAACCGTATCCGGAAAACAAATGAAATTTGCAAAGAGCAACCTCTTTAGACGGGCAAAAAAACGGCAGCAAAGGAGCTAGGAATGGAGCTATCCTTTTATTTAGACACACATGGAACGTGTGTGGGTCAATTGAGAGATGAACTGTTACCTTTGGAGGAAGCAGCCAAAACGTGGACTTTTCCGTATGCGGTCGTTGTTGTATTTCGTGTTTTGCCTGAAAGCTACGAGCGAAGAACATTCAGACGTTTTGATAGCGGAGATAACTTACTGGGACTAGACATCAGCCTAATTTATGAGCAGTATCTGCGAATGTCTAAAAACGAGCAGCGTGAAGCGCTAGGTATTTATTTGTACAATTATTTGTCGGAGTCTGTCACTAAATATAAGAAGCACGCGGATAAGGATACTCAGAATCGCCTATTGGCTCAGGTGAAAAGTTGGATGCTGGAGAACAACTGGCTCCATGGAAAAATAAATAAAGCCCGGGAGCTTCTTGCACAGGACAGGGGACTTTATGAAGTCAGCCAAGAATTACAAATGCCCTTAGAGGAAATTGAATATATCTTGCTGCGTATGAATGAGTACGAGCCAGCAGACGTTCACCCGGATAACAAGAACATCATGGTCGGATAGAGCTCTGACAACGGACCGCCCATATATGGTAAGCCTTAAATCCTATAGACCCCGGCAAGAAAGTTGGTATAATAAATAAATCATCTTTGAGGAACAGGCATCCAGTAGGGGGATTATAAGGGTATGGTTGAGAAAAAGGTCACCTGGTTAGAGCTTTTTTATGATCTTCTTTTTGTCGCGGCAGTCTCAAAAGCAACTCATGTGTTACTGCATGCGGATCATGGAGTCATTCCCATCGAATATTTAGTCAAATTTGTTCTGATTTTTATCCCGATCTGGTGGGGATGGGTAGGACAAACGCTTTTTGTAAACCGATTCGGTCAAGATATTTTTATCCATCGAATATTGGGCATTTTGCAGCTCTTTTTTATTCTAATCATGACGGCGAGCTTATCCCCTGATTTCGATCAATACTATATTCCCTTCTTTATCGGATATATAGGCTCGAGAGCGCTGACCGCCATTCAATATCTGCTGGTGCATAAATCCCAGGCCGCTCATCAGCAATCGACCGCTTCTTACTTGGGGACCCACTTTTTGATCGGAATTTTGATATCCTCCTGTTCCCTTTTCTTTGACTCGTGGATCCGGTATGCCGTTCTGTATTTGGGAATTGCCGTCGATATTATACTTCCCTTAATGGGCCGAAAACAGTTGGTAAAAACACCTATACATACCCCTCACTTATTTGAACGTTTCGCTTTATTTACACTCATTCTTTTAGGTGAATCCGTGGTCAGTATTCTGGCCGTGCTGCAGTTCAACAGCTGGAATCTGCCATCCGTTTTGTTTGTCGCGTTTACAAGCGTGTTAGTGATCGCCATCTGGTGGCAGTACTTTGAAAATGTTGAAACCAAAGTGAGTAAGGAAATACAAACGGCCGGCCAGACGATTATTTACGGACACTTATTCATCTACTTGTCCATGAGCATGTTAGCCGCTGCCATCCAGCTGTTATATCAAGAGAAACTGAATTATACGTTCATGTTGATGTTTGCATTCGGGTCCGTTCTTCTTTATTTTTTCTCCACCTCTTTGGTTTTTCACTTATACAGACCGAAACATCTGCGTTTGAAGCCCTATCACTTGGCCGTATTATTAGGGATATTGGGCTGCTGTCTAGCATTAAATTTGATTTACCCTGTACCGAATTATGCGATCGTCGGGGAGATGATGGTCTTCTTTATCGCGTATGCGAAACTGACGACTTGATTTATTGAACGATCAGGAATCCCTCAAAAAAGTAAACCATCCCGGAATAGTTAAATACTAGGGATGGTTTTGTTTTTACAGCAGAGGTCAGTCTGCCTCTTTGGGTGCAGTGCATCCATACATTTCCTGACTGCTATAAACGTCGTATTAGTGAAGGCTGCTCATAGCGCCTGCTTCTTTTCCGTGGCAAAATAAAGCAGGGCCACGACCGGGAAGGTGATTCCGGTCCATAACGCGGCACTCCATCCCCCCGTGGCGAATATCCACCCTCCGATTGCGGACCCGATGGCTCCGCCAAAAAAGAACATAGCCATAAAAAGCCCATTCAACCGACTGCGGATTTCCGGGCTCAGCGAGAAGAGCGCGCGTTGTCCAAGTACAAGATTTGCGGATACGCCGGCATCCAATAACAGGGCTGCAACGACGAGGACGACTACTCCTACGGATGAACCCGTACGGATTATGAGCGGCAGCAGCATAGAAATAACGACCGCAGCGAGTGCTATCCCTGTTGCGGGTTTGGTCCAGCCGCGGTCGGCCAACCGTCCGGCCACCGGTGCCGCTATGGCACCCGCGACCGCGGCAAGCGCGAACAACGCGATGGCTTTCTGGGAAAAATGAAAGAGCGGTCCGGATAACAGCAGCGGTACCGTTGTCCAGAACAAGCTGAAAGTCGCAAACACACAGGCATGATAGGCAGCCCGGCGGCGTAAGACCGGGGTTGTTCGCAGCAAGTGCCACATCGAACCGAGTAGAGCCGTATAGGTTGTGTTCGTCGAAGGTTTTCTTACAGGCAGCACTTTTGACAGTACGATAGCCAGAATAATAACAGCTAGGGCAGACAAAGCGAATACGGCATGCCAGCCAAAGAAGTCGGCTACCAAGCTCGACACAGGACGCGAAAGCATGATTCCTAGCAAGAGCCCGCTCATGACATTGCCGACAACGCGGCCGCGTGAAGATTCGGATGCAAGGTAGGACGCGAAGGGCACGAGTACTTGGGCGGCGACCGACCCTAAACCGATTACAAACGAAGCCGCTAAGAATGGCACAGCTTGTTTCGACACTGCCGTGATTGCAAGCGCGGCCCCTGTGAGAAGTAAAGAAACGACAACCAACCTTCGATTTTCAACGATATCCCCCAGCGGCACGACAAATAACAAGCCGACGACATAACCCATCTGCGTTAACGTCACGATAAAGCCGGAACTGTTTGCGGACAGCCCGATTGAAGAACTGATTTCCCCAACCAAAGGCTGCGCATAATAAAGATTAGCCGCAATGATCCCGCATGCGGCAGCCAGCAGTAGGATTAACCATGCCGGGGTATTTTTTTCGGTTGTTTGTTTTTTTAAAGCAGTCATTTTAGGCAACTCCTTATATTGAAATATAATGCTCTACAGCCAGTAACTTCATTGGTTCGAAAACAATGACGATTTCATGCGGATTTCTCTTCCTGATAGGTCCTCCCGTCATCGTATTTTAAATACTGAACGTACAGTTTAATAATCAATAACAAAATAATATACTGAACGTATGGTTTTGTAAATAGGTGATTTGAACTTTATTTTTTATTCACAATTGGTATACTGAACGTATAGTTTATTTTATGGATTAAGATAGGTATGGACGAAAGGGGATGAGATTACGATGAATGGCAAACGAGGCAGGCCGCGTAATGTAGAAGCGCAAAAGTCTATCCTTTCCGCATCTTATGAGTTGTTGTTGGAAAACGGCTTTCAAGCCGTCACGGTTGATAAAATTGCAGATCGTGCCCAAGTCAGCAAGGCCACGATTTATAAATGGTGGCCTAACAAGGCTGCCGTGGTAATGGACGGTTTCCTGTATGCCGCCACCGCCAGACTGCCCGTGCCTGATACGGGTTCGGCAATCGATGATATTCTCAATCACGCCGCGAATTTAACCCGGTTTCTGACAAGCCGGGAAGGAAAGATCATTACGGAGTTACTGGGTGAAGGACAGTTTGATGCAGGGTTGGCGGAGGCCTACCGAACCCGGTTCTTCCGTCCCCGCCGACTTGAGGCAAGAGGTCTTCTGGAAAAGGGGATTCAACTCGGAGAATTGAAAAAAGAGCTCGACATTGACATATGCATCGATCTTATCTACGGACCGATTTTCTATCGGCTGCTTGTAACTGGGGACACGTTGGACGAGCCCTATGTGCAGCATTTGGTGCTAACCGCCTTAGACGGAATCCGTTCTACTTGAGGGTGAGATCAGCTTGGCTCAATTTTGAGTGGAAGGGAAGTGCGCGGAGAAAATGGAAAATCCGATAGCGGGTTTTTGATAATTCTCCTAAACTCACGAAACAAGTGAGCGGCATACGGCTAGCCCCTTGGACCGAATATAAGAGCAACATTTCAAAATTTATCCTGTGCTATATTCTTCTTGAATTCGGACAAGGAGATGAGAGCATGAGGAAACTGGAAGGTAAAATTGCTTTAGTAACGGGAGCGAGCAGGGGAATCGGCCGCGCTATCGCACTGCGTCTGGCCGAAGAAGGCGCATTTGTCGCCGTGCATTACGGACAAAGACGGAATGAAGCGGAGGCGGTGGTCCGGCAGATCAGCCAAAGCGGAGGAAAAGCGTGCGCCATCGGTGCCGACCTGAGCGCCCTTGAGGGCATTTATCATTTATTCGCGGCACTGGATGAGGCGATCCGGGAACATACGGGCTGCAGCGGATTCGATATTTTGGTCAACAATGCCGGAATCGGGCAGATTCTCAGCCTCGAAGAGACAACGGAAGCTTCTTTTGACGAAGTGATGAAGATTAACGTCAAAGCTCCGCTTTTTGTTACCCAGCAGGCTTTACCGCGCCTGAAGGACGACGGGCGCATTATTAATGTCTCCTCTTTTGTGACGCGCGCCGCCTCTCCCGGCGTGTTCACCTACAGTATGTCGAAGGGGGCTATCGACACGTTTACCCTTCTTCTGGCTAAACAGCTGGGGAGCCGCAAGATTACGGCAAACGCCATTCAGCCGGGCATCATTAACACGGAGATGAATGCGGAAACGCTGCAAGATCCGAACGGGCAAAAAAATGCGGCCGGGCTTTCCGTTTTTAGCCGGTGGGGAGAGCCTGAGGATGTGGCGGATGTCGCCGCCTTTCTCGCTTCGCCGGACAGCCGCTGGGTAACCGGCCAGTTGATCGACGCGAGCGGCGGATCGCACCTGTAAGCAATCGTGAGACAGACGGAGAACCCGGCTTTGCGGCCGGGTTCTCTTTTTGCACAGCCGGGAGATTTGACAGGGCGCGATGAGGCAGGCCTTTCGCTTCCCGGACTAGTGGCCGCAACCGTGCCCATGGCGGAGTCCCTGTTGTTTTTTGCCAAGTACTTTTCTATATTTAATGTAAGACTTTGAGTAGGAGGGTAATGGATGATCCAACTGAAAGATATCGGGAAATTCGAGAAGCTGCCGGAAATCGCGATGCACATTTACAAAGGAAATATGCCGGCTTTGCGGGAGGCCATTGCGGGAGGCTGGGATATCGAAGAGGGCATCGAATTGAGCAAGTATACCACGCTGAGTCCGCTCGATTTGGCGCTTATATCGGAGAAACTGGACGTTGTAAAGCTGCTGGCAGAGAACGGCGTCAATCTGAATGTCCCCCGTAATCCGGCCTTTCTGCGCGCTGTCCGCTACTGCAAGGAAGACATCGTCCGCTACATTGCGGAGCAAGGTGCCAAGCCGGACCAGCTTAATCATATCGGCTCGGGCGCTTATTCCCAAGCCTACTACGGCAATAAAAAGAATATTCCGCTTCTCCATGAGCTGGGATTGGGTATAAAGCAGCACGGCAGCGCCGTATTGCGCCAGGCCGTGTCGGACCATGATCTTAAGACACTCGCGTATTTACTCGATCATGGGGCGGACATTAATTACAATAAGCCGGACCAGGTCTATCCTTATCAAGCGACTCCTTTAACCGTTGCGACGCGAATGGGCAATGCGGCGATGGTCAAGTATTTGATTGAACGCGGCGCCGACATTACGATAACGGAAAAGGATGGCGACCGGGCGTATACGATTGCGGTCGGCAATAAGGATGCCGCTTTGGCCGACTATTTGAAATCCTTGGAGCCGGCAGAGCTTCATGATAGCGAGAACAAGAAATTTGAGCTGAAAAAGTATAAGCTGACCGATGAGCTGGTTGCCTTTCTTACCGGGGACAAGCTGCGCCTGGAGCTGGCGCCAAATGATTATGAGATCGGGTATATCGACTTTTTCACCCTGACCGATACGATTGAGATGAAAGTCGGCCGGCAAAAGCTGCTGCGTCTGTCGGCCGACATCGACAACTACTCGGATCTGCAGCTGGTATGGAATCCGAAGAAAAAAGGCTCCATCGGCTGTTATGACGTGGAGCATCAGGAGTATGCGGATTTATGCGGGTTTACAGAATTCCTCGCGCAGCCTGAAACCTACCTCATCAAATTTCTTGAGGGAGAGCTGCAATAATGGACCGCTATTGGCACCACCTGCAGCGGAGCAGGTGGATGTAGATGTAGGAAGCTTTTTTGTGCCCTGCTCGCGGATACTATCCGCGGAAAATCCTACCGATCAAGCGACTGCCGTGCCCTGCGGACGTCGCTTTTTTTATATCCGAATAAGGCTCGCGTTGTTTATCTTTTCCAAAGTCGTAATACTTTCGCCCTGTTGGCATGCGGGGAAGTATGGGAAGATGGATCCATCAAAGGTTCGGAGTCACGGACTGTGAGCCTTGAACTTCAGGCTATTGCGATCCTTCCTTCTACTTCATTGGACGAATTAGGGTCGCAGCTTTCCTGAAGGATTTCTATTCGCGAGAGGAGGTGTCCAGGCTATCATATTCCTTCCTTCTAAGGATTCTTCCAATGACAGTAGGGATATGGCTTTCCTGGACTCTTTTTTATGAACATAAACACCATCTATTTACGCAGAGCGGGCAAAGTGATTGTGGAGCAGGGAGAAGGCGAGGATCGTCTTTCTAAGGCTTATCTGGCTGCGGCCGTGAAAAATATCGAATCTCTTGGATTTACGTTCTCCCATCGCTTGATGCGTGCCGTGTACACCTTATCCAAGGAGCAATTTGAAGCGTTTTATCGTGGGCTGATCGGCGATCTGAAACAGCTGGTCGGCGCCCATGTGGGGTATAAGCCGATGTATCCCGACTTTCCGGCGCAGGTCATGGAGGAACATGATGCGGAGCTTTACTTGAATGCCGTTTATCATTATCTAACGCTGGATTTGCCTGAGTATGAGACGGCGGAAAGACCTCCACTGCGGGATGAGGTAAGCCTGAAAGTGATTGATCTTGGAAGCAAAACGGAGTTTCATGTCCTGATAAACCGGCTGATTCAGGCCAAGACCTCGATCTCCAAGACGGACAAGGAAGATATCGATGCGGCTGTAGAGTGCGCGGACCCGGATGAACTGGAGGCGATTCTCCCGCCCGAGATCCCGTTCAAGGAGAATGCGGCCTTCGTGGCAGCTTCCTTATTGAAGCATGACAAGGCTAACGTAGAACGGATCGGCCGGTACTTTAAAACCGCAACCGATGTCCTCCGCCTGGCAGCGGCCTGGTCGGATGGCGATGTCAGTCTTGCCGAGGCTGCGCGTTTCCGCAAGTTTAAGCGGAGCGAGAGAC
The DNA here is from genome assembly GCF_059692095.1 of Paenibacillus sp. JT31N7. NCBI lineage: Bacteria > Bacillati > Bacillota > Bacilli > Caryophanales > Paenibacillaceae > Paenibacillus > Paenibacillus sp. JT31N7. Next base: position 143,388 of record NZ_JCAUAT010000004.1, read on the forward strand.
GGCTGCTGCTAGGATTGCTGGAACGCTGTCACTCCATTACGGAGGATATGCTGAGATATAAGGATCGCTGGATCCGGCTGGGAGAAATTCTGCATCCTTCCGAGTACAAGAATCGTTTTACGCGTTGTCAGGAGGCTTTCGGAATATTACGCAACAACAAGCCTTTTACAACCTTCGGCGGGAGCGTGGAACTTGCCTTCCGGTACCGTCAGGTCTGGACCTTGATCGATCTGTTAATGCAGCGTCCGGGTGAATTTGCAAGAAGGCTGGATCAGCTGCTGCGGTCCACCGATCATACGGAGTATGTCGTGCTGGCATTCGGCGAAGTGGCGGATCAGGTATCGACGCCCGTGCTGCTGCAGGTGAAGAATCATTTTGCCCGCCGCCATGAGCGTCCCGAGCTGCGTGTCTTCTTCCCGAAAGGCAATGCGGCTAAAGCGTTTGCGATTCCCCATACGCTCCCCGAAATCAACGAAACGGTATGCCGGGACATCGTGGAGGTATGCGAGAAGACGCTGGTTCAGCGATTCTCCGAACTGCCTCCTCTGGGGAAGACCCATGTCGATAAACGTTTGAAGGACTATCATGTCCCGTTCTCCCAACGATCCGCAAGCAAAGCGCTGCATACGCTTGTACGGGGAAGCCGTGTGCCGATGGCGGAGGGGGACACGATCCGATTCTTCAACTGGTGGAAAGAAGGAACCGTGGACGGCAAGCCCACGGGCCGCGTGGACATCGACTTGTCCGCAGTCATGTATGACCGCAACTGGGACTATGTAGAGCACATTTCGTATACGAATCTGAGGTCCTCCAAGTACCAGGCGATCCACAGCGGAGATATCGTGTCGGCTCCGCATGGAGCCTGCGAGTTCATTGATCTGCACATTCCTTCCATCGTCGATTACGGCGGGCGTTATATTGTGGCTTCCCTGCATTCCTTTACGGAACAGCCGTATTGCAATTTGCCGGAGTGCTTCGCAGGCTGGATGATGCGCAAGAAACCCGGTTCCGGGGAAATCTTCGAGCCTTCGACGGTGGTCAACAAAATCGACGTTACCGCCGATACGCGGATTGCCATTCCCGTCATCCTGGATTTGGTGGAACGTACGGTCATTTGGACGGATCTGTCCCTTACGAGACAACCTCACTACTATAACAATGTGGAAGGGAATCAGAAGGGAATGGTCTTGATGGGCAAAGCCATGACAACTTTACGGAAGCCGGATCTGTACGATTTGTTCGTCCTCCATGCGAAAGCAAGAGGGGAATTAGTCGATGCAGCCGATCAGGCAGATGCGATATTTTCCGTGGATAGAGGAGTTACTCCATACGATATCGAGCAAATTATGGCGGAATATATAGTTTGAGTCGGAGGGTCAACGCCGGGAAAGCGTAGGATTGCTATGAAAAAGGATAGATTTAACTTATCAGCCTCATAATCAGGTATGTAAAAGGGGAGCAAATGCTCCTCTTTTTGCGTTTTTGAGGCCGGTTTACAATACCTGAAATCCAAATCTTAAATTTTTCATGAACTTTCCCATTGTTCTCCGTTGCAGGCGGGAAAATATTTTGTTACTATTTAGACATATAATATTTCGATATCTAAATATTATATCGCGTATATCATGATTGTTCCTCCAAGAAAGGAGCCTGGCGAGCAGCAGGGAGAATGAACAGCATTGATAGGCTTCGCCATTTGTGAGAATGGCATAATGCAACATCATCTTAAATTGGAACGGATATTGGAAACGGGGAGCGAAGAAATTTTATGAGCCAAAATAAAAGGAAAATTCACTATGCGTGGTGGATTTTGCTAGGGCTTTGCATGATGGTCGGCTTGGGGAAAGGCAGTTTAAATAACTCCGCCGGTCTTTTTTTGCGGCAAGTTTCCAAGGACTTGGGAGTCGGAATGGGCAGCCTGACCCTTTATTTCAGTGTCTCGGCTATTGTCACCATGGTCTTTTTGCCGATTGGCGGTAAATTAATGGCGAGGTATGATACCCGGCTGCTTTTAAGCGGCGCGATCATTTTGCAGGCCGGAGCGTTTGCATTGTTCGGATTAATGAATTCGGTGTGGGGCTGGTACATCCTTGCCATTCCTCTCGCTGTGGGCGGCGTATTTATTACCGTTATCGCAGGACCGGTATTAATTAACCAATGGTTTAAAAAGAGCAAAGGTCTGGCGCTTGGAATTATGGGAGCCGCAGGCGGAGCGCTTGGCGCGATTTCCCAGCCCATCGTCGGCAATCTGATCGCCAATCAGGGGTGGAGAACCTCCTATATGATCGTTGGTATTGCGGTTATCGTGATTGTAGTTCCCATCGTGCTGCTCTTGATAAAGAAGTCACCCCAAGAAAAGAAAACGCTTCCTTATGGAGCGGAAGCCGCAAGCGGCACAACAACCGACGCTGCGGCTGCAGGAGCGGAAAACAAAGGGGTGACATTGGCAGCCGCCAAAAAGTCTTCTGCCTTCTATGCGCTCATCGCCTTTTTCTTCCTGATTACATCGGCGGCAAGCTTTTCGGTGCATATTCCGACGTATCTGATGAACAAGGGATTCGATGTAACCTTCGCGGGCAATGTGATGGCAACCAATATGATCGGCGTGCTGATCGGCTCCTTGGTTATCGGCTATGCGAGCGATAAAATCGGCACCAGAAACACCACGTTTATCGCCATGGTTCTGGGCGTGCTGGCCATCGGGCTGTTGTTATTCGCGGCGACCAGCACGCTTGTTATCTCGCTGGCTGTGGGGCTCTTCGGTCTTGTCTCCGCCTCTATCGGAACATTGGGACCGGCTCTTACATCAAGTTTGTTCGGCAACAAGGAATACAGCCAGATTTATTCCAATGCTTCCATGGGCCTCGCTATTTCTTCGATTATCGCTTTGCCGGCATACGGATTCGTATTCGACTTTACGGGAAGCTACACCCCCGTATTGTATGCCATCGGCATCATGCTGATCATTAACATCGTCTGCATAAGCATTGCCTTTGGCGGGAAGAAGAAGCTTGAGCAAGCCGGATTGTGGAATTAATCAGCCAGTGAATCTATCAACTAGAGAAATGAGGGACCTACACATGAGATTACAAGGCAAAGTCGCCATCGTCACAGGCAGCGCTTCGGGAATCGGCCGCGGCATTGCGCTTGCCATGGCTAAAGAAGGCGCACATGTCGCCATTGTCGACGTGAACGAGCAGAAGGGGCAGGAAACCCTTGCGGAAGTTAATCGGCACACGGGGGGATGCCTGTTTATCAAGGATATCTCCGTAAAAGAAAACGCCAATGAAATTGTGCAAGAAGTCGTCAAGAAGTTCGGCAAGCTGGACATTCTCGTGAACAACGCACATGCTTCCAGACAGGCTTCTTTCGTAGAGACGACGCAGGAGCTGCTGGATCTGTCTTTCGGAACGGGCTTCTACCCGACGTTTCATTTCATGCAGGCCGCTTATCCCGAGTTGAAAAAAACGAAGGGCAAGGTCATCAACTTCGCTTCGGGCGCGGGTCTTGACGGACAAGTGACGCAAACCTCTTACGCGGCCGCCAAGGAAGCGATTCGCGCCATTTCCCGCGTTGCCGCGAACGAATGGGGTCCGGACGGCATCAACGTCAACCTGATCTCGCCGATCGCACTGACGCCGGGCGTGGAGCAGTGGCGTGAGAGCGCCCCGCACCTGTACGATGCGATGATCGAACGTATTCCGCTTCGCCGTCTCGGTGATCCGGAACAGGATATCGGCCGTGTCGCCCTATTCCTGGCAAGTGACGACTCGAATTATATAACCGGACAGACCATTATGGTGGACGGCGGTTCAATCAAACTACGTTAGGAGCATGTAAAATGGGACAATTGGATAACAAAGTAGCGATCATTACCGGAGGAGCTTCGGGTATCGGCGAACGCATGGTAGATCTTTTCGCACAGGAAGGCGCCATCGTTATTGCCGCGGATATCAATGAGGAGGCGCTTGAGAGAGCCAGCCAGAAGCAGAATGTCCACGGGATGAAACTGAACGTGGCGTCGGATGAAGACTGGGCGGCGCTTGCGAAGGAAGTAAACGACCGTTTCGGCAAAATCGACATCCTCGTTAACAACGCGGGAATCTCTTCGGAAAAACCTTTCCAAGAAATAGACGCACAGGATTGGCAGAAAATGCTCTCCATTAACGGCTTCGGTCCGTTTGCCGGTATGAAGCATGTTACTCCGTACATGGCTGAACAGAAGCAAGGCTCCATTGTAAACATTTCTTCGTACACGGCTATGATCGGCCAAGGCTTCAACCATTACTCCGCTTCCAAGGGTGCGGTACGCGCTCTGTCCAAAGCGGCTGCCGCAGCATTCGGCCGTCAAGGCATCCGGGTGAACGCTCTGTTCCCGGGGATCATTGAAACTCCGATGACTCAAGCTCTGAGCACATCCAAGGATTTGCTGGGCCGTTTGATTCAAATGACGCCTCTGCAGCGCCTGGGACAGCCGGACGATATCGCCAAGGCGGCTTTGTTCCTGGCTTCCGATGCTTCTTCCTATATTACGGGAGCCGAGTTAGTGATTGATGGTGGATACTCAGCCCAATAGCGTGTAAGATTATGACAGCCCTTCATTTTCATTAGGGGCTGTCGTTTCTTTTTATCAAGGAGGATGTTATGGAAGAGCAAACGGTTTTCGAACTTATACATAACATGGACAAATTCACGAACGGGTTGATTGTCCAGTGGAACAAAACATTCAATGAGGACCTCGGCGTCTCTCATATTCTTGTGCTCGGTCATCTCAAGCAGAACGGGAAAAGCCGGCCTTCGGACATTGCGAAAACATTGGGCCTTACTCCGCCCACGCTCAGTTATTTATCGGAAAAGCTCGTCGCGAAGAACTTAGCCGTCCGCACGGTGGATGAGACGGATCGTCGCATTATTTATTTGGGCATCACCGACAAAGGTGCCGAAGTCCTTAAAAGAGCCACATTGGAGGGGGAAAGACTGCGCCGGAATCTATTCGAAAAATTAACCAATGACGAGAAAGCGGAATTAGCAAACCTGTTTAAAAAGCTGAACAGCTAAGATTACATCGCGGTGAGCCTTAGCCATAAGCAGGGATAAGCGGCAAGGGAAAATTGTCCGTCGCGTGGCCCGGAAGCATAAGTTTGCCAGGCAATTGAGCTCTATGACTTAGTCTTGGGTGGTGACAGAACAGCTGCCCAGCTGCTATGAAACAAGTATTGTTCAAGTATTTGACCCGATAGGCGGGTGCATCAAGATAAGATCTAAGAAAAACTCATGCCTTATACAGAACCTTTTCCCCCTCTTGCTAGAAGCCATACTCCAAAGCCCAATTCCCCAGCAACCATAGGTATCATAAATACAATATTAAGCGCCTTGCGCCACAAGGATTTCGTGGACAAAGCCATAGGAAAAAATGCGGCAAGCGTCATAATAATCCGTGCGATGCCGGCAGTCAGAGCGGCTGTTCGCTGTTCCTTTAGCTCTATTCTTGAAGGAACCATCCCATAACCTCCTTTAGTTTGCTCTATGGACTTCGTTGTAATAGGCCGGATGGGTAGGTTCATTGACTTAAATCAAGGACGCGTCTTCTTTCGCCCCAAAAATCTTGCAGTTGAACGTTTATTTCGCTTGCAGCTTACGCGACGTAAGCTTTTATAATACAGTTACCGGTACATAGCTAGCGTTAAAGAGCGGAGATGATGCATGAAGAGGCATTGGAAAGTAGGAGACCTCGCCAAGTTGACGGGTCTTACCGTACGTACGCTGCGTTATTACGATCAAATCGGTTTGTTCTCTCCTTCCGCCCAGACGGATTCCGGTCATAGGCTGTACAGCGAGCCGGACTTGTCGCGCCTTCACCAGATTTTATCGCTTAAGGAACTGGGCCTGTCTCTGGAAGAGATCGACTCGGTTCTGACCGGCGGGCAAATCAGCCCGCTTGAGATCGTCTATCTGCAGATAGACCGAATCAAAGAACAGATCAGGCGGCAGCAAAAGCTATTGGAGCAGCTCGGGCATGTATCCAAGCTTATGCAGGGAAGGGCGCAAGTAACGGTAGAGGATTTCACAGATCTTCTGCAAGCGATGCAAATGGGATTTGAAAAGCCTGTCATAGAGCGGCAAATGAGTTGGGAACGACATTTGGACCGGTTGGGAGACTTCCTTACCGGTGGGAGCGGAATACCGAAACCAGAGGAGGACAAACAATGAACGAACGATTCGTCAAACATGCGACCTTCGTCGTCGAGAGGGTTTATGCCGCATCGCCGGAGCGGGTGTATCACGCCTGGGCCGACCCGGTTGCCAAAGCCAAGTGGTTTTCGAAGCCGGACATCTTCGACTTTCAGGTCGGCGGACGCGAATACAGCAGCGGCGGACCGCCGGAAGGTCCGGTCTTTACCTTCGATGCGAGCTATCAGGAACTTGTTCCGGACCGGCGCATTGTATATACGTACACCCTGGATTCGGACGGCACGCGCATCTCCGTCTCGAACACGACGGTCGAGCTAATCGCGGTAGAGGGGGGCACGAAGCTTATTTTCACGGAGCAGGGCGCGTTCTTCGACGGACACGATACGCCGGAGGTGCGGGAACACGGTACCAATGCGATGCTGGATGGACTGGGCAAGGCACTGGAGGGGGAGGAATGAGCATGGTGATCGGCGAAAATGAAATTGTTTCCACACGCGAGTTCGATGTTCCGCGGGAGCTTGTTTTCCGGGCATGGACAACCCCCGAATTGTTAGCGCGATGGTGGGGGCCGCGGGGCTTCACGAATACGTCTCACGAGTGCGACATCAGGCCGGGCGGCACGTGGACCCTCACCATGCACGGACCGGATGGCACGGATTACCCCAATCACAACGTCTTTGTTGAGATCGTGGCGCCGGAGCGGGTTGTGCTGGATCATTTATCCGGCCACGAATTCCGGCTAACGGGAACCTTCGAGGATGTGGATGGACGCACCAAAGTTACGTTCCGCCAGCGTTTCGAGATCAAAGAAGAGTTCGAAGAGGCCAAGCCTTACTGTGTGGAAGCCAATGAACAGAACCTCGACAGGCTGGGTGAAGTGCTGGCGGAATTGGCCGGTTAGTTTTTGTAAAGGTAGTCGGCCTATACCAAAATACAGAACGGAAACCTATGTGATGACTTTAAAGTTGTCGCCGTTCACGCTCCCTCTTGGGCCGTGGCGGCGATTTTTATTTCAGTAACGTTAATTTTACTCATTCCCTATTACTTGAGCAGTGTAAGTGTCACCCTTATCGAATTATCAATAAATGATCGTTCCGGACGAGACTTTATTAGTACGGTTAGTCCAATTAAAGATACGAGTAGTGCCTGTGATAAGGCTTTCGCATTTACCCCGATTTCGAGCTCGCCTGATTGTATACCTCGTTCTATGGTTTCTTCAAATATGACAGCCAGGTACATTTGATGTTCCCTTGTAAGAATTTCAAATTTCTCATCATGAGGCGCAAGTTCGACCATAGTATTGATGCAAAAGCATCCTTTTCTAGGGTTTTCCGCATACTCCTCAGCAATCACCTCTTCGAAAAAAATACGAAATCCTTCTTTTACCGATGGATTGCTTTGAAGTTTGGCTCGGATAAGAGAAGCGCGGGTCATCGTGTATTTGCGCAGCGCGGCTTCGAACAATTCTTTTTTGCCTCCGAATGCTGAGTATATACTGGGGCGTTGAATTCCCATTCTGGAAGTTAAATCGCTCAGGGAGGTAGCTTCATATCCCTTTTCCCAAAATAGCTGCATAGCTGCATCTAATACTTGATCTTCGTCAAATTCGCGGATTCGTCCCATAACTAGTCCCTTTCGTTACTCTTGTTTTTTCTTAATTGCACCATAATTTTGGTCATAATGCAGCTGGTAGCGGCCTTTATTTACGTACCATACAGTATGATATTATTTTATAATTTTCCGTTTCTATTGTCAAACGAAGGTTAGTTTATGTTAACAAGAGAAAATAAAAAATGAGGTTTTTCCTATTGAATATAAATATATTTGTTGACAACATTCATTTTTGAGAGGTATATTTACTGGGAAAATAACGTACCGATGAGTATGATATTTTTTGGTGGTTAAAAATTAAGGGAAATAGGATGTGTACAGAATGGAGGCTGAAGGAAAAGTAGCAGTTCATGTTGATTTGAAGGCGAATTCGCCACAGGGGACGATTGTCGCATCTGATTCAGTTCGGGGATCTCATATGCCTCGTTATGCGACCCTATTGTTTGCGGCTGCCTGCGGGTTGTCTGCCGCCAATATCTACTTCGCACAACCGGTACTCGATAAATTATCGAGTGAGTTCAGTATTGACTATTCGACTATTGGGATTCTCATTACGATCACTCAGATCTTTTATGCAGCGGGACTGCTGCTGCTCGTACCGCTTGGAGATTTACTGAACCAACGCCGACTGATTATCGGGCAGATGCTAGTATCCATTGCAGCTCTGCTGATAGTTGGCACTGCCTCCTCCGGCACAGCACTATTCGCAGGGTTGGCATTAGTCGGACTGCTTGCCGTTGTGACGCAGACAATTGTGGCGTTCGCGGCGACAATGGCTTGTCCTGCCGAACAAGGACGCGTCGTTGGCGTAGTAACAAGCGGAATTGTGATTGGCATCCTTCTTGCTCGAACCATTTCAGGAATATTAACAGATATTGCGGGTTGGCGTTCCATATATTTGGTCTCTGCTGCGTTGATGTTTCTTATGGTTTGTGCATTATTTAGGGTGATGCCAAATGTTGAGCGTAGAGTAAAATCATTGTCCTATCTCCAACTGCTTAGGTCCGTGTTTAGGTTGTTCGCACAAGAACGAATATTACGCATCCGCGCTATTTTGGCTCTGCTGATTTTTGCTGATTTCAGCATTTTGTGGACTTCGCTAGTACTGCCTCTTAGTGCGCCGCCACTATCTCTTTCGCACACTGCAATCGGGGCGTTTGGTCTTGCGGGAGCTGCGGGAGCGTTGGCTGCGGCACATGCGGGGAAATTGGCTGATCGAGGTTACGGACAAAGAACGACAGGCATATCTTTGACTCTATTGTTGGTGTCATGGCTGCTAATCTGCTATGCAGAAAGGTCGCTGTTCGCATTGGCCATTGGCATTATTCTTCTTGACTTGGCGGTTCAGGCCGTTCATGTCACTAATCAAAGTATGATCTTGGCACTGCGTACGGAGGCGCGCAGTCGGCTCACTGCCGGGTACATGGTTTTCTATTCCATCGGCGGTGCTATCGGCTCTGTCAGTTCGACCCATATATATGCCCGCTATGGCTGGGACGGAGTATGCTTGCTTGGAGCCTCTGTTAGTGCTATAGCTCTCCTGTTCTGGGCGATGACCCGCCGAGCTGCGGCTGTCGCATTAAAATAAAGGCGCGCGTTTTTTGTATTTACATATTCAATTATTTGTATATATGAATATAATGTCTATTTAGCTTTACATTCCCCTACTTGAAAAAGACCAGGATATGGGTTCGCAATTTCAAGGTTATGGACAGAGAAAACTATTCGAATAGGAGAGATTAATCGTGGAGATAGGGATTACTTCGTTTGTAGAAACAAAGCCGGACATTCAGACTGGTGAAGTGATGAGTCACGCACAGCGATTGCGTGAAGTTGTTGAGGAAATTGTCCTTGCTGATCAAGTGGGACTTGATGTGTTTGGCATAGGCGAGCATCATCGGCAGGATTATGCGGCATCTTCACCGGCACTTGTGCTGTCTGCGGCTGCATCACAGACGAAACGGATTCGGCTGACCAGTGCCGTTACGGTGCTTTCTTCAGCCGATCCGGTGCGCGTTTTTCAGGATTTTGCTACGTTGGACGGCATTTCAAATGGACGTGCGGAGATTATAGCGGGCCGGGGTTCCTTTATTGAATCTTTTCCACTGTTTGGCTATGACTTGAATGACTATGATGAGCTGTTTGAAGAACATTTGGCCTTGCTCCTTAAAATACGGGAATCCGAAAAAGTAACCTGGAAAGGCAGGCATCGGCCTACAATTAACAATTTGGGCGTGTATCCGCGGCCTGTTCAGAATTCTTTACCGGTTTGGATTGGCAGCGGGGGCAGACAGGAATCCGCTATCCGTGCAGGTTTGTTAGGACTGCCCTTGATGCTGGCGATAATCGGTGGAAGACCGACGGATTTTGCTCCGCTTGTGCAGCTTTACAAGAAGGCAGCGGCACACGCCGGTCATGACGAATCGCAGCTCAGGGTCGGATCGCACTCGATAGGATTTGTTGGAGAGAGTACTGAACGTGCCGCAGATATATTTTTCCCTTCTACCATGGCAGGTATGAATAGGTTAGGCAAGGAACGGGGCTGGGCGCATTATGATCGTTCCAGCTACGATGCCGCGCGCAGCTTTGAAGGTGCACTGTATGTCGGCGATCCCGAGACGGTGGCCCAGAAGATCATCCACCTTCGCAAACATGTAGGCGTTACACGCTTTATGCTGTATGTTCCGTTAAGCACGATGCCGCATGCCGAGGTGATGAGAGCCATTGAGCTGTTAGGAACCGAGGTAGCCCCCCGAGTTCGGGAGGAAATAACCAAGTGGGAAGCTGAGACGGAAAAAAGATCATAATTCAATTCAATTATAGGAGTGATTCGAATGGATTTTGAAAGTCGGGTATTGCCAGAGTTAAGGCCGATAATAGCCGAATTTCCTGGATTTCAACTGGAGGAAAATTTAGAGCTGAGCCGAAGTTATTTGTCGGGTCCTCCCATCCGAAAGTCGGAGCACGTGCGCACGACAAGCCGGATGATTCCGAGCATAGCAGGCGAGATACGGGTCAAAATCTATGAACCTTCCCAGCAAACTGGCGCTAAGCTTCCGGCGATGCTGTGGATTCACGGGGGAGGCTATGTAATGGGCCATCCGGATATGGACGACGCTTTGTGCGAACGCTTCGTGCAGGCGGCGGAATGTGTCGTCGTATCGGTTGATTATCGGCTTGCTCCCGAGCACCCTTACCCAGCTGCCATCGATGATTGTTACACCGCATTGACATGGATGACGGACGAAGCCGAACTGCTGGGCATCGACTTGGAGCGTGTCGCGATTGCCGGTGCAAGCGGGGGCGGCGGTCTGACCGCAGCGCTTGCTTTAATGGTCCGCGACAAAGGAGGGCCGTCCCTCATCTTCCAAATGCCGCTGTATCCGATGATCGACAACCGCAACATTACGGCGTCAAGTCTTGAAATTACAGCCGGCAACGCAACCTGGAACAGGGCGAATAATTTGGCGGCCTGGAACATGTACTTGGGCAATCGTATCGAAGACAGCGAGGTGTCCCCCTATGCGGTGCCGTCGAGAGCGGAAAGCTTGGCGGGGCTGCCGCCGACCTATACTTGCATAGGCCAGCTCGATCTGTTCCGGGATGAGACGATTGAATATGTGACGCGCCTGGCGCAAGCGGGTGTAGACGTCGAATTTCATCTATATCCCGGCACATTCCACAGCTTTGAAGTGATGGTTCCGCAAGCGGAAGTAAGCCAACGCGCCAGCAAAAGTTATGTGGACGCGATTGCAAGAGCGCTCAATCCTTAATGAAGTAAGTTTCGTACAAGCTTTAGGAGCTTCCGTTTGCCGGTCTATGCGTTTGGTTTAAATAGAAAAGAGACTGCGCACTTGGCAGGAACCTTTCAGATGGTTCCATTCGTATACCGACAAACGCATGAAGGGGGATGTTAGAATGAGCACTTATGAAAAAAATCAGGAAGCTGTCGAGAAGGTCCGGGATCTAATCAAAGACATCGACGTCGCCATGCTCACGACCATAAGCAGCGACGGGCTGGTTTCCCGGCCGATGAGCACTCAGGAAGTGGAGTTCGACGGTGACCTGTGGTTTATGACGATGAAGGACAAAAGCGTCTATCAAGAGCTGCTTCAGAATAAGAGCGTCAACCTGGCTTATGTGGGCAAATCGTATGTATCGGTTCGCGGTGAAGCTGAACTGATTGAAGACAGGGCCAAACTGAAAGAGCTTTGGAGTCCTATGTACGAGAAGTTTTTCGGGGTTTCGAGCGATGATCCGAGTCTCGCCTTGATTAAAGTCAAAGCGGAAACTGCCGAGTATTGGGAAACCGGCAATAAAGCGAAGCTGGTGAAGAATATGTTCAAGAAACTGGCGGGCAAAGAGAATGACGAATCCGATCTAAATAAAACGGTCGAATTGGGTTAGAAAACTGATCGTATCCCCTTTAAGTAAACAGTGCTTTAAAAGCACGTTACCGTTTACTTAGAGGGGATTTTTTTATGGGAAAATGAATAAGACCTGTTACATAGAGTGCAAACGGAATGCGGTTCACATGTACTTTGAAGAGTATGGAGAGGCTCCTTGTTTATAAATTTAGAAACCACAATTGAATCTCCAGTTACAGGAGGATTTATACTTTGAGCTGCAAGCAGCCAAAACTGTAAATGGAGGGTTTCTCTTATGAGGTCTTTTGAAATGCTAGTTACCATCTTTAATATCTTACTGCTCGGTTGGTTAATAGTCGCCAAGAACAAGTCGCGGCGCATGCTGCTTATTGGCTTCGGGATTTCCGCCTTATTGGCGCTGACGCAGGGGCTTACCGAAGGCATGCGTTGGCAAATGGTCCCCGTCTATGCGATGACGTTAGGCCCAATCGGGATTTTTGCTGTAAGGTACAGGATCGAACCGAAGGAAGAGGAAAAGAAGGCAGCCCGAACCCGCCGAATCATCCTGATTACGGCGCTTGCCGCGCTTTATTCTGTCGCAGCCGTGGCTCTGCCCGTCCTGCTTCCGGTATTCACGTTCGAGAAACCGGCCGGCCCGTACAAAATCGGAACCGTAACCTATCATTGGAAAGACGATCAGCGAAAGGATATCCATACTCCCGACCCCGGCGATAAGAGAGAGTTGATGGGACAGATTTGGTATCCGGCGAGCATGAACGCAAAGGGAAAGACGGCTTCTTATGTGTCTCATCCCGATATTTTTGCAGATGGATACGGCAAAGCGCTTCATCTGCCTAAACCGTTATTTACGAGCATGGGATTGGTTAAAACTCATGCGATTGAAAAAGCGGAACTATCCGACAAGGAACCGGCCTATCCCGTGCTCGTCTTTTCGCATTCCTTAAACGGAACCAAAAATCAAAACACGTTTGAGGTCGAACAATTAGTCAGTCAGGGTTATATCGTGGTAGGTATTGATCATACTTACCGTAGTACTACATCGGTTTTCCCCGATGGCCGCGTTGTAAATTTTGTTCCTCAAGAAGGGAATACGGTCGCCTATTTAGATAAAATAAACGGGGAATGGGTGGAAGACGCAAAGTTTGTGGTCGATCAAATCGAGCGGCTTGCCAAGAGCGATCCGGACGATCGTTTTACAAACCGAATGGATCTGGAGAACATGGGTATGTTCGGCCATTCCTTCGGCGGAGCGACAGCCGTCCAAATGCTGATGGCGGATTCCAGGATTAAAGCGGCAATCAATATGGACGGCGGATTATACGGCGAGCTGCGGATTCCGGCGGAAGGACTGGGGAAGCCGTTTCTGATGTTGAGCGCAGATGACACGCTATCCGGTACGAAGAATACGAGCGATGAGAATATCGCTTCTCAGGGTACGACAAGAGAGGAACTGACTAAGTTTTTTGACGAAACATTAGAGCGCTATAAATATATAACCGTAGGCGGAAATTACTGGATCAAAATGAATGCCATGAAACATATGGGCTTCTCCGATATGTATCTGATTTCACCCGTGTTTGAAAAGATGGAAGGGGTGGATGTGCGAAAGGCGCATCGGCTGATTAACGAGTACTCGCTTGATTTCTTTAACCATTATTTAAAGCAAAAGCCGTTTAATTTATTGGAACAGACTATCGGCGAACATCCGGGGTTCACGCTGCAGAAAGGTTGAGCCTGAATTTCCGCTGCCATATAACGAAGGGTTGAGGGCGGGTAGCCCTCGCTTTTCGTTAGAAGGGGTTACATCTGTTCAAGCCTCCACTTGATACCTTGAAGCAATAAGAGGTTTCCTTGAGAAAACAAGCGGAATTTAGGACTCAAGAGAGAGCATAGCGTGTTGAAGCGTTCGATGCGTTCCGATCGGGTTCTCTGTGAATATTCGGCAAAATAGCGAAAAAACTCTTCTTGATCAACCGATTGCTCCGAGTTCGCATATAGCATGGCGGTATCCTCTACAATGGCTTGTACAAAAGGACTTTCGGCAGATAGTTTGCGCTTCAAAGCCGTATTTAATCGGGTGTGTATTCCCTCCAGGTTCTTGACCCATGCGTCCGCACCCATTCGAGGTTGATGGACCATATTAAGAAACAGAAACTCATCTTTTTTAAGGTCCGAAATAAACTCGGGATCGTTAATAAGTTCCTGTAACTCGTTCCAAGCAACGGTTTGTTTGGCCGATGTTTTCGTCTGATTGACAATGTACTTGTTAAAGTTATAAAGAAGCGAGCTTCTCCATTCCGCAGGAATGCCCTCTAGAAATTTGGATTCTTCCACTCTTTTCGCGATGAAACGGCTTCGTTTCTCGTTATTGACAGCCCGTTCATGGACCAGATCATAGATATATTGCAGGGAATCCCCGTCATTCTCTTTCGCCAAACGCAAAATCGAGATCATGTTCGTCAGTGTGCTAACCTGTAGCTCTAAGGACTCGATCTGCCAGTCAAGTGCTTTATCGACGGGTGTTTCCCGGGAGATGATCTGGCTTATTTCATCAATTCCGAAATCCAAGTAACGAAGAGTTATCGTCAGCTCTAAGCGCCATATATCTTGCGTCGTGTATAACCGGTGCCCTCCCTCTGTGTAGGTAGCTGGTTTTACTAATCCGACCTCGTCGTAGTAACGCACGGTTTTGATTGTGGACCCGATTATTTTGGCCACGTCCCCAATCGGATAGGTCCGCTCTCGGTCTATGGAATCAGAAGCTTGCTGCTTCTGCAAATCCGGGCCGTTTTTTGAATGCAAACCACTCACCTCCGGAAAGCTAGTTTACTATCTCCTGTAACTGGAGATTCAATACGATTCTACAGATCTTGTTTTAAAAATGAACCGCTACTTAAGATTATAGCTGAACAAGCAAGCGACTCTTGCACTGCTGAGCGGAATGTAGCTTCTTTACAACCCCCAATTCAAAGATTAAATGAAATGCAACCAACTCCATAATCAGATTCCACCTCGCGTCTCCCTTATTGGGACAACGCGCTCTTTTGTGGTTTAATGGAGGTGACGCCGAGGCATTTGCAGAAAAAGGGAGGGAATTTCCCGGATGAATAAAATTATGATCGTCGAAGACGATCCTAAAATAGCGGAATTGTTGAAATCGCACATTCAAAAATACGGGGACGAAGCGATCGTGGTGGATGATTTCCAGCGCGTGATGGACCTGTTTCAGGAGCAGCTTCCGCAGGTCGTGCTGCTGGACGTCAATCTGCCGAGCTACGACGGCTATTACTGGTGCCGCCAAATCCGCACGGTGTCCACGTGTCCGATCATTTTCATTTCCGCCCGAAACGGGGAAATGGATCAGGTGATGGCGCTGGAGAGCGGGGCGGACGATTATATCACGAAGCCGTTCCATTATGAGATCGTGATGGCCAAGATCCGCAGCCAGATCAGGCGCGTCTACGGAGATTATGCGACGAAGGAACGCATTGTGGAACGGGATGGGCTCATTTTGTATCCCGAGCGGATGGAGCTGCGGCTGAAGGAGCAGTCCGCGCTTTTGACGCGCAAAGAATCGCTGCTGATGGAGACGCTGATGCATCATTGTCCCCGGATTGCCAGCCGGGAGATTATTCTCGACAAGCTGTGGGACGATTACAGCTATGTCGACGATAACGCGCTGAGCGTCAACATTACGCGGCTGCGCAAGAAGCTGGCGGAACTCGGCATCGACGATGCCATCGAAACGCTGCGCGGCGTCGGGTACCGGCTGCACCTTACATGGAAGGGCGAAACGAAGCGATGAGGCTGTTTGTACGGGACCATGTGCCGCTTGTCGGGTTCAGTCTGGTACAGATGCTGGCCATCCTGCTGATCTGCTGGCTGGACGGGTACAACCATCTAGGGACCGCTTTGTACGCGCTGTTTCTCGGCCTTTGCGTGCTGCTTGTTTATCTGATGTACCGCTATGTCCGGCTTCGGGCATTTTACCGGTACATCTCCGACCCGAGCGACGTCCTGCCGAGGGAGCTTAAGGTAAGCCGTGCGCCGCTCGCGGCATCTCTAACGAAGATTTTGGATACCCAATACCGCGAAAATAAACAGCGGCAGCATGTGTGGGAGGAAAAACAGCGGCAGCACCTGACATTCATGAATCAATGGGTGCACCAAATGAAGACCCCGTTATCGGTCATCCAGCTCATTACGCAGAACGGCGACGACGAGCGGTTTGCCAGTATTGCGGAGGAGTCCGACCGGCTGCGTCACGGGCTTGAAATGGTGCTTTATATGGCACGGCGGGAAACGTTCGCCCAGGACTTCCACATTTACCGGGTGCAGTTAAGAGAGCTTGTGAACGAGGTCATTCAGGACAACCGGCGGTCGTTCATCCGGCATTACGTGCATCCGGAGCTTCTGATTGACGAGAGCATCACGGTCGAGAGCGACGCCAAATGGCTGCGGTTCATCGTCCAGCAGCTCATCTCGAACGCCATTACGTATTCGGCCGGGAGCAGGACGAAGGTCGTATTCAAGGCGCATACGCAGGATAGGGCCGTCATTCTAAGCGTCACGGATCGCGGCGTCGGCATACCCTCATCCGATTTGAAGCGGGTGTTCGATCCGTTTTTTACAGGCGAAAACGGGCGGAAGTTTAAAGAATCGACAGGCATGGGCCTGTATTTGGTGAAGGAAGTGGCAGACCGCTTGCATCACCGGGTCGAGATCGAATCCGAGACCGGCAAAGGGACGACCGTCCGCATCATTTTTCCGTACGCGACCGAATAGGGCGACTAGTGAGCGATCACTCTTCGCCTTTTTGTGTATGCACCGGTGTGTAGGCTTTGCGGAGTCTTACATCTCTGTAAGATTGGCGCAAGATAGCGAGATAGGAGCGGCGGATCGCTTGGGGTATGCTAGAAGCAAGAAGGGACGTGTTTTGCTTGGACATTTTGAAGGTGACGAACTTATGCAAAATTTACAATGAAAAAATGCCGTTTGAGGCGTTGTCGGATATTAACTTGACGATTGAGAAGGGGGAATTCGTCGGCATCATGGGTCCTTCCGGAAGCGGCAAAACGACGCTGCTCAATCTGGTGTCGACCATCGACGAACCGACGTCCGGAGAGGTTTGCGTGGACGGCAACCATCCGCACCGGATGAACGCGGACGAGCTGGCGCTTTTTCGCAGACGCAAGCTGGGCTTTATTTTTCAATCGTTCAATTTGCTGCCTACGCTGACCGTGAAGGAAAATATTTTACTGCCGCTTACGCTCGAAGGAGTCGCGCTGGATCAAATGAAAAGCCTGCTGGAGCCGATCGCGGAACAGCTTGGCATTACGCCGGTCCTGGACAAGCGGACCTATGAGATTTCCGGCGGACAGGCTCAGCGAACGGCCATCGCGCGCGCGTTGATTCATTCGCCGAAGCTGGTGCTTGCCGACGAACCGACAGGCAATCTGGACTCTAAATCGGCCCGCGATGTCATGGAACTGCTGACGGCGATGAACAAGCGGCAGGAAGCGACGATGATGCTGGTCACGCACGATGCGATGGCGGCAAGCTACTGCGACCGCGTGGTATTTATCAAGGACGGCAGGTTTCATAATGAGATCACGCAGGGAGGAAACCGTGAAGTCTTTTACCAGAAGATCATCAACGCCCTTTCGCTGCTAGGAGGCTACAGACATGACTTTCCGACAGTTCGCGTTTAATAACGTCATCCGCAACAAACGGGTTTATCTGGCGCACTTCTTAAGCAGCTCGTTTTCGGTCCTTGTTTTTTTCGTCTATGCCCTTCTGTTGTTTCATCCCGATCTGCAGGGAGAGCTGAAAACGACGAGCAGAACGATCAGTGCACTCGCGACCAACGGTATGCGCCTTTCGCAAGTGATCCTCTTCATTTTTTCGTTTTTCTTCTGCCTGTATTCGGCCGGGACTTTTCTGCAAACCCGCAAGCGGGAATTCGGCATTCTGATGATGCACGGCATGTCCCCGCGGCAGCTGCGCCGTCTCGTTTTCATGGAGAACTTGCTTATCGGGAGCGCGTCGATTGTAACGGGTATCGTCGTGGGGCTTGTTTTCACGAAGATGATTCTGCTCGGCATCGCCAAGCTGCTCGTCATCAAGGCCGGCTTGACCTTCTACGTGCCGGTGCTGGCCATTGTTACGACGGCTGCCGCATTCGCTCTGCTGTTTGGCGTTGTCGCGCTGGTCACCTCCCGGATAGTGAAAGCCGGCCGGCTCGCGGATTTGTTCCGGTCGGATGAAAAGCCGAAGCCCGAGCCGAAGCCTTCACGGCTGCTGTCGGTCTTGGCGATTGTCCTGATCCTGGCAGGATACGGCGTTGTGATGGTTTACGTCCACAGGTACTTTCACTCGTTCTGGCTTCTTTTTGCCGGTGTCGGTCTCGTAGTCGCAGGTACCTACTTCCTGTTCACGCAGCTCAGCGTGTACGCGCTCCGGAGCTTGAAACGGAAGGACCGCGTGTTCTTCAAAGGGACGAATCTGCTGGTTTTGTCGCAGCTGGCGTATCGCATGAAGGATAACGCGACGATGTTTTTCATGATCACGATCGTTTCGGCGATTGCCTTTACCGGGATCGGCACGGTGCTTGCGACGAATCACCCTGGGCTGAAAGAGATGGAGAACCCGTATGCCTTTACGTACAAAACGGATCTGAGTGTTCAAAAGGAAGAAGAAGTTATTTCACGGATCCAAAAACAACTGGAGGACCACGGCTTCGAATACGACTTAAACGTTGTTCATGCAAAGCGGCTGTGGGGGCGCCTTGTCCTCGTCAAGCAGAGCGAATTTAACGCCTTGGCCAAAACCTTGGGACTGCGCGATACGGAGGAGCTGGCAGACGGGGAAAGCCTGCTGCTGCCGGGCAGCCTCTATCTGGCTACTCTAATTAAACAGAAGGAGGAAATCGTGCCTGACTCAATTGACCTCGGAATTAGTGAAACCTGGCAAAAGAACGTAACGGTAAAGCAGTACGTGCCGACGGTCATCCTGCCGGAGGGGCACTATACCGTTGTCGTTTCCGATCGAGTCTTTGAAACTGTGCCGGAGATTGAAGACACGCAGCTGCATTTTAATTTTTTCTACGTGGCCGATTGGCAGAACACCCGGGATGTCGCGAGCATGCTGTCAGAAGAGATCGGCCAGGATGAATTCGACCGGTTCGAATTCGATGCGTTAGTGCTGGACTGGCTGTCCGATAAGCAAACCAACGGACTGCTGTTCATTATCAGCGCAATGGTAGGCGTCGTATTTTTCACCTTCGCCGCCAGTTTCCTGTACTTCCGGCTGTACGCCGATATGGAACGGGACCGGGAGCAATACGGGATGATCGCGAAAATGGGCCTCCTGAACAAGGAGCTGCGGAGGATTGTGACGAGGCAGCTGCTGCTCATGTTTTTCCTGCCGATCGTCATGGCGCTCGTACACAGCGGGGTAGCGTTTATCGCTCTGCAGCAGTTGGTGGATTTTTCCGTCTGGACGAATTCGGTGCTCATTTTCTTGTCCTTCATCGGGATTCAGGTTGTTTATTTCTTTCTTATCCGCTGGCGTTATTTGCAGCATATGTATCCGAAAAACGGATAAGAATCAGGTGGCTCCGCGTTATGCGGGGCTGTTTTTTTGCCGTTTAAAAACGGTGGTTAAATCTCCGGAGCTTTAGCTGTACAGAAATTAGAAGACTAGTATTTTCTTACGCGTATTCCATAGACTTCTCCGGATACCTGTCCCGAATCTATCGGATACTCTACTCAAATTTAGAACCTTTTCAAAGGTAGTTTCATAGAGTAGCAGTATCTTAAAGGGAAAGGTGGTGCTTACCATGTTCATGGATGTAGCTCAAATTCTCGGCGTTGACCTTTCGATCGCGACTCAAATCATTGAGGCTCTGATCTCCTCGGGTACTCTTCCTCCGGAGCTGGAGCCGGTACGTCAGCTTCTTCTCACGCTGATCAACCTGGGTCTGATCGACACGGCCATCGCTCTGTAAGTCACCGAAAAAGTGTATCTGCCCGGCAGATACACTTTTTCCCTTAACGTCAGCTTGCAAGGACATCACGAAGATTGGGGAGATTAAGGGTGAAATCCATGTTGATCCGGGTTTGGAAACAAGAGAAGAAACGGCTTCTGGTCTCCGGTGTGCTCTTATTTGTCGGCGTTATTCTCGGCCTTTCGCTGGGAAGCCAGATAAACGTTAACCCCGGCACGTACTACCGTCCCGATCGGGATGCCGTGTGGTACGCGCTTGCCATCAATAATATCGGAACGGCTTTTATCGTTGCGGCCAGCGGGATCCTGCTGTCTATCCCGACAGTTCTGCTGCTGCTGTTCAACGGCCTTATGATCGGCTTTGTCATCGTCTTGTCTTCCGCGGTGCATTCTTGGCCTACTATCTTGGCAGGGCTGCTTCCGCACGCGATTCTGGAAATCCCCGCACTGCTGCTTGCAGGGGCTATCGGAATGAGGCCGCTTGGCTTATTTGCTCGTGCTATCAAGTTGAAACAGGCAATAAGCTGGAAAAAGGAAGCCTCGGACAGCGCCAAACTTTTCGCCATCGTAGCGGTGCTATTGATTGCGGCCAGCCTGATTGAAGCGAACTTGACGCCGGTCATAATGAACTGGACACGCTGATCCTCCGAGATCGCTTAAACTACTAAACAGAGCTTATTACTGGAGTTATTAGAGTCAATAAGCTCTTTTTGTCTAAAAAAGATTTGAAATTTTGTCCCGGATAAGAGAATAATGAGGAAAGCCTTTCACCAGCAAGAGGCGGGTGCAGGGGACAAGCACAACGTTCACACCTGCAAGGTACACAGGGTTACATAGAGAAGGCTCATTTCAGCCGATAGGCGGCAGCGAGTGATTCGGGCATAGAAAGGGTAATATACGTTTATAAAAGGGCAGGACTCCACGAGGAGACGCAGCCTTGTGTAGAGGTGGACTCTTATTCTACAAACCCGTTAAGCGATCCAAATAAAATGATGGAGAACAGAAGGAGACAAGATGACGGATAAAAAAGCAGGGACGGAAACCGGTTGGAATTTTGACAATAGTTATGCCCGTTTGCCGGACATATTTTTTACCAAGACGAATCCGACTCCCGCGGCTTCGCCGGATGTAGTCATTTTTAACGATGCGTTGGCGGCGTCTCTGGGACTGAACAGTCAAGCGCTTAAAAGCAACGAAGGAACCGAAGTGTTCGCCGGCAACCGGATTCCCGAAGGCGCCGAACCGCTTGCCCAAGCTTATGCAGGGCATCAATTCGGGCACTTTACGATGCTGGGCGACGGCCGTGCCGTTCTGCTCGGAGAGCAGATCACTCCCGGCGGCGAGCGGATGGATATCCAGCTCAAGGGGCCGGGCCGGACGCCGTATTCCCGCAGGGGCGACGGCCGGGCGGCCCTCGGGCCGATGCTGCGCGAGTACATCATCAGCGAGGCCATGCACGGGCTCGGCATTCCCACTACGCGCAGCCTGGCCGTGGTGACCACCGGCGAACCGGTCTACCGCGAAACGGAGCTGCCCGGTGCGGTTCTGACCCGCGTGGCGGCGAGTCATCTGCGCGTGGGGACCTTCCAGTTCGCTGCGAAGTGGGGGTCCGCCGAGGATCTGCAGGCGCTGGCCGATTACACCCTGCAAAGACACTACCCGGAAGCAGCCGCAGCAGGAAGCGGGAACCGCTATCTCTCGCTGCTTCAGGCAGTCATCAAGCGCCAAGCGGCGCTGATTGCCAAGTGGCAGCTTGTCGGCTTTATCCACGGGGTGATGAACACCGACAACATGGCCCTCAGCGGAGAGACCATCGATTACGGTCCCTGCGCCTTCATGGACGCCTACGACCCCGAGACGGTGTTCAGCTCCATCGACACGTACGGGCGCTACGCTTACGGCAATCAACCGCACATAGCGGCCTGGAACCTTGCCCGCTTCGCCGAAACGCTCCTGCCGCTGCTTCATGACGATCAGGAGCAGGCCATCAAACTGGCCGAAGAGGCGATCGCGCAGTTTGGCGTGCTGCATAACCGGAGCTACCTTGCCGGTATGAGAGCGAAGCTCGGCCTCTTTAACGAGGAGGAGGGTGATGAGTCCCTCATAGAGGATCTCCTCGGTTTGATGCGGAAGCGGGAGGCCGACTACACCAACACGTTCTTGGCCTTAACTTTCGGTAAATTTGAAGGCACGGCCTTGTCCGGGACGGATGAGTTTACCCGGTGGCATGAGCTGTGGCAGGCCAGACGGGGCAGGCAGCCGGAGTCCGAAGCCTCCTCGCATGAGCTGATGCGCAGCAGCAACCCTGCCGTAATCCCCCGCAACCACCGGGTGGAAGAGGCGCTGGAAGCCGCGGTGGAACAGGGAGATTACAGCGTAATGGAGCGGCTGCTTGGCGTTCTGGCGGAGCCCTCCGCGCACTCTCCCGAACAGGCCGCTTATTCTACGCTGCCGGAGGCTTGCGACAGCCCTTACCGGACGTTCTGCGGCACGTGACCGCAGACGGATAAGGTTTGTTCATCCGATTGAGCCGCCGAAAAGAGCACCGTTCTTCCGAACGGTGCTCTTTTGTATGTCGCCCGAGGGATGAGGACAGCCTCGTCCCTCAAGACTGCCGACTTGAATTACCGTGAGCTTAAGAATCTAAACTCCGGCGGCTCACGAATTTTCGTGCGTTGTCCGCTTTCACCACTTTGGCGTTTCCGGCTAAAAGCCGCCGATCGCTTACGATCCACGTGTGATCTTTGGAATTTTTCCTGCGAATCGCCAGAAAGTTATAGGGGCTGCCTGAATAAATCCTAAACCCTTTTGCCGCGCTGTCGGAACAGAACTTCACGCATTCGCCCCGGTTCCGGTCCGGAAAGCCGACTTTATCGAACACGTGCCGCTTCACGAGAAGGGTCGCCCCTTGTACCAGGGAGACATATTGATTTTCCCGGGCGGGATAACGAAGAAGGAGTTTGTTTTTCCCGTTCAGATACATATAATGGGCCCGCTTCCCTACGATATCGGCGCCGGTTTTCGCCATAATCCGCATACTGTCCGTCAAATAGCCGGGAGCATAGTAATCGTCGTCGTCAAATTTGGCGATCCGGTTATATTTCGATATTCGGACACCGAAATTCAGGCAGTTACCGAGCGATATAAGCCCCGGCAGGCTGTATATCCGTACTTGCTTATGGGCTTTTGCGGCTTTGATATACTCGTTCACGTTCAGGTTGTCCTGATTCAGGATCACGATAAGTTCTTTGTTTCTGAATTTCTGTCTGCTGTAATTCCGGAAAAGAGTCTCCATGCAGTCCCGGCGTTTGGTACAAGTGATGATGGAAACGGCATGTTCCGGCCGAGCGGCATCCGGCTTCGCCATTAGAGAGCGCCGTCCTTGGGCTTTTTTTGCACAAACTTCTTGTAATTGTTCACGTTGGAGATTTTCTTATGATGAGTGATCAGTTCCCGGTCGCTGATGATCCAGGTATGGTTGCTGGAGTTTTTCCGGCGTATGGCGACGAAGTTGTTTTTTCCCGCGGAGTAGACTTTGAAGCCCTTTTTCTTGCTTCTTAGGCAAAAAAGATCGTCTTCCCCCACGTTCCGGTCCGGAAACGGCACCTTCTTCAAAACGTCGCGTCTAATGACGAGAGTAGCTCCCGGCAACCGGGTAACGGGACGGTTTTCATCCTGCGAAAAACGAAGGATAAGCGTTTTCGAACCGCGCAAGTACATATAATGAGCCCGCTTTCCTATGACATCGGCTTTTGTTTGCCGGAGGGTCTGCAAGCTTTCGGTGAGATAATAGGGGGCATAATAGTCGTCATCATCGAATTTGGCAATGTAGCCGTATTTGGTTTTCTTGACTGCATAATTCAAGCAAGCGCCGAGAGAGGTTTGTTCCGTAACGCGGAAAATGCGGATATTTCGAAGTTTTTTGGCTAATTCCCGGTAGGGGGCGAGCGGTATCTTATCATTGTTCACGATGATGATGAGCTCTTTAGTCGGGTGCTCTTGTCTCTTGTAATTATCAAACAGATTTTTTAAATAATTGCGGCGATTGGTGCATGTGATAACGGAAACTCCCAGCTTTTTTACAGATTCTATTGAGCCTTCTTTCATTTTTCGTTCCTCCTATCCGTAAAGACTCCATACTATCTCAATTTACGATATGTAGAATGCTAGTAATAGGAACGGCACGGCAGGAAAATAGAGCATAAGCACATACCTTGCCGGTATCTGTTTAAGAGAATCAACGAGCACGAAAATGGATAAGGGAGTGCAAATAAAAAAGACGCCGGGCCGCCGACGTCTTCTTCCTGATTCCTATTCTCGAAATTTTTATCAACCGGACTCAATGCGCTTTCTCGGAAGCTTGCTTGGCCTTGCTCTGATCGATCGTGAACTGCGCTTTCCAGCTGCCTTTGGTGGCGCCGATGCGGTTAATATCCACGTTCAGGCGGATAGACTCAGGCAGCTTGGCGTGTGTGGCGAAAGCAAGCACGCCCTCGGGCTGATCCTTCTCGGCGATGCCTGTGTTGATTTCGTTTCCGGCCGCGTCCGTCAAGGTGAACGGAAGATGATCCTTTTTACCGGTGCCGATAAAGCTGAGGACCGAAAAACCTTCCAATCCGTTCTCCTGATAGGTCGGATTATCCACCTGCTTGCCGTTTTTCTTGCCGTCATTAATGACATTCAGGCCGCGGGTATCGAATTCGTAAGGAACGAGCTTCCCGTCTTCTCCGGTGATCTTATAGTGTACGAGCACTTTGCTATCCTCGACGTATACTTCGGAGAACTGGACGGTGAGGCCGTGATCGGTAATTTTCTCGTTCATCGGAACCGACAAGCCTTCGGAAAGGGCGCGTTTGGTGCCTTCACTAACCAGTCCGTTGATGTTGGCCGAATCTTTGAAGAAGTAAGACGTTCCGCCCAGGGAGGCGAATACACTCGTGGGAACAAGGATAGCGGCGGCGATACTGAAGGCGACAAGTCTTTTTTTCATGGGTTTGGACTCCTTTTTCTTATGAAATTCGAGGAAGGATTGGCGGACACGCCGGTCCACTTCCTGCGGGATCTCAACGTTTTCGATTTGATCTTTCAGCGTTTCTTTAATGTTTTCCGGAATAGACATTCGGATAAGCCTCCTCGTCCAATGGAGTGTCGAATTTATTTCGCAGTTGTTTCAAAGCCAGATGAACTCTGGATTTTACCGTGCCGGACGGAATCGCCAGCAGTTCGGCAATTTCGTCGTACGTATACTCGTAGAAATAGCGGTATATAACGACCACCCTGAGTTTATAGGGCAGCCGGTTAATGGCATCCCGCACATCTTGCCGGAGTTCGTTACCGGCCAGAGCTTCATCCGGCGTTTCCACATGCGGCTCTTCGCTCAGACGAGAAGTTTTGTCGGTCAGACGGAATCGTCTCCAGAGCTGACGGCGCCAGCTGCTCACCTGCCGGATGACAATTCCGTTCAGCCAGAAATGAAAAGGACGGCTGCGGTCATAGCCGGGCAATGCGCGCCACAGCTGGTAGTAAATTTCACTCACGATATCGTTAACGTCTTCTTTATTGGAAACGAGCACGGCGACGGTTCCATAAACTTTGCGCCGGGTCATGCGATAGATCTCTTCCATCGCTTCCTGATCCCCGGCCGCCAGCCGGTCGAGCCAATGTTCGAGCTGTTCGTCATTCATTCGAGGGCCCCCTGAACTTGTATACATGAGAGATTGGCTCTCCGGACCGAAAAGGTTCACTAGTTTTAAAAAAAATTTTTGTGAAAGGGGTAAAAAGGTTAGCCGGATGCGCCCTGCGGCGGATTAGCTTTCACGGATAGTAGGACGAATGGGGGCGGACAAAGGTTAGGGGAAAGCGTGGGAAGGAAAGAAGTGCCGCATGGACCCATCTTGGGAATACAGGCCGGAGTCCGCATAAGCATGCAAAAAATACCCCGAGCGATTTGCCGATCCTTCCGGGAGGAAAGCCTTCATACGCAGGGGGTACGATCATGCAGGTTCTATAAACAAGCGTGAAAAGAAACTATTGTCGGGTTTCGTTGCATAAAGAGGACCTTGGCTCCAATGCTTTCTCGTAAAAACGGATTGCCTCTTGTGCGTTTCCGTTCATGGTTGGTAGGTGTTCATTTGTAACGCCATGACGGGGACATCTCCTTAGCGGTTATTTGCCCGAATCTGGCTCCACATGGTCACCATGTCGATCCACCCGCGGTGCTCGGTTATTTTGGCCGCCATCTACACGATATTGACGGTACAACGTGACATCAATGGAATTGCCGGTAGGCGCACTTCCGAAAAACGTTCCCTCATGCGTGCCTTTCACGACCATGCGTACCAGAACTTTTTCGCCTTGGGCCATGATTTCTTCGACGGTGTAGAGTTTATCGGGGAAGGCTTCCAAGATTGTTCCGGCAAAGCGCTTGAGACCTTCCTTGGATTCGTAAGAAAGTTCCTGATAATCGTCGGATAAAAACCGTTCGGTACAATCCCACTCGCTTTGATTCCAGAAAGCTTCGATAAACGCGTTTACGGTTTCGATATTGTGCTGCTCGGTTGTTTTCATATCCAGCATCTCCTTCGGTTTGATTGGCATGGCCGGTCTTGAGACCTTCGTTTCGAACAAAGCCGGTTTAATCGGCTTGAAGCTGCGGCAAAAGCGTGCCCGTGTCGAACCAGCCGTGCTGCTCGGCGATGCTGCCGCCCGTTAAGCGGAATTCACGGAACTGGGTGATCTTCACGGACCGGCCTGTCGGCGCGTTTCCTGCGAATGTGCCCGTATGCGTACCGGTTATCACAATTCTGGCTATCACTTTCTCGCCCTGGGCCATGCCGGTTATCCTTTCGGGCATGAAAACCTTCCTTGAAACCGGGGAGACACTTACCGGCAGATAGAGGCGAAACGGTATTATGCCAATCGGAGGGGGATAAACGATGAAACAATGGCTTCTAGCAGGCCTTCTACTAAGTTCACTTGCCGCATGTTCCGAAAAGGTGATGGAGGACAAAGATACGAAGAAATCTGTGCCCGAAATGTCCGCCGGCAATCATACACTCGTGGATCCGCTAAGTGACGCAATGGACCGTGGTCGGCACGAGCTAGAGAAGAATGTGGTAGTCGATGTCTCATCTTATAAAACCCGGGCCGTGGCAAGAGGGGACATCGTGTACTATGGGGATCGTAACGTATCCAGAGTGGTCGCACTTCCGAATGAGAAAATAAACATAACGAACGGACAAATTTATATTAACGGGGCCAAATTGGATACGTTCTACGGGGCTGCCCATATTCGGGGATATGATTATAAAGAGTTTCAAACTAGTGACATGGAGGAGCCCGCCAAACAAAGGTTGATCGAAGAAATCTATAAGAAACAGGCGGAAGAAATCACGTTGAGCGGGGATGAAGTCTTCATCATCGGTGATGATTGGTCCAGGAGCAATACCTCCACCTTTCGCAGACTATCCCTGCAAGATTTAAAGGGTAAGGTTATCGGGGTTTGCACAACATGCAGCAATCCTTAGCGATTATTCGGACTATAATGCCTCCACTATGAAAATAATAGAGTCTCCTTTTTAGACTGCTCGAATCCGGCAGTCTTCTTCGTTTGGGAGGATATTCGCCTCCCAGAATCGCTGTTTTTGAACTTTTGCGATCAGATCCAATGAGTCAAACTCTATTAAACGGATAGACAATCGGCAAACTCCGGAATTGAGCGGCGGGGGCGGATATGGATAGTGAATGTTTATTTTATTGTATTTCAAAAAAATAAGGACAATAAACTTTAAAATAAACTCTATATACAGCTAATTTTTATCTACACTCCCAATTTCACAATTTGATATACTAATTTTAACCAATCCGTGATTACAAAATTAAAAGGACGATGAAAACGATGAATTTTCAGGTTGATTTACAAGGTGTCATTGATTTGTTATCGAATCACCTTTACTCCGACCCTGGAGTTTTTATCCGGGAATTACTTCAGAACGGCATAGATGCCGTTACGGCAAGAAAACGACTCGGACAGGAGTTTGAAGGAGAAGTAAGAGTAGAGGTGTTCTCTTCAAGTACCATTTCTTTCTCCGACAATGGCTGCGGTTTAACGGAAAAGGAAATTGAGCAGTTTCTCGCTAAGATCGGCAGTTCCGCCAAAAGAGAAGATAAGGATCTTGCAGACGATTATATCGGACAATTCGGCGTCGGTCTTCTGTCTTGCTTTGTCGTCAGTGAAGAGATCGTACTGATTACCCGTTCGTCAAATGGGGAAGGCGGCTCTTTGGAATGGCGGGGAAAGCCGGATGGCACCTACTCGATCAAAAAATTAGAGCGCCAAGTCCCCGTAGGAACTACGGTATATTTGAAAGCGAAAACGGATTACGAAGAGTATTTCGAGTTTTACCGGTTGAGAGAGCTATTGGAGAAATACGGGGAATTTCTGCCGACACCGATTATATTGTCCGAAGATAACTACGAAGTGAGCATCAATACTTCCATCCCGCCGTGGGATATGGACAAACAAGAAGCCATGGATTTTGTAGAGGAAACGGCCTATTTCAGACCTATGGATGTAATCTCGCTTAGTTCGGTCATAGGGGGCGTTAAGGGCATCGCTTCGATCCTGCCTTATGCTGTCAGCCTGCAAGATGAGAAAAAACATCGTGTTTATTTGAAAGGCATGCTTTTATCCGATAAGATGAGCAATGTTTTGCCGCCTTGGGCTTTTTTCGTCAACGGGATTATTAACACGGAGAATTTACGGCCCACGGCTTCGCGGGAGGCTTTTCAGGAGAATGATCTGTTCTTTAGCGTAAGGGATGAACTTGGAGAATGCATTAAGAACTACTTGATTGAATTATCCCAGGAGAATCAGGAGCTGTTTAAACGCATCGTACTGGTGCACTACGCTTCCATCAAAACAATGGCTGTTGAAGACGAAGAGCTTTACGAGCTTTTTATTCGGCATTTGAGTTTTGAAACTTCTTTCGGCGATCTTAAAATGGCGGAAATCCTTGAAAGTCACAATCACCTGCTAGTGGCGCCTACTCTGGATGAATTCCGGCAGGTAGCGCGGGTGGCTAAGGCGCAGGACTTGATGGTTATCAATGGCGGGTATGTTCATGACTTGGATCTCGTACTGAATTTGAGTAACGTTATGGACGATATTTCCGTTGATGTCCTGGATATTTTGGAATTTGCAAACCGGTTTAAAGAGCTGAACGTCATGGAGAAACAAGAAACCCGGCCTTTCCTTGATTATTCCAATGAAATACTCCGGAGTTTCCAGTGCCGCTCCGTAGTCAGATGGTTTGAGCCTGCCGATATTCCGGTTTTATACAATACGAATCAGGAAGTTAATTTCTTTAAGCTGGCGGAAGAGAGCGAGAAGGAAGCGAACCCTCTATTCGCTGAAGCCGTGCGCGTCGTCAAGAATGAGCTGTATGATCAACCCTTTGCGCGGCTTTGTTATAACTACAACAATCCCATTGTCCGGAAGGCCATGGAGTCTCGCGACTTGGAAGCCCAGAAAGCTTGCATCGAGCTGCTTTATACTCAAGCCCTGTTACTGGGGAACCATCCCTTAAGTCCAGTAGAGCTCTCCATGATGAATGAATCGTTGTTTCATTTCATGAATATGGGTTTGGACCGGATGCCTGAGGTCGGACAATGAAGAACCGTTTCGATGAATTGAGGCGCGGAAGCTGGAGTATGCCGGACGGGAAACAAAAGCTGGCGGTCATGGAGGAAATGATTCGAATAGCTGATCTTTACATGACGGAAGAAGACTCGTACCACGTCCGGATGAATTACACGTCAGCTGCCATGGATGCGGGCTTTTCGGAAAAAATGTTAATCTCGTTTGCCTGGTGTGTGGCCAAATTCGATAAAAATCCGGGGAGATACTCGCATTTTGATTTACTCTGGCATTATAAATGGATTCTGGACAGCGTATGGAGAATACCCGAAATTACGTTTGAGCAAATGGAGCGGATGTTTGAGGATTTTAAAGAAAGATGCATCCGCTATGGGTATAATTTGCGAGCCTACCACCAGAAGCGGGTAAACTTGTTTATCTCGCTTGGGATGCTTCAGGAGGCGGCCGAGTCCTACAAGCTGTGGAGATCGACGCCGAGGGATTCACTGGCGGACTGCCAAGCCTGCGAACAGAACTTATTCGGAGAATTTTCATTTAAAATGAATCATTTAAAAAGAGGCATGCAGGCAGTCAAGCCCATTCTGGAAGGCAGGATGAGATGCGGATCGGTTCCGCAAAATACTTACAGCCTGATTATCATGCCTTTGCTGAAATTAAAAGAGTATGACAGGGCCGTCGCAATTGCGAAGAAAGCCGTCCGTGAACTCGAAGGTCCGCAATATTTGGAGGAATACGGGGTTTTCCTCGAATTCTTCACCATAACGGATATGTCTAAGGCGACAAAACTTTATGAGCAGACCATAAGATACGGCTTGGAGAGCAAAATAGGCTGGTCCCGGCTGCAATATTTTTACTCGGTCCGTTTGTTTCTGAAAGAGTGGGGAAAGACGAAGCGAAGGAAAAGGCTGGCCGAGTCGGATCGCGTTACTTTACCCTGGATCGACCATGAAATCGCAAAGCTGACCGAAGCGTTCAACCGCAGAAACGGAAGCCCCTACGTGAACGAATTTCTGACGGAAAAGCAAAAGCATACCGAGAGACTCGTTGCCGCCTACCGGAACAGTAACAGCCAGTAAGAGATCCGTGATTCGCATAAATAAGGTTCAAGCGCCGGGGCCGTCTTGCTCTCCGGCGCTATTTTGTGCGCGTACATACCCCGCAATCAACTCTTCAACCGCTTCTCCAAGCTCGTCTTCATGCCCGGGAATCAGCCAACGTCCGGGAACGATCAGATAGCTGCGGTCGCTTCCTTGCAGAAAGCTGTACAGGATCTGCGCTTCGTCAATATCGTGCCGGCTGATTTCGGGGCGGGGAGACAGCGGTTCTTCCGGGCGGAAAGTATCCAGAATCGCGGAGCGTATCCGGCTGTGCAGTGCATGGGGCGCCGCCGGCCCATTCTGATCCTCGCATGGGGCTGCGACTTTGGTATCCCGCACAATACGGTTCCCTTTAACGAGGATGAGTTTAGCCTCACGGCCGTTAACGGGTTCCAAAATGACGATGTTCCGGTCTTCTGCGGCGAACCCGATCACTTTCTCGCCCCGGATCAGGGAACCGACGGTTTTGATCAGGTCCCGGTATTTGGCGGCGGCTTCGAAATTGTGATTTTCGGCCGCTTCCGTCATCCGCCGTTCCAGATCTTGCAGAACAACCGGAGGGTTCCCGTTCAGGGAAGAGATGATTTTATCGAGGATGGCGTTGTAGGTTCTTAGGGCGTCCTCCCTGCCCGTGCACATTCCTAGGCATAAGCCGAGAGAGTGATTGAGACAGGGCGAGTTTTTGGCGTAAGGACTGCTGCAGAGGATCCGATAGCTTTCCAGGAGCCCCTGGACGGCTTTTTCCACCGTGCTTCTGCTCGTATAGGGTCCGAAAAAAAGATCGCCCTCTTGTCCGACGGGGTCGTTCGTAATGTCAATACGGCGGAGCCCCTCACGGCTGCTGCGGATGACGAGGTACGTATACGCCAGCGGATTTTTCATTTTTCTATTATATAAAGGCTTCAGCTGTTTGATTAACCGGCATTCCAGCATGAAGGCCTCGAATTCCGTATCGGTCAGACGGATCTCGAAATCGCGGATATTGCTTATGAGTCGTTTGACTTTGGGAGAATGGGCTTTGGAATGCTGAAAATAGGTTTGGACTCTTTTTTTGAGAGATTTGGCTTTGCCCACATAAATGATATGGCCCAGACGGTCTTTCATCAGGTAAACGCCGGGAGTTAAGGGAAGGTTTTTTACCTTTTCCGCGAGATTCATAGAAATCCCTCCATTGCTCTTGCTCAGCCCTGTCATTATATCAAATGCCTGATCGGACAGAAAGCGCGGCGGACCCGGGAGAGCGAAGGTCAAGGCGGGAGGAAATTAATTCGCCCCAAATAAACTGTTAATATTTACCAAACACTTCTTTGCTAGGATGAAGTGATTTCATTCTTGTTTGAAGGGGTGTGCATGATGTACAAATTCAGCAAGTCCAAGTGGCTCGCCGTGCCCATGGCTGCTCTCATGGCGGCGGCCGTCGCTTTACCGGGAGCGGGCGCCGGAGCTCTAGGAAGCTCCGCAGCGGCCGCGGCAGGCTCCAAGGCTCCAACGGCTTTGGCGCTGACGTTCAACGGGGATGCCAAAACCTCGCAGGGGTTCGCCTGGTATACCGATCCCGCCGTTACCGGCACGAAGCTGCAGGTGGTGGAATCGTCTCTCGTTACCGGCGGCGTATGGCCGGGAAGCGGCGTTATCTCCTTCGAGGGGAGCACGGCGCCGATCCAGGTTTATCAGTCGAGTTCGGACAAGAGCGCGGGCAAGAAGACCGCTTACGCCGATCATAAGGTTACGGCAGCGGGCTTAAAGCCGGGCACCGAGTACACGTACCGCGCCGGAGACGGCCAGGAAGGGAACTGGAGCGAGACCGGCACGTTCAAGACCGAGGAACAGAGCGGCGGGCCGTTCACGTTCCTCTACACCACGGACCCGCAGGGTACGACCGAACGGGAGTACGCGACCTGGAACCATACGCTGGAGGAAGCGGTCAAGAAGTTTCCCGCGGCCCGCTTTATCACGATCACGGGGGACCTGGTCGACAACGGGGACATCGAGAATCAATGGTTTTGGCTGCTGGGCAAGCCGAAGGCCATTCTGAAGAAGACGCCTCTCGTGCCCGCGCTCGGCAACCATGAGGGCAAGTCCAACAACAACTTCTGGTACCACTTCAATCTGCCGAACACCTCCAATACGGGAGCGAAGCCGGACGGGTCGGTGTACGCCTTCGATTACGGCTCCGCCCGTTTCCTGGTCATCAACACCGAGTACAACGAGGCGAAAGGAACCGACGCCGTGTACCGGAAGCAGGAAGAGTGGCTGAGAGCGGAAGCGGCCAAGACAGACAAGAAGTGGAAGATCGTCTTGTTCCACAAATCGCCTTATTCCGTAGCGAGTCATTCCTCCGACAGCGATGTTCTCTTCTTCCGCAAGAAGCTTGCGGCTCTGTTCGACGAAATCGGCGTTGACGTCGTGCTGAGCGGTCACGATCATACGTATACGCGCACCTATCCGATGTACAATAACGTGCCTCAGAAGGACACGGCGGTGGACAAAGACGGGAACCTGATTAATCCGAAGGGAACCCTTTATCTGGTCAGCAACGCCGCCGGAGATAAAAGGTACACGCCGAAGTCCGGGCCGTTCCCGTATGCGTTTAAATACGGCCAGCCGGGCAAGGAAATGTTTACGGGGATTACCGTGGCAAACGATAAAATCACGTTCCAGGTTTATACGACCACGGAAACGGGCACGACCGCTCTGTACGACCAGTTCGGCATCGCCAAATAGGACGCGAATCCGAATCCGGTCCAATAAGCGAAACTTGATCCAATTCAGCAGGGGGCCGTGTTAGCCCGGCAAGCGCCTGAAGGCGGCCCGGCCGTAACTGACTTCCGGATTTACGAGAAGCCCCGCCGAATCCGGTTCGAGCGGGGCTTCTTTTTCTTGCGCCTTGTCCGCTGATGCTTGTCGTTCCGGTTAACGGCTGCCGTTATCTCGCCCTTTTTATGGAATATGACTACAAACCATAGGGAAAAGTAAATGAAATACGAAGTCTGTGTATACCGTGGTTATTTTGCTTTACTTCAAAAAAACAACGAAGACCCGGCTCCGGTTGAATCGCTTTAAGGCAGGCGAACCGCGGAATGTTTGTCAGGATGATGAGAGTGTGGCAGAATATAAGGATAGAAGGTACTGACCAGCGAATGGAGAACACGAACTTATGTCGAATCTGCCAAACTGTCCGGCATGCAATTCCGAATATACCTATGAGGATGGAAACCTTCTGGTTTGTCCGGAATGCGCCCATGAATGGAATTCCGATTCCGAATCCGGGAACGGGGAAGAAGAGAAGGTCGTTAAAGACGCCAACGGCAATGTTTTAAAGGACGGCGATTCTGTTTCCGTCATCAAAGACTTGAAAGTTAAAGGAAGCTCTTCTGTTCTGAAGATAGGCACCAAGGTAAAAAACATCCGTCTCGTTGACGGAGATCATGATATCGATTGTAAAATCGACGGCTTCGGAGCCATGAAATTAAAGTCCGAGTTCGTTAAGAAAATTTAATGCGGAATAGAGCAAAAACGAGCCTGTATCAGGAAGCCCTCTGACTTGGAGGGCTTTATTTTTGCATCGCCGTATAACCGGGCCGGCCTTCGGGACAGACGGGCGCGGTACCTTCAGAATAAAATCTTAACTTTAAGATACATGAGACACAGCGAAAGGAAGAGGACTTATGAACAGGGAACAGTTTGATGAAGTATTTGAATTAATGGAGGCTTCTTTTCCCGATACGGAAATAAGGACTTGCGAAGGGCAGCGGGCGCTGCTCGCTCATCCCGCTTACCGGCTTAACGTGAGCCGGAATGAGAACGGAGAAATCCTGGCCTTTATGGGGGTCTGGGAATTCGAAGCGTTTCGTTTCGTGGAACATATCGCGGTCAATCCGAAACAGCGGGGCGGAGGAATAGGCAAAAAGCTGATGACGGCTTATACGAGCGGTTCTTCGACTCCCGTCGTACTGGAGGTAGAGCCCGCGAACGACACCGATTCCAAACGGAGAATTGAATTTTACGAGCGCCTCGGCTTTCATTTGAACGCCTTTGACTATTTTCAGCCGCCCCTCAGGGCAGGGCAGCCGGAGCTTGCTCTGCAAATCATGAGTTATCCGGAGCCGATGAGCGAGGAAGAATTCCAGCCGTACAAAAAAGTACTCATGGCCGAGGTCTATAAACAGCCCGCCTCCAGCCGATAAAGCCAACATCGTGAACGATATAGCGGATGATTTAAGCCTGCACGCTCTCAAAGCTGCGGGCAGACGGAACATATAATCAGGAGGGCTGCAAAATGGAGATAGGGATAAGCACGTTTGTGGAAACGACGCCGGACGTTCATACCGGCGAGGTGATCAGCCACGCGCAGAGGCTGCGTGAGGTTGTGGAAGAGATTGTGCTCGCCGATCGGGTAGGGCTGGACGTGTACGGGGTAGGGGAGCATCACCGCAAGGATTATGCGGCGTCTTCTCCCGCAATCGTACTCGCCGCGGCTGCGCCGCAGACGAGCCGTATCCGGCTGACCAGCGCGGTCACGGTGCTCTCTTCGGCGGACCCCGTACGCGTTTTCCAAGATTTCGCCACTCTCGACGGCATTTCGGGCGGCCGTGCGGAAATCATGGCGGGCCGGGGCTCTTTCATCGAATCGTTTCCTCTTTTCGGCTACGATTTGGACCATTACAACGAGCTGTTCGACGAGAAACTGGAACTGCTTCTGAAGATCCGGGCGTCCGAGAAAGTGACCTGGCAGGGCGGCCACCGGCCCGCTATCGACAACCTGGGCGTGTATCCGCGTCCGGTTCAGAATCCGCTGCCGGTCTGGATCGGCAGCGGTGGCAACCAGGAGTCCGTGGTCCGCGCGGGTCTGCTCGGTTTGCCGCTCGTGCTGGCCATCATCGGAGGCAGCCCCGTGCAGTTTGCGTCCCTCGTGCAGCTGTACAAGAAAGCGGCCGCTCATGCAGGCCATGACGCCTCTAAGCTGCCGGTCGCCTCGCATTCGCACGGCTTCATCGCCGAGAGTACGGAGCTTGCGGCCGACAAGTTCTTCCCGTCCACGCAGGCCGTCATGAACGTGCTGGGACGGGAGCGGGGCTGGGGGCCTTACGACCGATCCAGCTTCGATTCCGCGCGGAGCTTTAACGGAGCCTTGTATGTAGGGGACCCGGAAACGGTCGCACGCAAGATCGTTCATCTCCGCAAGAACGTAGGCATTACCCGGTTTCTGCTGCACGTGCCCGTCGGCACGATGCCTCACGACGAAGTCATGAGAGCCATCGAGCTGCTGGGGACCGAAGTGGCGCCGCGGGTACGCGAGGAAGTTGCCGCGTGGGAAGCGGAAGGCGGAGAGAAAGTTTAGCGGGCCGAAAGGCTGTATGCTAGTGTAAGGAAAATACTTCCGCATAGGACAGACCCGCAAACCTGTCCGGCTGCCGGTCGCAGGCTCAAATAGAAAAGGCCCGGTTAGCTGGTTTTAGACGCTAAGACGGGCCTTTTCTAGTTCGGCATCGGAGCACCGGCATGAACGACAAAAAAAGGAGCCGCTGTAAACGGCTCCTGCCTCGTCTTCCTGTTTAGTTGCTCCAGTCTCTATTTGACCTGAACCCAGGCGTCTCCTAACCAGGTACGGATGTGGTACCAGTCCTCCATCTGCTCAAAAGCCGCTACCGTCTGGGGGGAAAGCTCCGACAGAATGCCGGAAGATTGATGGGGTTCACGGTACATACGGGTGTTTCCGGTCAATTCGACCTTCGATTCTTTGACTTCGATTTTCCCCAGAAGGGGCTTGTTTACATGGATCCACGATTTACCGAGCCAAGTATCGACGCGGAACCAGTTGCCGAGACGCGCATCCGCTTTTAACGGCTGCGCCGTCAGGGAAGCGCCGGTTTTGTTCCGGCTGTCCGCCTCCGAATAAAGGGGAAGGGGCTCCGTCAGAATAAGATCGAAGCTTTTGTACTCGACGGGAATCCGCTCCTTCCAAAGCTCGAATCCTTGCTGGGCGGCAAACAAGCCCAAATCCCTGTTTTCGGTCCAAATGCGCGGAAATTCCGACAGGGGCAGGCTTCCTTCCCCGGCATATCTGCCGATTTCAGGCGTCAATCCGGGACGGCCGAGGGATTGGATAAACCAGTCGGTAAAGCCTCCGCCTGACGGGTTGGACTCCGGTTTTACGGGTGTATACCCGGTCATGGCCGCAACCTGGGACATGATTTTACGATCTCTTTCCAGATTCTTGTCCAGGTTATGGAAATTCCAGTACAGGATTCCTCCGGAGGAGTGGTAAGACAGCTCCATTTCCGGATCGACTTCTTTGGTGAAGGCTACCATTGCCTTCGTTTCCGCTGTCTGGAGCGGCTCGTCCCCTTTGAAATTCTTGTAATACGGCCGGCCGGAATTATTGCGGATGGTTTTCCATTCCGCCGGATATTGGCGGTTCAGGTCAATGCCCTCCGCATTTGCCTTCCATCGCGAAAAGTCGGTGCTTTTCTCATTCATAGCTAGAAGGCCTGCGCGGGCTTCGCCCGGAAAAGCGGATACGCCCTTCTGCTGGAGCGTGACGCCGTCCGGGTTGACCATGGGCACGAACCAGATGGACGTGTTGTTCAGAACGGATTGAAGAGCCCGGTCATTCATAGCCCCGTTGCGGACATAAAGCTGGGCATATTGGTCGATCATGTTCATGACCAGGTTGGTGGTCATCCATTCCCTGGCATGATGCGAAGCGTTAATCAGCACTTTCGCGTCGCCCGTTCCAAGCCGGACGGCCCAGATATCGCGTCCGTAGCGAGTTTTGCCGATGGATTTATATTCGATAAGTTCGGGATAAGTCTTGGCAAGCTGCCGGATATCTTCTGTCATTTGCTCATAGGTATACGTCTGATTGGGGTTCACGATATCTGTCGTTTCCGCATAGGCGGCTGCTGCGAATAGGAACGAAACCAGGGCAAAGACAACTAGCAGCATTTCAAGCATTTTTTTAGGCATGGCACGGCACTTCCCTTTGGATAGATTCAGGTGGTAAAAAGCAAAGATTAGACTTCGGGGAGCAGGCTGCCGGCCTGCCGGCCCATTTGTTCCCAAGCCTCTTTAAAAGGCTGCTTGGCTACGCGGCCCGTTTTGTTATGCGGGTCGCGGATGTAGATGTAATCTTCATGGCCAGAAAGTTTTCGCTCTGGTAGACCCGGTAAGGCGGGAAGCTGTCCCATACGACGGCATCCTTGCGGTTTTTGACGGTTGCGTTCGCCTACTGCTTCGCAAAGCATACGGTTTCCTGCCGGGTAGGGAATCCGTCCAAGAAGTTGGCATGCTGATAAACCCGGTAAGACGTGCCCTCCTTCAACGCGTTATTCCTGTCGATGGGAGCATCCGGGACCGGGCCGGGGCTTGACGCAGGTGTTCGTCTGCCGGAGATCCGGATGAATCCGTCTTCATAGTCGACATGGCTGCCGAGAGATTCGGCGATGCTGCGCAGCGGCACGCACGTCACGTTGTTCCGCAAAATGGGATGAACGGAGAGCGCGCGGTCCTGCCCGTCGACGGATATTTGCCTGCTGCCCACGGCGAACAGGATCTGGCGGTCGTTGGCAAAAAGCGGTTGGATAGGCATTAAGACCTGCACGGAAACCGATAAGAGCAGGACCCATCCAATACGCTTGCTGCTTTTTGGAAGCGGGTATGCTTTTTCATCGCAGTCGTCCTTTTTCGTTGAAATGCTCCGGTTTGCAGCGATTGGCGCCTGATAATTCTCGTAAAATATACTATTCAGCCCGTAAACAGCATAGATAAAGGCACAAAAACTTCCTTTATGGTAACAAAGTGAGGGTTACAGCAAGGTTACAAAAAACCGGAAATATTCGACAAAAACCGGAAAATTCTGTTGCCTGGAAGGGAGCGCGACCTTTAAAATAGGAAAAAAGACCTGCGGCACGCGTTTGGGGGAGTAAGATGCAGATGCATTTTGAAGACGGGGTAACCGTTTATTATAACGAATATTCGCCGGAAGAAGGAAACGGCCAGACCCTTGTTTTCCTGCATGGGCTTGGCTTGGACCGGACGATATGGAACGAGCTGATTCCTTATTTCGCCAGACATTACCGCATTGTGCTCTATGACCTTCCAGGACACGGACTCAACACGGAGTTAAAGGAAAACAGCTTAGACTGGGACTTTTTGACCGCCGATTTGCGAAGAGTTTTGAAAGCGCTTGAAATTACGTCGGCTCATCTTGTGGGACACGGGATAGGGGCCGGCATTGCGGTTCAGTTCTGCCGTTCCTATCCTGAATGCGTGGACCGTCTTGTCCTGATTTCACTTCCTGTTAAAATACCGGCGGCGCTTATCCGAAGAAAGATAACGGAGCGTAAACGGCTAATACAAGAGGGGGTGGATGCTTTAGCGGTTGAACTGGCTGCCTTTAAAACTTCGCTTCCTGTTCATACATCCGCCTTTCAGGTAGTAAGGGAGGCTTACCGGCGGATGAATCCGGATGTGTATGTCGGCTTTATGGAGTTTTTTATGGAGGGAGACGGCTGGAAGGAATTAAAATTCATCGCACACCGTACGCTCGTTCTGGCGGGGGAGTGTGATCCTCTTTATGTAACGGCGGCTTCGCTGGCGGTCGGGGTTCTGCCCAGCGCGTCCTTTCTGATCGTGCCCGGTGCCGCGAATATGCCCTTTGTGGAACAGCCGGGTACGACGGCGCTGTGGATCGAACAATTTTTGCATCGAAAAGACAGCCGGCCTTTAGCGGATGAGCCGCTGGTCAGGGAACTGCGGGATACGCTTCAGCTTTTCCTGGACGAAGGAGAGAAGCAGGCGGCGCTTGCCCAGGTGCTTAAAATTGATCTGCTCGGGTCTTTCCGAGTCTTTTTGAACGGACGGGAAATGGTGGACGGGTGGAACCGGCGCTACGCGAAGAGTCTGCTGGTGTACATGATCTTCCATCCGACTGCAACGCGGGAGGAGCTGTGCGATGCCCTGTTCCCGCAGATTTCCGGCAAAGCGGCTCTGAGGAATCTCAAGGTCTATCTGAATCATTTCAAAAATATGCTGCGAAGTTTCGAAGGAGAGTCTTCCATAGTTTCCGTCGATCGGGAATATGTCAGACTGCTTTGTCTCCTGCGTTGCGATTTGCTGGACTTTTTAAAGGAGCTGGAAGAGATCCGCACTATCGGCGAAAATCGCCGGTATGAACCGGCCGGCCGCCTGCTCGCCAGGCTGCCGGACCCTTTGCTGCCGGGTCTGTACGATGAGTGGTTTGTCGAGAAGAAGAATTGGCTGGAGATGGAGGTTGCCGACCTGGCCTCCTGGATGGCGGAGAAGGAAGAGCTGCGGGGCAGCCGCCAGCGTGCGGAGGCATACCGGCAAATGGCGGCAAGGTTCCTCTTTGATCGGGAACCTGAATACAGGGAGGGTGCGGCGGTGAACGGGAGACGGGGACAAACAGCAGAGGAGCGCAGACGGAAGAACGGGTAAAAAGCCGGTTCTAAGGGTGTGTTTTCGGATGAACTCCTCGCGCTAGCTCAAGTTTGCCCCGGCGGCGCTTTTCCAGATAAAAGCTGAGGCCCAGGAGGGCTATGGCGCCCGCGCAAAGCCAGACGTTGATTTCAAAAACCGAACTCAACGCGCCGAGAAGCCGGTCCGGGTCCGAAGAAGCGGATTGAGCCGCCCCTTGGACGACTCCGAGCCCCAAAGCGGCTCCGACGACCATGCCCAGGTTTCGGGTCAGCGCGATCATGCCGCCTATAGAACCTACGTGCTCTTTCGGCGCATGATGGAGAATAGTACTGTTGTTCGGCGAGGTAATCAGGCCCATGCCCAGGCCGACCAGTGCCAGAAGGGCAATCAATCCCGCCATAGGCAGCCCGCCGAGGCCGAGGGAGAATACAGCCGCACCGCCGCCCATGGCAAGCAGTCCGAGAAGGACGAGCAGGCCCGAACCGAAGCGGTCGGACAAGTGACCCGCGAACGGGCCGGTAACGGCGAGCAGAATCGGATAGGCCGTCATGACCGCTCCGGCGGTTGACGGAGACATCCCGGATACGCCGGATAAGTAGAACGGAAGAGTCACCAGGAAGCTGTTGGCGAGTACGAATGCCACGCAGCTGATAATCAGGCCGACGGACAACGCGGGAATCCGGAAAGCCCGTACGGGGATAAAAGGATTCGCCTGCCTCCGCTCCCATATCAGGAAGACGGCCAGCAGTAGCGCCGCCGAAGTCAGCACGGCCGCCGTTACCGGAGACAGCCATCCCCGTGAGGAGCCGCCGGATATCGTCCAAATGACGGAGCTGATGATCGCCATGAACATCAAGCCTCCCATCGTGTCGAAAGGAGCGGACGGCTGCTTTTCCTTGGCGGGAGCGGACGGAATGTAGCGGAAAGCCAGCAGGGTAGCGATAACCGCCACGGGCACGTGGATCAGGAACAGCCAGTGCCAATTGAGCCACTCCGCAACCATCCCGCCGGCGATAGGTCCGCTCATGGCGCCGAGGGCGACGGCGGTATTGACCGTGCCCAGCGCACGCCCCCTGTTTTCCTTGGGCAGGTGCCGGGTGATCAGGGCCATATTGGTCGCCTGAAACATGGCCGCGCCGACAGCCTGCACGATTCTGAAACCGAGCAGCGCCCCTATGTTTGGTGAGAAGGCCACCAGTACCGAGCTGATGCCGAACAGGATATACCCGAGGTTATGGATGAGGCGGAAGCCGTAGCGGTCTCCAAGCTTGCCCATCACAGGCAGCAAAGAGGCGATAACGAGCAGATATCCGGTTGTGATCCACTGGGCCGTACCGAGCGTAGTGCCGAAGATAGCGGCGAATTGGGGCAGAGAGACATTCACGATCCCGGCCGTAAAATGAGAAATAAAAGCGCCCAAGCAAATAGCCGTTACCATGAGCGAAGGACGCAGTTCCTTAGTCCGTGTTCTTACTGTTTGCACAATCGGTCACCTCCGACGATTGGTATAGTTACTAAACTAATTGGACAAAAAAATAATGCTCCGTCCTGAAGATTCTTTACATTTTTATTTTTTTAAAAAAGTGATCAATTTCTCGATACAGGTATCGAACACTTCAATTTCCTGCTCGGACAGCTGCTCCTGGAGCTGATTGTAGAAGGCGCGGTGTACCTCTTCATGGGCCGCGTGGGCTTCCTTTCCTTTGCCGGTAAGCGAAATCAGCGTTCCCCGGGAATCTTCCGGATGCGGTGAACGCACCACCAGGTCCTTGGCCTCCAGACGCACAATAAGCTGAGTCACCGCTCCCTTTGTAATTTCAAGCCTCCCGGCCAGTTCGCTCATAAGAATGCCGCCCTCGGTTCCGATCGCCTCGATCGTGTGGATTTCGCTGGGAGTGAGCGGCCCTGCGCTTCCGAAAGTCTGAGGCCGCCGTTCAAGCCGGCGGAGCTGCAGGATCAGACGGCCGAGGCTGCGGCCGCCGCTATTGTCGCCCGTTCTGTTGGTAGTCTGAGAAGTTCTATTCTTTTCCATAAAATTAGTATAGTTCCTAAACCATCTGCTGTCAAAGATAATCTGCTATAATCGAAAGAGAAGGGGCCTCGCGCTTCTTCCATATAATCGGCAAGGAGAACTGCGGACCATGATTATCCAATTCATTCGCTATCGTTAATGAAAGGTACAGCTAAGCCAAACTCTCCCGTTTTTTGCGAACGGTCCAGGGTTTGTTTATCTGTGCCTTTTTCATTCAACTATTCGAATGAACGGGGTGTTTTTGGCATGTCCACTCAAAGAAACAGAAACGAGGCTGCTCAGCTTTTGGCAGCCCATGAAACGATATTCGGTTGTCCGCTCTGCGGCGGGCAGATGACGATAATAGAGGGAAAAAGCCTGCGCTGCAGCCGGGGGCACAATTTCGATCTCGCGAGAGAAGGGTACCTGAATCTGCTGCCGCAAGCCGTTAAGACCAAATACGGCAAAAATCTTTTCGCGGCCCGGAAAACCGTCAGCGAAAACGGGCTTTTCGATCCGGTACGCGATTATATCGGCGAACGGATAACGGAGGCCGTGTTACCGGATAAACGGCTCCGCAAAATCCGCATACTGGATGCCGGCTGCGGGGAGGGTTCCCTTTTATCCGGCATAAGAAGGCAGTTGAGCGGCCGGACGGGCGCCGATTTATTGGCGGTCGGCATGGATCTGGCGAAGGAGGGGGTCCGGCTGGCGTCCAAAGGAGACGCGGGTGCGCTGTGGTGCGCCGCAGACCTTGCGAACGCGCCGTTTAAGGAGT
Organism: Paenibacillus sp. JT31N7; assembly: GCF_059692095.1. NCBI lineage: Bacteria > Bacillati > Bacillota > Bacilli > Caryophanales > Paenibacillaceae > Paenibacillus > Paenibacillus sp. JT31N7. The sequence continues at coordinate 186,571 of NZ_JCAUAT010000004.1, forward strand.
CGGGATTCGACGTCCTTCTGAACATCCTGTCGCCTTCTAACTACGCGGAGTTCGGCAGGCTGCTGGACGAAGACGGGCTGCTGATCAAGGTCATCCCGGAAGAAAACTATCTGTGTGAAATCCGCCAAATGTTATACGCCGGCACGGACCGGGAGTTTTTCACGAGCGGTCCCGCCGTTGAACGGTTCCGGGATCGCTTCAGGATACTGGACAGCCGGCGCCTCCGGTATTCCTGGCGGTTTGGCTCCGAACTGCTGGAGCCTCTGCTGAGCATGACCCCTTTAGCCTGGGGAGCCCGGGATGAACGGCTGCGGGAAGCTTCGGCCATGGCAATAGATGAAGTCACGGTGGACGTAACCGTTCTCTGGGGCAAACCCTTATAACCGGAATGTAATTCCACCGGAATCCGGTAAAATCCAAGCAGCTCTGCACTCGCGCAGGCTGCTTTTTTTTGCAGAGAAGGGAATAATACGGACACCCCAATCACATTCGGATACCGGAGGTTTTTATGAGAAAAATGGTGTTGACCTGGCTGCTGTTTACGCTTTTTCTGGCCGCCGAAGCGGCGGAAGCGAAGATGGACGTCTACTCGCGGCCGCAGCTACTGGATCAGTCGGATCCCCCCCTGTTCAAGCAAATAACGCCTTTTTGCCCCTACTCCCGCGACATGACGCCGACAATTTCCAAAATCTGAAACAGGCGCTAAGATCCTACCTCAACGGGCGAAAACTTGGTATACTTAAAAAGTTTTTTATCATACTGTGCAAAAAAATAACCGACAAGCGAGGTACACCATGATTGATTTTTTACAAAGTATGATTAATCTGCTGAACGACCTTCTATGGTCCAAACTGTTGATTGTCCTGTTAATCGGCATCGGTCTTTATTTTACGTATAGATCGAAATTCATGCAGTTCCGCATGATCCGGGAAATGCTGCGGGTGCTGTTCGAGTCCAAAAGCGGCTCGGGCGACAACATCTCGCCTTTCCAGGCGTTCTGTATCAGTATGGCGGCACGCGTAGGAACCGGGAATATTACCGGGGTGGCTATCGCCGTCGCTTTGGGGGGACCCGGCGCCGTATTCTGGATGTGGATTATCGCGCTTATCGGTTCGGCTTCCAGTTTCGTCGAAAGCACCCTGGCGCAGGTTTATAAAATCAAAGATAAGAACGGCTTCCGCGGAGGACCGGCTTATTATATGCAAACGGGCTTGAAGAAGCGGTGGATGGGAGCGTTGTTCGCCGTCCTGATTACGATTTCTTTCGGTCTGGTGTTTAATGCGGTACAGTCCAATACGATTACGGTCGCATTCGAAAATTCTTTCGGTACGGACCGTCTGACGGTCGGCATCATCATGACGCTGATTTTCGGAGCGATTATTTTCGGCGGGGTCAAACGGATTGCGAAAATGTCCGAGTACATTGTTATTGTGCTGGCGGTATTGTATATCGGGATCGCCGTGTTCATCGTACTGATGAATATAACGAAAATGCCCGAGGTCCTGGCTCTGATCGTCAAAAACGCCTTCGGAATCGAGCAAATTGCGGGCGGTTCGCTGGGAGCGGCGCTGCTCCAGGGAGTGAAGCGCGGCCTGTTCTCCAACGAAGCGGGGATGGGCAGCGCGCCGAACGCCGCGGCAACGGCCACCACGTCCCACCCGGCGAAGCAGGGGCTGATCCAGGCTTTCGGCGTGTTGACCGATACGCTGATCATTTGTACGAGCACGGCCTTTATCGTGCTGCTCTCCGGAGCATATACCGATCCGAGCCTCAACGGCATCGAGCTTACGCAGGCCGCCTTGAGCGTGCATATCGGGTCGTGGGCGTCCGGCTTCCTCGCGATTATGGTGTTTCTTTTCGCGTTCAGCACGCTGCTGGGTAACTACTACTATGGGGAAACGAACATCGAATTCCTCCATTCCAATAAAGCTTGGGTCCGGCTTTACCGGATCGCCGTTCTGGCCATGGTTATTTTCGGCTCCGTCGCCAAGGTCCAGCTGGTCTGGGATCTGGCCGACTTGTTTATGGGTCTGATGGTGGTGGTGAACCTGATTGCGATCACCTGGTTATCCAAGATCGCCTTTGCGGTATTATACGACTACGTGAAACAGAAAAAAGCGGGCAAGGATCCCGTTTTCACGAGAAACAGTGTGCCGGGTCTGGAAGACCTCGAGTGCTGGGAGGATCCGGCTGCGGCCGGAAGGAATAAAACCCGTACGTAAAACGGTCCGGCAGGCTCCGAAACCTTGTTAAATCCAATTATGTTGAGCATTCTAGTAGGGCGTCAGGCATTTATGCCGGGCGTCTTTTTTACGTTAATAAGGTTCGCCGTTCCTCTGTGGTTGTTTCGTTCGTCAGGTGCTTTAACATGATAATGTTTACTAATAAATTATTAGATGTTAAAATATATGCAAGTGAGATGAATATTATCATGTCTGAAAAATTACAAGGCAAAGTCGCGATTATTACAGGCGGAGCTTCCGGTATCGGCAAAGGTATGGCTGTTCACGAACGAAGCGATCATCCGCTGGACGAAATCTTTTCAGTCTAACATAGGGATTTCTCCGATTATCGCTCTGGCCGAGCTCAACCAGAACGGCCCCCGGAAGCAGAGCGTGCTGGCCGGCAAACTCGGTTGCACGCCGGGAGCCATGACGAATATTGCAAAAACTTCAAGGATAAGGACTAATCGGCATACAGGAGGCTAACATGATGGGAAGAGTACAAGGTAAAGTAGCTTTAGTAACAGGCGGGGCATCCGGCATCGGGTTATCCGCAGCGGCACTGCTTGCCAAAGAAGGGGCTAAAGTCGTCATCGGAGATTTTAACGTCGAAGGCGCGAAAGAAGCGGCCGAAACGATCAAAAGCGCAGGCGGGGAAGCGGAGGGCATATTCCTGGATGCTTCCAGCGAACAATCGATCCGCGAAGCCGTTGATTTTACCGTGGAACAATACGGCGCCCTGAACGTTCTTTTTAACAACGTGGGCTTGACTAATTTAAAGAAAGATGTCGACGTCGTGAACATGGATCTCGAAGAGTGGGACCGTCTCATGAACGTCAATACGAAAAGCGTCCTGCTGGGCAGCCGGTTCGCGATTCCGCATATGATCAAAGCCGGCGGCGGCTCGATCATCAATACGGCCTCGATGGCGGCTTTCGCCTCGGACGCCACACGCTCCGCGTACGGTGCCTCCAAGGCCGCCGTCGTAAACCTGACCCGGTATATCGCGACTCAGTACGGCAAGGACAACATCCGCTGCAACGGAGTCGCGCCGGGGCTGATTCTGACGCCTGCCGCGAAAAACAACATGCCGCAGCCGGTGCTGGACATTTTCGCCAAGTACAACGCTCTGCCGTACCACGGCGAAGCGGACGATATCGGCTACACCGTGCTGTTCCTGGCCTCGGACGAGTCGAAGTTTATCACCGGCCAGACGATTCAGGTCGAAGGCGGGCACTATTTGGCGAATCCGACCGTCCCGGATTTCAAAGCATTTGTGGCCCAGGCTCAAGGGATGCAGGCCTAACAGCCGCACGACAGCGCCGTGCCGGGGCCATGCGGCGGGCGCTGACATGACGGCTCGGCAGGACCCTATGGGCGCTTGCCGCCGAGGTTGAGACTAAAATAAACAAGCTGACACTGCTGAATTAGCGGCGTCAGCTTGTTTTGTATGGGCAGCCAAAGCTGTGATTTGAGAGCGGCGGTCAGTTCTTGTTTTATGCTAAAACGCCCAGGTGCCGCTTCGCATCGTATTCCTCCAGCGGCTGTCCGTTCTTCAGGCGGTGAATAAAGTCCGGATTGGAAAGGAGCGGCCGGCCGAAAGCGGCCAGGTCAATCGTTCCCTCGGCTAAAGCCTGTTCCGCGGTTTGGGGGTCCAGCGTTCCGACTCCCACGATGATTCCGTCCCAGTATTTGCGCACGAGCTGATGCATCGTTTTCCCGTCGGCAAGCAACCGGGTGAACTGCATGGTGGAAGGATGGATCATGGTAGCGCCCGCTTCCCGGAAGGCCTCTGTGAATGTGCGGATGGCGCTGTCCGGGTCCGGCCACATATAAGTCGGATCGTCGACTTTGTGGGCGGAAAAGCGGATCAGCGTTCTCTCGGGCCCGATCGCATCGATAACCGCCTTCAGTACTTCTTTCGTCAGCGTTAACCGCTGTGCAAGGTCACCGCCGTACCGGTCTGTCCGGCGGTTGCTTGTATCCGAGTTGAACTGGTCGATCAGATATCCGTGCGCACCGTGGATTTCGACGCCATCGAAGCCGGCTTCAATCGCGTTTCGGGCCGCCTGCGCGAATTGGCCTACCAGTTCCTGAATGTCCGTAAGGGTCATTTCCTCGGGAGTGTCATAAGGCTTGCGCAGCCGGGCCACATTTCCTTCCGCCCGAATGGCGGACGGGGCTTGCGGCGGCAAATCGCCGGTAATCTCTTGGTGAGACAAGCGGCCCACGTGCCAGATCTGGGCGATAATCGTGCCGCCTTCCGCATGTACGCCCTCGGTTACTTTCTTCCACCCTTCGATCTGCTCCCGGGTGTAAAGGCCGGGTACCCCTGGATTTCCTTTGCCGCGGGGGCTGATCACAATGCCTTCGGAAATGATCAGGCCGACCCCGTCCGCAGCCCGCTTCCGGTAATATTCGGCTACGTCATCGCCGACGACGCCAGTCCGGTCGTCCGCGAAACAGCGGGTCATCGGGGCCATGGCCGTACGGGTTTGGAGGCTCCAGGCTCCTATTTTCACCGGTTCGAAAAGCTTGCTCTCCGGACCGTTCTGCAGTTTCTCCCAAGTGCTTATGCCGGTTGCTTCAAAGACTCCTTTGTCCTCAGCCATCCTAAATCTCCTCCGTTTTTATTAATTTCATATTTCTGCAAATACCGAAATAAAAAGTAAAATGGTTTACTCGTGGAGCAAATAAGGCGCGTACCGTTCAAGAACGTGCCTCTGTACGTGGTAGTAACGGAACGTTCCCTCCTTACGGACGGCAATCACTCCACACTCGAGCAGCGGCTTCAAGTGATGCGTTAAAGTGGAAGCGGCTGTAATCTTTAACTGCCGGGCCATCTCCAGGCAGGCCAGCTCCCGCTGCATCACCAACACTCTGACGATCTGCAGACGCGTGATTTCACCGAGCGCTTTGTAGACTTTAACCGCACAATCATCGGTCACTGCGAAAAACCCGCTTTCAAGAAGTCATCGTATTTTAGTATTTCTAGAAATAGCGTAATTCAGCAGGGATTTATTGTCAATAGTAATAAAGTTATGTTAAAGGGCAGGAGAAAATCCTTAAAGGGGGGATATGCGTCCAGAGGGTGGAAGCAAAAACATGTTGAACCTGTCGCCTATAAACGCCGGAAACATAAAAAAACCTCCGATTCGAGACCGGAGGTTCGCCGTAGAATCTTATTTTACACCCTTCATGTAGCCTTGAATTTTCGGAGACAGCACGTAGAGCAGCAGGCTGAGCACAATGGCGGCTCCGCCGATGACGCCGAAATAAAGCATCTCCGTCTCGGGCGTGTAGAACTTGACGATCTGCGCATTGATCGCCTGCGCCGCCGCGTTGGACAGGAACCACAAGCTCATCGTCTGGGCCGTAAAGGCCGCGGGCGCAAGCTTCGTCGTAGCGGACAGGCCGACCGGCGACAAGCACAGTTCGCCGACTACGACGATGAAGTAGCTGAGCACCAGCCACAGCGGATTCACCAGAGCGTCACCGCCGAAATAGGCCGGCAGCAGGATGACGAGGAAGGACAAGCCGGCGAACAGCAGGCCGAGCGAGAACTTCTTCGGAATCGTCGGCTGGCGGTCGCCGAGCCGCATCCACAGCCACGCGAAGACGGGCGCGAAAACGATAATGAACAGCGGGTTAAGCGACTGGAACCAGGCCGGCGAAATGTTCAGGCCCATGAAGTCGAGCTGGGTCCGCTTATCCGCGTAGTTGGCCAGAATCGTGGAGCCCTGCTCCTGAATGGCCCAGAACATGATCGACGCGATGAACAGCGGGATATAGGCCACGAGCCGCGAGCGTTCTACCGCCGTGGTTTTGGGGCTTCTGTACATGACGATGAAGTAAATCGTCGGAATCAGAAGACCCAGCACCCCGATCAGCTTGATAAACGTGGAGAAGGTCAGCAGTCCCGCCGGAATGGCGATGGCAACCAGGATGGCCGCTACGACGATTCCTATTCCCATAATCGTGAAGACTTTCTTCTTCTCGGCCGGCGACATCGGGTTGGCCACAACGGTTCCGGCAAGCCCGAGGTTCTTTTTCTTGGTCAGAACGAACAAGACCAGCCCGAGGAACATCCCGATAGCCGCCAGGCCGAAGCCGAGGTGGAAGTTTTTCATCCCCACCGTTCCTACGATAAGCGGAGAGATGAAGCCGCCCAGATTAATTCCCATATAGAAAATACTGAAACCGGAATCGCGGCGGGTATCCTGTTCGCTGTAGATTTCACCTACGATACTGGATACGTTAGGCTTGAGCAGCCCGGTGCCGAGCACGATCAGCACCATTGAGACGAAGAAGAGGGCGATGTTCCCCGGCACGGCCAGCACGAGATGCCCGAACATAATCAGAACCCCGCCGTAGAACACGGCCCGTGAAGTACCGAGCAGCCGGTCGGCGAGCCATCCTCCGATAATCCCCGACATATACACGAGGGAACCGTAAATCGACACAATGGCCAGTGCGGTTCCTTCCGGAAAGCCGAGACCGCCGCGGGTCACTTCGTAATACATGTAGAAAACAAGGATAGCTTTCATTCCGTAATAGGAAAACCGTTCCCAAAACTCTGTAAAAAATAAGGTGAACAGCCCCTTGGGATGTCCGAAAAACCCCTTTTGGGGTACACTTTCTACGATTTTCTGCTTGTCGATAGCCGGCATATACCAATCTCCCCTGTTTAAACGATTCTCTTTCTGGGCGGAGCCAAGTAAGATTTTCCCACAAGATATAATACCCAGGTGTCATAAGTTACAATCTCGCAGGGCAAAGAATGCTTATAATGACGTGAGGGGTGCAAGAGGGCACTCTACCAGATTACTAGAAAAATGCTATTAAAGTCAAAAATGTAAATTATGGAAGTCAAAATCAGACTAATAAAAGTAAAAATCTTGCACGTGGAGGGGGTTATAATCCCGTATGATGGAAAAGATAACGCTTTCATACTACTTTCGATAAAATGGAGGAGGTATGCCCATTGTACCGTCTGACAAAAACATCTTATCTTGCCGTGATCCTCTGTTTTTCCCTTGTATTTACCTTGCTCGGCGCGGGAACGCGACCGGCCCGGGCGGAAGACCCCTATGACGGCATGCGTATAAAGCTGCTGCATTTGATTCTGGGGGACGATCAATACTCCCTTCCTGTTTCCGACCCCCTGCTGCAGGGCAAGCTTGCCAAAATGGACAGCGCCGTTTCTTCCTGTGCGTCGGCCTCGGCCCCCTGCTCAAGTGGCAAAGGAATGTGGGATATCCTGAACCGGGGGGCGGACCGGACCTATTTGTGGGTCGACCTCCCTTTTACCAGCACGGACAGCTATACAAAATCGGGCGATATCACTAATTCCTATAATCGCCTGCTTTCCATGATCACGGCATATTACACGCCGGGTTCCTCCTTTTACGGAAATGCGGCTCTGAAAAGCGATGTGCTGAGCGCTCTCGACTGGCTTTATACCCAGAAATACAACACGAGCGTGGCTCCTTACGGCAACTGGTACCACTGGCAGATCGGCGTGCCCCAGGCGCTGACCAAGATCGGCATTCTGATGCGGGACGATTTAAGCACCACCCAGCTAACGAATTATATGAACGCGGTGAACCGGTTTATTCCTGATTCGGCGGCAAGGACAGTGAGCGGCAGCCCGGTTATGACCGGCGCCAATCTGCTCGACCAGGCCATTTCGGTCGCTTACCGGGGCATTCTGGTGAAGGATGCCGCGAAAATAACGAACGCGAGGGACGCGCTCGGCAGCGTCTTTGCGTACGTGAATCCGGCTTCGGCTCCGAATACCCCGGCCCGCGACGGTTTTTATCAGGACGGGTCCTTTATCCAGCATGCGGCGATGCCCTATATCGGAGGTTATGGAACCACTCTGCTTAACGATATCGGAATCCTGCTTTACACGCTGCAGGGTACCCAATGGGACGTGACCGATGCGGGCAAATGGAACGCCTACAAGTGGGTGTTCGATTCCGTGGAGCCGTTTATTTACGACGGCAATGTAATGGACATGGTAAGGGGCAGAAATATTGCCTACGGGCCGGCGCTGGGAAATGCGGATAGCGGCCCGGTCCTGACCGGCAAAGGGCTCATCGCCTCCATCGGTTACCTCCTGCTCACGGCTCCGTCCACGAATGAACAGATGGGGGAGAAGTACCCGGACAACCCGAACCAGGCCATTCAGGGCATGCTGAAATACTGGTTAAGCAAGGATACCTCCAATCAGATTCTGGATTCTTCCTCGATGTACCAGTATTTTCAGCTCAAGCAGATCGTAAATTCGGCGGTTCCGTCCAGAGGGGAGAAGACGGGAACCTCGATCTACGCGAATCAGGACCGTGCCGTGCATCTGCGCCCGGGCTTCGGTTTCGGGCTCAGCCTGTCGTCCAACCGGGTCGATAAATACGAATCCGGCAATAAAAACAATGTACAGGGCTGGTATACCGGGGACGGTATGACCTATCTGTACAACGCGGACAGCGGCCAGTACGACAACTTCTGGCCGACGGTAAACCGTTACCGGCTCCCGGGCACCACTGTCGATACGCAGACCCGTACGAACAGCAGCAACTGGACAAGCTACCTGAGCCCGAACCGGTGGACGGGCGGAGCGGAGCTGCTGGGAACCTACGGCGCAGCCGGAATGGACCTGAAGTCGCCGGGCGATATCGGCAGCGGAGGAGCCATTCTGAATCCGTCCAATCTGACGGCGAAGAAATCGTGGTTCATGTTCGATAACGAGATCGTATCGCTCGGAGCGGGCATCACGAATTCCGGCCAGACCGGCAGCGGATGGGACGGTTCTCCCCGCAAGGTGGAGACCATCGTGGAGAACCGCCGGATTACGGGCGGCAACGAGTTCAGCGTGAACGGAACGGCGCAGCCTGCGGCTTCCGGCTGGTCGGCGTCCCTGCCCGGAACGAACTGGGCGTATTTGCAGGGCAATACGGGCGGGGAATCGTCCAGTGTAGGGTACTTTTTCCCGGGATCGGCCGCTTTGAAGGCTTCCCGGGAAACAAGAGCCGGCTCCTGGAACGAGATTAACGAGGCGACGCCCGGCGTATATAACGTAATGGGAACGGAAGATTCCTATGTCCGTTCCAATGAAGGGAACCATGGCGCAGAGCCGACGCTGGTTGTCAAAAACGACGCCAACGGCTACGCCAGAGAAACATATCTGAAATTCGATTTAACGAATTTCGTGCCCGGGCAGGTCCGGTTCGACAGCGCGAAAGTTACGCTTGTCCCTACTTTGATCGGACCTACGGCTAAAGCGGTCCAGCATACGGCGGAATGGGTTCCCGACAACTCCTGGACGGAAACCGGCCTGCTCTGGACGAACAAACCGGCCTCGAATCCGCTTAGTCCGGTCCAGCAGTGGTCGGGCATGCAGGCGGGAACTCCCGTCACGATCGACGTGTCCCAGGCGCTGCAGAATGCCCTGGCGAACAACCAGAAGGTGTTCTCCCTGCGCATCTATGCCTCGTCGCCTGCGGATCCGGACGGAACGGTTGCCTACGCAAGCCGCGAGAATCCGAATTCAAGCTACCGTCCCAAGCTGGTCTTGAACGGCTACAAGGAAATAAAAAGCGCCAATTACCTGGCACTCTGGCTGGATCACGGCGTAAATCCGTCGAACGCTTCCTACAGCTATGTCACGCTGCCGAACCGCAGCCGGGCGCAGGTGCAGAGCTATGCCGCCAATCCGGATATTGCGATTCTGGAAAACACGACGGCGGCCCAAGCCGTCAAAGAGAAAACCTTGAACCTGATCGCCGCGAATTTCTGGCAGGACGGTGTCAAGACGGTCAAAGCGGACGGGGCGGATTTCCTGACCGTGGATAAAAAGGCATCTGTTCTGGTCAAAGAAAGCGCAGACGGACTGGACGTCTCCGTGTCCGACCCGACCCAGCAGAACAGCGGCACGATCCAGGTCGAAATCAACCGCAGCTACAGCAGCGCGGTCTTCCTGGATCCGGGGATTCAGGTCACCCAGTTCAGCCCGACGCTGAAGCTCTCGGTGGACGTAAGCGGTTCCTACGGCAGGACGTTCCACGCGAAGTTCTCTAACGCCGCCGCCACCCTGCTTCCGTCCAAAGGGGACGCGACTGTAAGGGACGGCAGCTATGCCGGCACGAACTACGGAACCGCCGGCTTCATGGAAGTGAAGAACGAAGCGGTGAGCTACAACCGCAGCGCGCTCGTGCAGTTCGACCTTTCGTCTTATACGGGCACAGCCGGCCGCGCAGCGATTGTCCTGACGCCGATCGACTCTCCGGCCAAGGCCGTCACCCATCAGGCGAGACTCGTTTCCGCGCAGTGGGACGAGAGAGCGTTAACCTGGAGCGCTAAACCTGTTCCGGGCCTGCCTCTTGCCGAGTGGAAAGTGCCTGCCGCCGGCAGCCCCGTCATGATCGACGTATCGGAGGCGGTGCAGCGTGCCCTGGCTTCTGCGGACAAGAGGATTGCCGTAGAAATCCGTTCTCTCACCAACGGCTCGGATACGTACGCCAGCTATGCGAGCAAGGAAAATGCAGCCGCCCCCAGCCGGCCTGTTTTAAAAATTACGGCTCCATAAAAACAGACTTCTGTGTACACCGTTCAGGTCTCATGTTTGCATAAAAAAGAGCTGCCCCGTGGTCGTCGGACCTATCGGGGCAGCCTTTGTTTTATAAAGGTCCTGCCATTTTCTAAACTCCCAGTTTAAAAGCGTTGTGTGTCAGAAAGATGGCAAATTGTCCGCTAAATATTTTTGCGATTTGTATACTTTTCTTCATTTCGATAGTTTAATAAATGAAAATTTAATTGGTTTTTCTGGTAGGGCAGGTGAACTATGGAAGATGAATTGGCACAACTGTTTTACGTCAAAGGAAGAGTGATTTTAAGGATTTTAATGAAAATGGGCGCGCGAAAGGAGGATGCGGAAGATATTTTGCAAGATACGGTGCTCAAAGCTTTTACCTATATCGATTCCATTCCGGAAGAGCAGATGACGGCTTGGTTATACCGCGTGGCCGTTAACAGCTACTATACTTTGCATACCAAAAATAAGCGGCATATGACCTTTGCTGCACAGCAGTTTACCGAGTGTTTGGCAGGAGAGGAGAAGGTGGAGCAGCATATTCTGCGGAATGAACACCGGCAGGAAATTATAAGCATTTTAGATTCCCTCAAAGAGACGCACCGAACTCTCCTCGTTATGAAATATGGAATGGATCTGACGTACCGGGAGATTTCCGAACTTTTGTTTTTATCCGAGCACCAGGTAAGAACCTACATGTATAGAGCCAGAAATCAATTTAAAGAAAAATGGGAGCTGAACCATGAATACGACGGAGAAAGATGAAAACGAGACTTCGGTTGAAAAGCGATTAAGTGAAGGATTTAAACAGACTTTAAGGAAAGCAAGAAAACGGACCTTGCTGAGGACTGTTCTCGTCAGTTTTTGTACAGCTCTTGTCCTAATGGTTTCTACGGTATTTTTTGTCGTCCCGTACGCTAAAGAGCAGGTCGATAGGAACGGCCGAAAGCTGCTTGATCAATTAAAGGCACGCTATCTGGTCAAAGGGGCAAACCAGTTTATGGATTCATTCAGATGGCAGAATGGAGTATTTAACGGGGAAATGGAATTTTATACCTTCAAATACGTAAACGGCAAAAGGGTGCTCACCGGTACTTGGCGATATATGTACGGCATGCAGACGCCCGGCGATACGTCGGGAGAAATAGCGGGAGAAAAATTTTCTTCGGGAGGAGGCAATTCGTTAGAGTACACTGCAATGACTCAAGAGCAAGAAAATTATCTGCCCAGATATAACCATGCGGGATTAAAACAAATGGAATTTTATGATCCTGCCGTGGATTACAACAATCATTACATGGATGACCTCAAACTTCTGGATCAGATAGGGAAGGACAAATATGTGGAGATGGCGCTGTCGTTTGATAAATCCTATTCCTTGAACGAAGTTCGAACGATGATGTCCTCAGGGCCTAATCCTGTCTGGTATTGGGCAAATTCCGAGAAGGAAGAGGCCAGAAAAGCGAATACTTATCAGCGGTACACAGAGAAGGGGAAAAATGGAGAGGACGTTGTTAATGAGAACTTTCCATCTCCTATTTACGAGGATAACGCGATCGGCTTCCATGCGGTTAATCATTACGGGGAGCAGCTCCCCGACCCTGAACAATTTTTTATTCCGGCCTTAAAGAATGCCAGAATGCAGTCCACTTACGATATAATGGCCGGTTCGGACAAAATACTGAGCAAGGACGATATCCGTATTTTAGGAGTTGTGGTGACAGGAGACGTGGAGACTTTAAAGGTTCTTCGGAACCGGTCCTATATTAAAGCGTCTTCTCTTGGTGTGGTAACCGATAAATACTAGATGCGGATACTAGCAAGCCGCAGGCCGAAGCATTCCGGCATTCGCGTACCTGGATGTTTTTGTGCCGCCTTGAAAACATTTTCTTTTAACCTAATCAATTATTTGAATACGGTTGCGAGAAGGACAATCCGGCGGCCTGTAGAACGTAGTATCTGGGTAAAAAAACGGTTACACGCGTCCACACTGCAAAGACGTATCCTTTTAGGGAGAGTCTCCGCGGAAGGAAATTACCCTGTCAGTCCGGAGCCACACTTTTTTCGGAGTTCATGAAGCTTTTGACTCGATGAAACGGTGTAAAGAGCTTTCAGTCATCGTAAGATTCGGTCTTTACGCCTATACAAAAAGAGACCGGCCAAGCCGGGAAAAGAAAACAATTGGGGAGGAAACCGCTAATGAAGTTGCGTTTCGAAGGAGATTTGACAGGTCTGCAGCCTGGTCTTCAGGTATTGCTGCAGGAGCTTTCCGTCACGGAAGCTGAAGATGGGTTGAAGGTTGCCGTAGGGCCGTCTTCCGGCGATCTGGAAGTGGGCCTGGAGCAGGGATCGGCTTACATCCGTTACGGGCAGAAGCATCAGTTTTACCGCGCGCTCGGCCTTCTTGTGCAGCACGGAGGCGGCGGAGAGACGTTCAACATCCGGGAGAAGCAGCACCTGGACGTAGTCGGGCCTATGTTCGACTTGTCCCGCAACGGAGTACTGACGCTCGAAAGCTTTAAATTCATGATCCGTAAAATGGCACTGATGGGCATGAATACGGTCATGCTGTATCTTGAGGACACGTATGAGATCGAAGGACAGCCTTATTTCGGCTATATGCGCGGGCGCTACACGCAGGCGGAATTGAAAGAGATCGACGATTATGCGGATCAGTTCGGAATCGAAGCGTTTCCGAGCATCCAGACGCTTGCCCACCTGGAAGAATTCCTGAAGTGGGAGCCCGTCAAGGAATACAAAGACACGAAGGGCGCCCTGCTGGTCGGCTACTACAAAACGGACGAGCTCGTCGAGAAGATGATCGACGCGGCCAGCGCGCCGTTCCGCAGCCGTAAAATCCACATCGGCATGGACGAGGCGGAAGAGTTGGGCCGCGGCAAATATTTGGACAACAACGGGTTTACGAGCCGTTTTGACATTATGATCACGCACCTGGATAAGGTGCTGGACATTACGCGGCGCCGTGGACTGAAAGCCATGATGTGGAGCGATATGTTCCTCAAGCTGGCTTCCGGCACGGGCAGCGAGCACTACAACAAGGAGACGCAAATTCCGGCTGAAATGGCCGCCCGTATTCCTAAAGACGTCGATCTGGTGTACTGGGATTACGTCCATACCGAAGAAGAAGACTACGAAAACCAGATTGCCCAGCATGCCCCGCTAGGCTGCAATCTCGTATACGCCGGCGGCGTCTGGGTGTTCAATACGTTCGGCGTGAACTACGGCTTGTCGCTGAAGGCGACCGACGCCGCGCTGCGGGTGAACAAGAAGCACGGCATCCGCGAAGCCTACGCCACCATGTGGGGCGACGACGGAATGGAGAGCAACCCGTACATCGCGCTGCTCGGCCTGCAGTTCTACGCGGAACACGCGTATACGGAGGGCTCCCCGGACTGGGCGGTGCTCGCCGAGCGCGTGAAGTTTTGCACCGGCCTTGAGGCGGAAGCCTACCTTCAGATGAAATATCTGGACGAAACGCCCGGCTCGGAGCCCGACAACCGCAAGCAGAGCAACCCTTCGAAGTTCCTGCTGTACCAGGACGTGCTGCTCGGTTTGTTCGACAAGCAGATCGAGGGGCTGGAGATGTCCGCCCACTACGCGAAGGTGGAGCAGGACATCCGCAGCAGGCGCGACCCGGCCGCGGAGCTCGACTACATCTTCGACGTGCCGGAGAAACTGGCCGGCGTGCTGAAGCGTAAGAGCGAGATCGGCATCGAGCTTAAGCGCGCGTACGATGCGGGCGATAAAGATACGCTGAAGCGTATCGCGGAAGACGTGCTTCCGGAGATTGCGGAAGCGGTACGCGCCCTGCGGGCGGCTCACAGAACCCAGTGGCTGAGCATGTTCAAGCCGTTCGGATGGGAAATCATCGACATCCGGTACGGCGGGGTGATGAGCCGTCTGGACACCGCTTCCGTCCGGCTTCTGGACTATGCCGCTGGCCGGATCGGCCGGATCGAGGAACTGGAGCAGGAGCGTCTCCTGTACAGCACGTCGAACCGGTTCACGAACAAAGGCGTCGGCTGGTGCAGCTTCTACTACCGGATGGCGTCGCCAAACGTCTTTTTCCACGTCATGAATCCGTTCTAAAGCCGGAATCTGGAATCGCCAGGCCAGGCCGCAAGGGAGCAGCCGGAAGACCCGTCCCATCCAGGGAGGGTCTTCTTTTTTGCGGGAAACCGGCAGGCAGGTACATTCCTATCTCGTAAGAGCGGGTTTATGCTTCTTTTTAAAGGAGTCGGATGCCGCGTTATAGAAAGCGTTTCGGACGAAAGCCGTGCAGGACGGGAAACCGTGATCGCGGCTTTTCTTAATGTCGCCTTATGTCAAATTTAATAGAACGGGCATTGCTTTGATTTGTGACTTTGTGGCAGTATTAAGAAAGTAGAATATTTTGGCAAGAAAAGCGGATTTTAAGCGTAAACGGAGATAACAGCGATTAATGAGATTTCATATATAAAGGAAGTGACGGCTTGAAGAAAGGAACCGTGATCATGCTCGGTGTCGTTCTGTGTCTGATTTTGTTCCTGACGTTCAACCGGAAAACGGATGACGCTTCTCCGATGCCGGGCCCTTCCGGTGAACCGGCCGTGCAGAATGGAAAAATCATCAACGTGCAGAATGAACGGCAGGCGTTGTATGCTTTTATAAAGACCCGCATGACGGGTCCATTCGGCGTGTTTACGAACTTCAAAGAAACGGATGAAGCCACGGAGGCGGCTACGGGCCGCGAAGTGCTCAGCGAATCCGCCTCGCTTCAAATGAGGGAAGACGTACGGTCCGAACGGAAAGAGGAATTCGCGCAGCATTGGGCGCTTGCCAAACAGACGTTTGACCTGAAACAAGGCTTCAGCTACCGGTACAGCCCCAAACAGCAGAAGAAATACCCGCTCAACGCGGCGGTAGACGACCTGCGGATGATCCGGGCTCTGGCCGAGGCGGCCAAGGCCTTCGGTGAACCGGCTTACGCCAAGGAAGCGGAGAAATACGGCAAACGGTTTTACGAGACGAACGTGAAGGACGGCAGGCTTTACGATTTTTACGATGAAACGTACGGAATCACGAACAAGTTCGTGACGCTTTGCTATATCGACCTGCGGACGCTTGGAATGCTGCCTGTGTCCGATGTTTCCAAGCAAGCGCTTTTGGATAATATGAAGGGCCTTATCGCAAAAGGCTATTTGTCGGACGCGTTCCCTTTTTACGAGACACGTTTCGATTACGAGAAGAACACCTACACCTCCGAGGGGATCAATATGGTGGAATCCCTGCTGACGGTCCTGCATTTGGCGGAGGCGGGTGAACCGAATCCGGCCAGCATCCGTTACATCAAGGAACATGTAAAAGCGGGAACCCTGTACGGCCGGTACACGAAAGAAGGCGACCCCGCCAATCAGGTACAGTCTACGGCGATTTACGCGATCACGGCGATGATCGGCTCGGAGCTCGGAGATGCTTCGCTTTATCGGGACAGCATTCAGAGAATGAACGCCTATCAGGTGAAAGATGAAGGCAGCCCGCTGAACGGAGGCTTCGGAGATGTCGCGGCCGGACAGGCGTATTCCTTCGATAATCTCATGGCCCTGCTGGCGTATACCTACTAACTTATATAAAGGAAGGTGATCCGGATGACGACGGAAAAATCCATCAAAGAGCGGCTCCGCCAGGGATTGATGCTGGCGGGACGTTATGTTTCCCCTGCTCTGCTGGCCGCTTTGGGTGTTCTGCTGATCACCGGCTTCGCCTTGTTTGTTCCTCCTTATATCGGAGTAGCCGATAACGGGGACTTTTTCCGCAGTATCTACAGCGAGGGCCTTTATTTCAATCTGCCGGATTACGACAGCCAGCGCTTCGGGTATTTCGTCAAGCAGTATGGCATTTACCAGTACTTTAACGAAAACGGCACGACCATAGTGTCATCCCAGTCGCTGTTCATTAAAGCGGCACTCCTGCTAAACCAGCTTCTGTTCAGCTCGGTTGTATTCGACATCCGCTTTCAAGCGCTGCTCTTTACGCTGCTGCTGGCGGCTGCCGTGTATTTGCTGGTGGAAGCTCTGACCTGGAAAATAGCCAGGAAACACGGCTACCTCATCGCGCTCCTGGCTATTTTTATGTTCGGTGACACGGGGTACACCGCTTACTTCAGTTCCTTCTTCGGCGAAAGCATCGTGTACGTGATGATGCTGTTCGTCTTCGCGTCCTGGCTGCTCATGTACCGCAAAAGATACAACGATTACGCGCTGCTGGCTCTGTTCGTAATAAGCACGCTTATCCTGACGACGTCCAAGCAGCAGAACGCCCCGGTCGGCATTATCGTCGCCTGCATGGCCGTGGTTCTCCTGTGGGTCCGCAAAGAGAAGCTCTTCCGGCTGCTGACGGCGGGATCGCTGGTGCTGCTGTTCGTATCGGGGGTGGCGACTTACGCCATGATTTCCAAAGAATTCGTGAACATCAACCAGTATCACGCCATGACGCGCGGGGTTCTTATGCAGTCGGCGAATCCCGAGGATACGTTGAAGTCGTTCGAGATCGACAAGCAGTACGCGATCCTGAAAGGCAGTATTTTTTACGAGCCTTACGCTACCGTAGACGTGAATTCACCCATGCTGGAAAAAGATTTTTACAGCCGCTACGGATTCGGTTCCATCCTGACTTACTATGTCACTCACCCGGACAAGCTGAATTCCATGCTGAATGTGGCGGCCAAGGACGCTTTTACGATCCGGCCTACCGCAATGGGGAACTATGAAGCTTCCGCAGGCAAACCGTTCGGGACGCATGCGGGTTTCTTCTCCGGCTACAGTGTGATGAAGAAAGGCTTGTCGCCCAAAACCTACGGATTCATCGTGATCTGGATTATTGTGATCGTGGGCCTGTACATGCCTTCGTTCCTCGCCGCTTTCCGCGCCCGCGACCCCCGGCTTGCCCAGCGTCTGATTCTGATCGCCGCGATGATTTTTATCGGCTTGGCGGGCATCCTCGTCTCGATCATCGGGGCGGGAGACGCGGATTTGGCGAAGCACGAATTTCTGTTCACGGTCGCGTTCGACCTCGTCACGTTTATGGCGGTATCGGATCTTCTGAGCCGCCGCCTGATGCGCAATCACGGGTATGCGGACGGAGCGGACGAGATCCGCACCGCAGCCGGGAAAGGTGGGAACGCGCTTGCGCAGCATCCAAGCCTATAAAATCAGCCTGCCGGTCCTCCTCCTGCTCGTCCTGCTGCTGATCCCTCTGCCGCCCGCGTCCGCTGCCGGGTCTCAGCCCGTCAAGGTGCTGCTGCTCTACGACAGCCTGGCCAAAGGAACGCCGCGCGAGGGGAATGTGGCCGTGCTCCAGCAGCTGCTGGCCTCCTATCGCACAGAGGTGACCGTGTCGAGTATCGACCGGTACAAGCAGGGGACGATGCAGGCTTACGCCAACGTCATCACCCTCGTCAACGACGGGGATCTCCGGATAAGCAACCAGGCGTATCTCGACGATTTGTCCGCTTATCCGGGCGCTTATCTCCATGCGGGCTATCAGCTGCCTGCCAAGGTCCGCGACAAGCTATCCGCCGCAACGGAAACAGTGAGCCGCGGCACCGCCGAGATTGCCGCGGACAAACGGACGCAGCCGGATATCCCTGTCCGGGATATCGAGGTGCTGACGCAGACAAGCGGAAGCACGTACGGCACGATTACGCTGAGCGGAAGCGGGCGCAAGGCGCCCTTTAGCGCCGAGGCGGCGGGAATGGCGTATGTCCCTTATTTTCAGAAAGGGAATCTAAGCGAGCTTGCCATGGCTTCGGTGCTGAAGAAGTGGCTCGGCATAGAGGAGACCGGACAGGCTTACGTGGTCCTCAAAGAGATATATCCCTTCTCCGATCTGGATTTGCTGGAAGAGACGGCGGACCGGCTGTACGGAGCGGGAATTCCTTTTGCGATCAGCATCCGGCCCGTATTCAGCAATACCGACTTCCCGGCTATGCAGCGGTATGCGGAAGCGCTGAAGTATGTGCAGACCCGCAACGGAAGCATTCTGGTCAACGCTCCGGTCGTGCTGGACGGAGTGAGCCGGGAGGGAGGCACCCTCCGGGAGAAGATGAACTGGTTTATCGCCGTTCTGGCGAAGAACGGGGTGGCTCCGCTCGGCGTCGGCACGGAGATGTACTGGGCGTACGACAAGGAGTACGCGAAGTCGGGTCTCGGCTTCTTCGATTCCGCGGTACTTTTTCCGGATGTAAAGACGCTGTACATCGATCCGTCCGATACGTCGAAGCCTTTCGCGTCCGCTCCGTACAGTATGCCGATGAGCTTTCTCCGGCAGTTCGGCGCTGCGGATAGGTCGGTACCCGCCTTCCCGATGGATACCGCCGTCGTTTACGACTTTTTCGGGAGCAAGGAAGAGATGGAAGAGGCTGTCGGAACGCTGGGCTCCTCCGGAATCCCGTTCGCGGATTATAAATCCGGAAGCCATGAGGTAAAGGCCGGAGACACCGTTGTCGCCTCGTCTCGCGGAGCCGTCACGATTAACGGCAGTCCGGTCAATACGGAATACACGCCCCAAAAAATCAGCGCCGATTATGAATACGAGAAGAAACAGCAGCAGAGTCTGGCAGGGGCATTCAGCGTTCAGAACCGGATTTTTATCATCATTATCATGGTGTCTCTGGTTGTCTTCGGAGGTTTGATCGTGGTCGGATATCGTCTGTACCGTAAAAAATACATGAAATAAGGAGCTCTCTATGACTATCTCAGACTACCTGATGGTGATAGCGGTCTTGTGCATCTGGTCCCTTCTTCTTGTGAACGTTCTGCTCATTATCGCGGGCTACTTCTATTACGTGCAAACCGAGAGAGAGCCTATACCGGACATTCCGGCGGGAGAAGAACCTTTCGTCACGATCATGGTCCCGGCTCACAACGAAGGCAAAGTGATCAGCCAGACGGTGGAAGCGCTGCTGGCCTTCGATTACCCGCACGACCGGTATGAAATTATCGTGATCAACGATAATTCCTCGGATAACAGTGCGGAACTGCTGGCGAACATCCAGGCGAGGAATCCCCGGCGCAATCTCATCATCATCAATACCGATTCCGTAACGGGAGGCAAGGGGAAATCCAACGCGCTCAATCTGGGATTCGCGCAGAGCAAGGGCGAGCTGATCGCCATCTACGACGCCGACAACACGCCGGAGAAAAAAGCGCTGCGGTACCTGGTGGCGGAAATCACGAATGACGCTTCCCTCGGGGCCGTCATCGGCAAGTTCCGCACCCGCAACCGGGATGTGAATCTGCTTACGCGCTTCATCAACATCGAGACGCTGTCGTTCCAGTGGATGGCCCAAGCCGGCAGGTGGAAGCTGTTCAAGCTGTGCACCATACCCGGTACCAACTTCATTATGCGGCGGCATATCGTGGAGAGCATCGGGGGCTGGGATGTGAAGGCGATCGCCGAGGATACCGAGATCAGCTTCCGGATCTACATGATGGGCTACCGGATCAAGTTCCAGCCGAAGGCCGTCACGTGGGAACAGGAGCCGCAGACTGTCAAGGTGTGGTTCAAACAGCGGACCCGCTGGGCCAAGGGCAACATTTACGTGATCGTGAAGAACTGCAAGCTGCTCTTTCACCCCAAAGCGAAGAGGATCCGGTTCGATATCCTCTATCTGCTGTCGATCTATTTTCTTCTGGTGACGGCGCTCGTGACCTCGGATGTTCTGCTTGTGCTCAATGCGCTGGGTTATGTACATACGACCATCGCAAGCTTCAGTACGTTTTTATGGCTGCTGGCGGTCACGCTCTTTGTAGTAGGCACTTATGTCACGTTAACCACCGAAAAAGGTGAGATGAACCTCTCCAATGTCTGGATCATCATGCTCATGTACGTATCCTATTGCCAGATGTGGATGGCGGTCGCCGCTTACGGCCTTTATAACTATTTCAAGGATCAACTTTTCGGCCGGGAAGTAAAATGGTATAAAACCGAACGCTATTAATGCGCTTAGGAAGATTTCAATGAAAAATCGAGTACAGGAGAATTTCATGATGACTATGAAAAAATGGCTGCTGTTCATCTGCCTCTTATCGATATTCGCGGCCCAGTTCGGCCAGGGCGCCGCGGCTGCTCCCGCGAACGGGGAAGCGCGTACGTACCAGACTCCGTTCACCGAAAGCGAAGCATCCTTGTCGGGTGCCGTAAGCTCCAAGCAGAAATATTTCGAGCTGATGGATTACTGGAATGTAGAGAATATCAAAATCAATCTGGACTATCAGGCCACGCAATTGGCTAAAGAACTGATATCCAGTGTCACTTTATCCGTAAACGGTCATGCGTTTCATTCCTTCCGCCCTGTGACTGCCGATAACGGGCGCCAGCGGTTGTCGGTATCCGTGCCGAAAGAATGGCTCAAGAAGGGCAGCAACATGCTGGAGATTACCGGCTACATCCGCACCGTCGATAACGAGGTGTGCGCGCCGGACGATGCGCCCGATCACTGGCTCAGCCTGTTTACGACATCGAGCATCGATGTGGCCTACACGAATGCGGAGCTAAAAGCGGCCATCAACGATTTCAGTCACCGCTTCGCGGGACTGGATACCGTCGGCGCCGGACAGAGCGTCCTGACGGTACCGGATAACAGTGACCCCGCCGAACTGGAGACGGCCGTCTACGCGCTCTCCGGCTTCGCCAAGGCCAAGAAAAACGCGGATAAGGATATTCCGCTGCTGCCTTACCGGGCCGATGTGCTCAAGGACAGGCAGGCGGTTGTCCTTGTCGGGCTGTATGACCGGCTTCCGGAAGGAATCAAAGGGCTGCTGAGCAAGCAGGATTACAACACGAAGGCCGTCGTCCAACTGGTGAACAAGGACACGCAGCCGACGCTGGTCGTAACTTCCCAGAATCCGAAGCTGCTCGTTCAGGCCGGCCGCTTCGTCGCCAATCCGTCCCTGATGGAGCAGATGGACAGCGACCTGAAGATCGTCGAGGAGACCACCGATGTGGCGACGCCTCCCGTGGCCTACAGTACCCAGGTGACGTTCACCGAAACCGGTGACGAATTGAGAGGGCCGGGCCACCGGGAGAAGTCCTATTTCGTATCCCTGCCGACCAACCGGTCTATTGCCGATGCCGGGCAGATCACTCTCGACTTCCGGTATGCCCAGAATCTGGACTTCAACCGTTCCCTGGTGACGGTCTCCATTAACGGCATTCCGATCGGCAGCAAAAAGCTGACGAAGGAAATGGCGAACGGAGACAAGGCCGTTTTCGCTATTCCGTCTAATGCCGCGGTATCCGGCAACTTCTCCGTGACGGCCGCTTTTGACCTGCAGATGGTCAGTGCCGCCTGTACGCAGAACGGCAATCAGACGCCTTGGGCCTTCCTTACGAAGGATTCCATGATCAATTTCAAAACCAAGGACCGGACGGATATGCTGTTCAACAACTATCCGTACCCGTTCCTGCGTGACGGAGTGTACAACCGCGTAGCGGTCGTGCTTCCCGAGGCGAAGGATGACTATACGTACCGTTCCGTCTCGAATGTGTTCAACCTGTTGGGTCAATACGCCAGCGGCAACATGGGAGATGTCCGTTTTTACAAGGATACGGCGGGCTCGGACCAGCTGAAAGACTCCAACATTATCGCCATCGGCACCTTTATCGACAACAAGCTCATTCAGGAAAACAACAAGAATCTATACTTCAAGTACGATCCCAAGGGCGAAGGCATTCTGTCCAACGAAAAAATAAGCATAGAAACCGAGTACGGAAAACGGCTGGGAACGCTCCAGCTTCTTGCTTCGCCTTTCCAGGCGGGCAACGGTTTTCTGGCCGTAACGGGGGCCCGTGCCGAAAACTATTACCTGGCTTCCAAGCTGATCGCTAACGAGAACGCCAAGTGGAAAGTATACGGCGACGGCGTCATCACCGATAAGGACGGCAGCGTTAGCGCCTACCGGTTCAAGAAAGAAGCGGGCGAGGGAGAACAGTCCCTGGTGAAGGACGTGCTGCAGCGCGGCGACGTTCTCGGCTTCCTGGTCGCTTTCGTGCTGGTCGCCGCTCTTGCGATTCTCTCGCTGATCCTGTTGATCCGCAAACACTTGAAGAAGAGAGGTGGCCGCGATGAAAGTTAATCGTAGTTCGCTTCTATCCGATATCGCTTTTCTGGCGCTGCTGGTGCTGTGCAACGTTTGCGTCGCTTTCACCGCCGGGGACCCGAACAGGTACGTGGAAAATCTGATTTTCCTCAATCTCGCTTTCTTCTTTGTGGTTGTCACTTACTTCACCACGGTTACGGCCGGGCTCATCCTGAACATCGTCTTCATTTTCGGGTACGGGACCTACATTCTGTACGAGACGGTAACCCGCGGGGAGACCATCGGCGTATCGACTTACTTCTGGCTGATCATGACGCCGGTCCTGACGGTCGTCATCTGGCTCTTTACGACGGCGACAAGGCAGCTCCAGGCCGAGAACGACGATCTGCAGAAGCAGAAGGCCCGGCTGGCGACGCTGGACGAGCGGACGGATCTCAAGAACAGCATCGCGTTCCGGAAGGATGCGAGTGTGTTCGCGGGGATCTCGACCCGGTATAACATTCCGCTGACGCTGCTCGTCATCAAGGTGAAATACTGGAACGAAATCCGCCCGCTCATCGGCGATGAACAGCTTGCGGAAGCCATTATCGACGTCTCCAAAATCAGCCAGGCCAGCATCCGCACCAACGATGCCCTGTACTTGCTGGACAAGGAAGACGCCACATGGGGGCTGCTGCTGTTTACGGACCGTGACGGGGTCAAAGTCGTGATGGAACGGATCAAGCTGAGCCTGGAGGAGTTCAATACCCGGGATTTTGCCCAGAAATACAAGGTCGACCTCAGTTTGAAAATGGGCGCGGTCCAGTATCAGGCGGACACGATCGACTCGCCGATCGACTTTATCGTCCAGGCGAAGAAACAGCTGGAGTATGACGTTTAGGAGATGGATAATAAAAACACGGCACGCTGAACGACTCAGCGTGCCGTGTTTTTGTATAGTGGTCAGGCTCCGGGTTAATTCAAGGCTTTTTCCCGAGGAGCCGTTCTGCCTTCAAGCAGCAGGCTCCAGCCGGTCAGAAGAACGGCCGCCACGACCATAATGCCGCCGACCCAGGTGGTATGGATCAGGCCCACCCGTTCGGTGACGACACCGCCCAGGTAGGCGCCGATGGCGATCCCGGCATTGAACGCCGCGATATTGATCGCGGATGCGATATCAACCGCCGCGGGAACATAGCGTTTGGCGAGCGTCAGCACGAAGACTTGAAGCCCGGCCACGTTCATAAAGGCGAACAGCCCCATCAGAATGACGGTGATCAGTCCGGCTGCCTTGTACGGGGCCGTGAAGGCAAGCGCGAACAGGACAATCGCCTGCAGAAGGAACATGACCAGCAGAGCGGGCAGAGGCTTGCGGTTCGCGGCTTTGCCGCCGATCACGTTGCCCACGGCAATGGCTACTCCGTAAACGAGGAGGAGCAGGGTGACGGTATTCTCCGCGAAGCCGGTGACGGTATGGAGCAGCGGAGACAGGAACGTGAACACGACGAAGGTGCCGCCGTAGCCCATCGCCGTAATGACGAACATCAGGAGCAGCCTGCCGTTCGTCATGAGCCTCAGCTGGTCGCGTAACGTGGTGCGGACTCCCTTCGGCAGTGTGGAAGGGATGAGCATGCTGTTCGCGATGAAGGCGACGACGCCCACAACGACGATGGCCGCAAAAGCGAGCCGCCATCCCCACTGCTGGCCGATGAAGGTGCCGATCGGCACGCCGGTAATGGTCGCCACGGTCAGTCCCGTGAACATGATGGAGATCGCGCTGGCGCGGCGGTGTTCGGGCACGAGATCGGCCGCGATGGTCGAGCCGATGGACATGAAGACCCCGTGGGCCAGTGAAGAGACGATGCGGGCGGTAAGCAGGACGCCTATGGTCGACGCTCCGGCCGCGAGGCTGTTGCCGATGATGAAGACGACCATAATCCACAAGAGCAGCGTTTTACGCGACATCGTGGAGGTCAAGGACGTCAGGATCGGGGCGCCGAGCGTAATACCGAGCGCGTACATGGAGACCGTAAGTCCCGCTGTCATCAGGGAGGTCTGCAAGTCCTCCGCAATCAGAGGCAGCAGCCCTACGCTGATAAACTCGGTGGTGCCTATGGCGAATGCGCTAATGGCCAGAGCCAGTAGAGCGAGCGTGCTTTTTCGTGAATCGGCAATCATGGTTCTCTCTCCTATCGGTTCAGAATTCCGGGTATAATTGGAAGTCTGTTAGTTGAACCGGCGGTATGGTGCATACCGGGCGGGTGAATGCTATTATGGGGGATAGAGTTCCGCATGAAAAGAACGTACTTTTAAGTATTATAGGTACCTGTGAGTACCGTAGTATCTTTGGGGAAACCTATATAGGGAGGCCGAAACATGACGACAAAGAAGAAATACAACATACCGGTTGAAGCGACTTTGGAGATTATCGGGGGAAAATGGAAGTGCGTGATCCTATGCCACCTGACGCACGGAAAAAAACGCACCAGTGAGCTGAAGCGACTTATGCCGGCGATTACGCAAAAAATGCTCACCCAGCAGCTGCGCGAATTGGAGGAAGACGGAGTGATCAAAAGAACGATCCACCAGGAAATCCCGCCGCGCGTCGATTACGAGCTCAGCGAATACGGGTGGGGGTTGCAAAAAATCCTCGATTCTCTCTGCGCCTGGGGCGAGAAACATATTATTAAAGTATACGGAGACAAGTCGGCGGTTCTGGAAGACAGCTTTTTAAACGAGAAGAGTTTTGATACGGCAGAAGATGCGAACGAGTTGACATAACATAGGAGGGAGAATAAAATAGTTCTATGACTATCGAACAATTAACTGTGGAAGACGAGCAGCGGGTCAAGATTTTTAAAGCATTGGCCGAAGTAAAGCGAATCGAAATGATCCGGTATCTTCATCGTCATGACCGCAGCAATACGTGCGGGGAGATTGGCGAGTCCGTAGGCATGGACAAATCGAACGTATCGTATCATCTGAAGATTTTGTATGAAGCCGGCCTCATAAAAGTGATCCGCAGCGGACAGAATAAAACGAGTGAACTGCGGAAAGACGTGTTTAATCAGTTTTTGCCGGGTTTCTTGGACAGTTTGTAAAATTGTCGGGAAGCCTATGTTTTTTTGACCCAATAGTTGCAAAGTTTTAAAACTATCAAAATAGGGTAAAAGACAGGTCACACCCGTTTGATACAGCTAGTTTGTACGATAGCTTTATTTTTTATTAACCATTGTTTAATAAAACTAACGAGAAATGAGTGACTTCATATGCCGATGAATAAACAAATCGTACTCCGTTCGCGTCCCGAAGGCATGCCGACCGGTGATCATTTCGAATTCCGGGAAGTTCCCGTATCCGATCCTGCCGAGGGCCAGGTTGTCGTGCGTTCCCTGTACTTGTCCGTGGACCCGTATATGAGAGGCAGAATGAACGACTCCAAATCTTACGTGCCGCCGTACAAGCTGAACGAGCCGATCAGCGGCGGGATTGTCGGGGAGGTCGTAGCTTCCCGTTCGGAACAATTCGAAACCGGAGACAAAGTGCTGGGGATGCTCGGCTGGCAGCTCTACAACACGGTAGACGCTTCCGCCGTCCGCAAAGTGGACGAAAATCTCGCGCCGCTGTCCGCTTATTTGAGCGTGCTCGGACTTACGGGAATGACGGCTTACTTCGGTCTGCTGGATATCGGCAAGCCGAAAGAAGACGAGACCGTCGTCGTGTCCGGGGCGGCCGGAGCGGTCGGCATGATGGTCGGACAGATCGCGAAGCTGAAAGGAGCGCGTGTCGTCGGTATCGCGGGCTCGGACGAGAAAACCGCCTACTTGGAGAAGGAGCTCGGCTTCGATGCCGCGGTTAACTATAAAACGGCGGATAACCTCGACGAAGCGATCGCAAAAGCATGTCCGGGCGGAGTCGACGTTTACTACGACAACGTGGGCGGACGAATTTCGGATGCCGTGATGAAACAGCTGAACGACCATGCGCGCATCCCGCTTTGCGGCGCCATTTCCTCCTACAACAGCACGGACGGCGACCTCGGTCCCCGGATTCAGCCTCAGCTCATCAAGACCCGGTCTTTGATCCAGGGCTTCGTTCTGAGCGATTATGCTGCCCGTTTTCATGAAGCAGGAGCCGATCTGGGCAAGTGGCTGTCCGAAGGCAAGCTGAAGTACGAAGAAACGATTGTGGAAGGCTTTGACAACGTTCCTAAAGCGTTCCTGGAGCTTTTTAAAGGAACCAACCTCGGTAAAATGCTTGTAAAAGTAAGCGAGGCGGACGGAGAGTGACCGAGAATCTTTCGGTCGCGCAGCGAGACAGAAGCCGAGTTGACCAACAAGCCGCATGAAATATAGTTTAAGTGACGAAGGGCGGGAGAGTTGGTGTCCACCTCCTCTCGTTACACAGGAAATATAAATTCAGAGATGGCAGCATACGAGGAATTGATCACACGACAGGGGACATTTTTCCATACCAGACAAACGAAAGAGATCCAGTTTCGCACCCAGCACTGAACAAGCTGCAAGACGCCATCGGGAAGTATGAGAAGGGTTTGCTGGCTGCCATAAGAAAAGATTTGAACAAGTCGGAAGCGGAGGCCTACTCCTCTGAAATCAGGATCGTCCTGGAAGAAATCCGGTTTACACTGGAAAACCTTTCGTCATGGATGACGCCGAAGCAGGTAGATACGCCGTCTTTTTTGGGCGATGCAACCAGTGTCATTATCCGGAGCCGTACGGAGTACGAAACGCTGGCGCACCTGACGTCGCCTTTCCTGCCCTTCGGAGGGGTAGGCGAGAGCGGGATGGGCTCCTATCACGGGCAAGGGAGCTTCGATACGTTTTCTCATAAGAAGAGTATCCTGAAGCGTAAGGCTTGAACGGATAAAGAAAAACCTCCGGTTCCGCACTCAGCGGTTCCGGAGGTTTTTGCGTTTTTGTATGCTTACAGCCGTTCATTAGGGAATGTTCATTATAACTTTTTCCGGGTGTTCCTGGGATGCTTTTCTTATCGGACAAAGATTCAGCTTCAATCTTCCGGCAAAGAACCCTTATCCATTTGATTGTATAAGGGTTCTTTGCTTACTCTTAATAGGTGAAGAAAGATAAGGTATAAGGGGCACTGCCGTATTGGGTGGAGTCGTGTCCGTAAATTTTGAAATAGACGGTGTCTCCGGGATAAATGGGGCTGAAGGAAATACTGTCTTCCACCCCATTGCCGTGGTCACTGGCTGTTGTCGTAGCCTCGAAGTTATTATGTTGAGACAAAATTTGTATAACTTGCAGATCATAATTATTGTTCGAAGGGCTGTAAAGATGAACGGAAGCGCTGCTTATCCTATTCCCCGTGTTATTGGTCCATTTGAAATAATCAACATCCGTACTGTCGGAAATAGTTTGCACGGCAGCTGAATTGGGAGAAATAGCGATTGCGGTTCCCCGGGAGTCTCCCACTCCGTCATTTGCAAAAGCCGATTGAGATCCTACCAGTAATGCTGAAGCAACAACACCTAAGGCCAACAAATTTTTTGCGTATCTTTTTCGCATATGATCTCCTCCAACTCTAATTTAGGAGCTTTAAGCTCCAATAGTATAGACAAGTTGAGGAGGGAAAAAGTTACAAAATTTGTTAAAACAACTATTTTTTACTCAAATTTTGTGTTTGAGAAGTTTTTTGTGTGTTTTTGTTACAGCCGTTCATTAGGGAACGGATTGCTCGTTTTGGACGTAATGATTTCACGCTGCGAGCCGTCTTTCTTAACACGGCCGAGGGAAAAAACGATGTCCGCGTAACGGTGCGTTTCGGACCTCTTTGTTTCATAAGTCATGAAATAGATCCAATCACCGATTACGTTTAATTTAACAAGAGTGTTGTCTATTCGCAGCTTTTCTGCGCCGCCCTGCAGATCGGTCAGGTAGACTTTCCGGTCCAGAAAGCTTAGCGCTTTTTCCAGAACGAGATAGTCGGGCCCTACATAATACCGGCTCAAGGGCACATTATCTACAGCCACAGATTCCTCGCCGGTCTGTACGGACATTTTTAGCAGCTGGTTAGCGTCCTTATGGTAGTAAATAAAGCCGTTGGCCGCGCGCAGTTCATGGACGAATTCCTTGGTGTAGGTTTTGCGGTTTCGGCCGTCAAGGTCGACGGAATAAAGACCTCCGGTGCTCCGCTTGTAATAGATACGTCCTTGATAGGGGACGAAATCCATCACATCTTCATCTTTTTGCGAAAGCTCTTGTTTGCCGCTTCCGTCCAGCTTCATCTTGAAAAGAGGGCCGGAACCGAAACCCGCGGTAACGTTATAATAAATCCTGTCCCCGGTTACATAGACTTGTCCGGCTTTTTCATTGCTGAGCTTCGTGCGTTCGGTGCCGTCCGGCCGGATCCGGTATACTTCCCCCGCATCGGTCCGCTCTCCTTGAGTGAGAAGCCGGTAGTACACCCAGCCTCCTGTCACTTGGATCTGAGCGGCGGGATCGTCCGTGATTTTTACAGGCTCGGAGCCGTCTTCTTTCATCCGGTACAGCTTGCTTTCATCACCCACATTCTGATAATACACCCATCCGTTGGATTGGGTTACAAATGCCTGGTTCAGAATGTTCTGGACGTCGTTTCCTTCTCCCGGAGCAAACACGGCGGCAGGTGCCGGCGTATCGCCTAGGGTTACCGTATGCGTATCGGCATTCCATGCGATCGCAATGCCGAGTGCCTCGGCAATGAAACGGACAGGTACCATGACCCGGCCGTTTTCTTGCTCCGCGGAGGACTCCAATGCGGTCTCCCGCCCGTCAATGTGCGCCAGAGTGCTCCCGACCGTCAGGTCGATAAGGGTGGCGCCTTTGCGCACGGTGGCGGTCTTCGTCGATTGAGACCATTCGACTTCCGTGCCAAACGCCTCTGACAGCGACCTCAGCGGGACGTAAGTCAAGCCGGACTCCGCTTGAATATAGGCGCGGGAATCGGGAAACAGTTCAGCGCCGTTGACGACGACCGACACATCCTGTCCCGGAGATGCCGATGCGGAGGAAACCCCTGTGAAGCAGTCGAACAGAGTAAGCCCGATCAGCGCGGGAACAAGACGCAAGAACCGACCTGTTTTACTTTTGAAACGTGAAGAATTACCGTTCTTGCTGTTCCTGGTATGTAAGCCTGAAGAGAAGAATACGTTCATTCTGGATGCAACCGACCTTTCCAAAGAGATCATTCTTTTATCGCGGCTAAGGACAATCTTGCCAACCTTTTCTCTAGGCCCGGATATACAGGGTAAACTCCTGGCCGTCTCTAACCGGCTCCTGGGCCATCGTATAGCCGTGCTTCACCACTTCTTCCGGAACGTTGCGGAAGGCGGCCGGGCAGTCTGCAATTACCTGCAGAAGCTGCCCTTTTGTCATATCGCGAAGGGTTTCCAGCGTATAAATGACGGGATACGGGCAGGATTCGCCCCTGATATCGAGTGTGTAATCAACGGACATGTGTGGTGTCCCCTTTCTTGAATCCGGTTCCGAACCGGTAGTTTTTCTGCCAATAAGCGGCCACGGCAAATCCGGCGGCCAGCAGCGCAAGCGTAGCGAACAGGGCGCCGTAAGGGCCCATCAGCGGGATCAGGTTAATCTTCGAGCCGCTCTTGGCGAGCAGGTCGAAGACGCCGAGATGATCCCAGGCGTAAGCGAGTGCGGTCGCCCCGATAATGTTGCCGATAAATACCGGCAGAAAGACGACCTGGCCTTCCATCAGCCGGTACATCATGCCGGTCTCGCAGCCCCCTGCAAGCACGATGCCGAGGCCGAACAAAATTCCGCCCACGAGCGTGCTGGGTGCGGCGATTTTGGTGATGGGCTCCAGCCCGTACACGAGGATGATGATCAGCGTAGCCACGGAGCTTATCGCCATGCCTGCGGTAATGGCCTTGGTCATGGTGGCGCGGCCGCTGATCCAGAGATCCCGGAACGCCGAGGTGAAGCAGATTTGCCCGCGTTCGATCAGAATACCGAAGGCTGCGCCGAAAATCGCGGCGGCGCCCAGCATGGACTTGCCCGAGGCGAAGAAATAAACGATGAGCGCCGCGTAACCGAGGGCAATCCCCGCCCCCACGTAGGGCTGTACGATCCGTTTCTTCGCGGCTGACGGGGCTGCGGCCGTGTTGCCCTTACTCAGCACAGGCTTGCCTTTCCACCAGGCCGTGTTGACGACCTTCGCGCCGAGATAAGTGCCGATCGCGGTAGCCGCGATGAAGATCCAGGAGTGCAGCGAGAACTGCGGCACGCCCGTGAAGAAGGCGGCCAGGTTGCACCCCAGGGCGAGCCTTGCGCCGAATCCGGCGATAATCCCTCCGGCGAACCCCTGCACAAGCCGGCGTTTTTGCTTCGGAATGCGGATTTTAAAATTGTTGCTGAGCAGAATCATAATGAGGGCGCCGATAAACATCCCCCAGACGATCCACCCGTCGGTGCGGGTCAGCGTAGTCCCGCTCATGCCGACCAGCTTGAAATAGGCCCAGTCCGACACATCTACGCCGAAGAGCTGGAGAATGTGCCCGCCCAGACGGGTGAATTCCCCGGTTACCGCCCAGACGGTTTTCGTAATGCCGAAGTACAGAGCGCTTAACACACCGGCCAAACCCATGGCGATATAAGGACTCCAGTAATGAGTAAAAATTTTCTTGATGTTCCCCTGCATACTTCTTCTAGCCCCTTACTCTAAGTAGTCAATCTTATCCATTCTTCATTCTACTACAACCCATTCTACTACAACCTCCGGAAGAATGGGGCAATCCTGGTTTATAAAAAAATCCAGACAAAGCAAAAAATCAGGGCAAAAGTTTCTTCTGCACCTGATCCGTTTAGTGACACTTTTCCGTTTGCATGAGGGGAACCGGTTATTCGCTTCCGTTTTTAACGAAGTCAAGCAGCTTTACCAGCCATTCCGACTCCAGCTTCATCCGGTTATGGACATAGTCCTGAATGAGATGAACGCTCGGCGGGGTTTTGTCCTTGAAGGCCTCCCAATCCTGATTCTGCTGTTCGCTTCGGTTTCTCATCTTGTCCATAACTTCCTCGATCAGAAAAATAAGCTTGTTCTTATCGGCATGCTGCAGAAAAAGGGTGGACGAATAGAGCGATTCGACTCCGGTGAAATTCCGGAAGCTCGCGTAGATTTCCTGCTCCAGAAACTCGCGGCCTTTCGGTGTAATTCCGTAGGTCGTTTTTTCGGGGCGGTTGTCCTCGCGGATAACTTCGCGTTTTTCGATATAGCCCTTTTTTAACAGAACGTCAAAATTGTAATAAAGGGTTCCGTCGTTGATTTTGTGAACGTCCTCTATGTTGTTCTTCTTGAACATTTTCTTTATATCGTAAGGGTGGTGGTTGCCTTCGCATAAGATTCCCAGAATAAAAATCTGCAGTGACATCGGAAAGTCTCCCCTTTGAACCATCATGTTGAAAAACCGGGGGTCCGACGGACCCCCAAGCCTTCTTATTGTACACGAAGAGGGCTCAAGAAGCATCCGTCAGCGCTTTTTTCTTGAATCCGGGAGATACGAACAGATAGGCCAGCTGTCCGACCACAAGCGACGCAATGGCCATACCGGCGAGTCCGAGAAGGTTTTCCCCGATCCTGCCTCCGCCGAAGAGAAGGCTGAAATCGGTTTGTACGGTGTAGTACATGATGGAGATGTGGCTTACCCATCTGAACAGAGCCGGCATCATATCCTGGGTCATCACGGCGCCGCTGCTGATGGTCTGGAAGAGCATAAGCGTGAGGTTCGCGAAAATAGCGGCGTCTTTGAGCAGATAGCAGAAAATAGACATAAATTCGATTGCCGCGAACAGCTCCAGCGCATGAACGAGCCATACCTGAAGGAAGACGCTCGCTTCGTAACCGCCTTGAACCAGGAAGTAAATCGTCAGGCCGATCAGCGGAGAGAAGAAGGCGACAAGCGCGTTTACTCCCTGTGCATACCAGAAGGCCTTGGCGCGGCCGAGGATAGGGGTGTAGGCCCGGGTTGCGCCCGTCACCATCATGGAGAAAACCATGGCTCCTACGTAACTCACCATCGTCAGGAAGAAAGGCGCCATCTGATTATGCATTCCCGCAGGCACTTTATTGATATTGATCATGTTGGGCGCAAGCTTGGCCGGGATTTCGGCGGCAAGCTGTTTGGCCTGCTCTTCGGGCATGTTCAGATTTTGCAGAATACCTTGGGCGTTTTGTACGGCGAACTGCTGGTTCAGACTGCCGGTAATTTGCGTAACGACCGCCTGCATCGTGCTGGTAACCGTCGCCGGGTTAGACTGGTTGATCATAAAATCCAACGGAGCTTTCTGGTTCTGCCGGGAAAGCTTCTCCGTAAAGTCCGCGGGGATATGGATAACCAGATGAACGTCGCGGTCGTTCAGCTTTTCCCGGGCCTGCTCCAGCGAAGCGCCCGTAGTGACGTGGAAGGGCAGCTCTTTCTGCAAGCCGGCGGCGATTTCCTTGCCGGCCTGCGTGTCTTCGTTGACTATCGCGACTTTAAGCTCGTCGATATTCTTGGGGATCGCGCTGTATCCGGACATAAAAATGGCGATAAACGCAACCTGGTAAAACAGGATCATCGTTAATCCGCCGATCACGGCTTTGCTTTTCATAAAATTTAAAAATTCGTTCAAGTGCTCTCACTCCTAGAGAAAATATATTCTAATCAAAGTACTCTAATTAGAGTAATTTATTTTTGTAATTTTACGCTTGGCAGTCCGGCTTGTCAAATGAATAAATGATGAACGGGTTCTAATCGTAAAACTAAGTCAAAAGACTCAAATTTACTAAAAATTTATCGAAAAAGTCGAAAATATCCTTGTTTTAAAATCTCGATTTCGAGTTTAATAGGAGTTAAGACCTAAAAATACATAAAAATGAGGAATCTTATGAAGTTCAAACAGAAGCTTACGCTCAGCTTTGCAGCGGTATTGCTGCTGACCCTCGCGGTCGGAGCCATTGGACTCTACCAGCTCACCTCGGTAAACAAGGTGTATCAGAGCCTCATTAACGATCGGGTAGAAAAAATTCTGCTTATCAAGGACTTGGGAACAACCGCGGCCGAAGAAGCCAAAAACGTCAGGGGCTACCTCCTGACGGGCAATGAAGAACATGTTAAGAGCTATGAGCAGGACAGAGGGAAGTTCAAAGCGGAAATGAGCAAACTGCAGGCTAACATACATCAGGACAAGTCTAAAGAACTGGCCGCCCGGTTAAGCGGCCTGGAAGAGCAGTATGCGGGCGTCGTGACCGAAATAGCGGCATACAAAAAGGTTGAAGATATCAAGAACTACACCAGACTGGTAGAGGAAAAATGCGTGCCGATGGCCCGCCAACTAGCGGATACGGCTTCGGAGCTGGAAGAGTTTCAGCAGTCGCTGCTGAACCAGTCCGTTCAGGAGACTTCAAATCAAGTGGATGACATCAAGACAATTCTTTGGATCACGCTTTTTGTGGCGCTTGTCGCGGGTGTCGTGCTCGCTTATCTGATCACCCGGATGATCGCACGTCCCGTAACGCTTGTGGCCCAGGCAGCCAAGCGGATTGCGGAAGGCGATTTGACGGGCGACGATGTACGGCTCAAGCAGAAAGACGAAATCGGCCAAATGGCGGGGGCTTTTAATGAAATGAAAGCGAACCTGAGGACGCTGCTCGCCAAAATCAACCGGAACGCCGTTGAAGTGGCCGCCGCTTCCAAGGAGTTGTCGGACGGCTCCGAACAGGCGGTCACGGGCGCGCAGCAGGTGGCGGAATCGATGCAGGATATTTCCGGGACGGCCGACCGGCAGGTGAACCAGCTGCGCGAAAACAAGCAGGCCATCGAAGAAAGCGCGCAGAGTATCCAGCGTATTGCCGAGTCGGCTTCCATTACGGTGGAGTCGTCGGAACAGGCGGCGCTGCAGGCGGAAGAGGGGAGAAAGCTGCTCGGGGAAACCGTCGTCCAGATGAAACAGATCCGGACCACGATAGAAGAATCCGCCGCGGTTATTCACGACTTGGGCGAGCAGTCCAGAAACATTGAGAAGATCACGGCCTTCATCAAGGATATCGCCCGGCAGACGAACCTTCTGTCGCTTAATGCGAGCATCGAGGCGGCGAGAGCCGGAGAGCACGGCAAAGGGTTCGCCGTCGTGGCGGGAGAAGTGAAGAAGTTGGCGGAGCAGACGGGAGAAGCTTCGGAGCAAATCGCGAAAGGTATTCAGCGGATGGTTCAGACGGTAGCCCAATCGGTGACCGCCATGAACCGTGGCTCCGACGAGATGGAGGCCGGAACGCGTGTCATGAACCGTACCGGCGAAGCGTTCAGCGGCATTTATCAAGCGATCGAGACCGTAACCGGCCAGGTGCAGGAAGTTTCGGCCGCAACCGAAGAGCTGTCGGCCGCTACGGAACAACTGCTTAAAGCGGAGGAACAGCTTGTCTTCTTGTCCGCGGATATTTCGGGCCATTCCCAGAGCGTGGCGGCCGTCTGCGAGGAGCAGCTCGCCTCCATGGAGGAGACTTCCGCGTCTTCCGACACGCTCAGCCGCATGGCGAAGGAATTGCAGGACGAAATTCAGAGGTTCAAATTCGAGGGCGATGAACCGGAGGCGGCAAGACAGCCCGACGTTCATTACCGGGGACACGAGGAGCCGGCAGCAGCGGCTTCCTAAAGCATTCCGGCCTGCCCGCGGCAAGGAGCCGCCTGCCATGGAGTAAGATTCGCGGCAGGCGGCTTTTTGCATATGGGCAGAAGCAAGGGAAAGGGTGCACTGAGCGGTACCCCGCATGAAAGCCGTCCTTGGGAAAGGGCGGCTTTTTGCCGTTCCGGCTGAGACGGATTATTTATTAAAGATATTTCCCGATTTCGGAAGAAAAAGCATTGACGCCATATACTTATCGTTATAATATTTATCGTAATAAATAAATGCAGGAAAGGAATGCCATGAAACTTACGGATTATTGCGTTAAGGTGGGCGAGCTGCTGCGGGTGATCGATACGAAACACGCCAAAATCGTCAACCAGCACTATTCTCCGCATAATCTTACGGCTCCGTCGATCAACATTTTGCTTCTTCTCGATAAGGAAGGGGCCATGCGGGTCAGCGATATCGGTTCGGCGCTTAATATGGTCGACAGCAATGTTTCGGCCATTTGTTCGCGGTTGGAGAATATGAACCTGATCGAACGCTTCAGGACGAAGGAAGACCAGCGCGTGGTGAAGATTCAGCTGTCCCCGGCGGCGGAGGACAAGATGAAGGATATTATCGCTAACGTGCAGGAGTTTCAGGAGCTTTTCGTTAAGCAATCGTCGCAGGAGGAGCTTGAGGCTATTGTCCGGGGACTTTCCCTGCTGGAGCGGCTGCTGGATAACGTTTTGAAAGAAAAGATGAAGTAGATGCAGGATTCGGGTTAACAGAATCAGGCAGCCGCGGCGCCTCGTGCGGAAACGGATGACCTGACGGCAGGCAGTCCTCTCAAGCTTCTGAAGACGCTCGCTCATAGGCGGGTATCAAAGGAGGCATGTCGATTGCCGGCTGGAACAAAGGCGCAGTAAGAGTCATGACGGCCAAAGGGGCATCGAAAGCGGTAGTGACCTGCCGGAGTACCCAAGGCCGGGTGTTCTGCTATCATTTATCCGACTAAACAGATGGGTTTAGATGTGAACAAAAAGATTTGCCGGGTTTCCGGTACTTTATTCTTTATATGGAGGGGTTTTTATGAAATGGTCCAAAAGTTTGGCCGCTGTCTTCATGTCTGTCATTCTTCTCGTGGCAAGCGCGTGCAGCGGGACGGGAAGCCCGGAAGGGGCGGAAAGCTCGTCCGCTTCTAAAACCGGGGGCAGCCTCATCGTTGCGATCAAGGACGACCCGAAAACGTTCAATCCGTTGTATGCCGGGGACCGCATGTCTCTTACGATCGGCAAGTCGCTGTTTTCGCCGCTTTTCAGTATCAATGACGGCAAGAAAACATTCGTGCTGGCCGAGAGCCTGACGCCTTCCGCGGATCTCAAGTCATACGTGCTGAAGCTGCGCAGCGGACTGACGTGGCATGACGGGCAGAAGCTGACGGCCGACGACGTCGTGT
This sequence comes from Paenibacillus sp. JT31N7, assembly GCF_059692095.1. NCBI lineage: Bacteria > Bacillati > Bacillota > Bacilli > Caryophanales > Paenibacillaceae > Paenibacillus > Paenibacillus sp. JT31N7. The sequence goes on from NZ_JCAUAT010000004.1 coordinate 223,545, forward strand.
TTTCCTTCGAGCAGCTGTTGGACGAGAAGCAGCACAGCTATTTCCGCAGCCTGTTCGTGCTGGACGGCAAGCCTATCCAGGCCAAGAAAATCGACGACCTGACGGTGGAATTTACACTTCCACAGACAACGGCCGCATTCGAGGGCGCGCTGGTGCAGCTGGTCCCCATTCCGAAGCACATTTTCGCCGGAGAAAGCGATCTCGAGAAAAGCTCCAAGAACAACCAGCCGGTCGGCTCCGGGCCTTTTAAATTCAAGGAGTACCGTCCGGGCGAGTATGTGACGCTGGAACGGTCCGATTCTTATTTTGCCGGGAAAGCGAAGCTGGACAGCATCACTTACCGTATTGCCAAGGACAGCAGTGCGGCTGTACTTGCCTTCCAGAACGGGGAGATCAACATGATGCTGATCGAACCCCAGGACTACAACAAAGTGAAGGGAACCGGTCAGGCGAATGTCATCACGTTCCCGTCGGGCGGCGTCACGACACTGGTATTCAATACGAACATCGAAATCATGAACAAGAAAGAAGTCCGTCAGGCAATCGTGCACGGCCTCGATAAGAAGGAACTGATTACGACAGGTTTTTCATCGCAGGAGTTTGCGGAGCCGGCTTCCTCTATTTTTTCGCCGGATACTTTGTACCAGCAGAAAGAACTGAAGGGGTACGACTATAACCCGGAAAAAGCCAAGGAACTGCTTAAAGCGGCCGGGGCGGAAGGGCTGAAAATCCGCTTCGCGTACTTCAACGGCAGCAAGGCGGAGGAGAACATGTCGCTTTACCTGCAGCAGAAGCTGAAAGCCATCGGTGTTACCGTAGAGCTGATTCCCTTGGACGGAGCGGCGCTCGGCAAGAAAGCCCTGAACAAAGACAACAAGGAATACGACCTGTCTTTCGGCGGCTACAGCATGGGCTTCGAACCCGATGCCTACAAACCGCTCTATCTCAGCAACGGATCGTACAATTATTCGCATTACAAAAACAGCGAGTTCGACGCGCTGTGGACGAAAGCCGCCGTCGAGACGGATCCCGCCAAACGCGCGAAGCTCTACCAGTCGATTCAGGAGATTTCCGCCGAGGAGGTCACGACGTATCCGATCGCTTACGGCAAGTCGATCGTGGCGGTAGACGGGAGATTCGGGGGCCTCGAAGAGGCTGTGCCGAAACAGGTTGTGCTGTTTGACGATTACTCGAAAATCTACATGAAATGAGGCCGGTAGTCAGGACGGAACCGACGACAACCAGGCGTCATTGACGGAGGAATTTCTTTTGGGAAAATACGTGCTGCACCGCATCCTGCAATTGATACCTATCCTGCTCTTTATTTCGATTGTCTCGTTCGCGCTGATCCGGCTGGCGCCCGGAGATCCCGTTCTTTCTTTTGTAACGCCGAATATGAGCCCTGAGGACGTGGAACGGATCCGGCAGAACATGGGGCTGGACCAGCCCCTGTACATCCAGTACGGATTATGGCTGAAAAATGTGCTGGCGGGCAATTTCGGGTACTCGCTCAACAATCACAGGCCCGTGCTGACACTGATCGTGGAACGCCTTCCCGCCACAATCGGGCTGATGGGCTCGGCCTTCCTGTTATCGCTGCTGCTCGCGGTTGTGCTGGGACTGATCTCGGCCGTTTATAAAAACAAGGTGGCGGACCGTGTGCTCAGCCTTCTGTCCTACATCGGCATTTCCCTGCCGGGCTTATGGTTTGCGCTGATTCTGATCTATGTCTTCACCGTTAAGCTGCACTGGCTTCCGAGCATGGGGATGCGGACGATCGGAGTCCATTCCGCCTGGGATGTCATCAAGCACGGTATCATGCCTTGTCTGGTGCTGTGCATCACGCATGTGTCGGTGTTCATGCGCTACATCCGCTCGAGTACGATCAGCCAGCTGGAGGAGGATTATGTCCAGATTCAGTACGCTTACGGCTCGACCCGGCGCACGGTGCTTTTCCGCCATATTCTGAGGAATGTGCTGCTGCCCGTGATCACGCTGTTCGGCTTGTCCTTTGCGGAGATTATCACCGGCGCTTTTATTGTAGAAAGTATTTTCTCATGGCCCGGCATGGGCTCGCTCGGCATCAACGCGGTCTTCGGTCTGGATTATCCGCTCATTATGGGCATGACGATGATGTCGTCTTTCCTGCTCATTTTCGGTAATTTGCTGGCCGACGTGCTGTACGGCCTGGTAGATCCCCGAATAAAAACGATGAGGTGAGGACGAATGAACTCCATGAGATGGCGCCTGCTCAAGGCGCAGCTGCTCCGGCAGAAGTCGGGCCTCGCGGCGCTGATCCTGCTCGCGCTGTACGTGCTGGCGGCGGTATTCGCTTTCGCCGTTCCGTACGACCCCAATGCCATTCAACTGACGGAGCGTTTGCAGCCTCCGAGTGCCGAGCATTGGTTCGGGACGGATGACAACGGCCGCGATTATTTCGCGCGGGCCTTGTACGGCGGCCGGGTTTCGCTCAGCGTAGGCTTCCTGTCGATGATCTTGTCCGTCATTATCGGGACGGCCGTAGGCACGGTCAGCGGGTATTTCGGCGGCAAAACGGACAGTTTTATTATGCGCGGCGTCGATATTCTGCTGTCCATTCCGTCCTTTTTCCTGATGCTTATTCTGAACGCTTATTTAAAGCCGAGTATTCTGACCATCATTCTGATTATCGGTCTGCTCAGCTGGATGTATATCTCCCGGATCGTCCGGGCGGAGACCATTTCCGTCAAGGAGAGGGAGTATGTGTTGTACGCCCGGGTGTCCGGACAGAGCACCTTCCGGATTATCGCCCGGCATATTATTCCGAGCATTGTCCCGACGATTATCGTAGCCGCCACCATTTCCATAGCGGGGACGATTATGATGGAGTCCGCGTTAAGCTTTCTCGGGCTTGGCGTAAGACCGCCGTATGCCTCCTGGGGAAGTATGCTGAACAACGCCAAGGGTTATCTGGGCGAAAATCCGTATCTGGCCTTGTTTCCCGGTTTATTCATTCTGACGACAGTTCTTAGCTTCAATTACCTGGGTGATGTGTTCCGTTCGGCGTTCGAACCGAAGGTGAACCGGCGCTAATTTTTCAGCAACGGAGTGGAGATGAATGGCTTCCTTATTATCGGTTCGTGATTTAAAAACCTCGTTCTTCACCCGGGAAGGCGAGGTGCAGTCTGTCCGGGGCGTGAGCTTTACGGTAGAGAAAGGCGAGATGGTCGGCATTGTAGGCGAATCGGGAAGCGGCAAAAGCGTGGCGGCCAAATCCCTGATCCGGCTGATTCAGCCTCCCGGCAAGATCGTCGGCGGCGAGGTGATGCTTCAGGGGACGGATACGCTGCGGCTGCCGGAAGAAGAGCTGAGGAAGCTTCGGGGCAACCGGGTAGCGATGATTTTCCAGGACCCGATGACCTCGCTCAATCCCGTTGTCAAAGTCGGGGCGCAGCTCACCGAAGTGATCCGCCGCCATCAGAAGCTCGGCCGCAAGGCGGCCCGCTTGCGGGCGATAGAACTGCTTCGGGAGGTCGGCATTCCGTCGCCGGAGAAGAGAATCGATCAGTATCCGCACGAATTCAGCGGGGGGATGCGGCAGCGGGTGATGATCGCCATGGCGATTTCCTGCCGGCCCGAGCTGCTGATCGCCGATGAGCCGACCACTGCGCTAGACGTCACGATCCAGGCTCAGATTCTGGATTTAATGAAGAACCTGTGCGATACGACAGGGACGTCCGTACTGCTTATTACTCACGATCTGGGCGTGGTCGCTCAGGTCTGCACCCGGGTCGTCGTTATGTACGGCGGGCTCGTGATGGAAGAGGGCCCTGTGGACGCCATTTTCGAAACGCCGCTGCATCCGTACACGCAGGGTTTGCTGCGGTCTATCCCGAAGACGGGTGGCGGTTCCCGGGAGAAGCTTGTGCCTATCGAGGGCACACCGCCGAATCTGCTCGATCCGCCCCCGGGCTGCCCGTTCATGGAGCGCTGTCCCCATGCGATGGAGAGGTGCCTGCGGCTCCCGCCGTATTACGAAGCGCAGCCGGGGCACCGTTCGCTGTGCTGGCTGGCGGGAGAGCCCGGCAGCTCCGATAGCGGGAGCGTGCCGCAAGCGGCCGTTGCGAAGCGAAAGGAGGAAGACTCGTGAGCGGAAAGCACGATCCAACAACCCCTGATGCGAGCTTTGCCGCGTTGAAGGGCACGAACCCCGGTGAGACCGGGGCGGCAGTTAAGGGCTATGTCCCCGGTCCGGGTACAGGGGGTGGCCGCAAAGCCGGAGATGCGAGCCATTCAACTGCCTCGGCGGGCCCGGACTCCGTCCGCGGGGAATCGGGCGATACCTCCGATTCCCCGGACAAGAACCGGGACGTGCTGATCGACGTCCGGGGGCTTAAGAAATATTTTCCGGCGTCCCGGTCTCTGTTCGGGCGTACCACCCGGGAACTGAGAGCGGTCGACGACGTCAGCTTCCGTATCCACCGCGGCGAAACATTCGGGCTTGTCGGAGAATCCGGCTGCGGCAAGTCGACGACAGGCCGCTGCATCATCCGGCTGCACGACGTCACTTCCGGCGAGATCCGTTACGAGGGCAGCGATTTGGCCGCTATGACCGAGAAGGAGCTGAAGCCGTACCGGAAGCAGATGCAGGCCATTTTCCAGGACCCGTATTCCTCGTTGAATCCGGGAATGAACGTCCTGCAGCTGATCTCCGAGCCGATGGAGATCCACAGCGCGTATACACGCGCGGAACGGCGCGAGCGTGTGCTTGATCTTCTGGCCCAGGTCGGCCTGAAGAGCGAGCATGCCGACCGCTACCCTCACGAATTCAGCGGAGGCCAGCGGCAGCGGATCAGCATCGCCAGATCTCTGGCGGCCGGCCCGGAATTTGTACTGTGCGATGAGCCGATTTCGGCGCTTGACGTATCGGTGCAGGCGCAGGTGGTCAATATGCTCGAAGAGCTCCAAGATGAGTTCGGGCTGACCTACTTGTTCATTGCCCACGATTTATCCATGGTGCGGCATATTTCCACCCGCATCGGCGTGATGTACCTGGGCAAGCTGGTGGAGGTCGCCCCGAGCGAGGAGCTGTATACGAATCCCGCTCATCCTTATACGGAGGCGCTGCTTTCCGCGATACCGGTTCCCGATCCCAAGGCCGCGCCGGCCGGCCGGCACATTCTCCAGGGGGATCTGCCGAGTCCGCTGGAATCGATAACGGGATGCAAATTCCGTTCCCGCTGTCCGTTTGCGATAGGCCGCTGCGCGGTGCAGGAGCCGGAGCTGCGGGAGATCGCCCCCGGGCATTATGCGGCCTGCCACTTGCATGAATAGCGGATTTTTCTATAAACTGGAATCAGAATAGACTAAAGATGCAGCAGGCAGAAACAGGCCGCAGCATACGAATAGAGGTGTTTCTATGGAGAAGCAGGCAAGATTTTCGCAAAAAACGGCTATACTGCTGGAACAGGTGCGCCGGTTAGGCCTTTCCGACGAGGTGCTGCTGGCCAGTGCGGCGTCCGGAGATGTAAAGCCTTTGCAGGAAGCCTCCGGCAACGATTCCGATTACGAGGATTTTTTCGTCTACGGCGAGACGCACGGCGAACAGATTGCCGAAGGCATCCGAAACGGCTACAGGATGAAGTTCAATACCATCGGCGGGCTCCATGCGTGGCTCAAAGCACGGCTCGGCCGGGAAGCCGAAACGGATTTCACCGCGTCCGTAGGCCGGATCGACGGACTCTCGCTGACGGTGGACGAGGCGGAGCTGCTCCGCGGTTCTCTGGCTTCAAACTGGCTCCTGCGGGAGGTGCCGCTGCAGGCGGAAGGGCAGGCGGACAAGGCATCGGCGAGTGGGGATGCTCCGGCACTCTCCGTTCCGGGACAAAACGGCACTTATTCGCTTCTTCTTAAATTTCTGCACGAGAGGGACTGACACACATGTAAAGGCTGGAACCTTGCTTTAAGCGGGGTTCCAGCCTTTTATTGATGCGAGCGGGCGGAAAAAAATCCTTAGAGCAGTCGCGCCACCTGTAATAAAACGGAAAAAAATCACAGCAAACCACGCGGGAAGCCGGAATCAAGTAAAGGGCCGGTTCATCCCGAATAGGAAGGAGATCAGCATAACATGCTGCCGACAAGCGAGTTCCATACGTACAAGCCCGCTATTCTTTCCCTACCGGCGGATCGTCCGCTCACCAAAGAAGACCTTCTCACGGAAGATTTTCTAATGAAGCGAAACGGCCGGCTGGCCATGTATTACGCGCCTCACAACGAATTTGTCCGTCCGGCCGCCCAAATCGTGATCGTGGGGATAACGCCGGGCTGGACACAAATGAAAGCGGCCTTCGAAACGGCAAGGGCCGGTCTGCTCCAAGGGCTGCCGGATGACGAAGTCGTCAGAAAGGCGAAGGAAGCGGCAAGGTTCTCGGGAAGCATGCGCCGCAACTTGATTTCGATGCTGGACGAGCTTGAACTGCACCGCTATCTGGGATTGGCTTCGAGCGAGGAGCTGTTCACGCAAGGCATCGGTTCCGTGCTTCATACGACTTCTCTGCTGCGGTACCCCGTTTTCGTACAGGGAAAAAACTACACGGGAGCCCAGCCGCCGCTTCTATCCAATGAATTTCTGCGGGAAACGGCCATCGCCTTTACGAAGGAAGAGTTGGAGCGGCAGCCCGGGGCGCTGATTATTCCGCTTGGCAAGACGGTGGAAGGTCTGCTGCATCTGATGGAAGAGGAAGGATTCCTCGGGGAGTGCGGCATTCTGCACGGGTTTCCGCATCCTTCGGGGGCCAACGGACACCGCCACAAGCAGTTCGCCGATCACCGGGACGCCATGAAGCGGCGGCTGGAGAAAACGTTCGGACGGGCGCGATGAATTCAGGCGCAGGTTACCAGTTCCGGTACGCGTCGATAAACGACCGGGACGCCCGCGAAAGCCACCCGTCCTTCAGGCCGATCAAGGCTGATTGAGCCGGAAGGATATCCCCTTCGATCGGGATATACCGAAGGAGCGGGCCCGGGTGCAGCTTCGGTACGGTTTCCGGCACGATTCCGGCTCCGAGACCCGAAGAAACGAGCTGGAGCAGAGTGGACATGTCGGAGCATTCGCACACGATGTCGGGCGTGAGCCTCCTTTTCGCGAATTCTTCATGAATCATATGGTGAAGCCCCAGCCCCTCCGTACTCGGAATAATGAGCGGGTACTCGCGGATCCGCTCGAACGTAATGGGGCTCTGCGCTTCCGCGTCACCGGCGGCCGTTACGAAGCAGTAACGCTCCGAACGCAAATAATGCACCGTAAAATCCTGCAAAGGCAGGGGAAGCGGCATGCGCACAATGGCCAGGTCGATGGCCTGTTCTTTAAGCAGCCGGCAGAGAAGCGACGATTCGTTCTGATGGATTTTGAATGTAAATCGGGGATAATTCTGCCTGAATTCGCCCAATATACGGGGAAGCAGATTGTCGGACAGCGTATTGACCCCGATGCAGAGCTTGCCCGACCAGCCGCTCCGGACGGCATGAATCTCTTCCTGGGCTTCTTCCATGGAAGCGATGATTTTGACCGCATGTTTGTACAGGGTCCGGCCTTCTTCGGTGAGCAGCATTCTACGGCCCTCTCTGCGGAATAAAGCGGCGCCGAGCGTTTCCTCCATCGCTTTCAGCTGCTGGCTGAGCGGCGGCTGGGCGATATGAAGTCTTTTGGCGGCGGCCGTAATCTGGCCTTCTTCCGCAATGGCTTTGAAATAATGCAATTGTTTCAGATCCAACACAATCGCCTCCTTTTTCCATACGAAAATCATATAGGAAACAAATTTTATTGATATTATTTATATACTTTCCATCATGATACCATGGAACTGCTGCATTAAATCCGAATCATGGAAAGAGGGAAGTTACCCGATGAATTCAACCGATGCTTTTATAAAGCGGGCCATAGAGCTTGCATGCACGAATACGCGTGATAAAAAAGGCAAACCGTTCGGGGCCGTTATTGTAAAAGACGGCCGGATTATCGCGGAAGGCGTGAACGATGTGCTGGAGACGCACGACCCTACCGCACATGCCGAAATCCAGGCCATACGGGAAGCTAGCCGGGTACTGAGACAGCCGGATTTATCCGATTGTGAGCTGTATGCCAGCGGCGAGCCTTGTCCGATGTGCCTGGCCGCCGTCTACTGGGCCAAATTCAAGGCCGTTTATTACGCATATACGGAAGAGGAAGCTTCGCGAATCGGCATGAGCACGAAATTCGTTTATGATCAATTGGCGCTCGCTCCCGATAAAAGAGTCGTCCAGCTCGTCCGCGTGGAGCCGGACTCTCCGGAGCATCCCTATGCGGTCTGGAAAGAAAGCCAGACCTGAAGATGCGCACGATTTTAACGCCCAAGATCGGGCTGGCCGGCCTGCAATGGATGTTTTTCATCCTCACGAACACGATTGTGGTGCCGCTCACACTGGGGCACGTCTTCCAGCTGCCGCCGGGTCAGATCGCTTTCTCCCTGCAGGTATCCTTCGTGCTGACCGGTGCCGCTTGCGTACTCCAGGCGTATTGGGGCCACCGGTTCGCCCTGATGGACGGTCCGTCCGGCGTGTGGTGGGGCTTCACGCTCAGTATCGCCTCATCGGCCGCCGCAAGCGGCGCGGATATGAAGGCGGTCGGCGGGGGACTTGCCGCCGGGTACCTCCTGTCCGGCCTGATGATGGCCGTCTTGGGGTGGTTCGGTTTCGCGCGTATTCTGCGCAGGCTTTTTAACCCCGTCGTCATCAGCGTTTCTCTGTTCCTTCTGTCCGCCCAGCTTATGGCCAACTTCTTCACAGGCATGCTTGGCATCGGGGAGAACGGGCGGATGAATCCGCCCATAGCCCTTCTGTCGGTGCTGATCGCGCTATTTGTCGCGGTGCTTTATTTGAAGGGGCGCGGGTGGGTGAGCAACTTTGCCATGCTATTCGGCATTCTGCTGGGCTGGGCCGCTTACGGGCTCACCTTTCCGGCACCCGGCAGTGTGCCGGAACATGCTGCGACCGTACGGGAGCTTTTTCCGTGGGGAAGTATCCGGTTGGATACCGGGATGATGGCCGCTTCTTTTGTCGTCGGTTTTATCAACATGTCCAACACGGTGACTTCTTTGAAAGCCGCCGAAAAGCTGTACGGCGAAGCCGCGACGGAGAACCAGTACCGCCGCTCGTTCCTGATCACCGGCCTGATGTCCCTGCTGACGCCGGTATTCGGCCTGATCCCGTTCGGCACCTTCACATCTTCCATGGGGCTGCTGGAGAGCATGAAGATCCTGCACCGCCAGGCTCTCGCTATCGGCGGCGGCCTTTTTCTCGTGCTGGGACTTATCCCGCCTCTCGGAGGATGGGTTTCCGGTCTGCCGGTCAGTGTCGGAAGTGCGGTTCTTTTTGTCGCCTATCTGCAAATGTTCGGTACGGCCGTCCGCTCGGTGGAAGGAACAAGATTCAATTCCAAAACCATTTACCGCCTGGCCCTGCCCATTCTCCTCGGTGTCAGCATCATGAACACGCCTTCCGCTGTATTCTCGGCCCTACCGGTTTATATCCGTCCTCTTGCGGGCAACGGTCTGGTGATGGGGATCCTGATGTCTCTGATCCTGGAAACCTGCGTAAACTGGACAAAGCTGGATAACGCCAAGAAAAAGGGTTACGATTAAAAGGAGCTGCATAAGCTGGAGATCAAACAGCCGAAACCGGGTAATAAACAGGAAACCGCCAGGCATTATTCCGACGGTTCAACGGTTTAATCGCTTAACAGCTTGACCGGCTTAACGGCTCTAGCCTTATAAGGCTGGGGCTGCCTTATTGTTGAAAGACACGGCAGGGGAGTGAGACAATGGTTCAATTCGATTACTTGTTGAGGGTGCTTATCGCCGGGATATGCGGAGCGCTTATCGGATACGAGCGGAAAAGCCGCTCCAAGGAAGCGGGAATCCGTACTCATTTTGTTGTGGCCGTGGGTGCGGCGCTTATGATGACGATTTCCAAATACGGCTTCCAGGATCAGCTGGACTGGCCCAATCTCGGTTTGGACCCTTCCCGTGTGGCTGCGCAGGTGGTCAGCGGAGTCGGCTTCCTGGGTGCCGGTATGATCTTCATGCAGAAGCAGACGGTGAAGGGGCTTACGACCGCTGCCGGCATCTGGGCTACGGCCGGTGTGGGCATGGCTGTCGGTTCCGGCATGTACTGGCTCGGAACCGGTGTTGCGCTGCTGATCCTGGCCGCGCAGAAAGTACTGCATGGCCGGTTCAACTGGCTCGCGGCCCCCAAAAGCGAGCACTTGTTCATACGTCTGGCCAACGAGCCGGATGCTTTGGAGAACATTCTGGCAGCCATCCGAGGCCGAGGCATCAAGGTGCTCGGCTTCACAATGGACAATGCAACCAAGGAAACGGATGAAATTGTTCTGGAGATCACCGTAAGGCTGCCCGAAACGTACCGGGTGGAGGAACTGCTGGGTCTGACTCGCGAAGTTCCGGCCCTTCTTACCATCGAGGTTCAGTAAGAACACTGTAACGAATACCGTCCTCCGTCATGGAGGGCGGTATTTGTTTTGAACACGGAAAGCTTGCGCTGCATATATTGTATAACCGGAGCAGAAGCATCGGAAAGTCTTGCAACCGTTCGCAGAGTGGATATCCAAACTTTTTCGCCGAGGTGAGGCTGGTGGGAACCCGATTATTAGCCGAGCAGTTGATTCAGCGGCGCTATCCTCATTTGAGATATGTCCGTGTTCATACAGACGGTAAAAATACGGCGGTCATCTACGCGTGGAACGAAGAACTGCTTCTGACCGCCGAAGATTTGGCCAATCTGAAACAATTCGCTTCCAGTTATTTGCCGCCTCATGTTTGTTTTAAAGTAAGACCTTACGACCAGATCAAGACGGACAGTATTCCCCAGGCCCGCATCCAGGAGCTGCCGGAGATCATCTGGAAAGCGGCGGTGGCCCGGGAATCCAACCAGTACCGCATTGCGGCGGCGCTGAACGATTTGTTCACGATGAGCATCCGCTTTACGTTCAGCCGGTACGATTCCGTCACGGGCACCGTCCATTTTGTGGCCCGGGCCTCGATTCCCGTCACCGACGCGGTCAAGGAGAGGGTTCAGCGTTACCTCTATGAAATGCTTCCGCTCGGGACCCGGAGTGAGGTTACTTACTATTGAGAGGCCTTCGGTAAAAACAAATCACCCCTGTACGAAGCGGTTGCGCTTCGGCACAGGGGTGATTTGTTTTCCTGCCACCGCCCTTGGGGCGGCAGGCTTTCTTGAGTCTTGGCGGGTTCCCGCTGCGGTTAGTTTAAAGCAAGTCCGAAGGACGAACGGGCTTTATCGGGCTGCATAAGGCAGGGGGCCCGGTCAGTTGTCCGGCTCCAGCTTGAATCTCTTGGTCTCGCCGATCAGATGCTGGGCCGTCGCTTTAAGCTGATCGGACATGTCGGTCAGGGCGACGACGGCTGTCCGCTGCTCTTCCATCGTTGCGGCAACCTCCTCGGTTCCGGCCGCAGTCTGCTGGCTGATCGCGGACAGGTTGGAGATGGAATTCAGCATGCCGTCTTTTATCGCCGTAATCTTATCGATGCTTCGGGACATCACTTGAATCCGCGAAGTGGTTCTTTCGACCGCGTCCGAGATACCCGCAAAAGCAACTTTCGTATATTCCAGAGACTGATTCTGCTGGCTCATCAGCTCGTTATACTCGGAGAAAGAAGAAAGCGTGCTGCCGATTTCCTGCTGAATGTCCATAACGATGGAGTTGATAATGTCTGCGGACTGCTCGGACTGCTGGGCCAGCTTCTTCACCTCGTGGGCGACGACCGCAAAGCCTGAGCCGTGTTCGCCGGCCCGGGCCGCCTCGATGGAGGCATTCAGCGCAAGCAGGTTGGTTTGCGAAGCGATCTCCCGGATAATCCGGATGATATGACCGATTTCTTCGGATTTCGTTTTGAGTGCGTGAACGATGGCGTAGGTATGCTCGTTCTTCCGGGTTCCTTCCGCCGCAAGATCCTGCAGGGAATCGAGCTGCTGGAGCCCGGCCGCGCTCAGTTCTTCCGTATCCTGTGCAATGGCTACCGTCTCTCCGGTATCTTCCCGGAGCCGGAGCATCAGCGAGTCGATGTCGTTCACCATCTGGCTGTTCTGCTCGGCTACGGCCGCCTGCTCGCCTGCGCCGGTGGCAATTTCCTCGACGGACCGGGTGACTTCCAGCGAAGAGCCGGAGAACGACTTCGTCTGCTGGAACACTTCACCGGCAACCTCCGTCACGGTGTGCGCCGAAACCGATACCTGCCGAATCAGCCCGGCCAGGGAAAGGGCCATGTCATTGAAGCTTCTGGCGAGATCGGCGATCTCGTCTTGTCCCTTCAGCTTCACCTTATGCGTGAAATCGCCGGCCTCCAGTTTGTGCATCCCGCTGCGCAGCGCCTTGATCCGGGCGGCAAACTGGCGCACAAACAGGTAGAGGCCCGTCATGCCGATGACAAAGGTGATGCCGAGAATCCAGATGGTCTGGATCTTGATATTGTCGCGCATCACGCCGGCCATGGCGTTCAAACCGAAATCGAGCCCGATGACGCCGATGACGTTGCCGCTTGCATCCTTGACGGCTTTGGACAGCGTCATGGTCGAGATGCTGGTGTTCACGGCGTCCAGGTAAGGCTCGGTCCAGTTTACCTTATCGGGGTTGGCGATGGCCGCTTTGTACCAGCCGCGCTCCCTCGTGTCGAAATTGGTAAAATCCACTTCAAGGGGAACCTTGGGGTAGACATAGGACTGGCCTTTGACCGTCGAGTAGAACATGCTCAAATAATAGCTTTGATCGAGCAGGGTAGGGAAAAAGTTCACGTAAAAGTCGTTTTGACGGACATCGTTCACTTTCTGCATATTCTGGTAGTCGGTCCGCTTGGGTTCAGGGAAGGCGTATTTATCAAGCTGCATTTCGGGTTTGACGGCTGCTTCCAGAACAAGCTTCTCCGCTTCGGAGAACATTTTGGCGAAGCGGGGAGACAGTTGTTCCAACTCTTCTTTTTTACCGGTTACTGCCGTGTAATTGACGAATTCGGTCTGTTTGTAGGTGAGATAGCCCAGCAGAGACGCGGGCAGCAGCAAAGCCGCGGCTATAATGATAAACAATTTTCCCTGCACGCTGCGCAGCCGGTTTAAACCCTTCATAGATGAGCCTCCCTTAACGATATCCTCTTAAATTTCCCTGTATAGTGCGAAATAAAATTGCAAGCAGGCGCCGCCTGAAAAGAAAGCCGGAACTTTCAGTATTCCGTTGCTGCTCATAACTCGAAAAACTTGAATTTCTGCTAAATTTCCTGGTGATTTTGCATTGTAAGCGCATTCAACACTGCTTCGACTTCTTTCATCGCAACAGTTGTTGGTCCTCGGCTGCGGCGGCCGCATTCTGTGCCTTGGAGGATGCGCCGATCTCCTTCGAGCGTTCGGCAAGCTGGCGGATGACTCCGGCCGGCTCCTTTGCGGGTTAATGGTTGGCTTGGCCATAACAGCTCAGGTCTTTTTTTCGCATCGCTCCTTTGAACAGACTCATGTATGGCCCTTACATGAAAATGTAATCTTTTAAAATGAATTTTTACATTTTATTTTCATATTTCGACAAAAAGTTACACCATCCTCTCAATTTCGATATGAACACAAGGAATTTAAACAAAATTTCGACAGTGGAAGGGAATGTCAAGTTTTCAAAGCATTCTCGTGCAAAAATCATATGTGGTATCTATATAAAGGTCTTGGGAGAGGGGCGGCCTGTCCGGAAGAGGTGAAACTGAGAACCGTGTGGGTTACATAAAGATCAAGTTCGAAACGCCTTATGGTATACTGTTGTTAAATTATGTCTGCCAGTTGGAACGAGGAGATTTACCATGAGCAATAAGCCAGACCGCATTACGTTTCAAACCCGGTTCGAAGAGATGGTCGGAACCCTCCGCAAAGAGATTTTATCTTCTATCCGGCCTGCGGGCGATTACTTGCCCTCTGAGCTGGCTTTGGCCGATCAGTATCTGCTGAGCAAAAAATCCGTCCGCAAGGCGCTGGATATCCTGGTGTCCGAAGGACTGGTCGAGAAGGTTCCCCGGGTGGGAAACCGGATTATAAAGCCGGACGCGGAGCACGCCGTCACCGTCAGGATCGGCTGCTATCCCTCGCTGGACAGCGAAACCGGGCTGCAGGAGCTTTTGCGGCAGTTTGAGCTTCAACACCCGCATATTCAGGTGGAAATGGCGGCGATGCCCTATACGAATTATCCCGATTCGGTCCGGGGCTATCTGAGCAGCGGCTGGCTGGACGTCATGTCCCTCAATAATTGGAACTTTCTTGAGATGGCGGACCGTGATGCACTCGACCTGTTCGAGCCCCGGCCGCTGAATCCGGCTTCTTATTCTTTTCTCCCGGACGTATTCGTCCGCAGCGGAAAGCAGGCTGCCCAGCCTATGCTGTTCTCGCCGGTCATTCTCTGCTATAACAAAACGCTGTTCCGCCAGCTCCAGCTTCCCGAGCCGGACAGCAGCTGGTCCTGGGACCGGCTTTCGGAAGTCTCTCTGCGGATCAGGGAGGAGCGGGGCATTTCCGGCTTCTACGCGCATGTAGCCTCCACCAACCGGTTTCCTGTCTTTCTGCTGCAGAACGGATTTAAGTTCGAGCGCACGGAAGACGGCTGCCGGTTTGACGATCCGCTGCTGTGGGAGAGTCTGGAGACTTTCCGCGACCTCATCCATACCCAGGGTCCGGTTCCCTCCTTCTTGTCCGAAGGGGACGCCGACGCGGAGAAGCTGTTCGCCCAGCAGAAAACGGCGATGATCATGACGACCTACTACGGCTTGAAGTATCTGAATGACCTGCCGTTCGAGTATGATCTCGCCCCTTTGCCCTACACGGGCAGGGCTAGGACGCTGCTGCTTGTGACGGGGCTTGCCGTTAACCGGGCGTCCAGGCAGAAAGAAGCGGCGGGTATGCTGGTCGATTTCCTCTGTTCGGAGGCCGCGCAGTTATCTGTCCGGCGGAATACGCTCAGCATCCCGGCCTCCAAGTCCGCGGCGGAATGGGACGGGGCGGAGACGTTGTACAGGCCCTCGCGTTACCATATGTACCGCGAGATCATTCCGACGTTCGGCGGCTATGAAGAGCTGAACATCACGATTGAAGAATTGGACAGGCTGCGCAGCGAATTGAAGCTGTTCTGGTCCAATCTGGAGCAGCCGGAGTCGGTGATCGAACGCCTCGGCAAATAAGCCGGACGATTCCATGCAGATTCGCGGCAAACCGAAAAGAGTTTCTTTCCGTCTCTTCAAGTTTTTTAAGTTGTAGCAGGATGGAATTCACCGCACAACCATGTGCAAGATCCGGAAACCGCTTATTCAGGCTCGGATGGGTATTTCGTTCCCTATGCCTGCAAGAACGGTTTCGGAGCCCGCAGGAGCCCGCCAGTGCCGCTGAAACAGGCGAAACATCCGGGAAGATGATGCAGGGGGGTGTCGGGCCGCCAGAGGACCCTGGAGCCCCTCTGGCGGCCTATTCCGACGCGACGTCCACCGGCAGCAGTGAAGCGCTGCCGGCCAGTGGAAGGATTTCTGCCGCCGGGGGACCCGTGTTCCCGGAAAATTCAGGCATCTCCGGCAGACTGCACCGGTATAAAAGCATTCCTACTCAGGGAGGAAATTACGGATGAACAAGACGTTGAAAAACATACTGACGATGGTGGTCATATTCGCGGTGACAGCGGGGCTGTTGCGGCTGTTGAAGCAGTAGCTTCCCGCTTCCCTTCCGGTATGGGGCCGCAAGACGCCTGATACTCGATGGGATCGGCTTGTTTCCTTACGAAAAAAAGCCCCACCGGCCTTGAAGGCGGTGAGGCTTCTCGTATATATTCCGGGCATAAGGAAGATTAAATGATACCTTGAGCGATCATGGCGTCGGCAACTTTCTTGAAGCCGGCGATATTCGCGCCCACGACAAGGTTGTCCGCGTGGTCGTACTCGGCGGCAGCCTCGATCGAAGCCTGGTAAATGTTCTTCATAATCTGGTGGAGCTTCGCATCCACCTCTTCGAACGTCCAGGCTTGGCGCATGCTGTTCTGTGACATTTCCAGCGCGGAAACCGCCACGCCTCCGGCGTTGGCCGCTTTGGCCGGGCCAAAGAGAACGCCTGCCTGCAGGAACGCGTCGATGGCGTCAAGCGTCGTCGGCATATTCGCGCCTTCCCCGACAGCTTTTACACCGTTGCCGATAAGAGTCTGGGCGGACGTGATGTCGATTTCGTTCTGCGTCGCACACGGGAGAGCGATATCGCAGGGGATCGTCCAGATCTTCTCGCAGCCTTCATGGTAGAAGGAGCCGGGATGGAGAAGGGTATACTCGCTGATCCGTTTTCTTTCGACTTCCTTCAGCTGGCGGACCGTCTCCACATTGATCCCGTTCGGATCATAGATATAGCCGCCGGAATCGCTGCAGGCCACCACTCTCGCGCCGAACTGCTGGGCCTTCTGCATGGCGTAGATCGCCACGTTGCCGGAGCCGGATACGACGACGGTGCTTCCGTCGAAGCTCAGGCCTTTGGCATGAAGCATCTCGTGCACGAAATAGACGGTGCCGTAGCCGGTCGCTTCCGGACGGGCCAGGCTGCCTCCGTATCCGACGCCTTTGCCGGTCAGGACGCCCGCTTCGAAGCCGCCGCGGATCCGTTTGTACTGTCCGAACATGTAGCCGATTTCGCGGGCTCCCACGCCGATATCTCCGGCCGGAACGTCCGTATCCTGGCCGATATATTTACAAAGCTCCGTCATGAAGCTTTGCGTGAAGCGCATGACTTCCCCGTCGGATTTGCCTTTGGGATCGAAATCCGATCCGCCTTTGCCGCCGCCGATCGGCAGACCGGTCAGGGAGTTTTTGAAAATTTGCTCGAAGCCGAGAAATTTGATGATGCTCTCGTTTACGGAAGGATGGAACCGGAGTCCGCCTTTGTAAGGCCCTATGGCGCTGTTGAACTGTACGCGGAAACCGCGGTTTACCCTAACATTGCCTTGATCGTCCACCCAGGGAACACGGAATGAAACGAGCCTTTCCGGCTCGACCAGTCTTTCGAGAATGCCGGCTTTCATGTAATGCGGGTTTTTGGCGAAAACGGGAACGAGAGATTCCACGATTTCCTTAACGGCTTGCTGGAATTCATATTGATTCGAATTACGCTGTAAAACAGTCTGATAAACTTCTTCAATATACGTTCTTGCCGCCACTTCGTTTACGGCCTTGCCTCCTAGCGATACTCCCATTCACTTCACCAGCCTTGTTCGGTTTAATTTTCTAATACTATTACATGTTTTTAATGGGAGAGCAACCATATTTCCATAAAAAATGCTTTATAGGGCGATAAAAAAGGTCGATAGCAAAAACCGAATTTTAATTGACCACTGGATGTTTAATGTACGATTTTAGCGTCGGATCTGCTCTGCCGGGGGCTGCGGAAGAGCCAAAACCGGGGCCGGATCCTGCGCGGACCGAGCCTTCGGGGCCTGTTCTTTTTGGACAAGCGAACGTCCTTTTCCGGTCAGGGCCTACCGAATAAAGCCAGCAGCATGACGATGCCGAGCACGAGCAAAATTGTGAACAAATTTTGATAAGCACCGAGAAGAGCCGATTTTTTCGCCTCCACGAGAAGAGTGGAAGCCGCCGAATTTTTCGTTTCCGAGGCGGAAAGTCCGCCGGCCAAGAGCTGGCCTGCCAGCTCCGTCATTTGGCGTTCAGAGCCCGCGGAGAAGTGTTCGGAAATGTCCGCAAAGCGTGCATCGGGGCGTATTCGGAAATTTTGGGAAGCCGGCCCGAAGCGGAGCTTTCCCGGCTGGAAGAAACTTTGGAAAGACTGTATCACTCTCTTGCGGACTGGGAAAAGAAGTGACTTAATAGCGGCGGGGATTAAGCCTTTTGCGGTAGCGGGCACAGGTCGTATAGACGCGAAAAATCCGGCAGACGTACCGCGCGAAGCTCCCGGCGCGCGGTGTTCGGCGTCACATGACGGTGGTCAACCACTCCGCGTCACCCCCCTGGCGCCGGCTGCCCGTCCGATAGTCCAGTGCCCGGCTTATTTGCAGGCAAAAGCCCTTTCTATCCGCCAAACCTGCTATACTGGAACCGGAAGAAACCGCCGACACGCGGACAAGCGGCGGAGCCGGTAATCGAATAGATCCGATAAGTCCCTTCTTAGACAGGATGTTGACCGGAAGGTTGCATGCGTGCCGTCAGAAGGGATTTTTTTGTGCTGCATTCATCGGATTTGAACCCGGGGCCGTTCGCTTACGACTATAGTGTAGCGCGCTTAATATGGAGTATGAGAGGTTAGCATAGGAATGAAAAACATAGTTTTGGCGGCCTGCGGCATTTTTTTCGGAATTCTTCTGGTTTTTACGGTTGGCTGGGACCCGAATGGACGGGAGAATGCGGCGGGGCCTGTCTATTACGAGAATAAAGCCATCGTCCTGCTGTACCATGATATCCGGAAAACGGCCGGCAGCGGGAAGGATCTTCCTTCAACCGTGACTCCCGGGCAGTTTGAGGAGCACCTGGAAATGCTGAAAGACCGGGGATTTCATATCGTTCCGATGGAACAGTTTGTACCGTTTATGCGGGAAGGCGGGAAACTGCCGCCCAATGCCGTTGTTCTGACCTTCGACGACGGATACGAAACCTTTTATACCGAAGCCCTGCCGATTTTGAAAAAACACGGCGTGACGGCTTCCAATTTTATCGTTGGAATTTCCTCGGACTTGTTCAGTCCGGACACCGACCCCCATTTGAATTGGAATCAGATCCGCGAGCTGAAAGAAGCGGGCATGGGCATCTATAACCACACCTACAATCTGCACCGGCAAATTCCCGAAGGTGGAACGGAGACGATGATCCCGGCGCTAACCGCCCGGATGTTCTTGGAACAGAAAAAGCGTAACGAGATTGACGGAGAATACCGGAAAAGGATTCGAAGCGACATCGCTTTTCTGGAGAAGAGACTGGATGATGAAACGGGCAAGCACCGCCGTCTGCTGGCCTTCCCTTACGGGGCTTATACGGACGCTGTCGCGGTAGAGGGAAGGCGGGCGGGGATCGAGCTCTTTTTCTCGATTGAAGACGGGATTAATCAACCGGGGAGTGAAATTGTCCGCCGAATAAACGCCGGAGAGCCTTATATAACGGCAGACGCCTTGTGGAGTATGCTCAAAAAAGTTTTTTAGCTTTTGTTGAACCGCAGCCGAACTTCTTACGCCAAATAGATAGAGAGAGTGTGGAAGGAGTGTCAGCATGGAACTGGAAACCGAGCAGCAGCTGGAAGCTATCCGGCAGGGAGACAATGACGCATTCCGTGCCCTGGTCAATCCCCTGATCGCGAAGTCTTACCGGTCCGCTTTAGCCATTCTGGGCTCTAAACAGCTGGCGGAAGAGGCCGTACAAAATACATTGATCGAGGCGTATTCGACAATTATGAGCGGTAGGGAAATTAGGCGTTTCCCGGGATGGTTCAGCCGGGTGGCAGCCAACCGCTCGATCGATGTCGCCCGGAAAGAACACTCTTACAAGCACAGTCTGGACATAGAAGACCTGATCATCCGGGATTCCGGTTCATCCCCTCTGGAAGACTTGCTCCGCAAGGAAAATTCGCAGCGGGTGAGACAAAAAGCTGGAAAAGGAGGCCCGCTTTATAGGGGAGAGTCTGCCGGAGAAATCGGTGGAAGAGTATCACGAGTTTATGCGGCAGGAGGAGTCTATCCACGAAGGCTTGGGCATTCCCGGCTACGGAAAATTGGAGGACAACGAGCAAAGCTCTTCGTTCAATGTGTATCTGCTGGCGGAGAAAAAAGACAGCTACGAGCTCTCGCTTGTCCGCTCCAACGCGGAAGTGATCGTGAATCGGGATCTGCCGATCGACTTGAAGCCGTAAGAGGCGGGTTCCCCGGCAGACGCGCGACGCACCTGCGGAAAGTCGAAGCCGGAGCCGGGTGCCGTCGGGAGGACCGACTTCCGGCGTCTAGGCGACCGGATTGCAAAGGAAAGCCCTCGGAACCGCTTGTAAGAGCGGCTCCGAGGGCTTTTTGGCGTGAAAGGCTACAAAGCGGCATACTTGGCGATACCGCCGACAATGGCCGGCCATTCGGCCCGCGGAAGCTCGTGACCGGTACCCTCAAGCGTTAACAGCTCGGCACCCGGAATCGAGTCGCGCAGCGCTTCCCCGTGTCCGTAAGGAATGATAGGATCTTCCGTCCCGTGAATCACAAGGGCAGGTGCCTGAATCTCGCCGGTCCGGCCCAGATAGGCTTCTCCGCCTGTCACATAGCCGTGATTGAAAGAGCTTGCGTAGTTAAGGGCCCTCGCAATGTCTCTCTCGGCCAGGGCGGTTACCCTTTCCTCGTCAAGCGGGTGCTTGGACCCGACAAGGATGCGCCATTTGTCAACGGCGTTCCGAAGGACCGTTTGCGGATCGGACCAGTCGATCTCATCCATGGAATTAAAGAAAGCTTCCACTTTCGCTTCCATCGGGGGCAGCTCTTCCCATCCCGGACCGAAATACATCGTACTCAGAAGCGAGATGCCCTGTACACGTTCGGGATGCCTGAGAGCGAGTATCTGGATGAGCATGCCTCCCATGGACATTCCCGCGAAATGGGCTTTTTCCACCTCGTAAGCGTCCAAAACGGCGATGGCATCGTCCGCCATATCCTCGAACGTATACCCGGGACGGCCGGGTTCGTAGCTTGCGGAGCGCCCGGTGTCGCGGTTATCGTAGCGGATCACGAAGAAGCCTTTCTCGGCCAGAAGCCTGCAGAAATCTTCTTCCCACCAGAGCATGGAAGCCGTTGCCCCCATAATGAGCAGTACTGCCGGATGTGCGGGATTGCCGAAACTTTCCGTGCACAGTTCAATATCTTGGACGCGTATCATTCGTTCACTCATGTTTATACACCCTCCGATTCCTATAAAAAAATAAAACACAGGCGCTGCCTGTGCTCGGGTGACCGGAAAGGAACGCGATTGCCCCGGATGTCCATACGCGTGTATGCATGCGTAAACTCCCCTCGCTCGACGGCTTGACACAAAGCAGGATACCGCCGCTCCACCCGGTGAAAAAACCCGTGAGACGGAGACGAGGGTCTTGCCGCGAAAGTGTCCGTCAAACGATGCGGCGGTACGGAATATGCGGCTGATAAGCCGTTCCGTTACCGGAGCATCGAAGGGATGCCGAAGGCAAACCCTAACGTACGAGCTCGCTTTCGGCGGCTGAGGGCATAGAAAAAGAGGGCGGAGAAGTCCCGCCCTCTTTAGCCCATGGCTAATTTGGGTTATGAAGCAGGCAGACCAATCCCGATCACCCTGCACAGGGCAGGGCCTTTAAGCGCTATTTAGTTAGCTGCGTAAAGTCGATCGAAATTAACTGTTCCCACACATAACCCTCCGTTCTTTATCAGATAAGAATATTTTACCATGTCACCGGGATGAGGGCAATAAAGGCAATAAACCGGATGAGCAAGAGGGGCGTTCAATAGGAAGCAGGACCCCTGCATTTCTTGCAGCAGCTAGCCTTAAGCTGAGCTTTTTTCGGGTTCCCTAGACGGTAGCACTTCGCCCGCCCGATATCCGCCGGATGGACAAGTCGTCCCCCGCGCATTTTAGGCCGGACGGTCAAGCCTCCACTCCTCCGGCGGTTTATTCTTCGACGACGACCGGCAGCGAATTCAGATTGTGGTTATTCGGAGCCAGATGGTTCTGCGGCCGGAAGTCGTCCGGGATCGAGTAATCCGAGAAGCGGTCCACGAACGTTTCCAGCACCTTCACCGCTTCCATCCTAGCGAGCGGAGCCCCCAGGCAGAAATGCTGGCCGCTGCCGAACGTCAGGTGCTTGATGTCCTTACGCTGCACGTCGAACGATTCTCCGCTCGGAAACTGGTTCTCGTCCCGGTTGGCGGATGAAACCCAGGCGATGATCAGCTGGTCCTTCTTCATCTTCGGACCGAACACGTCCGTGTCTTCCCCGATTCTCCGGTCCAGAGAAGCCGCAAACCGGTAGCGCAGCGTTTCTTCAACCGCCTGGGGCACCAGACTCCGGTCTTTACGCAGCTGCCCGTAAGCGCCGGGCTGGTCTTTGATCAGGCTGTAGAACATGTTCGTCAGCAGCGTGGTTGTAGTTTCGTTCCCGGCGCCGAGCAGGCCCATGGCGGTTTGAGCGACCTCGACGTCCGTGAAAAAGGCCCCTTCGTATTCCGCGAGAATTAGATCCGAGATGATGTCGTCCCGGAGCTGCGTCCGCTTTTGACCGACAATGGGAAGTAAATACTCGATGAACTCTTTGCTGGCTTGGGCTTTGCCGGCTTGCATCTCTTCGATATGCTGAAAATCGTGGGGCATGAACAAAATGTCCGACCAGTCTTTAATCTGCTGCCAATCTTTAGAAGGCACGCCCAGCAGGTCGGCGATGACCGTAACGGGCAGAGGAACGGCGAGTTCTTTAACAAGATCGACGGATTTCTTCTCCGCCACGTTGGCCACAAGCTCGTCCACGATATTCTGAATTCGCGGTTTCCAGTCTTCCAGACTGCGGGGAGTAAAAGCTTTGGCCAGGAGTCCTCTGCGTTTGCGGTGATCCGGCGGATCGGAGAAAATCAGATTCACTTTATTGTCGCTGAGTGGAACCGGAATCAGGCTCCGGTCTCTTTTGCTGGGAAAAAGTTTGTAGTCGCTCAGAACTTGTTTGGCATGGTCATAGAGAAACACATTCCACGTGTCCTGCCGCTCGTCATAGAAAATCGGCGATTCTTCACGCATCTTCTTGTACCAGGGGTAGGGATTCCAGAACTCGTCCTTTGTTTTGAAGCCGGTAATTTCATGAATGAACAGCTGTTCTTTTACCGCCATAATAAAGCCTCCCTCATAAGAATGAATAGTATATGGTGTACAGGCCATCTGGATTTTTACCCTTTTTTGGATAAAAGGAAACAAATGTTAATTATTATGAGAGAAAGGAGGACATTATCCCTGTTCCACGTGAAAAAACCGCTTGCCCGGAAAGGGCGCAGCGGTTTGGGAAAAATGCTGAATGAAGCCGCAAGCGGCAGGTTAGTATGATCGCAGGCTGAGAGCCGAGCGGGTGCGTAAAGGGATGCCGCTGCGGCACTCAAAGCGGAGGATCGGCGGCTTTATTGTTTCCTGGCAGCCTCGGCCAGAAGTTCGTAGGAACGCAATCGCGCGCGGTGATCGTAGATCTGCGAGGTGACGATGAGCTCGTCCGCCTGTGTCTCCGACAGCAGGTAGTCGAGTCTCTCCCGCACGGTCTCTTTCGTTCCGGCGGCCGTGATGCTGAGCTGCTTCCGGACGATGGCTTTCTCGTGCGGGCTCCACAGCTCATCCATGTTGTCCACCGGCGGATTGAGCAGGCCGGTCTGTCCGCGGATGAGCTTCAGGAACTGCTGCTCGTGGGAGGTCGCCAGCCGGCGCGCCTCCTCCTCGGTATCGGCGGCGAAGACATTGACGCCGATCATGGCATAAGGCTCCTTCAGCGCCCCGGACGGGCGGAAGGAGCTGCGGTACAGCTCCAGCGCCGCGGTCAGGTAATCCGGCGCGAAGTGGCTGGCGAAGGCGAACGGAAGGCCGAGCTGGCCGGCCAACTGCGCGCTGAAGCCGCTGGAACCGAGCAGCCAGACCGGGATGTTCAGCCCTTCGCCGGGCACGGCTCTTACACGGCCCGCGGAAGCGCCGGGTCCGGGGTTCAAATAGCCCCGCAGCTCTTCGAGCTGCTGCGGGAAGTGCTGGCCGTCGCTCTCGGGACCGCGGCGCAGAGCCCGGGCCGTCGGCTGGTCGGAGCCGGGCGCCCGTCCGAGGCCCATGTCGATGCGGCCCGGATAGAGCGACTCCAGCGTGCCGAACTGCTCGGCGATGATCAGCGGCGCGTGGTTCGGCAGCATGATGCCGCCCGAACCGACGCGGATTTTCTTCGTGCCGCCGGCGACGTGGCCGATCACGATCGAGGTCGCCGAGCTTGCGATGCCCGGCATATTGTGGTGCTCGGCCAGCCAATAGCGGTGATATCCCCACTGTTCGGCGTGCTGAGCGAGATCGAGTGTATTTTTTAACGAGTCCGCCGGTGTCGCCCCGAGGACGACCGGAGCCAGATCCAGAATGGAGAGCGGGATACGGGTGATGCTTTTTGCCGGTTGATTGGTGTCAGTCATCGGAATCAGCCTCCTGTTTAAATAAGTGTCGGAACCAGGTATCGTACCGGTGCCGGATAAGGAAACCCCCGCCTTCGGGTAAAGGTAGGGGGGTTAACGTCCGTGTCCGGTTTTGCGAAAGCCATCTATTTCTGCTGCCCGCTTTCCGGATCGAAGTACAGGCAGCCTGCCTTGCCGTAATTTTGTTTTTTTCGAGGTCCCCGATAAAAATAAAGACCCGGCCGGACTCCGCGTCGAAAACTTTCGGATACCGCCCCGGTCACTGTTCCACCAGCGCGCCTTTCTGTTCTTTCGTTTTTCCTTCGACCACCTTAACGGTGATAAAAGGCGCCCGGCGAACATTTCTCAATATAGAATCCTCCATTTGGAGGAAGAGCATACGAATACAGAAACGATTCCATGCGGCATCAGCCTCCGGAACCGGGATAAGGATGGGGAAAACAAAATTGTTAAAGAATAAACCGACTGTACCTGTTATTATGAAAGAGCATATAGCCGAATGCAAGTACCTACTTTTAAGTGATATAGGTACTTTAAGGATACTAAAGGAGCCAGACCAATGGGAGATCAGCAATTTAAACAGTCCGTGGAATTGACGCTGAAGGTAGTCGGAGGCAAATGGAAGCCGGTCATTCTCTGTCATTTGACGGAAGGAACCCACCGTTTCGGGGAATTAAAGCGGGAGATGCCGGAAATTACCCAGAAAATGCTTACCCAGCAGCTGCGTGAGCTCGAACAGGACGAGATTATTCACCGCAAGGTGTACAGACAGGTTCCGCCCAAAGTGGAGTATTCTCTGACACCCTACGGGCTGACGATCAAGGAAGTATTGAATGTGATGTCGGAGTGGGGGACTAACCATCAGAAGAAGATGCACTCGGCTCCGGCCGGGCCCCATATAGAAGCGACCGAACCTTGATTCTTGTTCGGATCAGGACTGCCGATACACGGCTGGAACGAGCGCCTGAGACCGATTTTTTCAACTCTGTTCGGAACGATTTATCATAAAAGGCCGGCTTATTGACGGCTCCTCTTCGGAGGGGCTTTTTTGCGTTCCGTGGACGCGATCCGTTTCCGGTTTTGCAGGCTTTAGTATCCTTTTGGTGACTACGTTCCCTAATAGTGCGTACTTTATTTTCCGCTACCGAAGTCCTAGAATAAACGCATGGCATTCAACAAATCTAACCGACATCCTAGGAGGTAACATAACATGGAATTGCAACTGGCGCTGGATCTCGTAAACATCCCGGAAGGGATTGAGCTCGTTAAAGAATTGGAGCCTTATATCGATATCGTCGAGATCGGAACTCCGGTCATCATCAATGAAGGCTTGAGAGCCGTCAAGGAAATGAAGCAGGCTTTCCCTAATCTGAAAGTTCTTGCGGATCTTAAGATCATGGACGCGGCGGGCTATGAAGTCATGAAAGCAT
This sequence comes from Paenibacillus sp. JT31N7, assembly GCF_059692095.1. Classification (NCBI taxonomy): domain Bacteria; kingdom Bacillati; phylum Bacillota; class Bacilli; order Caryophanales; family Paenibacillaceae; genus Paenibacillus; species Paenibacillus sp. JT31N7. Next base: position 249,192 of record NZ_JCAUAT010000004.1, read on the forward strand.
CCGAAGCGGGCGCCGACATCATTACGATTCTGGGCGCGGCGGAAGATATGAGCATCCAAGGGGCCGTCGAGGAGGCAAGAAAGCAGAACAAAAAAGTTCTGGTCGATATGATCAGTGTGAAGAATCTGGAAGCGCGCGCCAAAGAAGTCGATGCGTTCGGAGTCGATTACATTTGTGTCCATACCGGATACGATCTGCAGGCAGTGGGCAAAAACTCCTTCGAAGATCTTCAAACGATCAAACGGGCCGTTAAGCGGGCCAAAACGGCCATCGCCGGCGGCATCAAGCTCAGCACTCTTCCGGAAGTGATTAAGGCGCAGCCGGATCTCGTTATCGTAGGCGGGGGCATTACCGGACAGGACGACCGCAAAGCGGCCGCGGCCGAGATGCAGAAGCTGATCAAGAAGGGGTAATCTCCTATGCGGACGACTCAATATCTGGCCGGGATTCAGGAAGAGCTGCAGCGCACAGCCGAAGCTGTCGTGAGCCGCGAAGCGGAGGAACTGGCGGACGCCATTCTGAACGCCCGCAAAATATTCGCAGCCGGAGCCGGCCGCTCCGGACTGATGATGAAAGCTTTCGCCATGCGCATGATGCACCTCGGTTTCGATGCGTACGTCGTCGGCGAAACCGTCACGCCGAATCTGACCAAGGACGATGTGTTCATCGCCGGCTCGGGTTCAGGCGAGACGAAGAGCCTTGTCTCGATGGCGGAGAAAGCGAAAAATCTGGGCGCTTCCGTCGCCGCCATCACGATTTTTCCCGAATCGGCTCTCGGCCGGCTGTCGGATATCGCGGTAAAGCTCCCGGGCTCGCCCAAAGACAAGTCGGACAACCCGTATCCGACGATTCAGCCGATGGGCTCCCTTTTCGAGCAGACGCTGCTGCTGTTCTGCGATGCCATTATTCTCCGGCTGATGGAGAAGAAGGGGTACACGTCCGAAACGATGTTCGGGCGCCATGCCAATCTGGAATAGTCCGGACGGAGGTGGCCTGTTCCTGGAGCAGCTTAAACTTCAAAGCGCAAAGCCGTTACGTTTCCTCCGGGAAGCGCAGCGGCTTTTTTGCTTGTCTGCGAGGGAGACTGGCGGCCGGAGGCAGTTCTTGCCGGACGCCCTATTCTCCGGCTGACGAGAACGTCGCCTTACACGCAAGCGCAGCGTCTTTTCCTTCTCCGGCGCTGTAGACTACAATGACTGTATAGCCCTCTTACCCGCACAACAAATAGGAGGGGGGCAGAGTACGGCGCAACTCCGGAAAGGATGACCATAGTGAAGATAGACCGACTGCTTGCGATGACGGTGCTGATGCTCAACCGGGGGCGGATAAGCGCCAAGGAACTGGCCGAACGGTTCGAAGTGACGACGAAAACGATCTACCGCGACATGGAGACGCTCAGCCGGGCGGGAATTCCGGTTGTCGCCCACCAGGGCGTATCCGGCGGATTTGAAATTATGGAGCCGTATACGCTGGCCAGGCAGCTCGTCTCCCTCAAGGAGATTTCGTCCCTGCTTGCGGCCGTCAAAGGCGTAAGCACGGCACTCGACGATCAGACCTATGCCAATCTGGCGGAAAAGGTGCAGGGGCTTCTCTTGCGGACGGATACCGCGGATTGGGAGCGGCGCAAGGACGAGCTCGTTTTCGATTTTCACCCGTGGGGGCAGGGGGCGGCGGCGAAAAACAAAGTCTCTCTCTTGAAAGGGGCGATTGAGGAAGGCCGACGGGCGTCTATCGCCTATGTGAACACGAACGGGACGGAGACCGAAAGAATCGTTGAACCGGCAGCTCTTATCCTCAAGGGGTCCGTCTGGTACCTGCACGCGTACTGCACGATGAGAGAGGAGTTTCGCATCTTCCGGCTCTCCCGGATAGCGGATTTGTCCGTCCTTTCCCAGGCTTCGGAGCCGCGTGAAGTTCCTCCGCTGGAGGGATACAGCTGGAACCCGCAGTGGCTCGCCCACAAGGAAGTGGAGATGACGCTCCACTTTCGACCGGAGGTCCGGCACCGCGTGGGAGACGCTTTTCCGCCCGGCCTGGTGAGTCTGCTGCCGGATGGAAACCTGTGCGTCCAAGGGGTTTTCGCGCTGGACGAGTGGTTTTACGGGATGCTGCTGAGCTTCGGAGACAGTCTGAAAATCGAGCATCCGTCCAGCCTGGCCGACGAAATCCGGGAACGGGCCCGCAAAATTTTGCTCCGTTACGAGAACTAGGACATACAGCTGTCCACTTTTCCCGGCTACACTACTCTTAAACAGGGAAAAGAGGAGAATGAACCTATGAATATGAAATCCGTTCTTACGAACAAACCATCCTTCCGACTGGCGGGTGTAAGTGTCCGAACCACGAACGCCGCGGAGGCGGGACCGGAAGGAAAGCTGTCACAGCTTTGGCAGCAGTTTTTCGGCAGCGATATTGCGTCCAGGCCGGGCATTGTGAACCCTCATCTGATTTACGGCTTGTACACCGATTACGAGAGCGACGCGTCGGGAGAATATACGGCGCTGCTGGGGCATGAAATCAGCGAAGAAACGGCAGGCAGCATATCTTCCGGTCTTCAGCTTGCGGATGTTCCCGCAGCCAAATACATGATTTTCGAGACGCGCAAAGGCCCGGTGAAAGACGTGGTGCCGCAGCTGTGGCACGAAATCTGGGCGTATTTCCAAAACGCCGCGGAGCAGCGGACGTACACGGGAGACTTCGAGGTGTACGATGGACGCGGATTTGACCCCGAGAACTGTGTCGTCCAGGTTTATATCGCCATTCGCTAAAACGGAGACGCCGGCGCACCAGCCGGCGTTTTTCTTTGCCTTGACATGAAACCGTTTGGTTTCCTATAATCGAATAGGTAACCAAGACGTTTCCTAAATTAACGGAGGGAATCCATTCATGTCAGAAGAATTGCTCAAAAAACTTCGTTACAAAGAAGGACCGGCCCTCGTCCTTAACGCGCCTGAAGGGTATCGTCTAGGCATCGAAACGGCCGCCGGGGGACCCGCGGAGGATAAGGCCGCATTTCTCCAACTGTTTGTCAATCACGGCCAGGAGGTTGACGAGTGGGTGCCGAAAGTGATCCCCATGCTCCGGGAGGACGCCGTTTTCTGGATCACGTACCCGAAGCAGAGCTCCAAGGTCAAGACAGACATTAACCGGGATACTTTAGCTGCGAAGGTACAAAATAACACGGAGTACCGGCCCGTCAGCAATGTGGCCGTCGACGACAAGTGGTCGACTTTGCGTTTTCGCCGGACGGACCTGGTAAAATCCAAAAAATAAATACCTGCCTACAGGAGGAACTATAGATGACTAACACGCCGAATACTCTGCCGGATATCCGCCAGACACAGCTTTTCAACGCCCCGATCCAGAAAGTATGGAACGCCGTGGCGACATCCGAAGGCATTGCGGCATGGTTTATGCCCAATGATTTTCAGCCCGAACTCGGATATGAATTCCACCTTGAAGCGGGCCCCTACGGGAAGTCGCCCTGCAAAGTGACCGAGCTCGACCCGCCGAACCGGCTTTCATTCCGGTGGGGCAAAGACTGGACGCTGACCTTCGAGCTGGCCGACCTCGACGGCAAAACCGAATTCACCCTGATTCACGCGGGATGGGACCCGGAGAAGGTGACCGAATTCGGACAGTCTCATGCGGAAGTCCGCGAGCGGATGTCCGGCGGCTGGGTAGGTCTGGTCGAGGCGCTCCGCAAGCAAGTCGAGGCCTGATATGGGCGCGGTCGAACCGAAGCAGGACATATTTCAGGCCATTGCGGACCCTACCCGCCGCAAGGTCCTGAATTTGCTTGCCGGGCAGGAGATGCCCGTCAACGCGATCAGCGGCCACTTTCCGATGAGCCGGACGGCCGTTTCGAAGCATCTGCGCATTCTCGCCGATGCCGGCCTTGTCCAGGAGCGGAAGGTGGGCCGCGAGAAGCGGTACCGGCTTCAGCCCGAGCCTCTGCAGGAGCTGAAGCGGTGGCTGGCGTACTACGAGCGGTTCTGGGAGAACCGGCTCTCCGTGCTCAAGCAGCTCGTGGAAGCGGACGAACCCGGCGGAAGCGTCAGCCCCGCTCCCGGGCTCAAGGCCGTGGAGCCGGGAAGCAGGCACTAGCCCGCCCGGCTCCTGCGCGCCGGCCGGACTCGGGGCGCGATGCTGCGCCGTATGACGAAGCGCATCCGTATTTGCAGCGTGTACGCCCCGGACGGCGGATGCGCAAAAGCCCGGAACCCTCTTCGTACCGAGGGACCCGGGCTTTTTTTCAGCTCAGCAGAAGGACTGCGGAAAGCACCAGCAATACCAGGGCATTCAGCGCCATAACCGGTTTGTGCTTGGCCCGGAACAAATGGGCGTTGGCAGGGATGGTCGGAAGTATCCGGGAGACGGTGACCGGCCTGCTCGGAAAGCTGGCTGCGGAAGGTATTGTGCGAGGGACCGGCCGCAGGGAAGCTTTGCAGATCCATCCTGACAGATTACAGGTAGCTATGAAGCCTGCCCATAAATGTTTCACGGGGAACAATAGTAGTCCCTCGGGGCAGGGATAGAGGGCATCCGGCACACTCGTATTCCCATTGATACCCGTAAATACATCCGGTAATTATGTCTTGTAAGTCGCCTGCGGGTACAATGTGTCTTTATCGGTATGAAGCAGCGGGCTTATCGCCCGGCCGGCGGCGTGCGTTTCCCTTGAAGAAAGCAAAAAGCGGAGGCCCCTTATAAGGAGCCCCCGCTTTTCTTTACCGGGTTCACCGGGAAAAGGGAAGGGCAAGCTCAGCCGCATCGGATGCCCCGTGCGATTCCTTCTTCCCGGTGAACGTTAGACGCATGCGTGCCGAGCGCCGCCACGTTAGCCTTCGTCCGGCTGCGCCCAGACGGACACGCTTCCCCCGTTCACCGGGAAGTCGGCAAAACCGTCCTCGCCGATGGTGACTTCATCTTCCCGCGAGCCGGTCATATCGAGCCACACCTGGCCGGCACGCTCTTCGCCGACGAACATGCGCTTCTCGCCGTCTTCGCCGTTGGAGATGACAACCGCACAGCCGGAGCGCTCGATTTCCGCATCTCCCCGGCGGACCCAGCCGATCGTGTTCGGATGATCGAAGTAGTCCTCCTGCTCGCCGTAGGCTTTGTGCTGACGGGCATAGAGCAGCGGATCGATGGCAGCCGCCTTGCCTTCCGCCGGAGCCTCTCCGCCTATGCCGAAATAATCCCCGTAGAAGACACACGGGTAACCGTCCTTGCGGAGCAGTACAAGCGCATATGCGCTCTGCTTGAACCAGTCTTCGATCCACGATTCCAGCGATTCGTTCGGCTGGGAGTCGTGATTGTCGACGAAGGTGACGGCGTGCAGCGGATGGGTTTGAACGAGCGTGTCCTCTAACACGGTCGTGAGGTCAAAATCTTTGCCGGCTTGCGAGGCGGCATGGAGCTTGTAGTGGAGTGCGACGTCGAACAGGTCGATCTTGTAATCGACGTTATCGAGAAACTCGCGGCAGGCCGCCACTTCGGGGTTCCAAAACTCTCCCACGATGTAGAAGTTTTCCCCGCGTTCCTTGATCATCTCGCTGGCGAATTCCCGGATAAAATCATGGTTGATATGCTTGATGGCATCCAGCCGGTATCCGTCGCACTGCAGAGTGTCAACGAGCCATTTGCCCCAGGTGATCATCTCTTCCCTCACGCCGGGATGACTGTAATCGATGTTGGCGAACATCAGATAATCGTAATTGCCGAATTCGTCGTCCACGTTGTCGTTCCAGCTCTTATTCTCCCCGAGGATGCGGAAAATGCCGGTTTTATCTTCCTTGGCATCGTAATCGGTGCCGTTAAAATGCCCGAAATCCCATTTGAAAGCCGAGTATTTGTCGCCCCGCCCCGGAAAAGTGAATTTCGTCCAGCCTTCGATATCGAAAGGCTCGGAAATCACCTCATTGCGGTTCTGGTCGTTCACTTGAACCACTTTGAACAGCTCTTTCTCGTCCGCACCGGCTTTATGATTCATCACGAGATCCACGTATACGCAAATCCCGTTGTCTTGGCAGGCTTTGATGGCTTCCAGCAGTTCTTCCTTCGTCCCGTACTTGGTCCGGACCGTTCCTTTCTGGTCGAATTCGCCCAGATCGTACAGATCGTACACGCCGTAACCTGTATCCTGGTCGGACTGTCCTTTGGTAACCGGGGGGATCCAGACGGAGTCGAACCCTTTCTTTTTCAGCTCGGGAGCCAGCTCCTTAAGCCGTTTCCAGTGAGAGCCGTCCGCCGGGACATGCCACTCGAAAAACTGCATCATCGTATGATTCCTTGTCATTCCGTTTCCTCCTAATCGACTATGGGCCTTTTGTAACAAAGGGTCGCTCATCTCTTTTGATCTAAGGAATGGTTACCCAAGTGGACGCCCCGTCTAAACCCGCGCGTTTTAATATAGGTGCCTATCAGGATTGACCGATGGTTAAATACAGGACTTAAGAATCATTTTAAGCGGTTTCAATAAAATTATTGAATATTTTACACACGGTTAATTCCGAACCATGCTAAAATCGGTAAGTAACTATTTACAGGAAGGTGGAATTCTCGTAATGGGATCCAGGAAGTTCAAAAGAATGAAGCAGCTCGCGACCGCTTCCCTAGCATTCGGCATCATTTCATCTCAATCTTTAGGAGGCATTGTGCAAGCGCAAACATCCGCTTCCCCAACCGTTAATCTTCGTATCATGGAAACGACGGATTTGCATACAAATCTTGTAGACTATGATTATTACAAAGACGCTGCGGCAGCAAGCGTAGGTTTGGCCAAAACCGCCACTCTGATCAAGGAAGCGCGCAAAGAAAACCCTAATACTTTCCTGGTCGATAACGGAGACTTGATTCAAGGGACTCCGCTGGGAACGTACATAGCCCAGATTAACCAGCTCAAAGACCCCGGCGCCATCCATCCTGTATACAAAGCTATGAATCTACTGGATTATGACGCGGCTACCTTCGGCAATCATGAATTCAACTACGGCCTTGATTTTCTGGACAAATCGATCAAAGGGGCCAAATTCCCATACATTAACGCCAACGTCTACATAGATGACAAAGATAACAACCCGGACAACGATGTCAACAAATTCACGCCTTATCTGATTATGGACAAGACGTTCAAAGACGAGAACGGCAACGACCAGAAAATCAAAGTCGGTGTAATCGGACTTGTGACTCCGCAAATCATGGAGTGGGACAAAGTTAACCTTACCGGCAAAGTCGTGGCCAAAGACATCGTCGCGACGGCCAAGAAATTCGTGCCTGAAATGAGAGCCAAAGGTGCGGATATCGTGATCGCGATGGCGCACTCCGGTTTTGACGGTACGGCTGCGGCGAATGATCAGCTCGCCGAGAACGCGGTTCTGCCTCTCAGCAAGGTGCCCGGCATCGACGCGATTACGTTCTCGCACTCTCACAAGGTGTTCCCTACACCTGACGTGAAGAAGCTGGACGCGCTGTTTAAGGACGCGAACGGCAACCCGGTTGCCGGCGTAGACAACGCCAAAGGCACGATCAACGGCGTTGCGGCCGTGCAATCCGGCTACGGCGGTTCGAACCTCGGTCTGATCGACCTGAAACTCGTGCAGGAGGGCGGCAAGTGGAAGGTTTCGGGTTCCCAGTCCTCGACCCGTTATATCTATGACAGCACGACGAAAAAAGCGCTTGTGGATACCGATCCGGCTATCGTACAAGCGGTTGCGGCCGAGCACGAGGGCACGAAAAAATACGCGAATCAGCCGATCGGCGAAACGACCGCTCCGATTCACAGCTATTTCGCGCTGGTGCAGGACGACCCTTCGGTCCAGATCGTCACGAACGCTCAGAAAGAATATGTGAGCAAGTACATTTCGACGACTCTGCCGCAGTACAAGGATCTTCCGATTCTCTCCGTAGGCGCTCCGTTCAAAGCCGGACGCAACGGCCCGGCGGAATATACGGATATCGCCAAAGGTCCTATCGCGATCAAGAGCGCGAGCGACCTTTATCTCTACGACAACACTCTGAAAGCCGTCAAAGTCAAAGGCTCCGGCGTGAAAGAATGGCTGGAAATGTCCGCGGGCATGTTCAACCAGATCGATCCGGCCAAAACGGACGAGCAGCAGCTGCTTAACTCCTCCTTCCAGGTGTTTAACTTCGACGTGATCGACGGAGTGACTTACCAGGTGGACGTAACCAAACCGGCGAAATACAAAGTGGACGGAGCCGTTAACGACGCTTCCTCCAGCCGGATTGTGAATCTCCAGTTCAACGGCAAGCCGATCGACCCGAACCAGGAGTTCATCGTGGTCACGAACAACTACCGCGCAAGCGGCGGCGGCAACTTCCCTGGCCTCAAGAACGCGGAGCTGATCGTAGATTCCGCCGACGAGAATCGTCAGGCTCTGATGGATTACATTTCCGAACAGAAAACGATTAACCCGGCTGCGGACAAAAACTGGTCCATCGCTCCGGTTGCCGGCAGCGTGAAAGTCACGTTCACCAGCTCCCCGAGCGCGGTTACGTACCTGCCGGAGAACCCGCATATCAAGAGCACGGGCGCAACGACGGACAAAGGCTTTAGCGTCTACTCCATCGACCTGAGCGGAAAAGGCCAGCCTCAGCCGGACAACAAGAACGTAAAAGTCCAACTGCTGGGCATCAACGATTTCCACGGTCAGCTCGATACGACGACTGAAACCGCGTCGGGCAAAGTGGGCAGCGCCCCTTACCTGGCGACTTACTTGAAAGAAAGAAAGAAAACGAACCCGAACACACTGCTTGTTCATGCAGGTGATTCCGTAGGCGCGACCGCACCGGTTTCCTCGATGGAGCGCGACAAACCGACCCTGGAATTCATGAACATGCTGAAATTCGACGTAGGTACGCTGGGCAACCACGAGTTTGACCAGGGCGTAGGCGCTATGCTCGCTCAAATCAACGGCGGCACCGATACGAAGAACAAAGACGTGACCTTCGATAAATTGAACTTCCCGTATGTGAACGCCAACGTGGTGGACGAGAAAACGGGCGAGAACATTCTGCCTTCGTATGTGATCAAAGAAGTGGGCGGCCAGAAGGTCGGATTTATCGGCGTGGCGACCAATTCCACTCCGTCCAAAGTATCTCCGGACGGCCTGAAAGGCGTTAAGTTCGTCGAGCAGGCGCCCGTTGTAAACAAAGCCGTACAAGAACTGAAAGCCAAAGGCGTAAAAGCTATCGTCGTTCTGGCGCACGATCCGGCAAGCGTGAAAGACAACGTGGCTTCCGGCGAGGCGATTGATCTGGCTAATGCGATCGACGATGAAGTCGACGTTATTTTCGCAGGTGACAACCATGCCAAAGTCAATACGGTCGTAGACAACAAGCTGATCGTTCAAGCTTATTCTTACGGCACCGCTTTTGCCGACGTCGACCTCGAAATCGATCCGGCTACCGGCGATATCGTGAAGAAGACGGCGGAAATCGTGGACGTGAAGCAGGAAGGCGTAACACCTGACGCGGATACGGTCGCTTTGATCAACAAATACCTGGACAAATATCCGGTCCTGAAGCAGCCTGTCGGTACGACAGACTCTGTGATTTCCCGAAACAACGCCTACAACGAAGAAGCTCCGCTGGGCAACCTGATTGCGGACGCTATGCGTGACGGCATGAACACGGATTTCGCTTTCATGAACCCGGGCGGTATCCGTGCCGACCTGCCTAAAGGAGATATCAAATTCTCCGATCTCGCTAAAATTCAGCCGTTCGGCAACACGCTGGTTAAAATGACGCTGACAGGCGCACAAGTCAAAACGCTCCTGCAACAGCAGTGGAGCAAGAAATCCGACGGATCCGCAGATACCAAAACGCTGCAAATTTCCGGTCTGAAATACACGGCCGACTTTAGCAAACCGGCAGCCGAGCGTATCGTGAAGCTGACGAAGGCGGACGGTACTCCGATTGAGGATGCCGCCGAGTATACCGTAACCGTGAATAATTTCATGGCTGCGGGCGGAGACAATTATAAAGTACTGGTTGAAGGTAAAAACTCTCAAGCCGGCTTGATCGATCTCGATGTGTTCTACAACTACATCACGAAAACGTTCAAAGGCGGCAAAATCACGGCGGCTCTCGAGGGCCGTATCGTCAACCTGAAGTCGTTCGCGGATGTTCCGCAGACGCACTGGGCTTATAAAGTCATCCAGGAGCTTTCCGGCAAGCAAATCATTGACGGCGTAGCCGACAACCGTTTCGAGCCGGAACAGGATGTGACCCGCGCCCAGTTCGTGAACATGATTGTGAAGCAAATGAAGCTCGTTTCTTCCAAACCGTCCGCGTTCAAAGACGTGCCGGCCGGAAGCTGGTATGCGGAAGCCGTAGCGGCCGCATCCGAGAAGGGCATCGTGGAAGGCAACTCTGCAGATACCTTCGCGCCGGATCAGAAGATTACGCGTGAAGAGATGGCGGTTATGATTACCCGTATGTACGCGCAGCTTCAAGGCACGACAGGTACGCCTAAAGCTATCTTTACGGATGGCGGGGAAATCAGCGCCTGGGCCAAAACGGCTGTGGAAACAGCGGCAGAGAAGGGCCTGATGACCGGCCGTGCCGATGGCGTATTCGCACCTCGTGCGAAAGCCACGCGCGCGGAAGCGGCGCAAGTGATCTACAACGGAATTACGAAGTAATTGGATGGCGTTCGCATCCTTGCATGGAGCTATCCGGAGGAGCCGCCGGGGGATTTTTCCCTCGGCGGTTTTTTGCGTTATAAATGGCTTTTTTATTATCGTTAATATGTATAAAAAATCAGTGAATATAATAGCCGGATAGAGAATTATCCCCTTCCAGTGGATAAAAACATCCCTGTTAACCTTTTGTAAAACCCTTATAATTATTAGTAACTTACATAATAACTTCCACAAATTTACCCTCAGTTTTTCCCCACTTTCGGCTTGTCGTCATTCATGATTTCATCCGTATTCTTTTTCGTTAGGTTCATTCCCGTCTCCATGCCAGAGCACATGTTTATCATTCATCGGCTTTATGTAACCGTTTACCAAGTTTTCGGATGAGCATTATCAAGCTTTACGAGTTTGTTTTAAGTTCATGCCAAGCGGCTGAATTTAGAAGCAGTGCCTGCGAAGAGACCGCACTGGAGGTGAGAAGGATTCCTCTTTGGAATGGCATTGTATAAATTTGATGAAATTGGGGTGTAGTATGAAAGCGCTTAAACAATCTTTTGTTTGGAGATGGCTTGTTTTACTTATATGTACAAGCATGGTCTTTTCAACTTATCTGACTGTTGTTTCGGGACAAGCAAGCGCCCAACCGGCCGATATTAAGGGGCATTGGGCAGAGAAAGAGCTTGGCGAATGGCATGATAAAGGCCTGATCGAAGGCTATTCGGACGGCTCTCTTCAGCCGGATAATGCCATTACGCGCGCAGAGCTTATGGCGCTTATTAACCGGTACTATAAATTAACGGCTTCCGCTTCGATCCAGTTTACGGACGTTACGGCGGAGCAGTGGCAGTATGAACAAATCAGCAAAGCGGTGGCAGCCGGGTATGTGGACGGCTACAGCGACGGAAGCATCCGTCCCGACCAGCCGGTCAGCAGACAGGAATCCGCGGTCATGCTGGCCAAGCTGCTCAAACTGGACACTTCTTCCGAAGACGCGTTGTATAAAATTAAAGACGCGGCGTCGATTGCCGATTGGAGCAGAGGCGCGGTAAGCGCTATGGTAGCCAAGGGAGTGATCGAAGGCTACGAGGATGATTCTTTCCGCCCGGCAGGCAAACTGACCCGCGCAGAGACAGTAGTCCTGCTGGGCCGCGCTCCAACGCTACAAACCGTTTCCTATGACAAGGCCGGTACGTTCGGGCCTGCATCGGGAACCGAAACGGTTAACGGGAACGTTGCCGTTCATGTATCGGGCGTTACCCTGCAAAACACCGTCATTCAAGGCAACCTCCTTCTGGGCAAAGGCATCGGAAACGGGGATGTCACCTTGAAGAACGTGAAAGTATCGGGAACCGTTACGGTCAACGGCGGCGGAGAAAATTCCATCCACTTCGTAGATACGGTTCTGCTCAAAGTTGTTGTCGATAAGGAAACCGGTGTGGTCCGCCTCGTGGCCCAAGGAAATTCCTCCATTCAGCAAACGATTGTCCAATCTTCCGTTAAACTGGAGGAAAGCGCCCTTACGGGTGCCGGCTTTATCGATGTGATCTTCCCGAAAGAACTCCCTGCCGGTTCTACGGCACAGTTGATCGGCGCGTTTAATTCCCTTAACGTGCTGGCTTCCGGCATCAAAATCGAGATTTCCAAAGGCTCCATCGCCAAAGTAACCGTGGACGGAAGCGACACGACACTTGCAGTGGGCAGTGACGCGAGCATTGTGTCTCTCGTGCTGAATGCTCTGGCCAAGATTACAGGCTACGGCTCCGTTGAAAACGCCACGGTAAACGAAGGCGGCAAAGGCTCGTCCTTCGAGAAAGCTCCCGTCAAAGTGGATGGCCCGCAGAAAGGCTCCATCATAATCGGATTGCCGATCGGCGGCGGCTGGGGCGGTTCTGGCGGCAGCTCCGGCGGCGGTTCCACGGAAACGGCCAAGAAAGTCATCGCGTATGTGCCCGGCTGGAAAAACTGGTCGGCCTCCAACCCGATCGACGCGGCCAAGCTGACGCACATCAACTATGCATTCACGCATGTGAAAGAAAATAAAATCGTCGCTCTTCCGGGACAAAACGACGATGCGAATTATGCTTATCTGCAAAGCTTGAAGAAAGACAATCCGAAGCTGAAAATCCTTCCTTCCGTCGGCGGATGGGGAGCGGACGGCTTCTCGGATGCGGCACTGACCGACAGCTCCCGCAATACGTTTGCGGACAGCCTCATCGAGTATGTCAAGAAATACAAGCTGGACGGTGTCGACCTGGATTGGGAGTACCCGACGCAAAGCGCCGATGGTGTAATGAAGGCGCGGCCGGAGGATAAACAGAATTTCACGCTGATGCTTCAAACGATTCGTGAGAAGCTGAATGCTCTGGGAAGCCAGGACGGCAAATATTATGAATTGACGATTGCTGTCGGTGCTACCCAGAAATACCTCGACGGGGTTGAAATCGAGAAGATTACTCCGCTGCTGGATAACATTAACCTGATGACCTACGATTTCCATGGCGGATGGGACACCAAAACCGCTCACCATACGAATTTGTATGCCGGTGATTTGAGCGTAGATTCAACTGTTAAGCTGTATCTGGCCAATAAAGTTCCGGCAAGCAAAATCGTAATCGGCGGAGCTTTCTACAGTCACCTGTGGACGGATGTGGAAGCGGCTGGCGGTAAGATCGTGGGCCAAAAAGCCGTCGGTAACGGTGCAACACCGACTTATAATGAAATCATTTCGAATTATAATGAAGCTAACGGCTACAAGCGCTATTGGGATAATGAAGCCAAAGCACCTTACTTGTATAGCGAGCAAACGAAAATATTCCTTTCTTATGACGACCCGCAATCCCTTCATGAAAAAGGAAACTATGTGCTGAGCCAGAAACTCGGCGGAGCTATGTTCTGGGAGTACAGCCAGGATCAGACGGGCGCCCTGCTGGACGCGCTTGTCAAAGGCGTGGGTAGCCATGCTTTGAATCCTGACACGACAACCGTTCCCGCCGCACCTGTAGTTACAGGCGTAAGCGAGGGTAAGACCTACAAGACTGGCGTACTGCCCAACTGGAAGGACGCGGCAGGCACCGCAAGCGGCGCTACGCTGAACGGAGCCCCTTACACCAAGGGAACCGGCATTATCGAAGCGGGCGAATACACGCTTGTCGTTACCGCAGCTCACGGCAAAAGCGGCAAAACGGCTTCCACGACCGTGAAGTTCAAAGTCGAGCCGGAAACGAAGGTAATCGCCTACGTGGCCGGATGGAAGAACTGGTCCGACGCCAAGCCGGTCGATGCAGCCAAGCTGACGCACATTAACTATGCGTTTACGCATGTCAAAGACAACAAGATCGTGCCGATTGAAGCACAGAACGACGAAGCCAACTACGCTTACCTGCACAGCCTGAAAGCACAAAATGCGGATCTTAAAACGCTTATCTCCGTAGGGGGATGGGGAGCGGACGGCTTCTCGGACGCGGCATTAACAGAAGCTTCCCGCCAAACGTTTACCGACAGCATCATCGAGTATGTGAAGAAATACAACCTGGACGGCGTCGATCTGGACTGGGAGTACCCGACGCAAAGTGCCGACGGTGTCATGAAGGCGCGGCCGGAGGATAAACAGAACTTTACTTCCCTGCTGCAATTGATGCGCGATAAGCTTAACGCGCTTGGTCTGGAGAATAACCGTTATTACGAGTTGACCATCGCGGTCGGTGCGGGAAGCGGTTATCTGAAGGGCGTTGAAATCGATAAAATTATTCCGGTGCTGGATAACATCAACCTGATGACGTATGATTTTTCGGGCGGATGGGTTCAGAAGACGGAGCACCACACTAATCTTTACGGAACCGGCGCCAATAGTGTCGATCAATCCGTACAGCTTTATAAGAACAGCGGTGTACCTTCCAGTAAAATCGTTATCGGAGCCGCGTTCTATAGCCACTTGTGGACGAACGTGGAATCTTCCGCGAACAACGGTCTCGGTCAAAAAGCCGTAGGTACTGCGGCTACGCCGACCTACAGCGTGACTCTCGCGACTTACAGCGAAGCCAACGGATATACCCGATACTGGGATCAGGCTTCCAAAGCTCCATACCTGTATAATCCTCAGACAGGAATCTTCATCTCGTTCGACGATCCTGAGTCCATGGCCGAGAAAGCGGCTTATACGCTGAAAGAGAAGCTCGGCGGAGCTATGTTCTGGGAGTACAGCCAGGACGAAACGGGTGCCCTGCTGGATGCGCTGGTTGACGGGCTGAAAGGCAACCCTTACACGCCGGACACCACTTCCGTACCTGCCGCACCGCAGATCGCCAATGTAACGGACGGAGAGACCTACACGACAGGTGTGCTGCCCAACTGGACGGATGCACCGGGTACGGTCGGAGTGGCTACGCTGAACGGAGCGGAATACACCAAAGGAACAGGGATTACGGAAGCAGGCGACTATACCCTGGTTGTCACGGCTGTTCACGGCAGAAGCGGTAAAACGGCTTCTACGACCGTAAAGTTCAAAGTAGACCCTAGAAAGAAAGTTATTGCTTATATCGCCGGCTGGGAAGACTGGTCCGTCACGAATTCGGTTTACGCCAATAAACTGACGCACCTGAACTACTCCTTTACGCTGGTGAAAGACAACAAAATCATTACGCGTCCGGAGCAAAAGGACGACCAGAACTATCAATATATTCATAGCCTGAAAGCACAGAATCCTAACCTTAAAGTGCTGATTGCCGTAGGCGGCTGGGGAGCGGACGGTTTCTCCGATGCGGTTTTAACTAACGAAGCCCGCGACACCTTCTCGAACAGCATTATCGACTACATTAAGAAGTACAATCTGGACGGCGTGGATATCGACTGGGAATATCCGACGATCAGCGCGGACGGTGTAATGAAAGCAAGACCGGAAGACAAGCATAACTACACCTTGTTCCTGCAAATGCTCCGGGACAAGCTGAATCAGCAAGGGCTTGACGACAACAAATATTATGAAATCTCGATGGCGGCAGGCGCAGGTCCAAGTCACTTGAAAGCTCTAGAAGCCGAGGAGATTTCCAAATATCTGGATAATTTTAATATCATGACCTATGATTACTCAGGCGGTTGGGTTCAGAAGACAGAGCATCACACGAACCTTTACGGACCGGGACTCAGCATGGATACCGTGGTTAAACGGTTTATAGACGCAAAAGTGCCGGCTAACAAAATCGTCATCGGCATGGCTTTCTATAGCCATCTCTGGACCGATGTGAAGTCGGCTGCCAACAACGGTCTGGGACAGGCTGCAACAGGCAGCGGCGCTACTCCGACGTACAACGAAATTCTGGAGAAATATAACGCGGCCAACGGCTATACCCGTTATTGGGACGACGCTGCCAAGGCACCGTATCTCTTTGACGGCAGCACATGGCTTTCCTACGACGATCCCGAATCCATAACGGCGAAAGCCCAGTATGTACAGGATCAGGGATTGGGCGGTGCGATGTTCTGGGAATACAGCATGGACAAATCGGGCGCTCTTCTCGATGCATTGATCCAGGTAATCCCCGTTCAGTAATCGCGGATTCACAAGGATGCAGAATTAACGGATAGGCGTATAGCAAAAAAAGAAACCGGCGGAAGGCTTAGCCCTTCCGCCGGTTTTTCTTGTTCCCGGACCGTTATTTATAATCCCTTGCCTGTGCCAAATTCGCGCAAGGGGGAAGATCTTTGGATTTTTTTGCCTTGGCGGCAAGGAAAGAACGGCGCGGCACGTTCACGAGCACGATGCTGACCACGATGAGGATCAGTCCTGCCAACAGGTTGATCGTAATCGCTTCGTTCATGAAAATGGCGCTGACGGTGATCGAGATCAGCGGAATGAGGAAGGTGAACGAGGCGACTTTACTCGCTTCGCCCGAGCCGACCAGCGTGAAGAACGTTAGCCAGCCCAGCGCAATGACGAAGATCGAAATGAACAGCAGGCTGAAGATAAAGGGGCCGGTCCATGCGATGTCCGAGACGCTTTCTGTGGAGAGGCCGGTGCCCGTCAGAACGACTCCGCCCATCAGCAGCTGCATCGTTACCATCCAGATGGAGTCGACGCGTTCGCCTGTTTTTTTCATAAAAACGGTCCCGAAAGCCCAGCTAACCGCAGAACCGAGCGCCAGCAGAATGCCCGTAAAGGAGATATGCCCGCTCAGTCCGGCCGAAGTAATGGTCGCCACCCCGGCGAAGCCGAGGAGCAGGCCGAACATTTTCAGCCCGTACATGGATTCGCCCAGCCACAGCCAGGACAGAATTCCGAGCAGCACCGGCTGGAAGAACACGATAGCGGAGAAGAGTCCAGATGGCAGGTAACCGAGACCGACCGTCTGCAGGCCGTAGAACAAAATGATGTTCAGCACGGCGGAAATCAAATAAATGTGCCACGTCCGCTTGAAGTCGAGCTTCTTGTATCTCGGAATTGCGACGAACAGCAGCAGGAAGCCGCCGATCAATGTACGAATACCCGCGAATAGCAGAGGCGGTGTATAAATGAGCGCGTGCTTGGTCAGAGGCCAGTTGATCCCCCACATCAAGACCAGAAACGCGAGCAGGAAAGCCGTTCGTTTACGGGAAGAACGTTCCATATGAATCACTCCTTGGTTAGAACTGCTTTCTTATGATACGATGGGTTATAAGATAAATAAAATGAATAATTTTTATGAGGAGCATAAGCGAAAGGTTATGACCATTACTCAATTTCAGGTTTTTGTGAAAATAGCGGAGACGGGAAGCTTCACCAAAGCGGGCTTGGAGCTCAACATGACGCAGCCTGCCGTGAGCCACGCCATCTCAAGTCTTGAGGCCGATCTGGGCATCCATTTAATGATCCGGGACCGGAAGAACGGGATCACCCTGACCCATATCGGGAAAAGGGTGCTCATTCAAATGCGCGAGATTTTGCAGCGCGTCGAGAACATCGAGCAGGAAATCGCGGCGGAGAAAGGGCTGGAGGTCGGAACTGTCCGCATCGGCGCGTTTCCTACAGCCGCGGCTCATTTTTTGCCGAAGATCATGAGCACGTTCAAGCAGAAATATCCGAATCTCCAGCTGGTGCTTCATGAAGGCACGATTGCCGAAGTGAAGGAGTGGCTTTCGACGCGGTTTATCGATGTGGGACTTGTTATTTTTCCCGATGCGGATATGGAGATCGTTCCTCTTTTTAGAGACAAGATGGTGGCAGTTCTTCCGGAGACTCATCCGCTGGGAGGCAGGAGTTCTCTTACGATCCCGGATTTGAGCGGGGAACCGATGATTTTGTGCAGAGGAGGATACGAGGCCCCGATTATCGATTTGTTTCAAAAATCGGGTGCGGAGCTCCAGCTCGCTTTTGCGGCGTCCAATGTCGCGACGGTGCTGAATATGATCCGGGAAGGGCTCGGACTCGCTATCTTGTCCCGCTTGTCCTTATCCGCCTTGCCCCCGGGACTGGTTACGCTCGATCTGGAGCCTCGCGTCTGCCGCGATATATCCGTAGCCGTGCCTTCATTGAAAGAAGCTTCGCTGGCGGTGCATTTATTTATTCAAATGGCCAGAGAGCTTTTTCCGCGGGAATGAAGGGGAGGAATACGGCGAAGGTTTTTATGACGGAAAAGGAACAGAACCGGTATTTTCGGGTAAGGAGCAAGTAACAGATCATTCGAGCGAAAGGGGAACAACGATGAAGAGAATCCGTGTGATAGGGCTCGCCCTTCTTCTGATATTTCTTACTTGTACGGCTGTGTTTGCCGCGGCGGTGCCCCGGAATAACGGAATCGTTACCGATCCCGTCGGTTTGCTTACACAAACCCAGGCCCGTCAGGTGGAAAGCGGACTGAAGAACAAAGATTACGAAGTCTTTGTGCTTACCGCGAAAGGTTTAACCGAAAGTGAAGGAGAGCGGCTTGCTAATGAGGCTTACGATCAATGGGAGCTGAGCCGGAATCAGCTGATGCTGGTCATCACGACTCAGCCTAATTTTGTTCATCTGGTTTATGAGAACGAGCAGCTGGCCGCGGCCGTTGCGCGAAGCAAAGCGAAGAATGCCAAAGGGATCGTAGACCTTAAGTTTGTGCCTGCCGCCGGAGAGGGCAAGATTGGAGAAGGTATCCTGGCGGTCAGCGGTTACGTGAACTCGCTTGCCGGAGCGGGAGCTTCATCCGGATCAGATATCGGCTCGGGAGCCGGTGATTCTTTGGGCAGCATGGCCTCGATTCTTCCGGTTGTTCTGGGACTGGCCGTGATCGGAGCGGGCATTTGGGCTTTCTGGCAGTACAAAAGAAGGGCCGCGGCCCGGAAACGGCTGACGGAAGCGAAACAACTGCTCGACGGGACGCAGCCGGTGCTGAACGGGATGCTGTTTTCGGAAGTTTTTCAGGATCTGGAGAAACAATTTTTACAGGGGGAAACAAAACAAAAAGCCGCCGAGCTGGAAAATGCGGTAGTGCGGCTGCAAGGGGAATCCGAAGAGCTGGGCGGACGCCTGACGGCACAAAAAATTCCTTTCCTCCTTAACGCCAAGGCGGAGGCTGAGACAAGGAAGCTTCTCCAAGCCGTACAGGAATTTATCAAAAAGCTGGAGCCGTACAGGACGCAGCTCGCGGAGATCGAAAAGCAATCCACGGAAGTCAGAAAATCCGTGAGCCGGGCAAAGACCGGCATCGCCGAAGCGGAGGAAGCTATAGAAGCGCTTGCCCGCCGGACAGGTTACTCGTTGACTGCCCTGAGGAAGCATGCGGAACAGGCCAAGACGGCTTATGCCAAGGCCGATGAGCTGGACGAATTCGACTTTATGCAGGCCGAAACGTCAGTCGAAGCCGCTCTGAGGGAGCTGGATTTCATCAAGAAGTCGGTTAAGGACTTCGAATCGCTGGAGGCGCGGCAGCCCGGATTTTTGCCTGAAATTGAAGCGCTGGAAAAAGAACTCCGGGAAAAAGCGCGGCGGGAAAGCCTGCTGCTTACCGATGGCGACCCGTACGCCCTGCTTGAGCAGGCAAGAGAGGAGACAGCCCGTCTGGGCACTCTGCTGGAAGCAGGCGATACCGAAGAGGGCGATCGGAGCGCGGCCGCCATAGAGGAGAGCATGGAGGCCGCCCGCAGCCTGGTGGAGGCGATGATCGCCGACAGGGAGTCCGCGCGGAAGACGGCTCATGAGGCCGAGGAGCTGACGGGGGACCTCGGCTCATTTGACCGGGCCTACCCGGAGGAGTCCCTTAAAATCGCCCGCGATTACGCGGAAGTGCACCGGCGGGAGCAGCAGGCCGATTACACCCGCATGATGCGGGCGCGAGAAGAGCTTGGCCGGCGGCTGACGGAGATCCGGTCCGGGCTCGCCCCGGACGTCCAGGAGTACCGCTCGGCCCGGGAGGCCGGTACGGAGGCCCAAGCGCTGATGACCGAAATCCGCGAGCTGCGCATGCGGATTCTCGGTTATCACGACAGCTTGGACGCGCGGGTCCGGACCGTCCGGCATGGGCTGGACGAGGAACGCGGGCGGCTGCGGCAGGCGGCTTCCGCTTTCGGGGAGCTGCAGGTGGAATCACCGGAGTTGTCTGCTATGATCAGCGACGGCGAAAGCAGGCTGGCCCAGCTTGAGCAGCTGGCGCAAGCGCCGGTGCTCGACGTGGACCTGCTGGAAGAGCGCCAGCGGGGGCTGGCCGTCCAGGCCGGGCAGGCCGCGGAGCGCGTGCAGCAGCTGCTGCGGGAGAAAGAAGAGACGCTGCGCACGATCAGGCAGCTCGAAGGAGAGTACCGGAGCCGGCATGACCGGTACGGCGGCAGCATAAGCCTGTCGCCTTATTCCTCCGGCTACGAGACGCTGATGGAGGAAAGCCGGCGGCTTATCGCCCGGGGACTCTTCGCGGAAGCAATGCAGCGCATCTCGTCCGGCCAGCAGCTGTTGGAGCAGATGGACCGGGACTATCAGCGCCGGATGTACGAAGAGCAGCTTCGCCGCAGAGGCCCGGGCGGGCCGGGGGGCGGCTCCTCGGGGAGTTCCGGCTGGGGCGGAGGCTCTTCCGGAGGACGATCCTCGGGATCGTCCAAGTGGTAAGGTGCCGCGTGGCGTGGTAAACGCAGACAAGTTGTGGAAATGAACGAAAAGAAGGAGGGACCGGTTTAGGTTTCCTCCTTCTTTTTTTGCAGGTTAACGAAGGGGGAAGGTCACTATCCCTGACTTCTTGGGTAAAAACTGACCAAGGGGAGATATTCTGCCCGATCTGAAACGTTTACGCCGCCTCCCCGTATAGTACACCCAAAAGGAGGTATGGCCATGCTAAAAAAATTGCTGACTAAACTTCTTGGTACCGACAAGCACAAAGGCTCCCACTACCGCCCCCACAGCAGCAGCGACGATTTCCGCAGACATTCCCACAAGAACTACAACGGACACAATAACTACGGTCACAACCACTACAAGAAAAAACGTTCATCCAGCTCCTACAGCAGCTGATCCTCATCCTTCAAGTTCTGCCAGAATTCCATCGATTTCGCTTTGTATCTCGCTCGCACGTTCATAAGGCTGTTCCGTCAAAAGCAACCGGCGGAGCAGCTTTTTCGTTCCGGGATGCAGAAGAAGCTCCTTTTCCCAGCTCAGTTCGGCGCCTTTTGCCGCATGTTCGTTTTTCGCGGAATAGGTGCTGTACAGCAAAAATAAAAGCAGATGACCGGCCGCGTAAAAATCGCTGGTCACATGGACCGCCCTCCGGTATTTTTTCTCCGACGGATCGTCGTCGTCCACATCCGCATCCGGGCGGGGGAGATGTTCCCCGGCAGGGCTGTCCGCAGCGGCGCCGTCGGAACTTACCGTCCGGGCGAGCCCGAAGTCGATCAGCTTCACCTGGTTCCCGTCCAAAAGCACGTTGGCGATGGAAATGTCCCGGTGAACGATTCCCTGATCGTGCAGCATTCCGGCAAGCTCCAACAGCCGCCGGACAAGCAGTAAAGCTTCTTTCTCGGAGAAAGCTCTGTCCTCACGGAAAAGCAGAACATCGAGCGAGCTTCCTCGTACATATTCCATCGTAAAACAAAACTCGCCCCGCCAGCGGAAAGCCTCATAGAATGCCGGAATATTTGGATGCCGCAGCTGCCGGAGCATAGCGGTTTCCCGGCCGAAGATGTCTTCCGCCCGCTTTTTGCCGCCTCTTACGGGCGCTACCCTTTTCAGCACCACCTGCTGTCCGTTATTCGTATCCAGGGCCAGATAGGCAACGCCGAAGCTGCCGGCTCCGAGTTTTTCCACGATTCTGTAGGTTCCGGCAACTACGGTCGCTTTTCGAAAAGGCAAGCCGCGTATAGACCGGAGGCTTTTGCCGAAGCATTTATGAAGACAGGTATACAGGTGCTTGAAGCGTTTGGGCATCCTCATGGCAAAGCCTCCTTTTTCGGCTGGTATTACGACCTGAGATCACAATCAAGGCAGGGAGAATAATGACCACTAGGCGGGAGGCGGCATTTTTTTATCCATCCGTAACCTCCGCATACTATAAGCATGTTATACGTAAAAGCGCCGCCCGAAGTAGCAGTCTCCTTTTGACAATTCGGCGGATGTCTTTGTAAAGTAACGGTAGCGAGACTGGAAGGAGCTAGAAGCATGGCCGTTAAACAAATTTTGTACATAGAGGACGATCCCGAAATCGGCAAATGGGTCAACAGCCACTTGATCGAGCGGGGGTACGAAGTGAACTGGCTGAAATCCGGAGAGAAGGCGGCGGAATACTGGGAGAAAAGCGACCTGGTCATTCTGGACGTGATGCTTCCGGGACTTGACGGTTTTTCGATCGGGCAGCGGATGAAAAAGAATTACCCGGATACGCCCGTTCTGATGCTCTCCGCGCGGACCTCCATAGACGATAAATTGCAGGGCCTTCAGTTCGCGGACGATTACGTGACGAAGCCGTTTCATCCGGATGAGCTGGCGGCTCGTGTCGAAGTGCTGCTGCGGCGTACGGGCAAACTGGCGCAGGCGGAGCTCACGCTGCATCATTTGCAGGTAAATATGGAGGAGAACCGGATCGTGGACACGCGGACCGGAGAAGAAATTATTTTGACGGGAAAACAATTTCAGATTTTCATGTACTTCCTGCGTCATCCGAATCAGATTCTTACAAAAGAACAGCTGTATGAAGGGGTCTGGGGAGACCCTTACATCGACGGGGACAAAACGCTGATGGTTCATATCCGCTATCTTCGCGAAAAAATCGAACGGGACCCCAGCCAGCCCGAAATCGTGGAAACGATCCGCGGCATCGGTTACCGGGTGAGAGCATGAAGTGGCGTCACTCGCTGCTGGTCAAATATTTGTGCATCGTGGTGTTCGCGATGCTGATTTGGCCGGTAATTTTTCCGATGGCCGCTGTTCTGTATTATTTGCCGCATTCGTTCAAGACCCAGGAAGAGAACCGGAAGACCAACCCCTATGCGAGGGGGAATGACATCGAGAAGTTCTGGCACGGGGAGGCCAAGAAGCTGCAGGGTGCCGGAGACGAGGGAATCGACAAGCGGATGCGGGAGCTGAAGGAGAAGTATCCGAAGGCGGATCTGTTCTGGGTCGACGGCAGCGGCAAAACGCGTTTAACCCTGCCTGAACGATCGGATCTTCCCGCTGTCTGGGAAGCGGCCGATACGATCTCTTTTATGAAAAAGAGCTACGACGGCGATCCTTTTACAGCGGTCGCTTTCGTGGGAGAAGACGCTGCTCAGGGGTTTATGGTGATGCAGATTCCGCGGGCGCTGATGAAGGAGGAACGGCCTATTTACAGCGACAGGTATGTCATCGGCCTCGTCCTGCTGGCCTTCGGCTTGTTCCTGTTCATGTCGTGGCTGTTTTTCTACCGCATCCGCAAACGTCTCGTTCACTTGGAGGAGGCGATGGCGCTGCCGGAGGGCCGGGATATCCCCCATCCGATAGCCGTCAGCAAGAAGGACGAAATCGGGCAGCTGGAGCTGGCCTTCAACCGGATGATCGAGGAGCTGACGACGAGCCGCCAGCGGGAGCGGAAAGAGGAAGGCCTGCGAAAGCAGCTGATCGCGAATCTTTCCCACGATCTGCGCACGCCGCTGACGATTATCCGCAGTCATGCTTATTCTTTGCGGAAGGAGCCGATTTCTACGGCAGGCAAGTCTTCGCTGACGCTGATTGAGGCGAAGTCCGACGATCTGAACCGGCTCATCGATAACCTGTTGTCGTATACGCTGCTTTCCGCCGGGAAGTACCCGCTCCAGCGGACCGAAATCGACGTGGCCCGGCTCGCCCGGACGTCCGCCGCCGCCTGGTATCCCGTATTCGAGGAAGAAGGCATGGTCATGGACGTCGGTGTGCCGGAGCACCCCGTATACTGGAAAGCCGATCCCCAGTGGATGAACCGGATTCTGGACAATCTGTTCCAGAATGTGCTTCGCCACGCCAAGTCCGGCGGATATATCGGGCTGCGCACCGAGGAGAGGGAAGGCCGGACCGCTCTGGTGATCGAGGACAAGGGTCCGGGCATGAAGGCGCCGTCGGCGGAGAAGGGGGCCGGAATCGGCCTCACGATCGTCGCCCTGATGGTGAAAGACATGCATCTGGGCTGGGACGTCGTCAGCTCGCCGGAAGGAACGTCGATCTATTTGTTCCCCCGCGACCGGTGATTTTAAACGAATTTTAAACAATCCGCACCCTGGGATTAACCTTCGCTCTTTAACATAAGGGGCGAGGTGATTTTCCATGAACGAAATGATTATTCAAACCTTCGGGTTGTCCAAACAATACAAATTGAGAACTGCCGTGGACAACGTAAATCTCCAAATCCGAAAAGGAGATATTTACGGCTTTCTGGGGCCCAACGGCGCGGGGAAAACGACGACCATACGGATGCTGCTCGGCTTGATCCGCCCGACGAAGGGGACGGTCCAGCTGTTCGGCAAAGACCTGCGCAAGGAGAAGCTGGCGATTTTGCGCAAGGTCGGCTCCTTGGTGGAATACCCTTCCTACTACGGCCATCTGACCGCTTACGAAAATCTGGAGGCTATCCGCCGTATTCTCGACGTACCGAAACAGCGGATCGACGAAGTGCTGGCGATTGTCCGCCTGACGAAAGAAGCGAAGCGCCCGGTGAAGGGCTACTCGCTCGGGATGAAGCAGCGTCTGGGCATCGCCGCCGCGCTGCTGGGCAGCCCCGAGCTACTCGTGCTCGACGAGCCTACCAACGGGCTCGACCCGTCAGGCATCCTAGAGATCCGGGAGCTGATCAAAAGCATGCCGCAGCAATACGGCGTGACGGTGCTGGTATCGAGCCACCTGCTGAGCGAGGTGGATCAGATGGCCAGCCGCGTGGGCATTATCCGCGGCGGCTCGATGATCTTCGAAGACACGATCGAGAGCCTGCGCAGAAAGGCGGGCGGCCAGATCCGCATTGCGGTAGACGCGCCGCAGCAGGCGCTGCGTACCGCCGCCTCGGCCGGCTGCTTCGCGGTGGCCGACGAGTCTTCGCTTCTTCTCGAGGAAATTCCCGATGAGAAGATCGCGCAGGTTGTAACCGGCCTGGTCCAGGCGGGACACTCCGTCTACCGGGTAGAAGAGAAGAAGAAATCGCTGGAAGATTTCTTCCTGGACCTGGTAGGGGAGGGAGACAGCTTATGACCGGCAGAGTACTGGCCGCGGATTTCCTGAAAATCCGCCGGACGCTTGTCTGGTTCCTCGTGCTGCTCGGTCCCGCAGGCGTGGTCGGCCTGCAGGCCGTTAACTTCGGGCTGCGTTACGACTACCTGACCAAGCAGTACGCGAACGATCTCTGGTACGGGCTGCTCTCGAACGTCCAGTTTCTAGCGGCCCCGGCTCTGCTGCTCGGCATGACGCTGCTGACGTCGATGATCGCGGGCTACGAGCATCAGAGAAATTCCTGGAAGCAGCTGCTGGCCCTGCCGGTTTCCCGCTTCAGCGTCTTCATGTCGAAGCTGCTGCTCGTTCTCATCCTGCTGCTTGTGTCGTGCCTCTTGCTGGCGGCGGGATCCGTGCTTCTGGGCTTCCTGCTCGGCTTCGGGATGAACGTTCCCGTTATGCACCTCATCCGCATCAGCCTGTTTCCGCTTCTCGCCGGCATCCCGATCCTGTCCATTCAGCTGTGGCTGTCCGTAGCGGTCCGAAATCAGGCCATCCCGCTGACGGCGGGAATTCTGGGAACCGTACTGAGCCTCTTTTCCATCCGGCTGCCGGACTGGTTCCTGTGGAAATGGCCGCTGCTCGTGAACGAGGCCGGACGGCCCGAGCTTAACGTTTGGCTTGGAATCGGCACGGGCATCGTCGTGTTCCTGATCGGGCTGACTCATTTTACAAGACAGGATGTGAACTGAGATGGCCGCTTTCTTTAAAATACTGGGTGCCGAGTGGCTGAAGCTGCGCAAAACGAACATTTGGCTGCTGATTTTCATCTCGCCGCTGCTCGCTTTTGCGGCCGGGCTAGCCATGACATTGCCATCGAATGAACCGCTGATCGCATGGGCGCTCCTGCTGAGCACGATGGCCGTCATTCATGCGATGCTGTTCCTCCCGCTGCTGACCGGCGTATTCGCGGCTTTCGTGTGCCGCTACGAGCATACGGGCGGAGGCTGGAAGCAGGTGCTGGCCCTTCCGGTGTCGCGCTCCAACCTGTTCATCGCCAAGTTCATGCTCGTCATCGGACTGCTCGCCGTTACCCAGCTGCTGTTCCTTGGCGGCTTGGTCGGAGCGGGCTTGATCAAAGGGCTCGGCGCAAGCATCCCTTGGAGCCACCTGCTGTGGCCCGTCCTCGGAGGCTGGCTGGCTACCCTGCCGCTGGCGGCGCTGCAGCTCTCGGTATCCGTCGCCTGGGTGAGCTTCGCCGCCCCGCTTGCGCTCAACGTTATCTTTACGCTGCCGAACATTCTGGTGGCCAATTCCGAAACGTACGGCCCGTTCTATCCATGGGCGCAGCCGTTCCTGGCGATGCTCCCGGCGACGGATGACAGCTTCGGCTCGCTCCACGTTTCTTTTGAAACGCTGATCTATGTCATTCTGGGAGGCTTCGTCGTTTTCTTCCTGTCCGGTCTGGGTTATTTTCAAAGAAAAGAAATTTGATGAGATTTTACGGATTTCTCCCAATTTTCTGGATAAATGATAGAATGAGAGAAGGTGCCTGAAAGGTGCATCTTCTCTTTTTTTCGTTAAGGAAAGGCGGAGGCGCACGGGGCGAAAATTTTCGGAAAAGCTCCGCAAGGTGTGATTCGATTAAAGAGGTGTTGGCGGTTGAACGGGTTAATCGGACTTTTATGCCTCATTTGGGGCTACAACTGGGTCATTATGAAGCTTGCTAACGGCGTATTTCCTCCCGTACTGTTCGCGGGGTACCGCTTCGGAGTGGGGGCGGCCGCTCTGCTGCTGTTCTGTCTGTTCAAGAAGGTTCCGCTTCCGTCACGGAAAGACTTGAAATGGTTTATCCTGTGCGGCATTCTCCAGACGGCCTATTTCAATCTGGCGATCCAGATTTCGCTGGAGGATATCAGTGCGGGACTTACCTCCGTGCTGACGTACAGCATGCCGCTCTGGCTGACGCTGATGGCGCACTTTCTCATTCCGGGCGAAAAGCTTACGACCCGCAAAACGATCGGGCTGATCGCAGGGATCATCGGCATGTTCTTCGCTTTGGACGTGCGTCTCGGAGGAAGCTTCTGGGCCATGCTGCTGGCTCTGTCGTCGGGGCTCGCCTGGGCCGTTTCCAACGTGATCATCAAGCGCAAGCTGGCCCACTGCGACAACCTCCAGTTTACGACCTGGCAGATGGTAGCGGGAGCGGCGGGGCTGTTCCTGTATTCGGCCGTTTTTGAACACGGGGAGAGCCGTTGGGGACTTATGCCTGCGGTTTATGTCGGCTTTGCGGGCATTGTCGCTTCCGCGTTCGCTTTCGTTCTGTGGTTCCATATTTTATCGCGCGCCGAGGCGGGCAAAGCATCCGTTTCCCTGCTGCTGGTACCGGTCATCGGCGTTCTGTCGGGCGTTCTTTTCTTGGGTGAGACTTTGAGGGCAGGCACTGTGACGGGCATCGTCTTCGTGCTGATCGGCATCTGGTTCGTCAATTCGAAAAAGCCGGTCCGTAAGGAAGGACGTGCAGCCGGATAAGGGGCCGCGTGCAAACGGAGTAAACGCGGGCAAGCGGGATGGCGAAACCCGGATACGAGTTTCCGGAAAAGTGATCTGAATTTCTGCAGCGGGGTAAGTACTGGCTAGAGATGGAAATTGGTGTAAGCGGAGGAGACGGGAGCATGTTCAAAAAAGCGATTCTGATTCATAACGGCAGCGCCGGACAGGCGGAAACGGGCAGCAGGCTTGGAGCGGTGATCGGTCCGCTTGCGGCGGGGATTGAGGAACTCACGCTGGTGCAGACGAAGGAACCGGGAGATGCGGAGCGGATCTGCCGGGAACGGGGCGAGGAGACGGATCTCCTTCTCGTACTGGGCGGCGACGGAACGGTCCATGAATGCGTGAACGGGCTGGCGCCCCTGGCCGATCCGCCCGTCGTCGGCATTCTTCCCGGCGGGACATGCAACGACTTCTCCCGGGCGCTCCAAATTCCCCAAGAGCTGGAACGGGCCGCGGAGACTCTTATGCGGGGGAAGACACAGCAGGTAGATATCGGACAGGCCAACGACCGGTACTTCTCCAACTTCTTCGGTATCGGCCTTATTACCGATGCTTCGGTCAATATCAACCCGCAGCTGAAAGGGACGATCGGCAAGCTGAGTTATTTTATCAGCACGCTCCAGACGGTAACGTCCGCAAATCCTTTCCGCTTCACGCTGGAACACGACAGCGGGCAGACGGGCGGGGAAGCGGTTATGCTTTTCGTCGCAAACGGCCGGTTTCTCGGCACAAGGCCGCTGCCCCTGGCTTCGGATGCTCTTTACGACGGCGTCCTGGATGTGGCGATTATCCGTGAAGCCGGTCTTCCGCTTCTGAAGGAGCTGTTCAAAATCAAAAATTTCCAGGAATGGGATTCAGAGAAAAGCAGCTTCGAGTTCATCCGCACCACTTCCTTGAAGCTGACCACGGATCAGCCTATGCAGGCGGATATGGACGGGGAAATTTATGTGCAGACTCCGGCGAGTATCTCGGTTCTAGGAAAAAAGCTGACTTTCCTCGTGGGGGAAGAACAGCCGTAAAAACAAGCGGCAGCCGTCAGTAAACAGGCTGCCGTCTTACCGTGTGCGACTACCACCGGTACGTGACCATCGCTGCGCAACGCCGTACCGCGTACCGGGTGCTCTGCAGCGCAGGATGAAAACCGGTGCATGAGATTGTAGAGTGAACGCCGAATGGGGCGAACCGCGGCCTCTCAAGGCATTCTCTCCGGGTTCCCGCGTTATTGAATTGTACGTAAGCCCTATTCGACAGACAAAAACGCCCGGATCTCCTCAAAAGAGACGGGCGTTTCCCTTTTTTCTACCGGCATCCGGAAACTTCTTCGTTCTGCTTCGTATGAATGGTGTATATGGAAGAAATCTCACGATTACGGAGGCTGCCATGGAATCGAAAAAGAAGTTAGGAACCGGCTCTACGCTGTTAAGCAGTCTGGGCGTTCTGATGCTTGTCGGGAGCTACCTGATCTCGGAGAATCCTGCCGGAGGCGAGTCGGTGGGCATTCGGCTGCTTTTTTATACCGCCATCGGTTCGCTCGCCGCAAGCCTTGTGCTGGGTTATGCCGGCATGCTGAGAGAGGGGCGAGGGTTTCTGAAAATTGCCGCAACAGGGAGCGTTTTTCTGGTCGCCGGGGCTTTGATTGCGGCCCTGCTGCTGATGGTTTTTGCCGAGTTCCAGGAGCCTTGATTTAACTTGCTATTCCCTGAAATTCCGTGCTTTCCCGTTGCCGTGCACTTCTCCCCTGCCCAAAACGTATATCTTTCTCATCTTCCGTTTGGGTGTAATGCCATCAAGACGGGGAAGGAGCCGTTTTTGTGACAGAGCGGCGGCGCGAATTGCATCCGATTATGGTACAATACAGGCATATAAATCGGTGGGAACTCACAACCTAACAGGTAAAAGAAGGGGATAGCAGCTTCATGCGGATCAATAAATTCATTAGCGAAACAGGCATTTGCTCCAGACGAAAAGCGGATGAGCTTGTGCAAGCCGGACGTGTGACCATTAACGGGGTTCCGGCGGAGCTGGGCAGTACGGCCGAGCCGGGGGACGATGTGAGAATCGACGGCAAGCCGCTGGGGACCAAGAAGAAGTCCGTTTATATAGCGTTGAATAAACCGGTTGGCATCACGTGCACGACGGAGCGTCACATTCCGGGCAATATCGTCGATTTCGTGCGGCACCCGGAGAGAATTTTCCCGATCGGCCGTCTCGATAAAGACTCGGAAGGCCTTATCCTCATGACCAATGACGGGGATATCGTCAATAAAATTTTGCGTGCGGAAAATAATCATGAGAAAGAATATATCGTTACCGTGAACCAGCCGATCACGAACTCCTTTGTGCAGGGCATGTCCACGGGCGTCCGCATTCTGGGGACGAAGACGAAACCGTGCAAGGTTACCCGCATCAACGACCATACCTTCCGGATCGTCCTGACGCAGGGGCTGAACCGGCAAATCCGGCGCATGTGCCAGGCATTCGGGTATCAGGTGTACCGGCTGCAGCGGGTGCGCATCATGAATATCAAGCTGGACGGACTCCCCAAAGGAAAATGGAGAGACCTGAGCGAAAGCGAGTTTACCCGGCTGACGGAGCTGCTGGATTGAGAACGGCGGCCGTGCAGGCAAGCATCTTAGCTACATCCACAGGAAGAGGTGCGCGATGGAACAGGCGTCCAGTCCCGGTCAGACTTATAAAATCGTAGATGTGTGCCTGCTGGCGGGAAAAATTATGCTCCAGAACGGAGCGGAAACGTATCGGGTGGAAGATACGATGACCCGCATCGCGGCCTCTTACGGCATCCATCATACCCACAGCTTCGTGACCCCGACGGGGATTATATTCTCCGTGGACGGCAGCGATCCGACCAAGCTGGTCCGGATCTCCACGCGGTCCACCGATTTGCACAAGGTGACGCTGGTCAACGGCCTCTCCCGCAAAATAAGCGACGGACAGCTTGACCTTCAGGAAGCTCACAGGCTGCTTCTCAAGGTGGACAAGGCCAATCTGGCCTACCCCGTTGCCCTCCAGATTGCGGCGGCGGCCGTGTCCAGCGGCTGTTTTACGATTATGTTCAACGGCGGCTGGCCCGATTTTCTTCCGGCCGTCGTCACGGGCGGGCTGGGCTTTATCGGGTTCCTTATTTTTCACCGTTATGTACTGATCAAGTTCGTAGCCGAATTTCTGGCTTCCTTCATCATCGGCATGCTGGCCTCTCTGTTTATATGGACAGGGCTTGGGCAGGAGCTGGACAAAATCATCATCGGCTCTGTCATGCCGCTTGTGCCGGGTCTGCTGATCACGAACGCCGTGAGGGATTTGATGGCGGGCCATCTCGTGTCCGGCTTGTCCAAGGGCGCGGAAGCTTTCTTGACGGCGTTTGCCATCGGAGCCGGAATCGCGGTCGTCTTTTCATTTTATTAACGGAGGAATCCCTCAATGATTGCACAGCTCGTAACGAGTTATATCGCCTCCGCCGCCTTCGGCATTATTTTTAACGTTCCCCGGAATACTTTGATCCAGTGCGGTTTCGTAGGGATGATGGGCTGGCTCGTATACGTCGCTCTCGTGCGGAGCGATACCAATGCCATCGTGGCCACTTTGGCTGCGGCATTCTTCGTGACGGTGATATCCCGGGTTTTCGCCCGTGTCTACAAGACCCCCATTATCGTGTTCAGTGTGGCCGGGATCATTCCCCTCGTTCCGGGAGGCATGGCCTACGATGCGATGCGTTCTTTCGTGGAAAACGACTATAATCTTGCCGTCCAGCTTGCCGCCAAAGCGTTTATGATTTCCGGTTCGATTGCCGCCGGTCTTATTTTCTCCGAGGTGATGAACCAGCTTTTTAAAAGGCCGAAGGCATAGCCCGGTTTCGAAATACCGAGGTTTGGCGCTAACGCTGCCGCAGCCCCGACCGCCCGCTGATTTCATGCGGGTGGTTTTTTAATTGCCCTCCGGTTTTAACTCAGGGGAAAGCAAGTAAAGAAAGAGCCGAAGGGTCATACTACTTCCAAAACCGAAGGTCGGTGCAATGCCCATGGCGAATTTTACCCCCTCCATCCTGCCGGAAGAAAAAACCCCGTCTCATGCAGCAGGCTGCAGGTTGTGCGAGCTGGCGGATCAGCGGCAGCGGGTCGTCTGGGGAGAAGGGGACCCGGGTGCGAAAATCGTGCTGATCCTGGACAATCCGGGTGCCCGGGAAAACCGGGAAGGCGATCCGTTCCTCTGCGGAACGAGGGAAACGCTGCAGGTCGGTCTGCATGAAGCAGGGCTGGACATCCGATCCGTGTATGTCACGTATCTGCTCAAATGCCGTCCGGTCAGAGCGTATGACAAGCCTGCGGCAAGGGCCGCGTGTTTTCCTCATTTGAAGGCCCAGCTCGGAGCCAAAAATCCGCAAATTTTGTTCGGTTTCGGAAACACGGTCGTCCAGACCTTGTTTGCAGACGAGGAGAAGGACGTCAAAGGCTTAAGGGGCGGATGGCATACCGTAATGGGGCTGCCGATAGCTTTTTCCTATCATCCTTTAGCGGTCCGGCGGAGGCCGGTTTTGATGAAATATTTTATCGAAGACTTGTCCCTTCTGGCAATAAAATCCGAGGAATTACTGGAATAGACAAGCACGTATACCTGCTTTAGGTGTGGGGGCGCAAAAAGAAATGATTTTTGTCACAAATTATTCACATGTGTAAAAAATTGTTTTTCTCTTGTCAGCAAGACGGAGGTATAATAGGAGTACATAGGGTTCCGTTTCGACCTGTTCGACATTTTTCCCGACCTTGCAAGTAATGGACTCGCAGCCAAGAAAAACCTTCTTCCTTTTATGTGAAAAATGTTACAATCTTATCAGGCCGCGTGTTTTCATTTATCTCGAATAGGGAAACTTATGCGAAGACAGAAGACGTCTCGATGGCTAGGCAGGGATCGAAAAATAAACGGGCTTCTATTTCAAAGCAAAGGAGGACGTTAGCTTATGTCAGAAACATCCAATCCAACCCCAATCACTACCGAAAAAAGGGAAACACAGGATGTCCTTGATCAGTTGATGAAGCCAGAGGTTCAGGAGTCTTTAACCGTTCTCGTGGAGAATCTGCCGAAATTGGCGGAAATGGTTACGATTCTTACCAAAGCTTACGATTTGGCTCAAAGCGTTGCGAGCGACCAAGTTTTGATCGACGACCTCAAAGGCGGTATGAACGAGTTTGTTAAGCCGATCACCGAGAAAGCCAAAGGCGTAGCTGCCGCTGCAATCGAAGCAAACGACCGCGCTCAAGCGGAACATTCCTCGATCGGTCTGTTCGGACTTCTCAAAATGCTGAAAGACCCGCAAGTACAAAAGACATTCCGTTTCGTACAGGCATTCTTGGATGTTCAAGCCGAACGGCAGCAACAGCGTTAAATCATAAGGTAAGCTGAAACAAGAATGGAGGATGAGTATGTCAAAGCATATTTTGATCTTAGGTGGCGGTTACGGCGGCTTGCTCAGCGCACTGACAGCCCGTCAACACTTGACTGCGGAAGAAGCTACGATTACGGTTGTCAACCGTTTTCCTACGCATCAAATCATTACCGAGCTGCACCGCCTGGCTGTAGGTAATCTGCACGAGAAAGCAGTTGCCCTGCCTCTGGAAAAGCTCCTGCGCGGCAAAGACATCAACCTGGAAATCGGCACGGTCGAAACGATTTCCGCGGACAGCAAGCGCGTCATTCTTTCGAACGGCAAATCGTTCGATTACGATAAGCTCGTCGTTGCCCTGGGCAGCGAAACGGCGTTTTTCGGCATTCCTGGCCTCCAGGAATACAGCTTCACGCTGAAATCCGTTAACGACGCCAACCGCATCCGCGAGCACGTGGAAGCACGCATCGAAGCTTACAGCCAGACCAAAAACAAAGCGGACGCGACATTCGTAGTCGGCGGCGGCGGTCTGACCGGTATCGAGCTTGTGGGCGAACTCGCCGACATGCTGCCTGGCCTGTGCCGCAGCAAAGGCGTCGATTTCAACGACGTCTCCCTGTACTGCGTAGAGGCAGCTCCTTCCATCCTGATGGGCTTCCATCCGGAACTGATCGAGCGCGCCACGACAAGCCTGCAGAAGCGCGGCGTAAAGTTCCTGACGGGCGTTGCGATCACCGAAATGCAGGAATCCGTCGTTTCCCTGAAAGACGGAAGCACAATCGAAACCAGCACGCTCGTCTGGACGGGCGGCGTACAAGGAACTCCGGTTGTCGCTAACTCCGGCATCGAAGTGAACCGCGGCCGCGCGACGGTCAACGAGTTCATGCAGTCCACGTCCCACCCGGACGTATTCCTCGCAGGCGACTGCGCGGTTGTATTCCCGGCCGGTGCAGAGCGCCCTTACCCGCCAACCGCACAACTGGCTTGGCAGATGGGCGAAGTGGTCGGTTACAACCTCTTCGCGGCACAGAAAGGCGCACCGATGGACGTCTTCACGCCCGTATTCTCCGGTACACTCGGAAGCCTGGGCCGCAAAGACGGAATCGGTTCGATCGGCGGCAACCAAACCCGCCTGAAAGGCCTGCCTGCATCGCTCATGAAGGAAGCAAGTAACATCCGTTACCTGTCTCACATTCATGGCCTGTTTGCTCTGGCTTACTAAGAACGGTCCGGAAATTTTCCGGAATCAACCGATCTGAACATATTGTCCCGGCATTCTCCTTCGGGGGAGTGACGGGGCTTTTTTGCATGTTTTTTTGGGAGAAGACGGTCGGGTATCGCAAAAAAAGCCCGCTTAAAGAGCGGAATCGCTTCTTTAAACGGGTTATAAGGGGATGTGCATGGTCTGTGCGCCGGCCGCTGTGAAGGCCTGCTTTATTTGATTACGAGCTGATCGCCGGTTACGGTGACGTCGGCCTTCAGCACCTTGGAGAAGAAGGAAGCCGGCACGTACATGCTGCCGTCTTCTTTAATGACGGCCGCTTCGCCAAGGGAAATCGGAGCCATCTTGTTGATGGTGTACGCATCTTTTCCCTTGTAAACGCTTGTCCATACCGCGCCTTTGGACAGCTCGGCGGCCCATTGCTCCTGGTTCCATTTAAGCTGGAAGCCCAGCTTCTCGGCCGTAACGCGCAGGGGAACCATGGTGGTGCCTGCCGCTGTGGTGTAGAGAGAGCCCTGCTTCTCTGACAGCACTTCGCCGCCCACTACGAGACTGGAAGGTGCCGAGGAACTGCCTCCTTGGGAGATAGGGATGGAGAACTCCTGGATACCTGCGGCATAAGGGGCGATTTCGTAAGGCGAGAACACGATTACCGCTTTACCGTCCTTGATCTGGAAGGACTGCGTATCGGTAATGCCGGAGAACGCGTCTTCGAAGAAATCATCCGGATGTTTGGCGATTTTCTGACCGATCTGCTTGTCGATAATCGCTTTATAATTTTCCCCGAATAAATCTTTCAGCTCAACTATCTGAGCTTCCTCCGCATTCAGGACGTTATAGGTATCCACACGCGGCATCCCGTGAGCGCCTCCCGTATAAACGGAAGTTACCACCCGCAGCGACAGGCGGTTCGCGTCTTCCTGACCGCCCGATGCGCTTACTTCAACTACCGAATCGACCGAATAAGGCATGGCCAGCTCGCTTGCGGAACCGTTGGCGGCAGCCAGGTCACCTTGAGCCTGTTTGCGTACGGCCTCGACATCTTTCATGGCATGCCGGTAAATAATATCGTTAAGCTCATCCTGATACTGCGTATCTTTCATCCCCTGTATAACGGGAATCTGAAGATCGACGCTCAGTTCGGGAGATTCTTCTTTTATTTCTTTGGTTGTCACCTGCACAGCTCCGTTTTTAACCGAAGTGGCTGCTGGTTCCGCCTCAGCGGACACAGAAGCGGCCGCAGGCGCCTGTACCGTGCTATTCGCGTAAGAAGTTCCGGCTGAGGCCGCCAGCAGACAGGAGCCTGCCAGGCCGATTGTCAGAAGTTTAAATGATTTTTTCATAATAAGTATCCCTCCTAGGTTGTCCGGTTTTATTATAGGCATCCCTTGCCTCAAGGTGGGTTACAGAGAGGTAACATTACCCATCCGGAGACAAACTGTAACCGAATTTTAACTTTTTGAGGATACGAGCGAAGGGCTCCGAGATGATTGGACGTAAGACTATTTTCGGTGTCTTTCTCCTGAAAGTTTCAGCGTTCGGAAACAAAAGTTCAATGGAGAAGTCTGGAAAGGACATGCTATAATCGGTTTTATGGACTTTGAATAACGGTGGATATTTTCAGACCACGGCGCAGCTTCCCGAAAGGGGGTGAGGCCGATGGTCGCACTTGTGGCGTTTTATGACGTACTTCGCTGGATCGTAACGTTACTGAGCCTTGTGTTGGGTATACGTAAGCTCTATCGCTGGGCGCGTCGTAAATTGCGGAACAAGCGAAAAAACCACCGCTAAGTAGGTTCGGAGCCTAAACGGTGGTTTTCGCTTGCACTAACATTTAGTTTTGCTTGCACGCCGTGGTGTTCCACAGCCTTTCGGGTCCTAAAGAGTTTTCACCGCGCCAACGGTGAAGGCTCTTTTTAGTATAGATGCAAAAAGAAACTTTATACGCTAATCCAGTACTACGTTAAACGCAGTGTTATACACAGTATAGCATAATTTTTGGAACGAGAGAAGCTGGTTGGGTGTGTAGGTCGCATAAAATATTGGCCTGTTGCGGGCATGAATTGACTTGAACGAGATGTATAATATCCCCCGCCATTGTCGATTTTGAAAAATAGACAGTATAAGCCACAGTTGACAAAACCGGCAACCTGTAACTATAATGGTTACATACAAGAGGCAATGTACTATGAAATCATCATCCGGGAGGAATCCGTTATGAAAATAGCTATTATCGGGGCAAGCGGCAAAGCCGGCAGCCGTATTTTGAAAGAAGCGCAGGACAGAGGGCATGTAGTTACCGCAATCGTGAGGGACGCGGCTAAAGTAAGCACAGAAGGCACGGCCGTTCTGGAAAAGGACGTTTTCGATCTGACCGCGTCCGATCTAAAAGCTTTCGATATCGTCGTCAACGCTTTCGGAGCGGCTCCGGGACAGGAGCATCTCCATGTTGACGCGGGCAACGTGCTGATCGAAGCACTGAAAGGCGCACCGGAGACGAAATTGATCGTCGTCGGGGGAGCGGGCAGCCTGTTCGTGGACGAAGCGAAAACGACGCGCGTGCTGGAAACGCCGGATTTCCCGGCCGCCTATTTTGCAACGGCTTCTAATCAGGGCAAAAACCTGGAAATCCTGCAAAACACCGAGGGCATCAAATGGACGTTCGTCAGCCCGTCCGCGATTTTCGCGCTCGGTGAGAGAACGGGGCAGTACCGTACGGGCAAAGATAACCTGCTCGTTAACTCCAAAGGTAAAAGCTACGTGAGTTATGAAGATTTTGCAGCCGCCGTTCTGGACGAGATTGAACAGCCGAAGCATGAAAATGAGCGTTTTACCGTCGTCTCCGAATCTTAATGTTACGGAAGAGCCGCCAGTGCCCTGCGCACCGGCGGTTCTTTTTGCTTTTGCCGGATATCACGTAAAAAAGAGAAGCTCGTGACTTTTGAAAAGGAGCGGAGTATGGTGGATAATAGAACTATTCCATAGTGGTTTACTTACAGTTTACGAGGACGGACAGGTGAGACAGGATGCCCATTTCGCGAAAATACATAAGGAAGTACTGGAAGCCCTTTAGCGCCGCTGTCGCCTTTCTGACCCTGGAAGCCTTGTGCGATCTTATGCTGCCTACGCTGATGTCCAAAATCATTGATGTGGGCGTAGCCGGCAAACAGATGGATTACGTCTGGCGGGTCGGGGGGATCATGCTGCTGGTGACGGCGCTGGGGGCCATATCTGCGTCGGTCCGCAATGTGATTTCGAGCCACGTTTCGCAGAAATTCGGAGCCGAGCTCAGGTCGGATTTATTCCGCAAAATCCAGTCCCTGTCTTTTGAAAATATCGACCGGTTCGACCGTGCTTCCCTGGTCACCCGGTTAACCAATGACGTTACGCAGGTTCAGATGTTCGTGAACGGCCTGATGCGCGTATTCGTCAAAGCGCCGCTGCTTTGCATCGGAAGCTTGATTATGGCGGCCCGTCTGAATCCGCCGCTCTCCGTTATTCTGGCCGTTGTCGTTCCCGTTGTAGGCATTCTGATCGCGATCAATATGAAGGTCGGCTTTCCGTATTTTATCAAGGTGCAGCAGGCGCTTGACCGGGTTAACGGGATTATGCGGGAATATTTGTCCGGTGTCCGGGTCGTCAAAGCCTTCAACCGGTTCGATTACGAAGTCGGCAAGTTCGGCGGGGCGAACGAGGAGTACCGTTCCCGGTCGGTTAAGGCCATGAGGGTTATGTCGGCATTTAACCCGGGGATTACGCTCACGGTTAATTTCGGGATTGTGGCTGTCCTATGGCTCGGCGGTCTCCGTGTAGACCAGGGCCAGATGCAGGCCGGTCATATTATCGCTTTCGTCAATTACATGACGCAAATTTTGTTTTCGCTCATGCTGATTTCCATGGTGTTTAACATGTTTGTGCGCGCGCGGGCTTCCGCGGGCCGGATCGGCGAAATTTTCGCGGAGGAAAATACGATGCCTGTGCAAGTGCCGGCCTCCGCGGCAGCCGGTGGATTTGCCGCAGGCTCTGCATATCCGGCGGCTCCATGCACGCAGACGGGAATGCGGACCGGCGCGCATTCGGGGGCACAGCCCGGCTCGCAACCCGGGACGATAACGGCCGGTCAGGCAGCCGCACAGTCCGGGGCCGTGGCTGACCCGGTCTGTCCGGAAGGCTTCCCGGCCGGCGGCCGACACCCGGATGCGGCGGCTCCGTCCGCCCCGCCTCCCGGGGGAAGCGTCGAGTTCGAGAACGTGACGTTCTCGTACGAGGGAACATCCGGCGAGCCGGTGCTCAAAGGGATCACCTTCTCCTGTGAGCCGGGACAGACCGTCGGCATTATCGGCTCCACGGGTTCCGGTAAAAGCACGCTCGTCAGCCTCATTCCCCGGTTCTATGACGCGGTGTCGGGAACCGTCAAAGTGAACGGCGCCGATGTCAGAGAACTGGACCCGAGCCGTCTGCGCGAGAGAATCGCCGTCGTGCCCCAGAAAACCGTGCTGTTCACCGGCACGGTGGCCGACAATCTCCGCTGGGGCAAGGAAGACGCCTCGCCGGAGGAGATGGAGCAAGCCGCCCGGATGGCCGAGGCCCACGAGTTCATAGCCGTTTCGCCCGAAGGCTATGAGACCAGGCTGGGGCAGGGAGGCGTGAACTTCTCCGGCGGCCAGAAACAGCGGCTTTCGATTGCGCGCGCCATCGTAAGAAAGCCGGAGATCCTTATCCTCGACGACTGCACCAGCGCCGTCGATGCCGCAACGGAGGCGCGGATCAAGGACGCGCTGAAGACATACGCCGAGGGGCTCACCTGCCTGCTGATCGCCCAGCGCATCACGTCCGTCATGGACGCGGATAAAATCGTCGTGCTGGATCACGGCGAGATAGTAGGCTCCGGCACACATGACGAGCTGCTCGGAAGCTGCCGGGTCTACCGGGAAATATTCCAGTCGCAAATGGGAAAGGAGGTCGGTTGACATGGCAGCTTCCCAAGAACGGCCGGGCGGCCAGAACCCTCCCGGCGGCCCCGTGACAATCCCGCCCAGAGGAGGGCCGGGGCACGGGGGAATGCGCGGCCGCGGACCTGTCGTGAAGCCGAAGAACTTCAAAGGAACGCTGCGAAGGCTGTGGGCTTATTTCGGCAGCGAGCGGAAGCTGCTGACGGTCATTTTCGCCCTCATTCTGATCGGATCGGCACTGACCTTGGTGGGGCCTTATCTGATCGGAGTCTCCGTGGATGCGATGTCTCATCCGGAACAAGGCGTCGATTTCGGCATCCTTCAGACGATGGTGCTCGTACTCCTTCTGGCGTACCTCATCGACGCGGCGTTCACCTTCCTCCAGAGCTGGCTTATGGCCGGCGTATCCCAGCGAATTGTGATGCGGCTGCGGGGAGCTCTTTTTGCCAAGCTTCAGAAGCTTCCGGTCGCTTATTTCGATACCCGGCCTCACGGGGAAGTGATGAGCCGCCTTTCCAACGATATCGACAATGTGAGCAGCACGATTTCGCAGTCCACCACGCAGCTTATGAGCGGCGTCATCGCTATTGTCGGCTCTCTGGCGATGATGCTCGTTCTCAGTCCGACGCTGACGCTGGCCAGTCTGGTTACCGTGCCGATCCTGTTCGTGCTGACCCGGACCATTACGAAGAAGACGAGCGTCCTGTTCAAGAACCAGCAGGTCCAGCTCGGCAAACTGAATGGACATATCGAAGAGACCATTTCCGGTCTCCAGGTCGTCAAAGCGTTCAATCACGAAGAAAAGGCAATCGCGGAGTTCGAAAAGGTCAATGCCGAACTGTGCGAGGTAGGGCTCAAGGCACAAATCCGTTCCGGTTTCCTCATGCCTCTGCTTAATGTCATTAATAATATAGGCTTTGCGGCCGTGGCTCTCGTTGGCGGGATTCTCGCCGTGCGCGGAGAAATTACCGTCGGGGTCATCGCGAGCTTTTTAAGCTATTCGCGGCAGTTTGTCCGGCCATTGAACGACCTGGCCAATATTTTCAACATTCTCCAGTCCGGTGTGGCGGGAGCGGAGCGGGTATTCGAGGTCATCGACGAGAAAGAGGAGCCGTCCGACTCTGCGGAGGCCGTCGGGCTTCTTCAGCCGAAGGGCCATGTCGTTTTTGAAAATGTAAGCTTCGGCTACCGCCCGGATGTGCCCATTCTGAAAAACGTAAGCTTCGATTCCGCCCAAGGCAGCTCCACGGCGCTTGTCGGCCCGACCGGGGCGGGAAAAACCACGATCGTCAACCTGTTGACGAGGTTTTACGATGTTACCGGGGGCCGCATCCTGATCGACGGGCGGGATATACGGGAGTACACGCGGGACAGCCTGCGCAGGACGTTCGGTATCGTGCTCCAGGATACGTACCTTTTCTCGGGGACGATCAAGGAAAATATCAAGTACGGCAGGCCGGACGCCACGGATGCCGAGGTGGAAGCCGCAGCCGCCATGGCTAACGCGGACGCGTTCATTAACCGGCTGCCGGCGAAATACGAGACCCTCCTTTCGGAGAACGGCGGAAATCTAAGCCAAGGCCAGCGGCAGCTTCTGGCGATTGCCCGGGTTATTCTGGCAAAGCCTTCTATCCTCATCCTGGACGAAGCGACCAGCAGCATCGACACGCGTACGGAGCTTCACATCCAGGATGCGCTGCTCAAGGTTATGCAGGACCGGACCAGCTTCATTATTGCGCACAGGCTGAACACAATCCGGGATGCGGATACCATTATGGTCATCGACCACGGAGAAATTGTGGAAAAAGGCGCCCACGATTCGCTGATCGGGCAGCAGGGCGTGTATTACCGGATGTTCTACAATCAGTTCAAAAATATAGAAGGCGCCGTCTAAAAACAATGCCCGGGTCCATTGTCTGAAAACGATCCGGGGATACGAAAATGTTCCTTGTGGAACAATTTATGCCGTTAATGATCAGAAGCTTGCCATAAGGGAAAGGAGAGAGAGCTGCTATGCTGTTTTATTTCACCGCCGCCTTGGTTGCAGCTGTCGACCAGTTTGCCAAAGCTTTAATCCGCGCCACTATGGCGGTCGGGGAATCCGTTCCGTTCTGGGGGGACATGGCGCTTACGCATTACGAGAACAGCGGGATGGCCGGAAGCAGGTTCCAGGGCTATGCGCGCGTATTCGCCGTGCTGGCGGTTGTGTTCATCGCCATTGTGCTTTACTATCGCCGGAAAGGGGATATTCAGGGCCCGCTGATGAATATGAGCATGGGTTTCCTGACGGGTGGCGCAACCGGAAATGCCATCGACCGCTTCTGGTTCGGCAAAGTGACGGATTTTCTTGAATTCCGTCCCGGCGGGGGCATTCTGAATCTGGCCGATATCGCCATCAACATCGGTGTCGTTCTTTTTCTTATCGGGGGCGTTCTGGACTATTACCGTAAAAGGCAGAATCCGCTGGCCGCCGGGGAAGAACAGGGGTGACACAGCCTGCTTTTCGTTTGCCTTCTCATGGTATAAAGACTTTTCCGGTCTCCGGGGGAGTCTTTTTTTGCGAATAGGGTTTGGTGTCTTACGGAAGGTTTGGAGTCCGGCACTGTTCGGTTCGAAGGATGCCGGTTTAAACGGTTTGAAAGGGGCGGGCCGGGTTAAGTCTCCCAGTTCCTTTTCGGTTTCCTTTGGTTGGGAAATAACCCGGAGGATGATATAATCGGGAGATAGAACGAACGTTCGCGGAACGGCTTATTTATAAAAAAGGCGGTGAGAGAATGACCGGCGAGGTGAAAATTTCAGTCCGTACCCTGGTGGAGTATGCTTACCGGAGCGGAAGCATTGAATCCGGCTTCCGGACCGCCACGGCTTTAACCGAAGGGACCAAGGCCCACCAGAAAGTGCAGAAAACTTACGGGGACAGCGACCAGAAGGAGGTTTTCCTGCAAACGGAGATTCTCCGGGACGGGATCGTATTTGTGCTGGAGGGCCGCTGCGACGGACTGCTTTTCGACCATGAAGGTGGCGAGGTTACGATCGATGAGATCAAATCTTCGACGGGCGATCCCCGGCTTGTGGAGGAAAACCGCCATCCCGTTCACTGGGCCCAGGCGGTTTGCTATGCCTATATGTACGCGAAACAGCACGGAAGGGGCCGCATGAAAGTCCAGCTTACGTACGTCCAGGTCGGGACTGAGGAGCAGCAGCGGTACGTCAGGGCATACGCCTATGACGAATTGGAGGCCGCCGTGCTGGAAGCCGTGCGCCTATATGCCCCATACGCAGCGATGCAGCTGCATAATCGCCGGGAACGGGACGCCAGCATCAGGGAGCTGCCTTTTCCGTATCCGGCCTACCGGGAAGGACAGCGGCAGTTCGCCGGATCGGTCTACAAAACGATTAAAGACGGCCACAAGCTATTCGCAAACGCGCCTACCGGCACAGGCAAAACCATTTCGACTCTGTTCCCGTCCGTCAAAGCGGTGGGCGAAGGGCTCCTTCAGCGGATTTTTTATCTGACGGCGAAGACGCTGACGCGTACGGCCGCGGAGGAAGCTTTTTCTCTCATGATCGAGCGGGGGCTTGATATGCGCATCGTCACGTTGACGGCGAAAGACAAGATTTGTTTCCGTGAAGAAG
The DNA here is from genome assembly GCF_059692095.1 of Paenibacillus sp. JT31N7. Lineage (NCBI taxonomy): Bacteria > Bacillati > Bacillota > Bacilli > Caryophanales > Paenibacillaceae > Paenibacillus > Paenibacillus sp. JT31N7. The sequence goes on from NZ_JCAUAT010000004.1 coordinate 292,180, forward strand.
TGGATTGCAGGAAGGAAATGTGCGAGTTTGCCGACGGGTATTATGACCGGGTGAACGGGGCTGTCCTGGACATGCTGTCCCATGAAAAACGGATGAACCGGAGTGTCATCGAGAAATACGCACGCAAGCACAAAGTATGTCCGTTCGAGTTTTCGCTCGATGCGGCATATGCGGCCGACGCGGTTATCTGTGACTATAACTATATTTTCGACCCTAAAGTATATCTTAAACGGCTTCCGGAGGAAGTGAAAAAGCAGACGGCGCTTCTGATTGACGAGGCGCACAATCTTGTGGACCGCGGCAGAGAGATGTTTTCCGCCGAGCTGACGAAAGCCCCTTTTCTGCAGCTGAAAAGGGATTTCAAGGGGCGGAACTCCGCCGTGGAAGCCGCGGCCAAGGCCGTGAACGATTATTTCATCGCCTTCCGCAAGGAACAGGGCAGCGGAGGCAGCTTCGTGCTCCGGGAAGTGGCGGAAGAGCTGCCGGTCCTGCTGGAAGCGTTCGCGCAGCAGGCGGAGCGGGAGCTCGCCGTTCCCGGCCTGGGCGGCGAGGCGCAGGAGCTGCTGCTCGATACCTACTTCGCGGTGCAGAGCTTTCTGCGCACGGCGAAGTACTACGACGAGCGGTATGTCACCCTCGCCGAGGTGCAGCGCAGCGATGTGCGGCTCAAGCTGCTCTGCCTTGACCCTTCCGCGCTGCTCGCGCAGATGGGGAAGGGGTACCGGGCGCATGTGTTCTTCTCCGCCACGCTGTCGCCTTTTTCCTACTACATGGACATGCTGGGCGGCGGAGAGGACGACTACACGGTGGCGATTCCGTGGCCGTTCCGGCAGGAGCAGCTCGATGTGTGGATCGAGCCGCTCTCCACCCGCTACAAGGACCGGGACAAGACCAAGCTGCCGATCTCACGGCTTTTGGGAAAACTCGTCCGTGAGAAACCGGGCAATTATCTCGTCTTCTTTCCTTCTTACGAATACATGCGGGAAGTGGCCGCCCTTTTCCTGGAACAGGAAAGAGGGCCGCAATCCGGCACTCCGGTTAACGGAGGAGCTGACGGCACAGAAGCGGCTTCAATGGCCGCTGAGGAAGATGGCCTTGAGGCCAGCGCGGCAGTCTCGGCAGAAATCGGCTTAGGTGAGGATTCAATAGGCAGCGATGCGGAAGCCGGCTCAAATAACGCCGCAGGGTCCGAACCGGCCGCCGGTACTTTAGCGGGTACGGAGTCTTGTGCCTCATTCGATTCCCCAACCGATACCGGAGCCGGTGCAATCGGTGCGGTAACCGATGAAGTTACCCGAACGGAGTCCGCCGCAAATCATACCGGTGGAACTGCCGGCGGCGCACCCGGACAAAGCCTTTTCGAAGCGGTAGAAGTCGTGCTTCAAGACCGGCTGCCCGCTTCGGATGAGAGCCGCGACGGGTCTATCCTGGCGGAGGAAGCGAGGACCGGCGGACCCGGCGATGACACGGGGAGAGGGGAGCACGGCAGCCGCATGCTGCGTATCCTCGTCCAGCAGCCCTCGATGCCGGAGGAGGAGCGGGAGTCCTTTCTCGCTTCCTTCCGAGCGGATCCTCCCCATACGCTGATCGGCTTTGCCGTAATGGGCGGGATTTTCTCCGAAGGCATCGATCTGAGGGGCGACCGGCTCACGGGCGTCGTCGTGGTAGGTGTAGGGCTGCCCCAGGTAGGGCCGGAGCGGAATATCATCAAAGAGCATTTTGACCGGGACGGTCGAAGCGGCTTCGATTACGCGTATGTATTTCCCGGCATGAATAAAGTCATGCAGGCCGGCGGCCGCCTGATCCGGACGGAAAACGACTACGGAACGCTGGTCCTTATCGACGACCGGTTCCTGCAAAGACGCTACCAGTCCCTGCTCCCGCCGGAATGGCGGCATTTTACGATCCCCGGCCAGGATAAAGAACGGACTCATTAATTTTCACACTATTTTTCATCCTGCTTCTCGTATTTATCCTGGTGTTCTTTCTTCATGCGGATATAGTCCTTGTCCGTCTTCGCGATCTCCCATTGAGCTTTGAATATAGCGGCGGACTCCGCTTTTACGGGATCGTTCTGGTAGGGCAAAATCGAACCGTCTTCTTTGGAATATTTCCGGCCTCCCTTGTGGTTCGTGTAGCGCCTGGCGCGCGTGTAGCCCATCTGGAGAAATTTTCTCGCCATGTCCATCCCGATAAAATCCTCTGATTTTTTATAATCCAGAAACATGTCATAAATTTTCTCGGAAGATTCCTTCGCGATTTCCGGTGTTTTAAACCGCCAGTGCGGCAAAATCTCGCCCTTGTAGGGCTCGACGAGCAGAACGCCTTGTTCTCCGCGGCCCACGGTGTACAGTTCCGGTTTTTTACGAAGGTCCAGATGTTCGTAATCCAGCGAATAGTCGAATTTTTTAGCCATGAGGAACAGCCTCCTTCCGATCTTCGGAGAGATTGGGATATGTCTTATCCTTACCCCGACCGCCGCATAATGCCGCGAATGACGTGAAAAAAATCCCCTCCAAGTAAACGTTCGGCGCCGCGCTTATTCGGCACTGTTCACTTGAAGGGGATAGTTCGTTTATGCCGGAAAACTCACCTCACGGTTTCAATTCATTGCCGTGACTTGATTCAACCCAGATTTACTTGACGGGCTCGGCAGAATTAAGCTTCACTTTTACGGATTTATAGCCGGTGAGGTCGCCTTTGCCGGCCGTTTCGAACGTGGTTGCCGAGACGCCATCTCCGGTGGCTCCGGTGCTCGTGCCTTTGACAGCGGCAGTGCCCAGCTCCCGGCCTTCCGCATCATAAAATTGGAGAGTCGCATCGAAGCGGAGCGTACCCGGTTTCTTCACGCTGACCCAGCCGCTGACTTTCGTGAAATCGTTCTGTTTGATCAGCTTCAGCGTTCCGATTCCCAGCGTGCCGCTCTCGTCGGAGATGGACAAATTTGGAGGGGCGGGCAGCGGGTGCGGCACGGGCCCGGCTTGAAGAGAAGCGAAGGCATAGCCGCTTACGTTGTGGTCGGCAGCCGCTTTGAAGGCTTTGATCCGGTCGCCTTCAGCCGTAAACTGGGTCTCTAGCGGGGCTTGGCCCAACGGTTTTCCTTGAGCGTCAAAAAACAGGAGGGTTCCCTTCACGTCCACTTCCGAGCCCGGCTCAATGCTGTTCCGCGCTTGCGCCATGCGGTCCCAGTGGTCCTGGCCTATGTAAAGCTGTCCTTCCACCGTGCTGTTGGCGGCGTCGGATACTTTTAAATGGCCGGCCCGGATGGTGCTGTCCATGGTAGTCACGTTGAACCCGTTATCGATGGAAATGGTGTTTGTCTTGCCTTCGTATGCCACTACGGCGCCAAGGCTTTCCGCCGCGAAGCGGATCGGCACGTAAGCGTGTCCGTCCACGTTTAAGGTTTTATAGTCGTCGGGTAACGTTCTCGACTCGCCGTTTACCTGATATTTTGCGGGAAAAAGTACGGCTTGTATCGTGTTGCCCGCGTAAGCCACCGTAGAGGCGGACACAATAGCTCCAACGGCAAAACCGATTACATATTTTTTCATGAAAGTCAGCTCTCCTTATGTATTCATTTGGAATATTTGTCTATATTTAGAACGAATAAAAATTCCGAATGTTGCAGCGGAACCGCAAAAAGCTGCGAAATTCAAGATGCCGCATGCAGCGGACGGCTGCAAATCTGCAGAACACCAAACGATTTGCCGTTTATGTGCCGCATAGTGCGTTAAACGCAAAAAAAGACCACGCGAATGTTTCGCGTGGTCTTTTTTATCCTGGAAGACAGGTTAGCTTACGGTTATGCCCGTTTGCTTCCCATAGAACGCAGGATCAGGCTGACGATGAATACCAGTACGATACCACCGATCAAAGCAGGGAAGAAGTAGAAACCTCCGACTTCAGGACCCCAGTTGCCAAGCAGCAGACCGCCGAGCCATGCGCCCAGGAAACCTGCGATAATGTTGCCGATAATGCCGCCGGGAATATCTTTACCGATAATCATGCCGGCTAACCAACCGATGATACCACCGATAATTAATGACCATAAGAAACTCATCTAGATTACCTCCTAAATGTTTATGTTTTAGTTTGTGTTACGTGGTTGCTTAGTATTAACCTCATTGCTTTTTCTTTAATCAGGTTTGCAAAAATTGTTTTTCGAAAAGATTTGGAAAATAACTTGCACTTGGAAATTGTCTATGGTAAGATGAAGTCAATCGAGTATATGAAACCTGGAATTCACTTATTATAAAGGGTTATCATTTGTGAGATGGAGCCTTTTATAATATGTGAATTTTTATTTGCTTCAAGAGTAAAAAGAACATGTTAAATTTAATTTCTAGGAGGTACCACACATGCAAACTGGTACAGTAAAATGGTTCAACGCTGAAAAAGGCTTTGGTTTTATCGAAGTTGAAGGCGGCAACGATGTATTCGTACACTTCTCCGCTATCCAAGGCGATGGCTTCAAATCCCTGGACGAAGGCCAACGCGTTGAGTTCAACGTAGTTCAAGGCAACCGCGGACCGCAAGCTGAGAACGTTGTTAAGCTGTAATTTCAGCTAAAACGATAAGAAGCTGTTCACAACTATATGTTGTGGACAGCTTCTTTGTTTTACCCCCGGCAATTGCTGGGACGTTATTTGATTTTGCCGATGGACAAACTGACTTTATAATTGCCGTACTTCAATAAATCGTCGAGGAAGGCATTGAGCTCCTCGTTGCTTGCGACCTGTACACGGAGCCAGTAACAGCCTTCTCCGCTTACGCGATGGGCTTCCAAAATGCGGGAGTCCCGGGAGGCGAACGTTTGCAGATCGCCGTGAGCGTTTTGGGATTTCAGAAATACCGTAACCATGGCATACACCGCAAGACCGAGTTTTTCCGGATTCCACTTGAGGGTCCGTCCCTCTATAATGCCCCAGTCTTCCAGCTTCCGAATTCGTGCGCCTACCGCCTGGCCGGTCAAATGAACTTTGAGGCCGATCTCTTTATTCGAGCGAGTCGCATCCTCCAGAAGAAACTGCAAAATCTTGTGATCCGTATCATCTACACCGAACATGCCCATCCGCCTTCCGAATACTTTCATGGTGAAAAAGAGACAACCTCAGATCTTTCATGGGGTTCTTCCGGAGCCGCTCCTCTTTTTATAAAATTGTATCAAATCCTTTTTTAAAAAGATATTGGCGATGATGGAGGCGATTCTATGAAAATCCGCTTGATACGCAACGCAACGCTGTGGCTGGAATACGGAGGCCGGCGCATTCTCGTGGATCCGATGCTGAGCGCAGCCGGGGCCAACCCGCCGATCCCGAACACGGCCAACGACCGGCGGAATCCGCTCGTGCCGCTCCCGGTACCCGCGGATGAGCTGCTGAAGCCGGACCTGGTGCTGATCACGCATCTGCATCGGGATCACTGGGACGCGGAGGCTGCCTCGAGGCTGCCCAAGGGAACGTCCGTCCTGTGCCAGCCGGGGGACGCGGAGACCCTTGCGGAGCAGGGCTTCACGGCCGTATCCGCCGTAGAAGAGGAGACGGCCTGGCGCGGTCTGCGCATCGCGCGTACAACCGGGCAGCACGGCACCGGCGACATCGGCGCAGCTATGGGTCCGGTGTCGGGCTTCGTGCTCCGCGCGGAAGGGGAGCCGGCGGTCTATATCGCCGGCGATACGATCTACTGCGCCGAAGTGGCGGAGGCGCTGGAGAGACATCAGCCTGCGGTAACGGTCGTGAACGCAGGCGGTGCCGTATTCACGGCCGGCGATCCGATCACGATGACGGCCGATGATGTGGTCTCCGTTTGCCGCAAGGCGCCGCAAACGCGGGTGATCGCCGTGCACATGGAGGCGATCAATCACTGTCTCCTGACGCGCGAAGTTCTTCTCGCGCGCCTGGAGGAGGAGGGGCTGTCGGAACGGACCGAAGTTCCGGCAGACGGGCAGTGGCTTGAGGTCGCGGCGGCACACTAAAAAGAAGGTTCCGGTCTATATGGCCGGAACCTTCTTTGGATTTTGCTGCTTTCGCGAACAAGGGGAGCAGCATATGACAGCCGTGACAGTCGGCATCATGCACGTTTTTCTTTTCCAGCGATACCTTTTTACAAATGCGGCAGGATAAGCGCTAAGCAAGAAAAGCAAGGTGAAGCCGTGATGTGAACCGTGTATTGCGGTGTCTATTAGGTCACGATCCAAATCGGGATAACAGGGCGAGTCATTATCTACGGATAGAAGAACCGCGGATGTTCATACCATCCTTTACGGCCCGCTACAGAGCGGTAAAGGTATACCGGTACGTAGCGAATGTGCTCGATGTGTTGTAGTTGTCGAGCTTTTTTTTCTCGCCGGGTGCGATTGTGACGTTGTCATAAGATTTTTCATGCACGACTTGTCCTTGGGCATCATAGGTAGTGAAGGTCAGGCTGCCCCGGAATGTGTACGAGGAGCTGTAATTCCCGACATATACCCGGATATCGTAAGTGTCGCCATCGGAGAAAGCACCCGCGGCAACGGCTAGACGGTCGATATCTTCCCGGACTTCCGACTTGTTCATCCGCTCCTGGTAATGCCGGTCGAGCTCCGAACGCATCGACTCGTCGATTTTATGGGCCCCGTGGGTGATGGTGGCGATCGGAATGGTCGAAACGATGTACAAAAGGAGCACGGCTCCGCCGCCGCTGCGGAGGATCGTCCGCTTGTCGTAACCGCCCGCGATGAGGGCGATCCAGGCGATGAGAATAAGACCGAGCGTAATCAAATGCCACTTCGAAATAAACATATCGGCATACAGGCTCATAACGTGACCTCCTCTTCTTCGTTAAGACCGAACTGTCTTCGGATCAACCAGACCATCCCGAAGGGAAGCCAGATCGTCAGAGGCAGCAGGATCGTCGCGCCGATAGCCGTGCTGTAAAACTCTTTTCCGGCCCCGGTATCCGTCAAAGGCATGATAGCCCCGATGAACAACCACCCGATAAAGGCGGTGATCGTAAACCGGACGGCGTGCCAGAAGGTCAAGCGGTCCGCCATGACGAAGTAGGCGGCGGCAGCGGCCAGGAAGCAGCCTATGCACAGCCACATGTTATCCTGGGATACCCGGCCGTCGACAACGAAACCGGTCAGCACATACAGGGTGGTGAAGAGCAGCGCGAAGATCACAACGGTAGACATGCGCGGCTTACTTGAGCTTTCCCGTCTTGATCGTTGACCGGGGGAGTTCTCTCTGAAAGTCGTTGCTCCCGCCCCTCCGCGATAAAACGGCCGCTGAGGCTGAGGCCGACCGCTTCCGGCCCGCAGAGCTTCGGAGCCTCCGGGGCTTCCGGCCGCGACATCGTGCCCCGCGCGTTCCCGCTCGCTGCGCTTGCGGCCGAGCTCGTAGAGCAGGTTGTCGAGCCGCTTCTTGAAGCCCTTTCTTTCGATGTCGAAAGGAGCGGTATCGAGAGGCTCTCGCAGGGCGGAGAGCTGCTCGGCTTCCGTCTTCTGCTCCAGAAGAAGATCCGTCGCCCAAATTTCGATAGAGCCCTGCTTTTTGAGGTGCTTCAGCCATTTTTTCATATCCGGCAATTCGTAGAACGGAACTTGCAGTATCCGCTCCTGTGCATCCCTCCGGTAACGGACGTACAGCATGGGAAGCAGGTGGAGGACGGACCGGCTTTCGAACCATTTCGTCTTATTGTAAGCGTAATGGTATTGGGCGACGTAGTACGCTATGTATACCCGGTCCGCTTCGTCCAAGCGGACGGAGCCTTCCTCTTTTTCCCCATGCTCATAATGCAGATAGCGGATTTCGTCTTTGTAGAGGCTGAAGCGGTCCAGGTGACGGTTTTTCCAGATATAAGCCTTTAACGTGAGGATGGAAAACCGGATGAGCCAGAGGCCCGGAATAATAAGAAGGAGCGACAGGTAGGCCCAGAAATGACGGAAAGTGACGGCCAGGTAAACCGGACCGGTCGCGAGGGCAAGGCCCAGCAGTAGAAGCAGAGTCAGAGCCTCGAAAGTAAGAATCCAGTAAAAAGGCTCCATCCGCCGGCCGGAGCGTTGATGAATCAAAAACGGATTTGAAAGATGTTCGTCTGTTCGCACAAGTGCAACCTCCTCGATGGCAGGAATGGAATGAAATCATGTAAAAGTTTTAGTACGAGGAAGGGTTTTTACGGTTTCATTGGAAGAAATAATCCAACGTATAGACTTCTGAATTGCCATACCCTTTCCGAGAAATATTGGAACAGGAAATTTGTGGAACTTCATCCGAATAAACCGCGAAGGAGAAATTTCGATGGCTGTTTTGCGTCCTTATTTGTACAGTGAAAATGCAAGGAAGCAGGGAGAGTTTTATGCCCGGGCCCTCCAAGGGGAAATTGTCAGTATTCAAACTTTCGGGGATGCCCCCTCCCAATACGGGCAGCACCGCGACCGGGTGATGCATCTGGTGCTGAAGGCCTGCGGGTTAACGTTCTACATGGCGGACAGCGATCGGGTAGAGAGAGGCAGCGGACTGGACCTTACGCTTGAATTCGGCACGGATGCCGAAGCGGAGCAGGTGTTCGGCGCATTGTCGGAGGGGGGCAAAGTCCTGATGCCTCTGCAGCGGATGTTCTGGGGGACAATGTTCGGCAGGATCGAGGATGCCTACGGCGTCCGTTGGCAGATTGCGACGGATTCTGGGATTAATCAGGCCGAGGCTTGACAGGGAAATTAAAGTCAGCTAAACTAACTTATATAACAAGGTAGTCATCGGATTAAGACTCCTTGTTTTCTTTCCGGGTAACTACATTGCAATGCAAGTTAGATGCGCAAGTGAATAAGTGCGGATTGAGGGGGTGATTTGCATTTCTACGTACACACAGATGTTAAAGGGGATCCTGGAGGGGTGTATTCTCGCCATCATCTCGCAGAATGAAGTCTACGGTTACGAACTGTCCCGAAAGCTTCAGGAAAGCGGGTTCGACTATGTCAGCGAAGGAAGCATTTATCCGCTGCTGCTCCGCATGCAGAAGGAGAAATGGATTGAGGGCTATATGAAGGCCGACACGCGCTCCGGAGGCCCTCCAAGGAAATATTACCGGCTTACGAAAGCGGGCGGGGAGGTGCTGGCTCAGTTCCATGACAACTGGAGCGCAATGAAGCGGAGTGTGGATCACATTTTAGAAGGGGGACAATCCCGATGAATACAAGTCAAATGAGTGCTGAAAATGCCAAGCTGCAGCAGCAGCTCAATGAGGAAAATAAAAAGTACTACGGAGGCATGCTTGTTTATATCCGAACGAGCGATATCGATCAGAGACAGGGGGAAGAACTGCTCCTTGAAATGCTTCAGCACTTGCTGCAGGCGCAGAAGGAAGGACGCAGCGCCCGCGTCGTATTCGGATCCGATCCTCTCGCATACTGTAAGGATCTTGTTTCCCAGCTGCCTTCTCCGGGCCGGGCGGAGCGGTTCAGCATGGTTGTTATGATCCCCTGGATCACCCTTACCTGGATGTTCCTGGCCTACGCCGTTACCGGCTTTCTAACGATAATGGCGGGTGCCGAGATCGGACGAATGAACGAAATCAGTCCGGCTTTTCTGCTTATTGTCGCCGTTGACTCCATCCTTGTGGTGAAGCTAATTCTTGCTCTGATGAATAAAACCGCCTTTAACGGGAGCGAGCGTAAATTTCGTCTGCTTTTCCTGCTGCTTTACATCGTAAGTATCGGAGCGGTGACTGCTGCCGGGATACTGTTAAAGCCTTACCTGCCTGTCTTTACCGTATCGCCCTGGATTTCTTTGCTGATTTTTGCGGGCGGATATGCCGGACAGAAAATAATGTTTGGGGGCAGGGGAAAACGGGGAGGAGCGGGGGCTGCGGGATAGATTCCGTTCTAAGGATGAAATAAACCGGAAAGGAGTCATCTATCTAAAGGAGGATGATTCCTTTTTTTCTTAGTAAAAAAATGGTCTGTAAGCGTTGACATAACCGGTTTTACCGCTTATGATATGAAATAAGTTAATAATTTGTGACGGAGAAGTGGAGATTCACGTAAGTTGCAAGGTCCAGGCGGCCTTGCAATTTATGTGAATCTTTTTTCTGTCGGATTATAACGGCTATCCGTAGCTTTACCTGGTACTCTCTTTCAAAGAGAACTTCCATCGGTGAAGCCGGGAACTAGTTCAAGCTGCAGATGAACCTCCGGACGGGTAGGGTATAAAGCACGATTGAGAGAGAGGGGTATGCCGCTTGCCAGGTAATGAAAGCGTTTTATCAAAAAAGAAAAGATGGCGGGAAAACGCGCTCGCGTATTTCTTTCTGGCGCCATCCCTGATTATTTTCGCCACCTTTTTGTTCTACCCGATGCTGAGATCGGTTTACCTGAGTATGACGCTCACCGATCCGAGGGGGCGTGTCGCTGAATTTGTATGGTTTGATAACTTCGTCGATTTGTTCCAGTCGGGCCAGTTTTATTCGGATTTGAAAGTGACGCTGCTCTTTATTTTATATACCGTACCGACTAGTATCATCTGGGCTCTGCTCCTGGCGGCCATTACACACAATAAGTTGAAAGGGATGAAGATTTTCCAGTTCGTGTTTTCCCTGCCCCTCGTCATTTCGGTAGGTACGGGCTCGATCATCTGGCTGCTCCTGTTTCACCCTACGGCCGGCATGCTCAACTACTTCCTGAGCCTGGTTCACATTCAGGCCATTCCGTGGCTGACCGATCCCGCATGGGCGCTGATCTCCGTTTCCCTCATGACCGTCTGGATGAACATGGGTTTCCTGTTTATCGTCCTGTCCAGCGGTATGCAAGGAGTGCCGGAAGAAATTTACGAGAGCGCCAAAATCGACGGATCGGGTCCGGTGCGCACCTTCATCCAGATCGTTCTGCCGCTGCTGTCCCCGACTCTGTTCTTCGCTCTTATCATATCGGTGATCGGAGCCTTCCAGGCGTTCGGACAAATCAACATTCTGACTAAAGGCGGACCGATGGATTCGACGAATGTGGTCGTATACTCCATCTACCAGGAAGCCTTCGTCAACTTCCGTTTCGGAACGGGCAGCGCCGAGGCGCTCATTCTCTTCTTTATCATTCTGCTATTGACCGTTCTGCAGTTTACGGTTCTGGAAAAGAAGGTGCATTATCAATGATCGCACGGAGACTGAACAACACGCTGCTCTACCTGCTTCTTATCGTGCTGGCCTTGGTGGTCCTGTACCCGCTCCTGTTCACGGTGCTCTCTTCGTTTATGACGGAGCAGGAGGTTTCCAAGTTCCCGCCGGCAATTGTGCCGGGCCAGCTTTACTGGGGGAATTTTAAAGCCGCTATCGACAACGTTCCGGTCTTTCAGTTCATTCTGAACAGTTTTATCGTGTCGTCCGCGATTATGGTCAGCCAGGTTATCACGTCCGCCATGGCGGCCTACGCGTTCTCCTTTTTGAATTTCACGGGGAAAAATGCCTTGTTCATGGTTTTCCTGGCGACTATGATGATCCCGTGGGAAGTCACCATCATCCCGAACTACCTGACGATCAAGTCTTGGGGATGGATGGACAGTTACCCGGGCCTGATCGTGCCTTTCATGGCGGCGGCCTTCGGCGTGTTCCTGCTCCGCCAGTTTTTCCTCCAACTGCCGAACGAATTGTTCGATGCGGCGAAGATCGACGGATGCGGGCACTGGCGGAACTTCTTCTCCATCGTGCTGCCGCTTTCCAAGCCGGCCTTGTCCACGCTTGCCGTCTATGAGTTCCTGACGCACTGGAACAGCTATCTCTGGCCTTTGCTCATCACGAACAAGGTGTCCATGCGGACCGTTCAAATCGGCGTCGCCATGCTCCAGCATGCGGAAGTCATGTCGTGGAACATGATTCTCGCGGGAATCACCATCGTCCTTCTGCCGTCCTTCCTGCTGCTTGCGCTGGGCGTCAAGCAGCTCGTACGAGGGATTACGGCGGGGGCGGTCAAAGGCTGATTGAGCTTCATTCTGATGTCTAATCTGCCGCCGGTCTTCCGGCGGCGGATGATTCATATATAAACCAAACCAATCTTGTTTAACTAGGGGGAAGAAATAGCTATGAATAAAAAAGGGATGGCTGCTTCTTTATTGACGGCTGTTATGTTGGTTTCCGCCGGCTGCGGCGGATCGGATACCGGTACGGGAGACAAAGGAAGCGCGGACAGCGGCTCCGGCAGCGGACCGAAGAAAGTAGTCTTCTGGCACGCCATGGGCGGAGCCAACACGAAAGTCGTCGACCAACTCGTGGCCGATTACAACGCTTCCCAAGACAAAATTAAAGTGGAAGCGATATTCCAGGGTTCTTATGACGACCTGCTCAGCAAGCTGAAAGCTTCGATGGGTACGAAAGAAGGCCCTTCCGTCGTACAAATGTACGAAATCGGAAGCCGATTCATGATCGACTCCAAGATGGTTACCCCTATGCAAAATTTCATAGATGCGGACAAATACGACCTGACGCAGCTGGAGCCGAACATTACCGGCTACTACACGTTTAACGACAAACTGTTCTCCATGCCGTTCAACACGTCCAATCCGGTTCTCTACTATAATAAGGACTTGTTTAAAGCGGCCGGACTCGACCCGGAAAAGCCGCCGGTAACGTACGAGGAGTTCCAGAAAGCGGCCGAAGCCATTTCGAAAACGGGCAAAGCGACCGGAGGCAACTTCGCGATTTACGGCTGGTTTATGGAGCAGTTTTTCGCCAATCAGGGCGCTGAATACATCAACAACGGCAACGGCCGTAAAGAGATGGCGACCCAGTCGCTCGTCAATTCCGAAGCGGGCGTCCAGACACTGACCTGGTGGAAGAACATGGTGGACAGCAAAGCGATGAACAACCTCGGACGCAAAACGGACGATTCGAAGAAAGCTTTCTCCGCCGGCCAAGTCGGCATGATTCTCGATTCCACGGCAGCTCTGAAGGGCCTTGTGGACAGCTCCAAAGGCAAGTTCGAAGTCGGAACCGGCTTCCTGCCGAAACCGGCTAACGCCAAAGACGGGGGCGTCGTTGTAGGCGGAGCGAGCCTGTGGATTATGAACGACCGTGCGGACGACGAGCAGAAAGCGACCTGGGACTTCATCAAGTTCCTGACTTCGCCCAAAGAGCAGGCGTACTGGCACATCAACACGGGCTACTTCCCGATCACGAAGAAGGCGTACGACGAGCAGAGCGTCAAGGACAACATGAAAAGCTTCCCTCAGTTCCAGACCGCAGTCGACCAATTGCACCAGACGAAGCTGAACACGGCAACCCAGGGCGCCGTAATGGGCGTATTCCCGGAAGCCAGACAGATTGTCGAAGGGGCGATCGAGGAAGTGCTCAACAACAAGAAATCTCCACAGGACGCCCTGGACGCGGCCGCGAAGGACATCACGTCCAAGATCGAGAAGTACAACAAAACCGTCAAATAAAAGACGGGACAAAGTCCTGCGACTTTCCAATTCCTTGTTAAAAATAGGCCGGAAATCCGTTGACAGATGCAGCGGGCCGAACTATGATAGGGTACAAGTTAATACTATGTGACGGAGAACAGGAGACTCACATAAGTTGCTTGTCTAGCGACAGGTGGCTTATGTGTTTTTTCTATTCGCCGCTGGCGGCTTAACGATTTTGTAAAGCCGTATGGAAACGACCGCGAAAGGATATTTTATCCGGGAAAGAGAAGTACACTTAGGATGACGGCGGATTAAGTCCGGGATCACATCACAACGACGCTTCGGAGGGAGTAGGGAATTATCATGACAGCAAACAAACCGATGATTATCGCGCATCGCGGGGCCAAAGGCATGGCACCCGAAAATACGCTCGGCGCTTTCAAACTGGGACTCGAGCAGGGCTGCGAGGGCATTGAGCTTGACGTCCATCTGTCTGCCGACGGTGAATTGATCGTGATCCATGACCATACGCTGGACCGGACGACGGACAGACAGGGAGCTATCGCGGAGAAAACGCTGGCCGAGATTAAAGAAGCCGATGCAGGCTCCTGGTACTCGGAAGCCTACAAAGGGGAGAAAGTGCCTACTCTGGGGGAAGTTTTCGATCAGGTGCCCGACTCGATCATGATCAATGTCGAGATCAAGGCGCCCGGCAACGGCATGGAGCAGAAGCTGGCGGATTTTCTGAACGAACGCGGGCGGATCGACAACGTGGTGACTTCTTCTTTCGATCACAAATGCCTTAGACGCCTAAAGCTGATCGAGCCCAAGGCGAAAATCGGCCTGCTGTATGCCAACAACCTGCTGGACCCGACCGCTTATGCGCGCAGTTTCGATGTGGAGGTTTATTCCCTGCATCCCCATTACAAGGCGATTGACGCGGAAGACGTCGTGAAGGCGGTGGAGAACGGACTGCAAGTCTATCCGTACACGGCGAACGAAATTCATGATTTGAAGGAATTGACGGACAAAGGCGTGTCCGGGATCATCACCAATTATCCCGGCCGACTGAAAGATTTGCTCCAAGGCGGAGCGGCGGAGTGAGTACAGCATGAGTTACGTGTTTCTTCAAAAGCTTTTTATGGCGCTCATCCTCGGAGCCTTTATCGGGATCGACCGCCAGCTCAAGCATAAACCGCTGGGCCTCAAGACGAGCATGGTCATCTCGGTGGCCAGTTGTCTCATCACCATCGTGTCTATCGAATCCGTTCACAAGTATGCCATTCCCGGGACGACGACTATGGACCCGATGCGTCTGGCCGCGCAGATCATCAGCGGCGTCGGTTTTATCGGCGCCGGGGTTATTCTGCGGCGCAGCAACGAGATCATCTCCGGCCTGACCACCGCGGCGATGGTATGGGCGGCTTCGGCGCTCGGCATCGCGGCGGGCGCGGGCTTTTACAAGGAAGCGGCTACGGCGGTCGTGCTGATCATTATGGCGATCAACCTGATCCCGCTCTTCTTCAAATGGTTCGGGCCCCGCAAGCTGAGCGAGCGGAACCTGGCCATTCTCATCATTGTAAGCCCCGGCGCCGACCTGTCCTACGTCATCGACGAGCTTCACCAGGAGTTTCTGAAAGTGAAGCACATCAAAATCAAGGACTTGAAGGACGAATTGAAGCAAATCCAACTGGTCGTCTCCGCGCCGGAGAAGCACCGGACCACGGTCATTTATTCCAAGATCAAACACATCACGGATGTGGTGGCCGTTGAGGTCGAAACGATCAGCTCGTAAGTCCGCAGTAAAGGAGTTAAGCCCATGTCGTTTAACAACCAGAGGGTTCTGCCCGCTGTTCGCAAAATCAAGGATCTGGAGAAGCTGCTGACGTCTCCGTTCCAGTACATCGTGCTGCTCGACTGCCATATCGGCATGCTGAAAAGCCTTGTGGACCTGGCGAAATCCCACGGCAAAAAGCCGCTTCTGCACGTGGATCTTGTCGAGGGGCTGAAAAACGACGAGTACGCGACGGAATACCTCTGCCAATACATTAAGCCCACCGGGCTGATTTCGACGCGTGCGAGCGTCATCCTGAAGACGAAGGAGAACGGACTGCTGGCGATCCAGCGGCTCTTTCTCCTCGACTCCAGCGCCCTGCGCAAAAGCTACACGCTTCTGGAGAGGACGAAGCCCGATTACATCGAAGTGCTGCCGGGAGTCATGCCCCACATTATCAAGGAGGTCGGAGAGGCTACCGGCATTCCTATCATTGCAGGGGGGTTGATCCGGACCGTAAGCGATGTCGAGAACGCGCTGGAGGCGGGAGCCACGGCCGTGACGACCTCGGACAGCTCGCTCTGGAAACACTATCGGGCATGAGCCTGTTTTGTTCCGCATTGCTTTCAAGTTCTGAAGGAATATGGTAAAATGATTATATAAGTTCATACATTTGGTTGGAGATCAGGAGAAACCACGACAGCCGTTACGTGTAGACGTAGCCGGCATGTTTGTGGTTTTTTTGTTTATCTCAGAGGGGAGAGCAACATGGAAACAGCTTTTTCGGGAGATACAAGAAAAGAAAGCCTATGGAGAATGGAAGACCGGATATTTGACGTGCTCGTGATCGGCGGAGGCATTACGGGGGCGGGGATTGCCCTGGATGCCCAGTCCCGGGGACTGAAAACGGCGCTGGTCGATATGCAGGACTTCGCGCAGGGCACGTCGAGCCGCTCGACCAAGCTTGTCCACGGAGGGCTGCGTTACTTGAAGCAGCTGGAAGTCAAGGTTGTGGCGGAAGTCGGCAAGGAGCGGGCGATCGTATACGAGAACGGTCCGCACGTAACGACGCCCGAATGGATGCTGCTGCCCTTCTATCAGGGCGGGACATTCGGGGCTTTCTCGACGTCCATCGGCCTGCGGGTATACGATTTCCTGGCCGGCGTGAAGAAGAGCGAGCGCCGCAGCATGCTGAGCCCGCAGGAAACGCTGGATAAAGAGCCGCTGCTCAAGGAGAAGCACCTGAAAGGCGGCGGCTACTACGTCGAATACCGTACGGACGATGCGCGGCTGACGATCGAAGTGATGAAGAAAGCCGTCGATTTCGGCGTGCAGGCCGTGTCTTATGCGAAAGTGGAAGCTTTCGAGTACGAGAACGGACGGGTGACCGGCGTGCGCGTGGCCGACCAGCTGTCCGGCGAAACGCATCTGATCCGGGCGAAGCGGATCGTCAATGCGGCCGGACCGTGGGTGGACACTCTCCGCGAGCGCGACGGCTCGAAGAAAGGAAAAACGCTCCGTCTGACGAAGGGCGTCCACCTTGTCTTCGACGGGGAGCGGTTCCCGCTTCGGCAGGCGATTTACTTCGATACGCCGGACGGCCGGATGCTGTTCGCCATTCCGAGAGACGGCAAAACCTACATCGGCACGACCGATACGAACTACAAGGAGGATATCGCTCATCCGGTCATGACGACGGAAGACCGGACTTATATCATCCGTGCGGCCAACGAGATGTTCCCGAGCCTCCGGCTGACGGAGCAGGACGTCGAATCCAGCTGGGCGGGGCTTCGTCCGCTCATCCACCAGGAGGGCAAGGACCCGTCGGAGATTTCGCGCAAGGACGAAATTTTCGTTTCGGACTCCGGCTTGATCTCCATTGCGGGCGGTAAACTGACCGGGTACCGGAAAATGGCCGAAACCGTTGTGGACCTGGTCGTCCGCCAGCTTCAGGAAGAGGGCGGCATTCAGGTGTCCGAATGCCAGACGAGAACGCTCCCCATCTCGGGCGGCGACGTAGGCGGCTCCGCCCGCTACCCGCAGTTCGTGGAGCAGAAAGTCGCGGACGGGCAGAAGCTCGGCCTGACGGTGATGGAAGCCCGTCTGCTGGCCCAGCGCTACGGCTCCAACATCGACCAAGTTTATCGTCTGATCGAAACGAAGCGGGGAGAAGCGGAGACGTTCCGGATGCCGGCCTCGCTGTTCGGTGCGCTCGTGTACTCCATCGAGCAGGAGATGACCGTGAAGCCCTCGGACTTCTTCGTCCGCCGGACGGGCGCGGTGTTTTTCAACATCAAGTGGGTGAGAACCTGGAAAGAGCCGGTGATCCATTACATGGCGTCCCGGTTCAACTGGACGGAGGAGCAGCGCGCCGCTTATACGGCGGAGCTGGAGCGGGATCTGCATGACGCCGTCGTGCCGATTGACGAGAAAACTCCCGAGCTTGTCCGCTAACAGAACATTGAAAGCACCGATAGGAAGCATGGATAGAGCATATGGGTAGAACGGATTGACCGTATGAAATAAAGGTAGGATAGAGACTCCTTGTCCGGAAAGGCCTGTTAAACAGGTGCCTTTTGGGTGAGGAGTCTTTTTTTTCGCCGGCTAAAAATAAGGATGGTAACCCCCGGCAACCCCTTCACCGGGCTTTTGTTGACGGGGCAGGCAATATTTGTTATAGTTCTCTCATCAAATAATTCTACAGGTGAACTATGTGATAATAGAACTATGTAGAAGACAGCGCAGGCACACAGGAAAGGGGTTATTATGGACGAAACATTGCTGGCACAAATTATCGACAGATACGAGAGCACGTCCTTCACGGTAAACCGGCGGCTCAACGCCATGATCAAGGACCGGATGCCGGAAGAACTGACTCAGGAGCAGTATTCTACCCTTCGTTATATGCAGAGCCGGGATAAATGCACGTCCTCCGAGCTGGCGGACATTTTTTGCGTGGGCAAAAGCTCCATTACGGCGATTATCACCCGGCTTGTCGACAAGAAGCTCATTACCCGGCTGCCGGACGGAAAGGACCGCAGGGTGACTTATTTGGCGCTCACCGATAAAGGAACGGCGGCCGTCAACGAAATGCGGCTCCGCATTCAGGAGCTGCTGGCGGGCGTTATCAAACATTTTGACGGGCAGGAAGCAATAGTGTTTATAGAGACCTTTGAAAAACTTGCGAACGTCTTGATGCAGACGGATGAGGGGAGCAGACACAAGGGATGAGAACCGTATTGAAGCTCAGATGGCTCATATTGGTGCTGTGGATCGCCGTGGCGGCGGGGCTGATGCTTACTGCGCCGAACATGGAATCGCTGGTCCGGGAGAAAGGCCAGATTACCGTACCGGAAGGGTATTCCTCCACGACGGCGTCGAAACTGATCGAGGAAATGAAGAAGGGCTCTCCGGAAGCCGAGGGTGAGGAATCATCGGTGCTGGTATTTCACGACACGGAGAAACTGACGCAAGCTCAGCTTGACGAAGTCAAGCGGGGAGTCGACAAGCTCAAGAACGCCAAGGATTCTGCCGGCGTTTCGAGTGTAATGACGCATTTTGACAATAAGGAACTGGAAAAGCAGATGGTGTCCGCGGACGGGAAAACCGTACTCGTGCTGGTGAATACGGCCAAAGACGGCCGGGAAGCCAAAGAAATCCGCGATGCGCTGTACGGCACGGTTTCCGACGTTAAGGTGGAGCACTATTACACCGGGAACTGGCTGATCCAGGAGGATGTGATGGCAAGCTCGCAGGACGGGCTCAAGAAAACGGAGTACATCACCGTTATTTTCATTCTGGCCATCCTGTTCATCGTATTCCGCTCGGCGGTCGCGCCTTTTATTCCGCTTCTGACCGTGGGTTTCAGCTACCTGGTCTCGCAATCCGTCGTGGCCTTCCTTGTGAAATATGCGGATTTTCCGCTGTCGAACTTTACGCAGATTTTCCTCGTCGCCGTCTTATTCGGGATCGGGACCGACTACTGCATTCTGCTGATCTCCCGATTCAAGGAAGAGCTTGCCCATTCCGGAGATAAAACGGAGGCGATTCTCGCCACGTACCGGACGGCGGGACGGACCGTGTTTTTCTCGGGTCTGGCGGTTCTGGTCGGGTTCGCTTCCATCGGCCTCTCGACCTTCGTCTTGTACCGATCGGCAGTTGCCGTTGCGGTCGGCGTAGCCGTGATGCTGCTGGCGCTGGTCACGCTCGTGCCGTTCTTTATGGCCTTTCTGGGCAAAGTGATTTTCTGGCCGGCAAAGGGCTCTCTGGAGCATAAACCGAGCCGCCTGTGGGGCGCCGTTGGTTCTTTTTCGTTAAAAAAACCGCTTTGGTCGCTTGTGATTCTTGCGGTTATTATCGTTCCTTTCCTGGTCGCGTACAAGGGATCGACCTCGTTTAACTCCCTGGATGAAATCGGGGAAAAGTACGATTCGGTCAAAGCGTTTAACCTGATCTCCTCCAGCTTCGGCCCCGGAGATACGCTTCCTTCGACGGTCGTCGTGAAAACCGACAAGCCGCTCGACAACTCGGAAGGGCTGGCGGCCGTCGAGCAGGTCACGCGCGAGCTGGCGAAGGTCGACGGCGTGAAAAACGTCCGCAGCGTAACCCGTCCGACGGGAGAGCCGCTCGACGATCTGCAGGTAGCCAGCCAGGTCGAGAAGCTTGAGGGCGGCATCGGCCAAAGCGGCGACGGCCTCGGAGAGATCGGCAAAGGCCTCTCCGAAGCAAGCAGTGCGCTCAGCGCCAATGCGCCGAAGCTGAACGAGGCCGCCGACGGCGCGAAGCAGCTGGTCGACGGCACGAACGCCCTCAAGACGGGCGTCGTTCAGCTCGGCGACGGGCTGGAGCGCCTCGAGGCAGGCCTGCGCAGCGGTTCCGCCGGTGCGGGAGAGCTCCGCGCGGGGCTCGCGCAGGCCAAGGCAAGCGCCGATCAGCTCGCGGCGGCGAGCAGTGACCTGCTTGCCGGCTACAAGCAGGTCGGCGGCGGCCTGGGCCAGCTGACCCAAGCTTACGGCGACGTCGCCTCGCAGGCTTCCGGCCTGGCCCAAGGGC
Organism: Paenibacillus sp. JT31N7; assembly: GCF_059692095.1. Taxonomy (NCBI): domain Bacteria; kingdom Bacillati; phylum Bacillota; class Bacilli; order Caryophanales; family Paenibacillaceae; genus Paenibacillus; species Paenibacillus sp. JT31N7. The sequence goes on from NZ_JCAUAT010000004.1 coordinate 312,370, forward strand.
TCGGCGATGTCGGCCAGGGGCTGGGAGGCCTCGCGCAGAAGTACCCCGAGCTGAAGTCGGACCCCGACTTCCTCAAGACGCAGGGCGCGGTGACCCGGCTTCAGTCGGGTGCGGCCCAGCTCGGCGAAGGGCTGAAGCAGCTGAACCAGCAGCTTGCCGGAGCCAATCAGGGCCTTCAGCAGGCCAACGCCGGCTTCGAGAAAGCCGCAGGCGGCCAGGCCGCGCTGGCGCAGGGGCTGGCTCAGCTTTCCGACGGCATCGCCAAGCTGCAGGCCGGCATTGATCAGGCGGCCGACGGCCAGGGCCAGATCGTGGCGAAGCTGCCCGAGCTGACCAAGGGCTTCGACAAGCTGAGCAGCGGGCAGAAAGAGCTGCAGCAGGGCTTCGCTCAGCTGAACGGTCAGCTCGGCGAGCTGACGGGCGGCCTCGACAAGAGCGTGAACGGCTTGTCGCAGGTGTCCGGCGGCCTGAAATCCGCGCAGGACTACCTGAAGGAACTGTCGGCCGCGCCGAATAAACAGATCAGCGGCTGGTTTATGCCGCAGGATGTCATCTCCGGAGCGGACTTTCAGCCTTCGCTGGATGCGTATATGTCCAAGGACCGCAAGATCGCGAAGTTCGAAGTCATCTTCGAAGGCAACCCGTACGAAGTCGAGACGCTGGAGCAGTCCGGCGAGCTTACGGCAGCGGTCGAACGCGCCGTCAAAGGCACTCCGCTCCAGAATGCGACTTATGCCGTAGACGGTGTTACGAGCATGAACAACGATTTGAAAAACATCTCCGCAGCGGATTACTCGCGTACCGCGATGCTCATGCTGATCGGAATTGCGCTTATCCTGATCGTCTTGTTCCGCTCGATTGTCATTCCGATCTATCTGATTCTTTCGCTTCTGCTGACGTACTACACGTCCATGGCGATTACGGAAGTGATTTTCGTACGGATGCTCGGATACTCCGGCATTTCTTGGGCCGTTCCGTTCTTCGGTTTCGTGATGCTGATGGCGCTCGGAATCGACTACAGTATTTTCCTCATGGACCGGTTCAAAGAATACCGCCATCTGTCTCCGCAGCAGGCGATTCTTGAAGCGATGAAAAACATGGGGACGGTCATTATGTCCGCCGCCCTCATTCTGGGCGGAACGTTTGCGGCGATGCTGCCGTCGGGCGTCATGTCCCTGCTGCAGATCGCGACTATTGTATTGTGCGGACTGTTCCTTTACGCGCTCATCATGCTGCCGCTGTTTATTCCGGTCATGGTGCGGATGTTCGGTCCGGCCAACTGGTGGCCGTTTATGGGCCGCAAAGAACGTGGGGAAGACACTTCTTACGGCGCCGACTCGAATTCGCGCAGCCTGCATTAAACACACTGAAATTGCAGAAGAACCTCCGGATTCGCTTTATTGAAGCGGTCCGGAGGTTCTTTTATTCATTTAAACCACGTACCACTAGATTGTAGTCAAGGCTCGATCCGTCATCGTTGTACATGTACACTATGTAAGCCCCGTGTACTCCAGGTAAGTCCAGACTGCTTTTCCGATAGGTAAAAGAATGGGATTCTCCGGGTTGAAGAATCGTCTTCTCTACCTGATTTTGTCCGCTTGGATAGTTGACGCGATACAACAGGCGTTGGGTGCCTTTGTTCTCCAGATAAAACTGAAATCCGTCCCCGGTTTCGAAGTCGAAAAGAAAGCTGCCCTGCCCGGCTGCTGTTCCGCTTTGGTCGGCTAGTCTGACGGAAGCCTTCTTTTCCTCTTGAGTCGGAGGCTTCGCCGGGATGGAAGAAATCGGAGTTACCGTGGGAAGTTCCACCGATGTTGAGGATGGCACGGGCGTTCCTGCAATGCGGGATGACGGCGTAACGGATGCAGACGTTTCGCCCGATCCGGAAGAGGGCGTTGCGGCCGTAGAAACCGGAGTCCCCGCGGTTTCAATTTTCTCTCCCGTGCCCGTACAGCCCGTGAGCAGAAAGAGCGTAGAAGTCAACATAAAAACCTGTTTTTTCATCTCTAAACCAATCCTTTATCCGAAATAGTATTTCTCTATCTTGAAGTCATTCCTATTCATCCTATAACTTTCCAGAAGTTTTTGTCCAGCTTCGGGTCTTCAATATATTGGCGGAAAATATCCGTTTTTTTAGGCCGGAGAAATGAAACCATAAGGCTAGAGTCCACGTAAGGAATGGTTATCTTTAGTTTAAGGGAGTAGATTACCGAAATGGAAAGTGACAGTTATTTGTTAAACCTTTTTATGATTGCCTTATTGATTGGACTCTCCGCGTTTTTCGTGGCAGTGGAATTCGCCGTTGTACGGCTCCGGGGCAGCCGGGTGGATCAGTTGATCGCCGAAGGCAAAAGCAACGCGAGGGCCGTGAAGCAGGTGCTTACCAATCTGGACGGATATTTGTCCGCGTGTCAGCTCGGTATTACCATTACGTCTCTGGGTTTAGGCTGGTTGGGTGAACCGACGGTCGAGAAAATACTGCACCCCGTTTTCGAATCCTTGCATCTGCACGAATCGTTAACCGGACTGCTTTCGTTTCTTATCGCATTCGTTATTATCACCTTCCTTCACGTCGTAATTGGCGAATTGGCTCCGAAAACGATCGCTATCCGCAAAACAGAGGCTGTGGCGCTGCTGACTGCCCGTCCGATCATCTGGTTTAACAAAGTCATGTATCCTTTTATCTGGGTGCTGAACGGTTCCGCCAACCAGCTCGTGAAGCTTTTCGGCATCAAACCGGCATCGGAGCATGAAGAAGCGCACTCGGAAGAGGAGCTTCAGATTATTATTAACGAAAGTTATGAAAGCGGTAAAATTAACCAGGCCGAGTACGGCTATGTCAGCCGGATCTTTGCTTTTGACAATATGCTCGCCAAAGATATTATGGTGCCCCGCACCGACATGATCTGCCTGTACGCGAACAAGACCAGGGAAGAGAATCTGGTGATTATCAAAGAACAGCAGTATACCCGTTTTCCCGTTGTCGAGGAGAGCAAGGATAACGTGATCGGGATTGTGAATACGAAAAAATTCTTCCTGGCTTACGAGGATGACGAGGAGCTTGATGTCACCACGCTGATTCAGCCGGTTATGGCGGTTTCCGAGGTCATTCCCGTCAATGCACTCCTGAAAAGGATGCAGAAGGAAGGCACGCATATCGCGATTCTTATCGATGAATACGGCGGTACCTCGGGTATGGTTACCATCGAGGATATTCTGGAGGAGATCGTCGGGGAAATCCGTGACGAATTCGATATGAAGGATGAGCCGGAGATTCTGGTAAAAGGCGAGGGTCATCTCGTATTAGACGGTAAAGTATCCGTTCCTATCGTGAACGACCGCCTGCTTGTGGATCTTGAAACCGAAAGATGGGATACCATCGGAGGATGGCTGTACGGTCATCGTGACGACCTTTCCGAAGGAGAGTCCCTGACCTACGAGAACGTGAAGTTTACCGTGCTGGAGCGGGAGAAGAACCGGTACCTGAAGCTCGAAGTGGCGCGCATAGACGATTAACGGCAGTTAGCGGAAAATCGGTCAGTGACCGAAAACGAAACAGACGAAGTAGCTTATACCCGCCATGGGTTGATTTTAGGAACGGTTCTTATCTTTACGGCACAAAAATAACGTTTAATTAGCAAAAAACCTCCGGTTTCACTTCTATAAGTGAGCCGGAGGTTTTTTGTCGTGCTTGCGGTTTACACCACTTCGCGGAACTGGCTGCTGTACAGCTCGTAATAGAATCCTCTGGCAGCCAAAAGCTCTTCATGCGTTCCGCGTTCCAGGATCTTTCCTCCGTTCAGGACGAGGATAAGATCGGCGTCGCGTATCGTACTGAGACGGTGCGCAATGACGAAACTGGTCCGCCCTTTCATGAGCAGGTTCATCGCCTCCTGGATATGCATCTCCGTCCGGGTGTCGACGCTGCTTGTAGCTTCGTCCAGAACGAGGACGGCCGGATCGGCGAGAATGGCGCGGGCAATCGTGATCAGCTGCCGCTGGCCGTGGCTTAGATTGCCGCCTTCAGAGGACATCAGCGTGCCGTAGCCTTGAGGAAGCTTGCGGATGAAGCTGTCGGCGTTCGCCAGTCTGGCCGCAGCCTCCACTTCCTCGTCGGTGGCGTTCAGCCGCCCGTACCGGATGTTCTCGCGGAGTGTATCCGAGAACAGGTAGGCGTCCTGGAGAACGATACCGAGCTGTCCGCGGAGGCTGTCCTTGTCGAGCTCCCGGATATCGGTTCCGTCGATCCGGATCTCCCCTCCGTCAATCTCGTAGAACCGGGTAAGCAGGTTGACGATGGTCGTTTTGCCGGCTCCGGTCGGTCCCACAAGAGCAATCGTATCCCCCGGCTTCGCGGTAAAGGAGATATCCGAAAGGATCGGGGAACCCGGCTTGTAAGAGAAGGAGACATCTTCGAAAACGACTTCACCCGCCACATTCAGAGGACGGCCGCCGGCGGTGTTGTCCTTTTTCTGTTGAGGAATGTCGGGATACTCCGTGTTCGCATCGAGTACTTCGAAAACCCGTTCGGCGCCGGCAATCCCGGACTGGATCAGATTGTACTGATTCGCCAGGTCGTTGATCGGGCGCGTAAACTGCTTGGAGTAATTCAGGAAGCTGACAATGACCCCGAGAGTCGTCCAGCCTCTGATTACGAGCCATCCGCCGATTGCGGCGATAAGAGCGAAGCTGAAGTTGTTGACCACGTTGTTGAAGGGGCCTACCATGCCCGAGTAGATCTGAGCCTTCGTCCCGGATTCCCGCAGCTCGTCGTTGATCTCCTTGAAACGGGCGGCTGTCTGGTGTTCCCGGCGCAGCACTTGAACCACTTTCTGGCCCGATATCGTTTCCTCGATAAATCCGTTCAGCGCGCCCAGGCTTTTCTGCTGGCCCTTGAAATGAGTGCGGGTCCGCCTGGAGATTTGTCCGGTTAAATAAATGGTTACCGGTACGGAAAGAAGCGTGACGAGCGTGAGCCAGACGTTCATGGTCAGCATAAGCACAAGCGAGCCGGCAATCGTAATCACGCTTGTCATGAGCTGAATGACACTTTGATTTAACGTGTTCGAGACGTTCTCGATATCGTTGGTCGTGCGGCTCATCAGCTCTCCGTGCGTCCGGCTGTCGAAGAAGTTCAGCGGCAGCTTCTGCAGATGAGAAAACAAGTCATGGCGCAGGTTCTGCACCGTGCGTTGAGAAACGGCGGCCATCACGTACGTCTGAAACCAGGCCATCACGGAGCTGAACAGATAAATGCCGAGCAGAAGAAGGCAGAGCTTCAGAAGGCCGCCGTAATCCCGCGGCAGAATATAGTCGTCCACGGCCCGTCCGAGCAGGTAAGGGGCGATGAGTCCGGCGCCGGCACTGAGCACGGTCAGGAGGACGACCGCCGCCAGTCCCTTGCGCTGACGTCCGAGATACCGGCTTAGCCTGCCGAGCGTGGCGCCCGTGTTCTTGGCGCGTACTTTCTGCGTCATGCGCGGGCCTCCGGGACCCGGACCCCGGCCGGCAGGTCCGCCTAAGCCCATCGGGGGTTCCGGTGCGGGGGAACCGTTGTTTTGGGGTTTATCCGCCATGGATGACTTCCTCCCTTCCCTGCTGGGATTTGTAAATGTCCCGGTAAACGGGACTGGCGGCCAGCAGCTCGGCGTGAGTGCCTCTGGCGGCGATACGGCCGTCTTCCAGCACGAGAATCCGATCGGCGTCGACGACCGATGAAATGCGCTGTGCGATAAGCAGGCACGTAGTGTGCGCCATCCGCTCCTTCAGCGCCTGCTGGATACGGGCCTCGGTCGCCAGGTCCACCGCGCTCGTGGAGTCGTCGAGGATGAGCACTGCCGGCCGGACCAGCAGGGCGCGGGCGATCGAGATGCGCTGCTTCTGGCCCCCGGAGAGATTGACGCCTCTCTGGCCGAGCAGGGTGTCATAGCCTTCCGGCAGACCGGCGATGAAGGCGTGGATTTCGGCTGCGTGGGCTGCCGCCTCGATTTCCTCCTGCGTGGCGTCCGCCCTGCCGTAGGAAATATTTTCGCGGATGGTGCCGCTGAAGAGAATGGCCTGCTGGAGAACCATGCCTACGCGGCTGCGCAGGTGCTCCAGAGCCATGTCCTTGACGTCCGTTCCGTCAATAAGGACCCGGCCGGCCGTCGGGTCGTACAACCGCGGGATGAGATGGACGAGGGAGGTCTTGCCCGAGCCCGTCGCTCCCAGAATAGCCAGCTTTTGCCCGGGCTCTGCCGTGAAGCTGATGTCTCTCAGGGCAAGCTCTCTGCCGTCTTCATCGTAAGCGAAAGAGACGCGGTCGAAGGCGACCCGGCCCGCACGGATGGCATTGGCGGAAGCACCCGGTTTGTCCGCGATTTCCGGCTGCGCTTCGAGCACTTCATTAATACGCCCGGCGGAAGCTCTCGCTCTCGTAACAAACATCATCATCATGCCTACGGTAAGCAGGGAAGTGAGAACCTGGGTTACATAGTTAAGAAAAGCGATAAGGTCTCCCACGGGAAAAGAAAGATTCCACGTCTGAGCGCCGCCGTACCAGAGCACGGCTACCAGACTGACGTTCATGATGAACGTCATAATGGGGGCGTTCAAAGCGATCGTCCGTGCCGCCTTCAGGGCGATATCCGTGAAATCCCGGTTGGCTTCGCCGAAGCGTTTGCGCTCGAAATCGGAACGTACGAAAGCCTTCACCACCCGGATTCCGCCCAGATTCTCCTGAAGGACCGTATTCACCCGGTCGAGTTTTTCCTGAACCTTCAAGAAGAGGGGCTGGGACACGCGGATGAGCAAATACAGCACGAGAAAAAGAACGGGAATGGCCGCAGCCAGGATCAAAGCAAGCCGCGGATTCAGCAGAAACGACATAATGACGCCGCCAATGGCGAGAAAAGGCGCTCTGACAAGCACTCGCAAGGTCATCTGTACCAGGGTCTGAACCTGCACGACGTCTCCTGTCAGCCGTGTAATGAGCGACCCGGATTTGAACTTGTCCAGATTCCGGAAAGAAAATGTCTGGGTTTTCCGGAAAAGATCGTCCCGCAGATCGGCACCGAAATTTTGCGAAGCGATGCTGGAGTATATGGTGCACCCGGCCCCGCCGATCAGTCCGATCAAGGCCACACCGAGCATAAGCAGACCGGTGTTTCGTATCGTGGCGAGGTCTCCGGTTGCCACGCCTTGATTTACGATGTCGGCCATCAGTTTAGGCTGGAGCAGGTCCATGTATACTTCAAGCAGCATCAGAAGCGGAGCCAGAACGGCCGCTTTCCAGTAAGGTTTTAAATATCGGCTCAAAGCAAACAGAGCGGTCACCTCCTTTTAATTTGCCGGCTAATCGATTTGTTCCTCGATATCTTTCAAGTTTTCATACATTTGGAGAAGAAGACGGCGGAAAAGAAGCTTCTCTTCCGTCAGGAAGCCCTCCAGGCATGTTTCTTCGATTTCGCGGAGGGCCCGCTTTACGGCAGTCGTTGCCTGATGCCCCTTATCCGTCAGATAGACCCGCGATACCCGCTGGTCCTTGCTGTCGGCTCCGCGCCGGAGAAGTCCGGTTTTCTCCATGCGGGTGATCATCACGGTAAGCGTGGCGGGCTTTACGCGCATTTGGGCGGCCAGTTCGTGCTGGCTCTGGCCATCTTTCTCGGACAAGCGGATCAGCAGGGGCGGCTGTCCCGGGTAGACCTCGTAGTCCTGAAGCAGCTCATGCAGATGGCGGCGGTGAAGCTTGAAGACCCGTGACAAGATCTGCAAGACGGAATCCGATTGGTAAATATCCATGATGGCGTTCGGTTCCCTCCTTTATTAGTTAGTCGGCTAATAATTAGTGTACTGTCATATCGGGATGGGGTCAATGGACAGAATCCTTGAAAATGAACTGTCCCTATCCTAAATTTCAGAAAAAAAGACCTGCCCGGAGGCAGGTCCCGCTTCTAATGGATAAGCTTGCTTTCTTTGGCGCGGCTTATGAATTTGGCGCTGGATTTATTGATGACTTTCTTAAGCGCCAGTCCGATAAGCAGGGTGATGCCGATATAAATGGCCATCATGATCAAGTCTTCCATAATAATGTCCCAAAGGATACCGCCGACGGCTTCCCGCATCATGCTGATCCCGTATGTGAAGGGCAGATACGGGTGGATCGCCTGGAAGAACGGAGGGGTCACCTGGATCGGGAACGTACCTCCGGAACCTGCCAACTGCAGCACGAGAAGGACGATGGCCATCGCTTTGCCGACATTGCCGAATACGGAGACGAGCGTGTACACGATGAGCATAAAGACCGCGCTGAGGACCATGCCGAACAGGACAAACCACAGCTTGTCGACGACATAGGTTTTCAGGATGAACATGTCGCCCAGCGTGACCATCAGCGACTGCATAACGGCCAGCGTACCGAACGTCAAATACCGCCCGAAAAATACCTGGTAGCTCTTGTAGCCCGGCTCGTGCACCTCTACCGTCAGAAGCGATACGAGAAGCAGCGCGCCGACCCACAGGGAAAGCGTCGTAAAGAACGGCGACATGGCCGAACCGTAATTCGGAATCGGGAACAGCTTGTTTTCTTTGAGCTGTACCGGCTCCGAGAAGAACTCGCTTTCCTTCTCGAAGTTGTTTTTCAGAAGGTCGATCAGCTCCGTCAGGTTGCCTTCTTTCTCAAAGGCGCGGATTTTATCGGCCAGATCCTTGATTTTCGTCTCTACCTCCGGCAGGCGGGCCTGGATCTCTTTGAGCTCCTTGTCTCCGACGGCCAGTCCTTTCGCCGCATCGCCGAGAATTTTCTGCAAATCGGGGATGCTTTTGACGGCTTCGGTCAGCACGGTATGGGCATTCTGGGCGGTTTTCTTCGCTTTCGCGATTCCCTGGAGAATCTGAGGCTGAATTTCGCTGTCGTACCGGCCCAGAATGTCGCCGATGAAGCCGGCCGCTTCCTTCGAGAGACGGTTCAGGTTGTCGACCAGCTCCTGCGCCGGTTTCTCGCCTTTGTCGATCGCGTCCCTGATTTTGCCGATCGTTGTCAGCTGCTGCTGGAAGCGGTCCTTGACCGACTTCAGCCGGTCGATCACGAACGGCATTACCTTGCCGCCGGTGTACTTGTTCAGCTGTTCGAACAAGCCGATCATCCGGTCCGTCACATCGACCGCAACCGTCAGGCGCTGCGAAGCCCGGTCGATCGCGGCCTTGGCGACGGCGGGGTCGAAGTTCGCGTCCTTCAAAATGCCGGTCAGCTCTTCCGTGGCCGTCGCTGTCTGCTGGAGCAGCAGGAGGTCCTGCTTGATGTTCGGACCGAGCGCTTCGACGGCTTCCGAGCCTTTGCCGAGGAAGTCACCCAGCTTGTTGGTGAATGCCTCTCCGTCTTTGGCAAGCTGGGTCACGGTCGGCAGGTTATCATGCGCTTTTTTTACAATGTCATTCGACTTATGTACATCGTCCAGCGCGACGCCGACGGCCTGATTGAGTTCCGGGAACACCGTTTCGAGTTTGAAAACGAGTGTTTTCACTTTCTCGATCGTCGGCAGTTCGTTCTCAAGCTCGACACCGACCTCGTTGAAGATCTGGAAAATCGTTCCGTTCGCCACCTTGATAAAATTGCGGCTGACTTCGTCAATGACGCCTGTGGCTCCCTTGGACGTGATTTTCGGCGAGACGGCGTTGATCTTCTCGTTCACGTAGTAGAGAATGTCCGCTTTTTGCGGATCGTCGGTCAGCACGGTAGCGATTTTGGCGGAAAAATCGGCGGGAATGACGATAGTGGCGTAATAATCCCCGTGTTTGACGCCTTTCATCGCTTCTTTCTCGTCGACGAAGGTCCAGCCGATCTTTTCATTTTCTTTGAGCGAGGCTACGATTTCGTTCCCCAGATTCAGCTGCTTGCCGCGCAGTGTCGCTCCCTCGTCGTTATTGGCGACCGCAATGGCGATGCCCCCGGTCTGGCCGTACGGATCCCAGGAAGCTTCGATATTAAACCACGCGTAAAGCGAGGGAAGGAATACAAGGCCTAAAATAATGACAGCGGCCACCCAATTGGTTGCGATGTTTCGGATATCACGGGCGTAGATGGACCCAATTTTTCTCATAAGCGTTTCTGTGTCTCCTGTCTCCATACAGAGTTGATGTTAGTATTGCTTAGCTGCCTCCCAGACATACCCATTATCGGACGCAGGCTCCCTCTTTTGTATATTTAAACAGGGAATCATGATGTTAACAGCACCGGGCGGGTTTTGCAAGCCGTAAAGAGGGACACACAAGGCAGTATATAAAAAAAGAACCGAGTACAGGCCGGCCCGCTCTCGATTCCATGCGATACAGGCAAATAAAAAAGGCAGACCGGAGTCTGCCCTTCATTAACGTCCCGCTTAAGACGGGTTCAATTCCAATTCATCTTCTTCGTCGCGGTCAAAGGACGCGCGGTCGAATTCTCCTTCGGAGTTGGCCACGATCAGCGTGGACACCGTAGTACCCGTCGCGTTCACGGCCGTACGGCCCATGTCAACGATTGCGTCGATAGCGAGGGTCAGGCCCAGACCTTCGAGCGGCAGACCGAGAGCGGTCAGAACGACCGTCGTCGAGATGGCAGCCGGTCCGGGTACGCCGGCAACGCCGACGGAGGAGATCATGCTGACGAGCACGATCAGAATATAATCGGACACGCTCAGCGGAATGTGGTAGACGCCTGCGACGAAGATCGCAACGACAGCGGGCCATACGCCGCCGCAGCCGTTCATGTTGATCGTCGCGCCGAGCGGAGCCACGAAACTGGCGATACGCGGAGATACACGCAGTTTTTTCGTCAGGACTTCCAGGTTAACCGGGAGTGTCGCGTAGCTGCTGCGGGTGGTGAAAGCAACGGCGATCGTCGGGTAAGCCTTGCGGAAGAACTTGAACGGGTTAACCTTGGCTACGAACGTAACCAGACCGCCGAACGTAATGATGAAGTGAAGCAGAAGCGCCGTGTACGTCGCCAGAATGAGCATGATCAGCGGCTTCAAGGTATCCACGCCGTATTTGGCGGACATAGCTGCGATCAGTGCGTATACGCCGTATGGAGTCAGGCGGATGACGTACTTGATCACCTGGTGAAGCACTTGAGCCAGAGAAGCGATCAGGTCCTTCACGGGCTTGACGGCATCGGGCTTCTTGGAACCGATATGAACGATGGCAACGGCAACGAAGATTGCGAAGATCAGAACCGGAACGACTTTGCCGGTCGCCATTTCATTGAAAGGATTCGACGGGACGAGATCCAGGATAACCTGGGAGAACGTCGGGATTTCTTTCGGTTTGAAATCTTTAAGCGTGCCTTGCGGAATGCCGGAACCCGGATTGAAAACGAGTGCGACAAGCAGCCCGATCAAGGCGGCGATACCGGTGGTGCCCAGGAACAGTCCGATCGTTTTCAGCCCGATTTTGCGGAGCTGTCCGAGGTTGGAAAGACCGGCGATGCTGTTGATGACGAGAACGACTACGAGCGGAATCACCATCATTTTGATGAGATTGACGTAGATCGTACCGATCGTGCTGACGCTTTTCGCGTCGACTTTGTAGGTGTTGAAAATGAACCCTACGATAAGACCGATACCAAGACCGATCAGGACGCGGTAGCCGAAGCTGACGCGTTTTTTGGCCAAAAAATAAAGAAAGCCGATAATAATTAGAGAAACAACCAGGGAAATCCAGTTGGTCTCGAAGGCTTTGATCAAGTTGTTATTCATGGAGCCTGTTCCCCCTTAATGCTCATAAGTTTAGTCGGGATTAATGATATGTATCGTACTACCGGAACTCGCAAACGTCAAGCGTCAATTTTCAAGTTGTTTTTCAAATCTATGTAAAGGTTCATTGGAATAGAAGAGGGCGGAGAGCGGCGGGCGGGGAAAAATATTTTGCTTGGTTTAAGGTAATGCGGAGCGCGCATCGAAAAGACTAGATTTCATTGCATCTTTTGTAAATAAATTCTAGTATCCATTATAATGAAGAAAAAGAGTTCAAAGGAGACGATCGGCATGTCCTTTACAGGAATCGATACATGGAGAAAAAGCGCGCTGCTCGGCCTATTGGTCCTGTCGCTGGGAGCGTCGGCGTGTGAGTCGGCCGGTTCGCCGGAGACGGCTTCAAAGAAGGCCGCCGAAGAGGCCGGCAAGGAACAAGCGGCAGCCGGAAAGACTGCCGCAAAGAACGCCGCCATCGTGTTGCCCGAAGGCGCTACCTTACAGGAGAGGTTTAAAGCGCCGAAAGGATACGAACGCACGGGGGCCGAGCCCGGAAGCTTTGCGGCCTTTTTACGCGGACTGAAGCTGAAGCCGGACGGTTCGGTCGTTCATCTGTTCGACGGGCGTGAGAAAAACAAGCCGGGGGTCTACGAGGCGGTGGTCGATATCCCGATCGGCAGCCGCGATCTTCACCAGTGCGCCGATGCGGTCATGCTGCTGCGGGCCCAATATTTATTCGACCGGAAGCAGTACGGGGAGATTCATTTTAACTTTGTGAACGGGTTTAAAGCCGAATATTCAAAATGGATGAACGGCTATCGAATTAAGATGAATGGAAATCAGGCATCGTGGGTAAAAAATGCTGGAGCCGATAACAGCCAGGAGGGATTCCGCAAGTTTATGGATGTGGTTTTCGCCTATGCGGGAACGTTATCGTTGGAAAAAGAACTGATACCGGTCAAGAAAAGCGATGTGAAGCCGGGAGATGTGTTTATTGTCGGGGGATCGCCGGGACACGCGGTTATTGTCGTGGATACGGCGGTGAACAAGTCGACGGGGGAGACCGTATTTATGCTGGCGCAAAGCTACACACCCGCCCAGGAGACGCAAATCTTAACTAATCCGGCGAATCCCGCGCAGAGCCCTTGGTACGCGCTTAAAGAAGGAGGCGGTCTGAAAACGCCGGAGTGGGAATTCGGTGAAAATGCCTTAAGGAGGTTTCAGGGGAATTAGGAAGTAAAAACCGTTTTCAAACCTGAATTCCGCAATAAAATGAAATTTTATCCTTAAAGGTTGTAAATTAGAACGCTTATTAAGTAAGATAGACGTAAATCCATCCATTATGTGACATAGGGAGCGCTTTTCATGCAAAAATTTTGTTCGAAATGCTTCGTTGGGGAGCGCGGCTACACGGTCTATTTTGGCGGAAGTGAAACTTCCGCGTTTCTGGATGCCTATTTGCCGGAATACCCGGCGGATCAGTGGGATAAAATCGATTCACGGCTGTACTGGATGCACGAATCTCTGTTCAACGCCATGCTCGATTATGTGACCGCGCATCTGAAATATGCCAATATCCGGGCCGTGCGGGCGGACAAGCATGATCCCTTGCAGGGGCTGGACAAGCTCAAGCCCTTCCAATTTTTCAAGGAAGAACGAGATGCCCATTGGATTGACGATGTCATTACAAACCGCTCTATCCGGACTTTTTATCAACCGATCGTTTCTTTTGACGGCGTGGAGAGCTCCATTATCGGATACGAGCTGCTATCACGGGGAACCGCGCAGGACGGCGGGCTGATTCCGCCGGTTCAGCTCTTTCAGGCCGCTAAAGCGAGAGACCGTCTGTTCGCGCTGGACCGCACCTGCCGTCTGGAAGCTGTCCGGAACGCGGGGGGTCTGGATGACGGGCTGATTTTCATCAACTTCCTCCCGACGTCCATCTATAATCCCGTTCATTGTCTTCAATCGACGGTTGAAATGGTGGAGAGAACGGGCGTAAACCCCGAATCGATCGTATTCGAAGTGGTGGAGAGCGAAGAAATCAACAATATGGACCACCTGAGAAGCATCTTGGCTTTTTACAAAAAACATGGCTTCCGCTATGCACTGGATGATGTCGGAACGGGTTTCAACAGCCTGCAGGTCCTATCCGAGCTGGAGCCCGACGTTGTGAAATTGGCGCTTGAATTTTGCCGTGGCGTCAGCAAGGATAAAGGAAAACAGCGCGTGGCACGCGCTGTGGCAAGAATGACCCAGGAGCTCAATTCCCGTGCGCTCGCGGAAGGAATCGAGGACCGCGACGATCTGGAATGTCTCCGGGATCTGGGCTATGAATGGTTTCAGGGCTATTACTTCGGCAAGCCGGAGCCTCAGCCGCTAAGAATTCTGCCGTCCTGGCCTGCATAAATATACAGGCTTTATTTTAAAAAAACGGGCGATGCCTTAATCCATCTCGTAGATCGAGCCGGATTTGCTCGCATAAAGTTCGGCGGCGACTTTCTCCGCGTACGCATCGGTCATGCCGGAGATATAGTCGGCGACCAGACGGGGCCAAGACCACACGGTGCGGTGCAGCTCGTAGTTCTCGATCCAGTCCGGCGGGATAATGAGCTGTCCGTGATCCGGCACTTTAAAGCTGTCCCACAGCCGGCGGATGATGATTTCGCTGCGCTTTTGAAGCCGCTGGACGCGGAAGTCCTTGACGAGCGTGACCCAGGCCAGCTTCTTGATAATCTCCATTGTACGGAGAAGATCAAGGTCTTGGCGGCCTTCACGCACGAACGTGACGCGCTTCCAGCCTTTGTCCGGGTCGTCGATGATGCCGACTTTGCCGGCGAAGGAGCTGACCCAGCGGGCTTTCATTTCTCTGCGCGTGCGTGAGGCTTCCCGGTCGCACTGGGCGTAGATGAGCTCCCACTGCTCGAGGTACGAGGCGAGCACCTGCTTCACCATCGCGGCGATGTCCACCTGCTCCCAGCCGACCTCAAGGTTTCCCTGATCGTTCACGATTTCCTGAACGAGGTGCCCGATCAGCCGGTCGTCTTCGAAGAAGGAGCGGTTCATCTGAATTTTGCCGGCGCGGATGCCGTCTTCAATATCATGCGTGGAGTACGCGATGTCATCGCACAAATCCATCAGCTGGGCTTCCAGCGTCGGACAGCCTTCCGGCATGTTCCACATGTCCCGAAGCTGCCGGATGCCCTCCCATTCCATCCCGTACACGCCTTTGAGCCGTCCCGGCTCTTCCAGACTGTACGGGTATTTGTTGATGGCCAGAAGCACGGCGGCCGTCAGATCCAGGCCGCTGTCGCTGCCGGCGCGTTTCTCCAGAAACGTCAGAATCCTGAAATTCTGCGCGTTTCCTTCGTAGGACAGGCCGTGCTCCTCCCCGAGGAGGTGATTGAGCACTTCCTCGCCTTTGTGGCCGAACGGAGGATGTCCCAAATCGTGCGCGAGCGAAGCGCATTCCACGACGGCGGGGTCGATCATCAAGCCGGGATGCTCCCCGCCGATACAAAACGCGTACTGTTTTCTCATACGCCGGGCAACCTCGCGGGCAATCTGCGAAACTTCTATGGAATGGGTAAGCCGCGTCCGGTAATAATCCCCGGTCCCCGCCCCGAATACCTGCGATTTGCCCTGCAGCCGCCGGAACACCGGAGACTGAATAAGACGGGCGTAATCGCGCTCGTATTCGTCCCGTTCCTCGCTGAATGTACCCAGTGCGGGTTCATCCAAACGGTACTTGCGCATATCCATCCGTTTCCCCCCTCTACCTTCTCTATATGTGAGTAATCCTAACACGTGAAGACGTTTTGCAAATTGTAGCACATCCGGTCCCCGCGGGAAAAGAGGACAAAGATTCAGGAGAACATTCGTCCAAGCCGAGGCGGCCGGGGCAAAGGCAGTTACCGAGAGCATTTCCGGAGAAAATGCCCGGTATCTGGTTTATTTATAAAGGATATCGCCCCTCAGGGATCCCACCTTCTCCGTGATTTGACGGATATCCTCCTCCGTAACTCCGAAATGCCGCAAAGAAGCCTGCAGATGGTTGACGATGCTGTCGAAATGCTCCGGCTGCAGATTCAGTCCCGTATGGGCTGCAGCCATCGACCTGCCTGAGTAGGGGGCGCCGCCGAGCGCATAGCTGATGAAAGCCGTCTGATGACGCAGCTGTTTCGCCATATCCGTATCCCGGAAGAAATGATTGACCGATTCGTCCTCTATGACACGCTTGTAAAACTCCTCCACGACTTTTCCGATTGTGTCTTTTCCGCCAAGTTTTTCGTATAAGCTGGTTTCCATGTTTATTCGCCTCCTAGGTATGGGTCTTGCTCTCTTATATTACCCTCCGGAACGATAAAATCTCAAAAAATCCCTGTCCTTCAAACAAGGACAGGGATTAAAGTCGTGCAGGCCCGCATTTCTTCGGAGCCTGAGGAAATTTAGCGGAGCGGGCAATTATATTTTTGTTTATTTTTTAAGGTAGACCAATTTTATTAATGTTTGGGTGTTGAAGTAGAACGCAAAAAAGCAGCCTCCGGTTGAGAGGCTGCCGCTTCGTCCGATAACCGGACGTGGTCATACTAGGTGACGTCTACCGCAAGGATGTCCAGGGGACCTCCTTCTGCCGCAATAGGAAGCAGATCGTACACGGAGATCGGAAACATGGGAAATCCGACGTAATAGGGAGTGATTTCAAGGAGATCGAAATACACCACCAGCGCTTTGTCCGCCAGATAGAAGTTTTGATCGGGCCAGACGGACTTGAACGGAGGGTTCAGCAGGGGCAGTTTCCGCCGGTGAAGCTGTGCCCTTACGTGCCGCGAGAGCAGTTCCACGTAGCCGCTTCGGGGTTTGAAAAGCTGTGAAAGGGTGAAAAAACCCCCGGAATTTACATTGCATGTAAGAGATTCCGCAACAGTGTAACCGTGGGCCATGGGAGCCGAGTAGGCATAGTTGGTGGCGATCAGGCTGAGGAGTCCTCTTTGATTCGTTTTTACCTCATAATGACCCGTCATCTCCCGGAGAGTGCCGGTCTGGTACTTCTTCTGTTCGTAAACGAGCGAGGCCGTGAGGCCGGAAAACGCCGCGTTCAACTTATTCTGAGCGGCGGCATTCCGGAGGCCCGAAAGTCTCGGCGTATAGATCGTCACACCCGGAGATGTGACGGTTTCGGTTTCCACCTGCACGGGAAGCTGAAATAAGGAGGTCATGCTCTTCTTCCTTTCCGGATGTCGTCTCCTGCTTAACCTATTGCGGGAAAAAGGTTTTTAGACGTCCGGTCCGGCAAACCGGATCAAAAGCCCCGAGCGATGACATTCTCTCAGCGGGCAAGTCTGCGGATCAAAGCGGAGAGCCCCTGCAGCCCCTTTTCCAGATCCTCAAAAGAAGCGTAGGAATATGAAATCCGGAGATAAGGGCCGGGGAGAGGGTCGTACAAATCTCCCGGATTCAGGGGGATGCCTGCCTGGAGCCCTTTCTCAAACAATTCTCTCATGGAGAGGGAGCGGGTCAGTTTGAGCACAAACGCTGATTTTTCTATATCATGAGGAGGGAAGACAAGAGATTAATCGTAGAGAGATGGAGGAATCGGCATGATGTTGACGGCTGCGGCCGCTCTGCACGGCTTTGTACTGGCTTTGGGGCTTATTTTGCCTCTCGGGGTGCAGAACGTATTTATTTTCAATCAAGGGGCTTTGCATAAAAAATATACCCGCGCCCTTCCGGCCGTTCTGACCGCTTCGGTCTGCGACACGCTTCTGATCGGTTTGGCGGTTTTCGGCGTCTCCGTTCTTGTCTTGAAAATCTGGTGGATCAAAACCGTGCTCATGACGACGGGAGTAATTTTTCTCGCTTATATGGGATGGACAACGTGGAAAAGTTCTTCTCGCAAGGACGCTGATGCATTCGTACCCGGTGATGAGACGCGATACCCCGCACGCAGGCAGGTCGCATTCGCCGCTTCGGTTTCCCTGCTGAATCCTCATGCAATCTTGGATACGGTAGGTGTGATCGGGACGAGCTCCCTGCAGTATACCGGAACGCATAAGTGGGCGTTCGCTCTGGCGTGCATTTTTGTTTCCTGGGTTTGGTTCTTCGGTTTGGCGGTATTGGGCTGGTTAACGGGCCGGGTAAGCGGGTCCGCCCGGTTTACGGCGGTACTGGGCAAGGTGTCGGCGGTTGTGATGTGGCTGTCGGCAGGCTATATTGCGTTTTCTTATTAATGTTCGTGTTTTAGTCAATTTAAGCGTTCCGTTTCTGTGTAAAATCACTATTTACAAAAAATAAACCGAATGTTTAATGGGATTTAGGTTGACTTCGAACATAATTTTCGTTAACCTGTTTAAGGGGCGAACGTCTCCGTTAACAACTAAATCTGCGTTTTACCTATTCGTATATCTTTGGCAATACGGGCCAGAGGTCTCTACAAGGAACCGGAAATTCCTGGCTACGAATGGACGGTTTTACCGTACCATTCGAAGGCCGGGATTTTTTTGCGTGCCCGGCTCAAACCTGATACCTTTCATAACTGACTGGGGGATACGATCATGAGCAACCGTTACGATGTCATTATTGTGGGGGCCGGACCGGCCGGGATATTCGCTGCCTATGAATTTTCGTTAAAATCACCGCACCTTAACGTGCTGCTTGTAGATAAAGGGCTTGACATAGACAACCGCCGCTGTCCGATTTTGGAAGAGAAGATCAAGCTGTGCCCGCCTGCCGCGGGACGCAAGGAATTTGCAGGCTGCCTGCCCGCCTGCTCGATTACCGCCGGTTTCGGCGGTGCGGGTGCTTACAGTGACGGCAAGTTCAACATCACAACGGAATTCGGAGGCTGGCTGACGGACTATTTGCCGCCTTCGCGCGTGCTGGATCTCATCCGGTATGTCGATGACATCAATCTGAAGCACGGCGCCCAGCAGACGCTGACGGATCCGCTTACGGACGTCGTGTCCTCCATTGAAAACCGTGCCTATGCGGCGGGACTCAAGCTCTTAAGGGCGCAGGTCCGCCATCTGGGGACCGAGCAGAATCTCGAAATTCTCCGGTCCATCAACACGTACCTGAAAACGAAAGTGGACATGCGTTTCAAAACGGAAGTAGCCGACCTGCTGACGAGTAAAACGGCCGAGGGCCATAAAATCCGGGGCATTGTGCTCAACAGCGGAGAAGAGATCGAAGCCGATTCCGTTGTCGTGGCGCCCGGCCGCGACGGTTCGGCATGGCTGACGAGCGTTCTGCGCAAACGCCGCCTGAAAATGTACAACAACCAGGTTGACGTCGGCGTCCGCGTGGAAACATCCGATGTCGTGATGCAGGAAATCAACAAGCATCTGTATGAAGGGAAGTTCATTTTCAACACGTCGGTCGGTACCCGCGTCCGCACCTTCTGCAGCAATCCGTCGGGGCATGTTGTCGTGGAAAATCACAGCGGTGTCATGGCGGCCAACGGCCATGCGTACAAAGATCCGGCGCTCGGTTCGCGGAACACGAACTTCGCCCTGCTCGTCTCGCACCAGTTTACGGAACCGTTCGACAAACCGAACGAATACGCCCGCGAGATTTGCAAGCGCGCCAACGATCTTTCCAACGGAGGCGTCATCGTTCAGAAATACGGCGACATCATCCGCGGCCGCCGCTCTACGGAAGGCCGGATCAAGGAAGGGTTCCTGGAGCCTACCTTGAAAGAGGCCGTTCCCGGCGATCTTGGGCTCGTTCTGCCTTACAACACGATGAAAAGCCTGGTGGAGATGGTAGAAGCACTGGAAAAAGTAACGCCGGGCATCGCGTCCGAGCATACGCTGTTTTACGGCGTGGAAGCGAAATTCTACTCCGCCCGTCCGAAGCTCACCGAGCAGCTCGAAACCGAAATCGCAGGCCTGTACTGCGGCGGGGACGGCGCCGGCGTAACGCGTGGACTGGCCCAGGCGGGGGCGGCGGGCGTATGGATCGCCCGCGCTGTTGCGGAACGGGCTCAGGGTTAACCTGGGCTTTAGGCAGAGCGTAAATCGCCGAGCTGACCGTAATCAAGCTGTTTTAGCCGGGAAGCGTCATGGCCCGCTAACCTGCTGAGGCATACGGCATGCCGCGAATCGTACGAGCCGGTCCGGACTCGGCGCGTGTGTTCTCCAGGTTGTGGGTGGGCGGCTTTCTGTGAACGAAGTAAGCCCTGCAGACGGAATATCGTCTGCAGGGCTTTTTGGTGCGCCCGCTGCCTGGGCGGATCGGGAGGAGAGGGCCGTCGCAGGGAAGCCATTCATGTTGGGTGCTCCACCGAAACCGCCGGGTCTTAAGTACCACCGTCATGTGACGCCGAGCACCGCGCGCTGGAGCTTCGCGCGGTGCGGAAAAGAAGCGGAGGGATACGGCTTCAAGCGGGAACGCGGTAAACGTTACTCGTTTACGTCCCCGCCGGCATGTGCAGCCACCAGATCCCGGCGCACTCCGGCAGCGTGACCCAGTTGTTCCGCACGGTTTTCGCCGCCAGCTCCTCTCCGAAGAAGAAGCGTGCCATTTCCTCGGCTTCTTTCAGGGACGCGAAGGTGTAATCCAGACGGAACGTCTCGTGGGCGAAGCCGTATTTTTGCGTCAGCAGCGCGTAGTAAGGCTTCAGGAACGCGGGAGGGTCCGGAACCTCTGTGCCGGTGCCCATCGTTTCCAGCAAGATAAGAGTTCCACCGGGGCGCAGCACCCGTCTCATCTCGGCAAGAGCTTCCGCCAGGTCAGCTTCCCAGCCCGGGATGTCCGGGCCCGCGAGGTAGCAGAGACTCCAGCCGCAGACGAGAAGATCGGCGGAACCATCCGCCAGAGGAAGGCTGCGATGGTCGGCGGCTGTGCAGCGCCAGTTCGTCAGCCCCGCCTGCCGGAGCTTGGAAGCGGTAATCTCCAACATGCCGGACGAGGCGTCCAGGGCGGTGACCGATGCGGCCCTCGGCGCCAAAGCGGCCGTCAGGCGGCCCGTTCCCGCTCCGATGTCCACGATGTCCAGCCCTTCATGCGGGCGGATGCGGTCAATTCTTTCCGCCAAGCCGGGTTGTCTGGAGATCATCCGGTCGTACAGCTGAGTCTGATTGAGGTAAATGTCGGTATGGTCGGGCATGCGGTTCGTTCCTCCATGTGCGTAATAAGATGCGGAATGAGATTCCCTCTACACCCTAAGCGTTAACGCAGCGGCAAGGTCAAGCGGGTTTTGGGTTCCAGATCAAGCACAGCCTTCTCCGCTTCGATAAGACCAAAGCACGCCAATGCCTTCGCAGGTATGCAGAGCAGGATACCGGTATACCGCTACAGGCCGGGATGATGTCGAACGGTCTAGTTTTCCGTTGAAGCTCCTGTGTCACGTAAACACGCGCCGGGCGGCCGCTAGATAAAGCTCAGGTGAGAGCTTGAGGCACTTGCTTTCAAAACCGTTTGGAGCAAACCAGTCCCAAAAATCCAATTCACAAGCCGGTGAACCTGAACGATGTTGATCAGCCGGGATTCTTCCATCCTCATGGAGGTTCATAAAACCCGTAATCGCGATGCGGCCCCGCGGTTTCAGCACCCGTGCCATTTCGTTCAGCGCCAATTTTTGCTGCCTGCCGGACAAATGGTGAAACGCAAAACTGGTCACCACGAAATCGAACTGCCCGTCCGTGTAGGGAATGGCCAGGAAGTTGCCGATTTTGGCCGTCATGCCCGGAAATTTGGACCGGCAGATACGGAGCATCTCTTTAGACTGGTCGACTCCGTTCATAACCGCTCCGCGTTCCATAAACAATCCGGCGAGATTGCCGGTCCCGGTGCCCAGATCGAGCCCCGTTTCCCCGGGTGCCGGGTTTATTTCCTCCACGGTCCGTTCAAGGGCCTCCCGGTAACCGGGATAGGCCGAATCCCCGCTCCATACCCGCTCGTCGTGAGAAGAAGCCAGCTCATCGAAGTTCCAACGGTCCTCCCAGTTGCGGAGCTCCCGGACCTCTCTGGAATCCTGGGCAAGCCGGTAAAAGTCCTCTAAGGGAAGCCCGCGGCTCCGCTGCAAAAGCCCGATCATATGGTCGGTCGTCTGAAGCGTTTGTCCGGTCTCCAGCATACGGGCATAGAGGACAGAGCGCTGCAGCTCCAGATAATGGAGCAGTTCATCGTGCTCGCCTCGTTCCACCTGCTCCAGAGCGGCCTGAATACCGCTGACGGACATGCCGGATTCGCGGAGAGCGACGATCGTCTGCAGCCTCCAGATTTCTTGTTCAGTAAAAGAGCGGTAACCACTGGACCGTTCCTTACCCGGTGCGATTAGCCCTTTTTCTTCGTAAAAGCGGATAGCCCGTGCCGATATTCCCAGCCGATTGGCTGCTTCTTTGATGTACATAGCGGCCTTCCTCTCTATTTCAACCGGCAGCGTGCCGGAATTTCGCTTTTCTCTGCT
The DNA here is from genome assembly GCF_059692095.1 of Paenibacillus sp. JT31N7. Classification (NCBI taxonomy): domain Bacteria; kingdom Bacillati; phylum Bacillota; class Bacilli; order Caryophanales; family Paenibacillaceae; genus Paenibacillus; species Paenibacillus sp. JT31N7. The sequence goes on from NZ_JCAUAT010000004.1 coordinate 334,486, forward strand.
TTCTATCGTAAACCTTTCCGTAACGGGAAGGTAAACCCTTCTTTTTTCCCGGTTATCCGCTACTTGACCCAAAAGTTTAATTCTGCGTGCCAGCCTTTTATACTGGTTAGTAGAGGATTAAATAGAATAAGAGATTCGGACGGGATTTTTCTTCCGAACCGAAACCACCGCTTAAGGAGGTCCAAGCGATGCGAATCGTATCAGGCGAAGACATGTACGAAATCGACCGTCAAACCGTAAACCTCATCGGTATAAGCCCCGACACCCTGATGGAAAGCGCGGGCCGGGCGGCCGCTTCTCTTTTGCTGGAGCGCATTCCGCCGGAGGCGCCGGTTGTCGTGCTCTCCGGTGCGGGAAGCAACGGCGGGGACGGAATTGTGATCGCCAGAGTCCTGAAGGCGCACGGCCGGCCGGTTTCTCTGTGGCTGATTCCGCCTCGGGACAAAATCAGGGGGACCGCCGCGGCCGCTTTGTCCGTCTACGAAAAATCGGGCTACACCGCTTCCGATTACAGAGGCTCGGAGGCCGAACTGGAACGCGAGCTTGAGCGGGCGGACGCCATTGTCGACGCTCTGCTCGGCATCGGAGTGAACGGCCCTATCCGCGAGCCGTACCGGAACCTGATCGGGAAGATCAACGAGCAGCGTGCGGCAGACGTTTACGCGATCGATCTTCCGAGCGGTGTTCCCGCGGACGGGGGACCGGTCGAAGCGGCCGTGCGGGCGGATGTCACCGTGACGATCCAGTACCCGAAGCTCGGGGCGTTCACGAACCCGGCCGCTTCCTACTGCGGCGAGCTGATCGTGGCCGACATCGGCATCCCTCCTGCCGCAGCCGCGGGCCTGCCGCGCCGCTCCCTGTGGACACTGCCAGATGTGCGGCGGACCCTACCGCGCCGGGAAGCGTCCTCGCACAAGGGGACGCACGGCAGGCTGCTGGTGGTCGGCGGGTCTCTGCCGATGCCCGGGGCTGTCGTGCTCGCATCCCGCGCGGCGCTCCGAAGCGGAGCCGGGCTCGTGACGGCGGCCGTGCCGGACTGCATCCACGCGATTGCTGCGGGGCATTACCCGGAGGCGATGTACCTGCCTTCACCGTCGGCGGACGGTCACTTCCGGGGCGAGCTGCCTCTGGGCGATGCCTCTTTCGGCGCAATCGCCGCTGGGCCCGGGCTGGGCCGCACGCCGGGCGGCCGGGCTGTCGTGGAAGGGGTGCTGCGCCAGGACGTGCCGGTCCTGCTGGACGCGGACGCCCTGTTCCACGCCAGAGAGCTTCTGCCGCTGCTGCGAAAGCGCCGCAAGCCGACGGTGCTGACGCCGCATCCGGGCGAAATGGCCCAGCTTACGGGCAGTACCGCCGCGGCGGTGGAGGACGACAGGTTCGGCGTTTCCGCCCGCTTTGCGACCGAGACCGGCGCCTATGTCGTCCTGAAGGGGCCGCACACGATCGTTGCGGCCCCGGACGGCACGCAGCACGTCAACACGACGGGCAGCGCCGCATTGGCCAAGGGCGGCTCCGGCGACGTGCTGACAGGCATCGCGGCGGCGTTTCTCCTGCAGCACGAGGACGTTCTGCAGGCCGTAAGCAATGCCGTGTACATCCACGGGCTCGCTGCCAGTCTGCTGACGGAGGAGCGCCACTCCCTTGCGGATGTTCTGGCCAGCGACGTAATCGAAAGCATCCCTGCGGCATTCCGGCATATTTACGGAGACGAGGGAGGCGCGTACGGCAAGCGGCAGAGCTCCGGTTGTCGCTTCTATTAGCCCATATCCGCAGCTAACAGAGCCTCCCTTGCCGCGGATTTGTTGGCATCGGGTCGGAATGGGACGGCTGAAACATGCCGAACTACCGGTTCGGCACACTGTGTGTTTGCCGGCGCTGACCTGGATGACCACCGCTATACGCTGCGATGCTGTGTCCTGCCGGCACTTGCACGGGTGACCGCCGTCATGCGACGCCGCACCGCCGCGGGAAGTCGCGCTCGGCGTGAAAAGGCGGCGTGTAAGACGATGACAGGCCAGTGTCGGTCGTTTATCTAATGCGGCGGAAGAGGCGAAAGAACTTTTTATGCAGGATATAACAAATATTCGGGAGAATAGCTCCATAATGAGGCCTCTGCGAAGAGATTGCATGACTTTCAGCAAGTTTGAGGAAGAAATCCTTTCATATATTCCGTTTATTTACAAAAGTGGGGATGAAGCAGGAATTCGGGAACCGGAAGCGAATGCCTAATAAGGATCGCGATGTGAGGTTTGGAGGTTTTTTGTATGCGGAAAATAAGTCTGCTGGTGCTTGCCGCACTATTGTTCATAAGTCTGTCTATCCCGGCGTTCGGAGCGGAGCCTCCGGCTTCTTTGAAAAAAAGCGGTTCGTCTCCCCGCTATGAAAGACCGCAGGCATTGAAGGACGCGCTGCCTGGCCAAGTTATCGTCAAATACAAAGAAAAAGCGGATACGATGAGTAGGATGGGTCTGATGGGTCCCGAGAAGAAAGCGGAACTTCCCGATCCGCCGAGTCCGAAATACAAGCAGCGTGTAGGACCCAAGGGTCTGGTCACGATGGAATTTCCCAAGTCCGAGCCGGTTTCGGACGTGCTTGAGGAGCTGGAGAACGACCCCGACGTGGATTTCGTCGAACCCGTTTATCCCGTATGGGCCGCCGAGACGGAGGCCGCCGGAACGAAGGGAAGAGCCGGGCAGGGAGCGGCGGCACGGACAACGACGGGTGCCGCAGGTGCAGCGGATTCGCCCGCTAAAGCGGCTTCCGTGCCGAACGATCCTTACGTGGAGCAGCAGTGGTGGTACCGGGCGATCCAGTCGGATCTCGCGGATACCGGTACGGCGGATGCCAAACTGTCCGGTATTGTGATCGCCGTTGTCGATACGGGAGTGGACCCTTCCCATGACGATCTGAAAGGAAGCCTAGTGGAAGGGTACAATTTCGTCACTAACACGCCGAATACCCGGGACGATAACGGCCATGGCACGAACGTGGCGGGCATTGCTGCGGCACGGAAGGACAACGGAGTCGGTATTGCCGGAGTGGCCAGCGGAGCCAAAATTATGCCCGTTAAGGTTCTCGACAACGAAGGCTACGGAAGAACGGACGTCATTACCGAAGGCATCTATTGGGCCGTAGATCACGGAGCGGATGTGGTAAATCTCAGCCTGACGTCGGCGAGCTCTTCCCGGGTTATGGAAGAAGCGGTCCAATATGCGCTGCAAAGAGGCGTAATCGTCGTTTCCGCCGCAGGGAACGAAAGCAATCACTGGACGGGCAACGATACGGGAGAACTGGACCAGGTAAAAGGCAGCGAAGATCCGTTGGCCCACCGGTTCGTGAAGGATGTGGCCTTTCCGGCCAAGCTGCCGGGAGTCCTTGCGGTAGGCGCCGTGGACTGGTATCCCCAAACGGAATTTATCGTGGCGGATTTCTCCAACTCCGGCAGCAGCCTGAGCGTAGTCGCACCGGGAGTGGACATCTACAGCACGGACAAGGGCAACGGCTACACGGGACGCAACGGCACTTCTATGGCGGCTCCGATGGTGTCCGGCCTTGCCGCTCTAATCCTCGCCGGGGATGCGGGCCTGGATGAACTTTCCACTCCCGAAAGGGTAGAGCGCGTAGGCCGCATCATTTCCGAAACCGCCAAGGATCTCGGACCCTCCGGTTTTGACGATGAATATGGGTCCGGGCTGATCGATGTCAAGAAAGCCATGGAAACACCGCGTGTAAATATCAAAGCGGCTAACGGCGATACGAATTTGACCGGAACGGGCGAGCTTCAGGCTGACATCCGGCTTCTTAACAAAGACGGTTCCCTCGCAGCGGGTGCCGGCGGTGCCGGTAAGGCGGATTTGTTCGCTTACACGTCGAACGGCACGGAGCCCCAGTTCGTTAAAACTTTAACGTTTCAAGCCAGTCAAGGAAAAGCTTCTCTTACATACAAGCCGGATAAAGCCGGCAAATATTTACTGGTTGCCTACAACGATGAGAAAAGTCCGCTTTGGGTGAGCGGCGAGCTTACGTTCGAGAAGAAGCCCCAAGCTCCGCAGGCCAGTCTTCGGAGCGGAAGCTACACGGGTACACAGAAAGTCACGCTGACCGCAGCCGATCCCGGTGCCAAAATGTATTACACGTTGACCGGAGCGGCACCTACCGTACAGTCTGCCGTTTATACCGGTCCTATCGAGATCTCCCAGACACGCACCCTGAGAGTTATCTCGGCCGTAGGCGGAGCCGTCAGTGAAGTCCAGACCTACCGCTACGATATCGCGACAAGCAGCGGGAATACCGGAGGGGAGGACGGAAACGGACAACCTTCGGAAAAACCCGCCACTGCCGTGAAGGCGGACTCAACCGTGATCCAGGAAAAAGGCTATGCCATGCTGGATGTAAAGGTTGCCGACGAGAATTTGCAGCCGCTGCTTAAAAATCCGGATGTAACCCTGATCGGGGTGCAGGCCGTCTCGTCTGGAAAAGACAACACCGCCGGGGCGAAAGTTCATCTTCCGGCATCCTTCTTCCGCAGCGGCCAGCCCAAAGGACTGCTCATTATGACCAGCGAAGGAACGCTGAGGATGGACCCGGGTTCTCTACAAGTGGACGGCAGTGAGGAAGTGGTTTTTTCACTCCGCCGGGCGCACGCGACCGAGAGCCTGACATCGGCTTATCCCGAAGGCGCATCGCCTATGTCTTCCATCCTGGAGATCAAAATAACGGCCGGGAGCCGGATGATCGGGAATCTTCAAAAGCCCGCAACCGTGACCCTCGCTCATGCCGCGGCGTCCGATTTGGGGGCCGATCCCGAGAAAATGGGCGCCTTCGTTTACTCGGAGGACGATTCGGAGTGGAAGTATGTAAATGGTATCGAAAATGAGGGCGGCATGACGTTTGCCGTCGAAGGTTCTTCGTATGCGGCCGTCTTCGCGGTCAGCCGCACGTTCGCGGATATGAACACTCACTGGGCGAAAAGACCTGTGGAAGTTCTCGCCGCCCGGCAGATCGTGGATGGCATGGACGCGAACCGTTTCGTTCCTCAGGCGGGCGTGACACGCGCCCAGTTCGCGGCAATGCTGGCCCGTCTGCTGCAGCTTCCATCTGCTGCGGACGGCAAGCAGCAGTTCCGTGACGTCGCGAAGAGCGCTTGGTACGCCGACGTCATCGCCCGCTCCTACAGCGCGGGGCTCGTCTCCGGCGTCACGGATGACCGCTTCATGCCGGACGAGCCCATCACGCGCGAGCAGATGGCCGCCATGCTGGTACGCGCCTTCGCTTACGGCAGCGGCATAACGCCGGACGGGCTTCCCGTGCCGAAGACGGCTTCTTTCGCCGACGAAGGCACGGCGGGGACCTGGGCGGTGCCGTTTATGCGGAAGGCCGCCGGGCTCGGTCTGATCGACGGCTATGAAGACGGCACATTCAAGCCGTTGAACGGCGCCACGCGGGCGGAATCCGCAAGCGTGATTTACAAGCTGAGCGCGCGCGAGTACTGATTTTTCACGGCTGGTCTGTTTTCTGTATGAAACGGGAGAGGGGCAAGAGCTTCGCCGGAAATTTTGGGAGCTGCGGCTGATGCTCGGGAATCGCCCGGCATGATCTGAAATAACACGAAACAACCGGAAACAACCGGAAACGACCGGGAAAAACCGGGAATATCGGGTTATTATCCGACATTATCGTAGGTACTCCGTATTTTTCGAATGCTCTCGGGGTACCTCGCACAAACCTTTCGTTAAGAACCGTTCTCGGGCTTCGATCCGAGGGCGGTTTTTTGGCTTCAGAGCATGGCGCGGTAATCTGTGCGGGCCCGAGGGGCATTTTAAAGAAAAGCGATATTTACAGTGCGGTCAGGCTGTACGGGTCGGCAAAGGAAAAACGAGGAATATACTTAGGAACGGCCTTGAGAGGGAATAAAGAGTGATGAAGACGCGAAGGAAGGGAAAGGTCGGGGACTTTTTCGGGGCGCCGATCGTCTTTTGCAGGTTGAACTCTCCGTTTGTTATGGGTATGATGGAATACAAATACCGAATTGGACTGCGGCAGCGATTTCCGATAAGAAAGAAAGGTTGATCCGGATGGAGAACAAAAGCGGCACAACTAATACCAATTTCATTAAAAACATCGTGATCGAAGATCTTAACGAAGGCCGTGTAGATACGGTCGTCACGCGTTTTCCGCCCGAACCGAACGGGTATCTGCATATCGGGCACGCGAAGTCGATCTGCCTGAACTTCGAACTCGCGGACGAATTCCGGGGCAAGACGAACCTGCGTTTCGACGATACGAATCCCGCCAAGGAAGACGAGGAGTTCGTCAGAGCGATCAAGGAAGACGTGCAGTGGCTGGGCTTTGAATGGGACGGCCTCTTTTTCGCTTCCGATTACTTCGACTATATGTACGAAAAAGCGCAGTTTTTGATCCGCAAAGGAAAAGCCTACGTGTGCCAGCTTAATGCGGATCAAATCCGTGAAGGCCGCGGAACGCTTACGGAGCCGGGCAAGGAAAGCCCGTACCGGGACCGTCCGGCGGAAGAAAGCCTGGATTTGTTCGAGCGCATGCGCAAAGGCGAGTTTAAGGACGGGGAAATGGTCCTCCGGGCGAAAATCAACATGGCTTCGCCGAATATCAACCTGCGCGATCCGGTCATTTACCGTATTTCGCACGCGCATCATCACCGCACCGGGGATGCCTGGCGCATCTACCCGATGTATGCTTTCGCGCATCCGTTGGAAGATGCCTACGAAGCGGTTACCCACTCCATCTGTACCCTGGAGTTCGAGGACCAGCGTCCGCTTTACGACTGGGTCATCCAGGAGTGCGAAACGGAACATGTACCGCATCAATACGAATTCGCCAAGCTGAAGCTGACGGATACGATCATGGGCAAACGCTATCTGAAGCAGATGGTGGACGAAGGGGTTGTGGACGGTTGGGACGATCCCCGCATGCCGACGGTTTCGGGGCTGCGCCGCCGGGGCTTTACGCCGGAATCGATCCGCAATTTCTGCCGCGAAATCGGCGTGACGAAGAGCGACAGCACGGTCGATGTGAAATACCTGGATCATTTTATCCGGGAAGATTTAAAATTGAAGGCTCCGCGCACGATGGGCATTCTAAAACCGCTGAAGGTGGTTATTACGAATTATCCCGAAGGCCAGGTTGAAATGCTGGACGCGGAAATCAACTCGGAGAACCCGGAGATGGGCGTCCGCCAAATTCCGTTTTCACGGGAGATTTATATCGAGCAGGACGATTTCATGGAAAATCCGCCGAGCAAATATTTCCGTTTATTTCCCGGCAACGAAGTGCGTTTGAAGCACGCCTACTTCATCAAATGCGAAGAAGCGGTTAAGGATGAAGCGGGTAACGTGATCGAGCTCCGCTGCACCTACGATCCCGAAACGAAGAGCGGTAGCGGGTTTACCGGCCGCAAAGTGAAGGGGACGATCCACTGGGTGGAAGCGAGCCGCGCCGTGCCTGCCGAGTTCCGGCTCTACGAGCCGCTGGTCCTTCCGGAACAGGAGGAGAAGGAAGAAGGAAGTACATTCCTCGACCGGATCAATCCGAATTCTCTGGAGCTTCTGAACGGCTTTGTGGAGGAGAACATGAAGGATGCGGAGGGCAACGATAAGTTCCAGTTTTTCCGCCACGGGTACTTCAATGTAGACCCTAAAGCCTCCACGAAGGACCATCTGGTCTTCAATTTGACGGTATCGCTGAAAAGCTCTTTCGATATCAAGAAAGCTTAAGCATCGCATCGGGAAAAGAGCGCGGCCCGGGTTTTAACGGCCGCACAAACGGGCTTTGCCCGGCTCGGTTCGAGACCTAACAAAAAGCAGGTACAGGAGAAATTCCTGACCTGCTTTTTTTTGCGTCGGCGAGAACCGGCTAGCTCTTCGCGGCAGCCGCTTGAAGCCGGGCCGTGAGCAGCTCCCCGAAGGCATCGGCGCTCCTTGGCGGGCCGGAGCCTTCCCGCAGCGCACGGGGAAGGGACTGCCACAGCCGGAGAAGCAGGGGCAGTTCCAGACCGATGCGTTCGATGGTCTCCGTCTCCGCGAAAACCTGCTCGGGCGTCCCCTGCAGCAGACATGCGCCCTTGTCCATGACCAGCACTTGGTCCGCCCACGTGTAGGCCAGGTCCATGTCATGGGTCGCCATGACCACGGTGACGCCGCTCCGCCCGATGTCCGCCAGCTCATCCAGCAGCAGCCGTTCCGACGCGCGGTCGAGATACGCCGTCGGCTCGTCGAGCAGCAGCAGGCTCGGCTCCAGCACGAGAACGCCGGCCAGAGTGACGCGCTTCTTCTGCCCGAGGCTGAGGTGATGGATAGGGGTGTGGGCGAGCTGTTCCAGGCCCATTCTTTCCAATACCGCCCCGGTCCGGACGCGGATTTCCGGCTCGGGAACGCCGGCGTTCCGCAAGCCGTAGGAGACGTCCTCGTACGGCGTACCGAGAATGAGCTGCTGCTCGGGGTCCTGGAACACGAGCCCCACCTGTCTGCGAAGCTCTTGCAGATCCTTACGTTTGTAGGACACAGGAGCACCCTTCCAGCGAACGGTTCCGGATTGCGGCCGGTGAATGCCGACGGCATGCAGGAAAAACGTCGATTTGCCGGAGCCGTTATGTCCGCAAAGCGCGATGTTCCGGCCGGCCGGAATCGTTAGGCTGAGTCCGTCCAGGGCCTTTTTTCCGGTGCCGGGATAGCTGTAGACGACGCCCGCCAGTTCCATAATCGGGTTCTGATTCTGATCTGGATTCGGATTCATGCGAGTCCCCTCCATTTCAGCCAAATCTGTGCTGCCGTCAGCATAAGAATCCCCATCACGCCTTCGGCTTTGTAGCGACGCGGGACGGGGGCCGCTTCATAGGGGGCAAGTTCGATCTGTTCCGTGAAGCCGCGGGAAGTGAGCCCGTAGGTTAGGCCACGGTAACGCTGCATCGTCCGGCCGAACAGATGAACGATCAGCAGAGCGGTATCGCGCAGCCCGCCCAAGAATCCGTTCTGGCCGCCCCGGCAGCGCTGGGCGGTCCGCATACCGTGAGCCGTATCGGCGAGCAAAAAAATGAAGCGATACATAATCAGGGTCAGCTCGATCACGATCTGAGGAACGCGGATTTTTTTCATCACCTGAAGAATTTCCAGCAAGGGTGTCGTGAACAAAACAAACTGCAGACAAGCCAGACAGGCGGAAACCCGCATAAACAGTTCCGCCGTGCGGGCTAAAGATTCCCCCGTGACATAAACGGTCCACGAACCGGCCGTTCCGATGGTCCACCCCGAAGAAAGGGGGGTCCCGGTCCCCGTATTTCTTCCGAATTCGAGCAGAAGAGCCGGAAGGCCGGCGGCGAAAAACAGCAGAGATCCGCCGTAAACGAGCCAGTAAAGCTTGCCGGGAACACGCGCATAAAGCAGGGACCAAAAGGTGATCCAGCCGAACACAGCCGCTTGAACCGGCGGCGTCCCGACATAGGACAGGATAAAGAGGCAGGCGGCGAATCCGCACTTCCAGACGGGGGAGATTCCCCGGAAAGCGTTGGCATAAGAAATCGTGTCAATCCGCTTGAGCATCATGCCTTGGGTTTCGGTTTGGAGGCTTTCCCCTTATACAGGCCGATCACATACCCGATAAAACCGGCCCCGAGCGCAGCCTGCAGTGCGAAAAGCATGCTTTCGGTTTCAGCCGGAGGCTCCATCAGCGACGCGAACCAGGGCTCGTAATCCGGAGCGATTTCTTGAATCGCTTCTTCCGCGGCTCCGTCCGCTCCCCCGAACTCTCCTTGGACGAAAACGAGCGGCAGCACGGCAAGCAGGACGACCGCAACCAGAATCCACACATTCTTTTTCCACGTTTTCATGAACGGTCAGCTCCCTTCAAATTGCGCTGCAGAGCGGAAATTTCATGCGGCGTGTAGGCTTGCAGCCAGCCCAGAACCAGTACCGTCAGCAATCCTTCGCTGATGGCGAGCGGAATCTGAGTCACGGCGAAAATGCCCGCAAATTTGGCGAAAGACGCGAGCATGCCGCCCTCGGCTGCGGGAAATGCCACTGCAAGCTGCACGGAAGTGACCAGATAGGTGGTCAGATCGGCAAGCGCGGCTCCCGTAAAGACGGAGAGCTTCTGCCTGCCCGTCGATTTGATCATGAGCTTGTACACGGCATAGCCGACAAACGGTCCCGCAACAGCCATGGAGAATGCGTTGGCACCCAGTGTCGTAAGACCGCCGTGGGCCAGCAGGAGGGCTTGGAAGAGAAGGACGACGGAGCCGAGGACACTCATGGGGAGCGGTCCGAACAAGATGGCTCCGAGTCCGGTACCTGTCGGGTGGGAGCTGCTCCCCGTAACGGAGGGGATTTTCAGGGCGGACAGAACGAACGTAAAGGCGCCGGCCAGGCCCAACATAAGCTTGAGTTCCGGCGTTTCTTTTGTAATTCGGACCAGAGCGCGGACGCCCAGAATGAAGAATGGCAGGAAGACAACCCACCAGAATAAGGCCCAGAAGGGCGGCAAAAATCCCTCCATGATATGCATGGCGTAAGCCGATTCCGGCTCGTTTATCAGGAAAAAGCAGACGATTCCGGCTATAAGCAGGAAAGACGCCAGGGGTTTGCGGATATTCATCGGAAATCCTCCTTTATGATGTGGGGCCGCCTTAATTGGCGGTGATGCGGCAGAACGGGGTTTTACCCGGCTGTGCTTTCGAACGCTGATTCTTTACACCGGCGGCCAGGCTGCCGGCTCCGCAAGCTCTTTCCGATGATTCCGATCCGGCGGTTTCCGGTCCCGGGCCTCTTTTCCGCACACAAAAAAAGACATCCTTCCCTTCGCACGGGAACACGATGTCTTATGCACGCAACAAAAAAAGTTTGCGATCTCAAACACCTCCCTATTCCTCGTAGGTCGTATCAGTGCTGTCAAAACAGGCAGGTCTCCTGGCTCGGGGCGTCCATACCGGCGCCTTCCCGGAACGTCTTAGTTCCAGTGGCTTCTTGCCGGATGTGAATGAGAGTGTTTCCCCTTACAGTGGCGGGACCGCGACGGCATTTCACCGTTCTTCCCTTTTAAATTTTAGAGTGTCTCTAAAATACCTGTTTCCACAAATATGCGGTTTTCCGTGATAATACTACAGGATGTCCCAAACCTTGTCAATTGCGGAAAAGGCGTGATTTTCAAGGCAGAAAGGCTGTCGGAATCCGCTTCGCGGGCTCTCTTTTAGCTGTTTTTTGCAATCGCTGTCTTTTAATTGGGCAAAAGAAAAACGAGAGGGGTTGGCCCGCCCTCTCGCGTAAAGTATTTTTATCGAATCAAAGCCTGAATTGCAAATCCGACTTATAGAACGAAAATGCCGACTACGCCCGTTACGATTCCCGTCAGGGCAACCATACCGGCTGTGAACCAGAGAACCCGCGCAGGAAAAGCCTTGCGCACCATAATCAGGGACGGCAGGCTAACGGCGGGCAGCGTCATGATAAGCGCGGCGGCCGGGCCCGTACCCAGTCCCAGGGCCATCATCGTTTTGGCAATCGGGATTTCCGCGGCGGTCGGGATGACGAACAGGGTTCCGGCCAAAGCGAGCCCGATCAAGGCGACGAGGCTGTTGCCGATCGCGGGGTCAAGGGCCGGGAACAGCCAGGCGCGTACGGCGCCGAGAATGAACACGGCGATGAAGTAAACGGGAACCACGGTCCAGAACATCGTCCAGAGCGCTTTTAGCCAGCGGACGACAACCGGTCCGGACTGCGGCTGCATAGCCGGCGTCTTCGGAAGCTCGCCGGTCACTACCTCGTCCTTCTTGACGAGGCGCTCCGCCCAGTACGAGACGCCGAACACGAGCACGATCCCTGCGGCTATTCTCAGGACGGCGAATTTCCAGCCGAGCACGAAGCCCATGAAAATGATCGTTGCCGGGTTCAGTACCGGGTTGCCGATCCAGAAGGCGAGAGCCGACCCGATGGAGCCCGACTGCTTGCGCATGCCGACCGCTACCGGAGCGGCGCAGCAGGAGCACATCATGCCGGGCATGGCGCTAAGGCCGCCGGCTACCGTGCTGCCGAAGGTGCGCTTGCCGAATACCCGCTTCAGCCAGTCCTGCGGGATCAGCACCTGAAGCAGAGAGCCGAGGACGATGCCGAGAATCGCGGCTTTCCAGACGGCTTTGAAATAGACGACGGAGTAGTCCCAAGCCGCGGCCAGCGAAGGCTCGGCGGTGCCGGCGAGAATCGACTTCCCGATGTCATGCTTGGCGGCCGCGGTAAGAGCTTTGTGGAAGTATGGCTCCCACTTTACGTAAAACAATCCGCCTATGAGAATGGCGATAAATAAAAAAGGCTTCCAGTAAGCAGTCCGCTGTCTGCTTTTGGTGGAAGCCGGAATTGGAGTTGTATTCACGTGATGTCCCACCTTTCTAAATCCACTTGCAACTATACCATAGTCACTGGGGAAAAAGAATGGCTTTCTTCTGTCAGTAATATGTAAAGATTATACGATAAATCGAGAAATCAGGTAGCCTTTATGTAAGAAATTTATAAAATGAAATTCGAAATCAAGTTTTAAAAGTATATTGATAGTTACCTATATAAGTGAAAGGGTTTCTGGCCAGAACCCTTAACTTTATTTTGAAGGTGGTAATTTTATATGCCAAGTATTAGCGGAAGATCTTTTATCATTGACCCAGGACATGGTGGACGTCATGATGGAGCAACCTATGGTTCTAGAAAAGAAAAGGATGTCACATTGCGGTTCAGTAATATTCTTAAAAACAAACTGCTGGCCAAAGGATGCACTGTTTATATGACACGTACCAGTGATACTGATTTTGGAGGAGAGACACTGGATTCCGACGTAAATAAACGTGTACAGTACATTAATCAGAACTTCCCCGGCGTTAATGGATAAATAAGTATTCACGTTAACGCCCGATTTGGAACCTATGGTCCATACTATCAAAAAGGTACTGTATCCTCGAAAGCTTTTGCGGAGGCTATTGCGAAACGATATGGTACTCCTGCACACGAAGGCGACTTTGCAGTTATTCGCGACACAAATCGGGCTGGTCAAAAAACACTTATCGAGCTTGCCAATATTGACGAATCGTGGTTGGATGATGCAAAGGCTTTGGACAACACCGCGAATTTCATTGTATTGGGCCTTGAAGATTACACTGGCTACTAAAAAAAGGTAGGGTGGGGGATACCCCTGCCCTACCTTTTTTATTTTAATGTACTTGCAACATACTTACTAAGTCTTTCTTTAATTTGATTAATCCCCTGCTCAGTAATTTTTAAAGAAGCTTTCGCTTCAGTTCCAGGTACGTAATAAGTTTTGTGGATAAGAGGAATTAATTTCTGTATTTCTGTTTCCAATATTTTATAGTCTTCTTTACTTCTGTCAGTAAGTTTTCCGTCATTTGCTTTATAGCTCTTTTCCATATTTTCAGCTAGTGACAGCATATTTGCAGCTATAGGCTTTAGCACCTCGTGTTCGACCGCTTGATCTATTATATCTGAGTAGGCCTCAATTTTTACTAATTTTTGTCTTAAGCTGGCTATATTATCAGGGGAAAAGCTCTCCATTTTAATGGAAGCTATCTCATCATAGCTATTAAGAACAACTGATAACGAATGACCTACAATGCTTTCCATGCCTAAATTTTTATTTTTCTGTTGGCTATAGATTAATGAAGCAGCGATGAGCAAAAGTACAACAGTAACAGATATCACTACAATATTTTTTTTAAACAAATAATTCACTCCTAATTGTTATCTGTTTCCCCAAAAAATCTGTTTATGATCAGGTACTAAATCACATAGGTTCTTATTAAGAAGATTATACCATCATCAAGGAAAAAATTACAAAAATAACAAATAGACTAAGAACTTAGCGAGGATTTGAGATTAGTAAGTCGTAAATCCGAGCATGTCCTGCAAATGGTACACGATCCGCTTGAAGCCGACCAGCTTATCCTCATAGGCCGGATAGTCCAGGGAATACTCGGCATCCCGGTTATTCCACAGGCGGTCCCAATAGCGGTCGAGGTCCTTGGTAATCTTACTGCCGGCGGGAGCCGTTATTTCCACGTTCGTTTCCAGATTAAGATCGTCGAGATTACGGGGCGTGAAATTGGCGGAACCTCCGTTAATGACGGCGTTGCCGTCCGGATCGCGGATATCAATCACCTTCGTATGAAACTGCTCCTGTGCGGTGTTGTACCATTTCACGGCGATTTTACCGCCGGATTTCTCCCTCAACTCCGCGGCGACCGGACGGTTGGGAATTCCGGTCTTGCTGTGCCCGAACGCATTCTGGTTCGGATCGAGCAGCAGTTGAATGGATACGCCCCGCGCGGAAGCATCCAGCAGCGCGTCGATGACCTTGCGGTCGGCGAGATAGAACATGCCCATGCGGATCTCGCTGCCCTTAGGTGCTGCCGAGATAGCGGCAAGCAGGCGGGAGTAGATTTTCCCTTCCGTAAGCAGACGCACCGTTACGGCGTCTTTGGAGGAAGCCGCCGGTTCTTGCGTTCCGTTTCCGGACGCCGCTTCGGGACGTTCGGGCTCCCCCGGCTTATCGGCCGCCTTCGGCTGAAGTTGCGCGGGCCCGCCGGACATAACGGAAGCGGCCTGCTCCGTTCCGACGACTTCGGAGATGAAGCCCTTGCTGCCGGTTATCTGAAACCCGATATTCGAGTTGTTGAAGCTGGCGTCATGCGGGTTGGCGGACAGCACCAGCGCCGTATTTTCGGTGGCGACGACTTTGCGGTGATTCGCTTTGACATTGAAAAGCTTCAAATAAGAGCGCAGCGTCACTTTGGGGGCGGAATCCGCCAGGGGGTTGGGCAGCCAGCCCTTGCCCGACTGTCCGAACCACTGGAACCCCATGCGCCAGACGGCGGAGTACAGTGGGACGGAGTCTCGAAGCGGGACCGTGTCCGTGAGTACGACCCCGATACCGGCTGCCTTGAGCCGTTCAAGCTCCGGAGACGGGTGCGAGCCGTAGGTCGTGTTCACTTCGTCGGAAACGACCGTGATGGGCATGTCCGGGTTCCTCCGCTTGGCGTCCAAGAGGTTTTCCGTCAGTTGTCCGCTCAGAGGAGGGAAGGACTGGTCGTTGTCGTAGTAACCGCTGTACAGAAACATGTCGACCACGATAAATTCCTTCGCTTCCGCGATAGCTTGGTTGACCCGGTCGAAAATCATCTGTTCCTGATGATAGCCGCCGTCTTTTTTATAGGAAAGATCATAAAGAAAATCCACGTTCTCCGCCCGGTAGGCTTTTCCTTCGAACGACAAGCCCGGAGGCAAAGCTTTGTGTGTATGAACGGCGGCCACGATGCCCGCCCAAATGAAGAAGACGAGAAGCAGGATACCGCCCTTCAGCCATTTCGAGGACAGCCAGCTTTTTTCGGTGTGCTTCAATGTCTCTCCGGAAGAGCGGCCCGGGGGCCGGGTTTTCCGTTCGGATCGTTTTAAGGGCTCCATGCGTATTCTCCCCGTACATGTAATGGACGTAACGGATTCTGCCGCTAACGCGGGGAGCCGGAAGCTCCCGCACGGTTTCGGCAGGCCGTTACAGACTACCGACTATTTAACGCCGGGAAGGGCCATGTGAAGCAGGGGAGTTTTGGAACAAGAAAACGAACGGAACCGCAGCTATTAGCTTATGACGTCTGTACAAGAAAACGGATCGGAAATCGGACCGGAAACCAGTCAAGGTGCAGAGGGGGGGCCCGGAGCCTGCATCGCCTCATGAGCGCCGCGGACTTTCTGGACGAATACTTCCAGGGCCTTCGAGTTTTCGCCGGCGGCTCTGCGCACCATAGTCAGTGTCCGGGTCAGACGCCGGCCGCCGGCTCCCAAGTGGACGATTTCTCCCGATTCGAGCTCCTTGCGCACGATCCATCTCGACAAGAGAGCGATACCGAGCCCGGCGGATACCGCTTCCTTCACGCTCTGGGAGCTGCTGAACATAAAGGAGCGCTTCACGCTCAGCTGCCATTCGGCGATCAGCCTGTCGCTGTAATCCCGTGTTCCCGACCCGGGCTCCCGCCAAACCCACGTCTGGTTCTGCAAGGCCTGGAGCTTGAACGGTTCCCGGGTCAAAGGATGGTCGCGCGGAGCGATGAGAATCATTTCATCTTCCATAAAAGGCTCGATCTCTACGTCCGGAGCGTCCGCGACACCCTCGATCAGCCCGATATGAAAATGATCGCGGCGGACGCCTTGAACGACTTCGACGGTGTTCGCGATTGTCGAATGGATGTCTACCTTCGGATAGTGCTTGGCGTAATCGGCCAGCAGGCGGGGAAGAATATATTCGCCGATCGTAAAGCTGGCGCCGATTTTAAGCGATCCCGTCACCACGTGCCGCAAAGCGTTGATTTCCTGCCGGGCTTCTTCGTACAGGCTCAGAATTTTTTTGGCTCTCGCATAAAGAAGCTCTCCGGCTTCTGTCAGTTTTACCTGTTTGGGAGAACGGATCATCAGCTTAGCGCCGAACTCCTGCTCCAGATTACGAATATGCTGGCTGACGCCGGGCTGGGAAATATTCAGGGCCTCCGCTGCCCGGGAAAAATGGCGCTGTTCCGCTACGGCCGCAAACACGCGCAAATGATCGACGATCATCGTAAATTCCTCCGCAATCGAGTGTAAGTGTAGAAGACAGCCGGAAAACGGCTGCATGTGTCTAAAAACTTGGCTTTTAAAAAGCCTTTTTTGGAAAAGGAAAAAGAGCTTACGTCCTTTGTCTCCATTGTATCATAAGTTTTTGTAATGATTGGCATCGCGTATTCGTATTTCCGTTCCCCCGCGCGTCCTCTTATAGTGAAGATAAAGAACGCGTTCGACAGCCGTGCGAACACGAGCCGGAAACGAACTGGAGGGGTCGACAGATGAAAACTTTTACACAGCGGTTAGGAACCCCGGCTTTACGTGAAACGGGAAAAGAAAAGACGGATTCGAATGAAAGCCGCTCCCCGATAAACGAACGGTTAAGCACCGTTTCTCAAGACAGAATAGCATCTCCTGTTATAAAAGAAGAAACACGGCCGGAGGAGACGCAAGTAGACGGGGCGCTGAAGAGTGCCGATGCGTTTGCCGTCTCCGATTTCGCGGCTGAGTCCGCGGAGCGTACATCCGGCTCTGGCGAAACGGAAAGCACGCCGGCCATCCCGGCTGCGGCTGCTGTCTCCGGCAGCGCAGTCGCCGGAGCCTCCGCCATTGCCGGCGAAGCTCTTGCCGCTCAAGCGGCTTCCGCAGGGGAAACTCCCGCCGCCCTCGCCTCCACAGCGGAAGCTCCCAACCCTACCGATGCCGCAGTAGCGGCGCAGCCCGCGGCCGGACGCGGCAAAGGCGCCTCCCGCCTCGCCACAGGCCTCGGAATGACGCTTGCGCTGGCCCTCGCGGCCAAAGCGCTCGCCCTCATTCCGGGCCTGAACGTCGTCGGGCAGCTCGTGCTCGCCCTGCTGCTCGGCATCGCCTGGCGTGCCGCCATTCCCGTGCCGGCATCCGCTCCGGCCGGGCTGGCCTTCGCCAGCAAGAAGCTGCTCCGCGCGGGCATCATCCTGCTCGGCATGCGCCTCAGCCTGCTGGATGTGGTGCACGCCGGACCGGCGGTGTTCGCTGCGGCGGCGGGCAACATCCTCTTCGCGACCGTCGTCGTTTACGCCATCGCCCGGCGGATGAACGTAGGCCCGCGCCTCGCGATGCTGAGCGCCTGCGGCACCGGGATTTGCGGGGCAGCGGCTATCGCCGGCATCTCTCCGCAAATCAAGGCGGACGACGACGAAACGGCCGTCGGCGTCACGATCATCGCGCTGCTCGGCACGCTGTTCACCGTGGCCTACACGCTGGTGTATCCGCTGCTCGGCTTCTCGTCCGCCGAGTACGGCTTCTTCTCGGGCGCGACGCTGCACGAGATCGCCCACGTCATCGCGGCCGCCGCTCCCGGCGGCAGTGCCGCGATAGACAGCGCGCTCGTCGCGAAGCTGACGCGCGTGGCCCTTCTCGCGCCGGTCGCCCTGGCGCTAGGCGTCTGGGCGGCGCGGCGGGAACGCCGGAGCGCCGGTGAAGGCGGCGCCCCCGGCTCCGCGGCTTCCGGCGCAGCCGAGGGCGCCGCTCTCCGCAGGGCGGGCGTGCCGGTCCCGTGGTTCATCGTGGGCTTTCTGGCGGCAGCCGCTCTGAACACGATGGGGATCGTCCCGCAGCCCGCGGCTGCGGCGGCCGTTCAAGGCGCCTACCTGCTGATCGCGATGGCGATGGCCGGGCTCGGCTTGAACGTGAACCTGGCCGTGTTCCGGCGTCACGGCCTCCGGGCTTCCGCAGCCGTACTGCTGGGCTCGGTGCTGCTCTCGCTGCTGGGCATCGCGGAGGTCTATGTGCTGCGTCTGCTCGGCTGAGAGATCAACATAAACCATGAAACCGCAGGTAAATAAAGCCCCTTGAGGCGGACAGATGCTTGGCGAATACCGCCGTCTGTCTGCGCAAGCGGGCTTTTTGCATGCCCGAAAAGTTGTATTCGCCTTCCCGTTTGGGGTTTAATAGAGACAGAGAAGAAAAGCTCCTGTTTGAACCGGCGTTCCACTGGGCACACTTCCATTGAAAGGTCTGTTTGCAGGCCGGCATTTTATACATACACCTATCGGTTAAAAAGGATGTTTCGGAAGCCCGCCAGCCGGGTAATGAATGAGTTGAAACTTAAAGGAGGCGCTCATATGCAAATTACTTATCACGGACACTCGTGTTTTTTGGTAGAGAACGAAGGATACCGGGTACTAATGGACCCTTTTCTAAGCGGAAATGCACTGGCTGTTGCCGATCCGGGAGAAATTCAAGTGAACGCCATCCTGCTTACACACGGCCACAGTGACCACATCGCGGATGCCGAGGAAATCGCCCGCAAAAATGACTGCGTTATTATCGCGAATTTTGAAATTGCTTCTTATTTCGCATCCAAGGGACTCAAAACCTTTGCCATGAACATCGGCGGCAGCGCCAAGTTCGAATGGGGCACCGTCCAATATACACTCGCTTTCCATTCCTCCAGTATTGAGGTGGAGCCGGGCAAATTCGTGGACGGCGGACAACCCGGGGGCATTCTGCTCACTATGGGCGGCAAAACGTTCTATCACGCGGGCGACACGGCCCTTTTCGGAGATATGAAGCTGTACGGCGAAATATACAACATCGATGTAGCGGCGCTGCCGATCGGAGATGTTTTTACGATGGGACCGGATGAAGCGGTGCTTGCGGCTACGTGGCTGCGCGCCAAAAAGTACATTCCGACCCACTACAATACGTTCGACGCGATCAAGCAGGACGCAAGCGAATGGATTCAAAAGCTGAAGGAGGCGTATCAGGAAGGCGTCCGGCTTGCTCCGGGCGAGACCCTGGACGTGTAGGACCTGCAGGGGCTTCCGGAGCAAAGATAGGGAAACCGAAATCGAGGGGGCTGTCTGCGTACATACGTACAAAGGCAGCCCCGCTTCGGTATCCGGGGGCCGCGGATTACGCTTCCTCTGGAGTTCACGGGAAAAATCGGCGATAATGCTGTTAACGATAAAAACCAGGAAACCGGTAGCATCCGTTTGCCCACCCGGTTATGCCCTGTCGGAGGGATTCATCTATGCAGGAATTTCAATCGAGAGAGAAAAAACCTAAAGAGACCAAACATATCGCGACGGTTTCGCTCGGTGTGATGGGAGCGGGCTTCCTTGCCACGCTTCCTTTCACTCCGCATACCGCGGGAGCCTTTCTGCAGAGTGGCTTCGAAGCGGGCCTCGTCGGGGGACTCGCCGACTGGTTTGCGGTTACGGCCTTGTTCCGGCACCCGCTGGGGATCAAGATCCCGCACACGGCGCTGCTGCCGAACAACCGGGCCCAGTTGACCAAGGCGGTCGTTTCCGCGGTGGAGGACAACCTGCTGGGCAAGGAAAGCATCGCGCTGCGGATCGGCCAGATGCGCCTTGTCGAGACCATGCTCGCCAAAGCGGAAGAGGCGCTCGGCTCGGAAGGCGCGCGCGAGGCGGTGCGAAGCGCCTGCCGCTACGCGCTGGAGCGTTTGCCCGCCGAGCAGATCGCGGCTTTCGCCTCGCAGCAGATCCGGCAGGCGGCGGGCAGAATGGACCCGGCCGCGGCTGTCGGGCTGATGGTCGATCAGGTGCTGACGCACGGCTACGAGGAGCCGGCCGTTGATTTCCTGATCGACCGTGCCGAGCGCTGGGCCGTACGGGCCGAGACGCGCCGCCTCCTCGGGGAGATTGCCGAGGGGGTTATCCAGGGGATCGAGATGAACGGGCTGATGGCCTTCGCCAAGAATGCTCTCCTCGGATTTATGTCCGGGGACAAGCTTGGCGGCATGCTTCAGCATGCGCTGCTCGATAACCTGGCCGCCCTCCGGCTTCCCGGCCACCGCAACCGCGCCGGCCTGCTCGACCTCGTCCGGCGGGAGCTGGCCGGCCTCAAAGACAACGAGCGGCTGCACGAAGCCGTCGGCAGCCTGGCGCAGCAGCTGCCGGACCGGCTCCGGCTGGAGGAGCGGCTTGCCGCTCTGATCGAAAGCTGGCGCGACCGGCTCCTGGAGCAGCTGCAGGAAGGTCCTCTCCTGGATGAGACCGTCATGCCGCTGCTCCAGGAAGGGGTCCGACGCCTGCGCGGCGACGAAGATACTGTGCGCAAGCTTGAGGAATGGCTGAAGACGCAGATTACGGAATTCGTAGAGCGCAACCATTCCAAGATCGGCGCTCTTGTCCGGGAGAATATCGACAAGATGGACAATGCCGCCTTGATCGATTTCATCGAGAACAAGGTCGGTAAAGACCTTCAGTGGATCCGGGTCAACGGCGCCGTCTGCGGATTTATTATCGGGCTTGCTCTCGAAGGGGTGCGTATGCTCTTCGGACAATAACAAGGGCCGCTTCGGATGCCGGCTTCTCCGGCTGCTGCCGACTTACCGGACAGCAGGCACACGGCCGCACGATCATGTGCCGCGTCATCTGCCCTTATAAGGGCCGCCGCCTATGGGCATGCCCTGGGACAAGAGCGGAAAAAAGTCTCCGCCCCATAGGCAAGTGAACAGGCATAAATGTCTCTCCTTTCGTATGCTGAATTAGAAATATCCGAAGGGAGAGGTTCAATATGAGTGAACATCATCACCACCACCATAATCACTGTCTTTGCCCGGAGAAGCAGGTGTTCGATCCGCCGACGAGAGTTTACAGAGATTTCTATCACCCGCAAATCGTAGAAGTCGTTCATCCGATCGAAATCGTCAACCGTCATCACTGTGTGCCCGTGCCTAAGCACGTCTACTGCTATACGGTGAAAGACGAATTCTGTCCTTCTCCCGTCCGTTAATTGTTCCAGCTAGTTAGCGGCGAAAGCGCCGGGGAATCGTTCTCCGGCGTTTTTTGTGCTGCTTCGTTGTTTTCTCCTGTGCTTTTTCGTGCGGCTTTGTTTTTGGACTTTTTGGCGAATGTTCTTGTGGTCAAAAGGATCTTCAAGCGGAAAATCTGATCCAGGCTGGGACAATCCGGGGGAATTCGGGTAATCGTACTTATGTGTTAAAATGGAAAAAAGAGGCTGCTTGCAGCCGGATAAAGGACGCCGCCGGAGGAGGGATTGGCATGATACGAATCGGATTGGCAGGCTGGGGAGATCATGACGATCTCTATACGACTCCTGCGGACAAAAAAGAAAAGCTGAAAGTGTATTCCTCACACTTTCCGGTTGTGGAGCTGGACAGCTCTTTCTACGCCGTCCAGCCTCTGCGCAATACCCAGAAATGGGTGAAGGAGACGCCGCCCGGTTTCGGATTTGTCGTCAAAGCGTACCAGGGCATGACGGGTCACCTGCGCGGGAAAAATCCTTTTGACAGCACGGAGGAAATGTTCCGGGCTTTCGCCGAGTCCATCGAACCGATGCGCGAGGCGGGCAAGCTGACGGCGGTGCTGCTCCAGTACCCGCCCTGGTTTGACTGCATCCGCGAAAATGTGGACACGCTCCGCGAAGCGAAGAGCCTCCTGGACGGGCTGCCGCTTGCGGTGGAGTTCCGGCACCGCAGCTGGTATGCGCCGGAAGTGCGGGAGCGCACGCTCGGCTTCCTGGAGCAGGAGGGCTGGATTCACACGGTTTGCGACGAGCCCCAGGTCGGCAGCGGGTCGGTGCCGATCGTGCTGCGCGCCGCCAATCCGGATCTGACGCTGGTCCGGTTCCACGGCCGCAACGACGGCGGCTGGGTCGGTGCGCCTCCGGGCAAGAGCTGGCGCGACGTGCGATACCTGTACCGCTACAGCCGGGCCGAGCTCCTGGAGTGGAAGGAGCGCCTCAAGGTGCTGGAAAGGAGCAGCCGCGAAGTCGCGGTTATTTTCAACAATAACTCCGGCGGGGATGCAGCCGCCAACGCCAAGGAGATGATGGGGCTGCTCGGCATTGAAGACGAGCAGGGACTCGCTCCGAGACAGCTGGACTTATTCTGATCCTTGATCCAAACGAAGGAGCCATGATGCCTTTTAGGGGGCAAATGGCTTTTTTGTCGTTTTAAAGAGGAATCGGAAAACGCCGTAAAGAATGAAACTCGTGATATTCAGAAGAATCGGACAAGCTTCTGTTGCGACGAATCCTCTGTGAATCTGAGCCGGATCATTCAACTAAGAAAATTCAACCAAAGCGGAGATGAAAGATGAGAAAGATACGAAAAATCCCACAAGTTTTATCTGTTTTGATGGCAGGCGCTCTGGCAGCTTCCGCCGGAACGGCGGGAGGATCGGCCGTAAGCGCCGCCTCCGCAGCCGGGAAAGCGGGGTTTGCCGATCTTTCGGGCATAACCGGAAATCCGCTGCAAAGTATTCAACGGGCGGTCGAATTGGGGCTTTTTGACGGAGCTGCGGACGCTTTCCGGCCGAAAGATCCGCTGAGCCGGGTGGAGATGGCGGTTCTCCTTACACATGCACTGGAGCTTCCGCTGGACGCGCCATCCTCGTCATTCAAAGATGTTTCCGCAAGCAGCTGGGGCAGTCCTTATATTGAGGCGATTCGCAAAGCCGATATCGTCCAAGGCGACGGAGAAGGAAACTACCGCCCTCAAGCTCCCGTAACCCGCCAGGAAATGGCGGCCATGCTGATGCGCGCCGCCAAGCTCTCCCCCGAAGGGGCCGGTTTGTCCGATTTGCCCGGGGATTGGGATCGGACCGCGCCGTGGGCGCAGTCTTACGTCCGGGCCAGTCTGGAACAAGGTTCCATGAAGCTTGCCGGAGGCTCTTTTCTCCCGGCAGGCACCGTCTCTCGCGGCGAAGCGGCCGAAATGCTGCTGGCCACCTTTTTTTCCGTCGAACATGACATGATCCTCCAGGAAATCAGAGATTCCCGCCACATCCAACTGAACGGTGTCGTATATGAGCTGTCCGAAGAGACGGCGGCCCTTTTTACGGAGAAGAACAAAGCGGTTCTTTCTAAAGCCAAGCTGAAATTTCATGGGAGCGGCCGCAAGATCGACGCGATCCGTTCGCTTGAACTGCGCGCAGCCGGAAGTCCGGCCGGGGAAGGGGAAGAGGAATTTTCCCGCAATCTGGTACTGGACGGGAACGGGGCCGTCCTACCTGGGGATCTGATCGTATCCAATAATTATTTGTCTGTGACCAGCCTGCAAATCAATGGGGATTTAACCGTCGCGAAGGGGCTGGAAAACGACTTTTACGCAAGCGGTATCGAAGTTAAAGGGCAGACGAGAGTAGCCGGAGGCGACGACAATACGGTCGTTTTTGAAAATTCCGAGCTGAACGGCTTGACGGTTCTTAAAGAAAACGTGCGGATCGTAGCCTCGGGTAACACCGTTGTCCGGCAGATGGACATCCGGTCTTCGGCCCAACTGGAAGTCGGCGTGGAAGCCCGGGTGCCGGAGCTTACTCTGTCCGACGGTTCCGCCAAAGTGGATCTGCATGGATCGCTTGGGCAGGTTACGGTACAGAGCTCACAGTCCGCGCAGATTACAGGAAGCGCATCGATCAGGCAGTTGAACGTTGCGGGTTCGGCTTCCGTAATCATCGACGGCACGGGAACGATTGACCAACTGCAGGTCTCGAATGCGGCCTCCCAAGTGGTAATCGGATCGTCGGCCCAAGTGACGGCGGTTTCGCTGGGTCAGGGTGTACCTGCCTCGGCCGTTACGAGAAGCCAGGCTCCTTCCGGCAGCACAGGGAGCTCCTCCTCTTCGGGTTCGTCCAACGGCGCACCTGTTCAGGTGACTCCGTTCGCCGACTATATCTTCATGGAGAGGGGCACGGGGACCTCGATCGACCTGTCTGCATTTTTTACGGATCCCGATGGAGACATCCTGAAAATTTCGGCCATCTCCAGCAGCAACAGGGTCGTGACCGTGTCAACGAGCGGCAACACGGCAACTTTGACGCCTGCGGCAAGCGGCTCCGCAACCATTAAAGTTTCCGTCGACGACCAGCACGGCAATAAAATCAGCGGGTCCGTCAAGGTTACCGTTTATGCGCTGCCGGTCGCCCGGGCCATTCCCGATCAGCTTATCCAGTTGAACGGAGCGGCCGGCACAGTGCGGCTGAGCGATTATTTCAGCGACAAGGCGCTGCGGAATTTGACTTATTCCGCTTCCTCGACAGACCCGGCCATCGCGGATGTGTCGGTTAACGGGGACGGGCTGAGTCTGACCCCTCTCCGCTCGGGGCACACGTCCGTAACGGTTACGGCCCAGAACGATATCGTGGCGAATGACGGAACGCGAGGCGAAGCGTCGGTTACGTTCGGGCTCACGGTAAATACGCCTCCGGCGGCATCGCAAAATCCCGCTGACGTGTATCTGGCTCCGGGAGCCGCCCATTCGTCTCTCGATCTTTCGCAGGTGTTCACGGATGGAGATGGGGACGCGCTCACTTACGAGGTGGAGTCCGGCGATCCGGCCGTTGCCGCCGCAAGTGTCCAGTCCGGCCTGTTGACCATCCAGGCCAGCCAGCCTGGCACGGCCGTGATCAAGCTGCGGGCGAAGGACGGAAAAGGCGGGGAAGGCACCGCCGATGTGACCGTTCACGTCAGCTCCTTCAACCAGTCTCCCGTTGTGAGCCGGCAGCCTGCGGACAGATTGCTTGCCGTAGGCCAGACGGATACTGCTCTGGACTTGGCGCAAGTATTTGCCGATCCGGATCAGGATGCGCTTGTTTACGAATATACCGTATCGGATCTTTCCGTCGTTGGGGCGGTCCGGCAGGGCGATACCCTGCTGCTGACGGCGCTCCAAGGCGGGCAGGCCGTGATTAAGCTGACGGCCAAGGACGGCAAGGGCGCAGAGGTGAGCGCCACTTTCACCGTATCCGTTAACCGTGCGCCGGCGGCTGTCCGGAATCCGGACGATGTGTACCTCGTTGCGGGCAGAGCGGACGGCGAACTGGATCTTTCGCAGCTGTTTACGGATGGAGATCAGGACCCTCTGACCTATGAAGTCCAGTCATCGGTTCCGGGTACGGCGTCCTGGGAGGTAGCCGGACAGAAGCTGAAGCTGCACGCCCTTCAGGTCGGCACCTCCGCTTTCCGGGTCATCGCCAAAGACGGACGGGGCGGCGAGGCCTCCGTGACCTTTACCGTCAACGTGCGTATGCCGAATATGCTGGGCACGATCCCGGATCAGACGGTGGAGCTCGGTACGCCTAAACTGCTGGATCTGACCGTCCTTCTGGCGGGCTTCGATTATGCTGCTACGGTAACCGCCAGCACGTACGATACTTCTGTTGCGACGGTTCTGTTGTCGGACAGAAAGCTGACTATGATGCCGGTAAGCGAAGGGACGGCTACGGTTACCCTAAGCGTCTATCACCCGGTGGAAGGCGATCAGAGCACGCAGTTCGCTATCCGTGTCGTCCAGCGTCTGAACAGCGCGCCGACGGTGGTGAAAACCATCCCCGATCAGCTCCTTACACCGGGCGTCACGAATGTGCGGACGTTCGATCTCGCTTCGTACTTCGCGGACGCGGACGGAGATGCGCTGTCGTACACGGTGTCTGGCTTTTCTCCGGCCGTCGTTTCGGCTGCCGTGTCGGGCAGTGTCTTGACGCTGAATCCGGGCATGGGAAGCGCGGACGGCCAGGTGACGGTTACGGCGGACGACGGTAGGGGCGGGACCGCCGAGCTGCGGATCAACGTGCGCACGGCTCAGCTCGTAAACAACGAGATCGTTACCGTACGGACCAAGCAGGGTATAAGAGATCCGCTCACGTACGATTTGGCCGAGCTGTTTCCGGGGGAGAACTCGTTCCGCGTATACAGAGGAACGGCCGATATGATCGTCAGCGGCCCGATGACTTTTAACGGGACCACAGTTATGCTGGGTAACGAAACCCCTTATATGTGGGTAATCGGTGCTCAAGGAAGAGCGGCCGTATTCCGGGTCGTTACTGAAGCCCAGGGCGTTCCGCAAATTTTCTTCTCGGAATATTTGGACGCGGGGAACGGAGAGGTCGCCATCGAACTCTTTTACAGCGGAGATATGGATCCGAACAAGAAGCCTACCGGTTACACCCTCGAAGTGCATCAATATATGAAAAAAACCGGGAAAATGAACGTGATCAGCAAGGCGCTTCTTGATCAGGGGCCGGGCAAACCGCTTATTACTCCTTACATTTTTATTGATTCTATTTTTTACTCTTTCTTTGATAAAACGACAGCAACCTATTATAACGAAGACGGGATCAGATTTTATAATCCCGCCGAATTGAATACGGTGGCCCTTGTATTGAAAAAAGACGGCCAGGTCGTCGATGTGCTCGGAGATCCGACTTCGACGGCGCAGTTCCTGCCTAACGGCGGGACGCTGGTTAGAAAGTCCGGCGTTTCTACCGGATCGAAGCAGTTCTCCAAGTACGGAGAATGGAATGTGCACCCCAAAGGAAGTTATCAATTTATGGGCCATCACACGCCGTAATAACAAAAAGGACTTTGGAGGCGAATACGCTCCAAAGTCCTTTTGCCGCCGCGGGATACCGGTCTTAGCGTTCCAGCCTGGTAACCCGCTGCTCCAGACGATCCAGCCGCTGATCAAGCCGGTTGACTTCCCGCGTGAGTCTGCCCAGCTCCCGGTTAAGCTGGTTGAATTCGCGTTCCAGCCGGTTTACGCGCTGCTCCAGGTTCCCGAAGCCAGGGCCAGGGCCGGGTCCTGGTCCCGGTGCAGGCCCCGGACCCGGTACCGGTCCGGGGGAGGGAATATACAGCGTCTGCCCCACATAAACATAGGGGGTGGACAAGTTGTTGGCACGGAGAAGAGCTTCCACCGTTGTGTTGTAGCGGTTTGCGATCAGATACAGCGTGTCGCCGGGCTGCACGACATAAGTAATCATAAAGGTTCCTCCCATAAACGGAGTTAGGATAGTAGCTGCCGTATTGTATGTGCCGGCTGGGCATTTGGTGCCGGGCAAACGTCCGGCGCGAGATGTTTTGCTATGAAAAAATTCCATTGCCCGCCTCGGAGGAATGTGCTAGATTTGAAGCGGAATACATAGATTACCAAAATTTTCATGGGGAATGGGGTCAAGAAATGCTAAACCGCAATACCTTCCGGCTGTGCGGAATTATGCTGGCAATCATGCTGGCGGCCGCTTCCGGCTTCGGGTTCGGTACGCCTGTGCGGGCCGCGGTCAATTCGGATGAACTGCCGCAGATTATCACGCGCACATCGCCGTCCGTAGTGGCCATCATCGGCAAGCCGACCGGCGGCAAAACCGATAAAGGCACAGATAAAGACCGCTACGATCTGGCGCACGGCACGGGAGTGATCATTAAATCGAACGGAGTCATCGTGACGAACGCGCATGTGGTGAAAAGCATGAGCAACCTCGTCATCGTGACATCCGACGGCAAGTCTCATACCGGCAAGGTGACCAATCTGGACGAACAGAGCGACCTGGCTCTGGTCAAGATTGAAGCGACCGGCCTTCAGGCGGCTTCGTTCGCCGATCCGAAGAGCCTTCGCGTGGGGGAGACCGTCGTCGCGATCGGTACGCCGGTTTCCTTCGCGCTGCGCAACTCCGTGACCGTGGGGATCGTGAGCGGCATCGACCGCTCGGTCAACGATCAATACAGGCTCATTCAAACGGATGCGGCGATCAATCCGGGCAACAGCGGGGGCGCTCTCGTGAACATGAAGGGCGAAGTCGTGGGCATCAACACGCTTAAATACTCCGAGTACGGGGTCGACAATCTCGGGTTTGCCATTCCCATGGATACAGTCGACTACGTGCTCAAGCATTTCGAAGCTTACGGTAAAGTGAAGCGCCCGTTTCTGGGGCTGAAGCTGGAAGAAAGCTGGGAAGCGGCCGTCGGCCTTCCTTCCGATGACGGCCTGACGGTTTCGCATGTGGAAGCGGGTTCGCCGGCCGAAAAGGCGGGTATCGAAGAGGGAGACACCCTGGTATCTGTCGGTGACAAGGCGGTAGACACGACCGTCCAATACAACGAAGTTCTGAAGCAGTACTTGCCCGGACAGAGCGTAAAGCTGACTATGCAGGCGGGAGGCAAGATGGTAACCCGCGAGGTCGTACTGGGAGAAGAGAAGTCCGAGGATGCCCGTCAGACAGACACTACCGACAGTACGGGACTGAATACGGACCGGGGCAAGACGAAAATCGGAGATAGCAGCCTGAACTGGTCGATGAAGTATCCGAGCGGGCTGGTCAAGCAGTTCCAGAGCGCGGACGGCACGGTGGTGCGGTTTGCCGACGCCAAAGGCGACTTTACGCTGTCCGTCTCCGTCGAAGATCAGGATGACGAGCTTTCGCCTGCCATGCTGCTTAAGACGGCTGCGGAGCTGAAAATGGGCACGATTTTGGAAAAGCAGTACGTAAAGAGCGGCGCGCAGCCGTACGCCAAAGTAACCGGCAAGCTGGGAGGCATGGTCTACCAGATCCGGCTTTATCAGGACCATGACAAGCTGTACGGGCTGGCTTTGACCTACAGCCAGGACAAAGAGAACGGCACGAAAGCGGGGCCGAACAGCTACGGCGATCTGCTGGACAGCTTCCGGACCGCTTTCGACCGTCAGGATTCCAAGCTCAAGGACATTGCCAAGGCAAAAAGCGGCGGCGGGGACGAGGTATCGAACGAATACGGGCTTACCTTTGCCCTGCCCGATAAATGGAACGAGTCGCCTTACCGGACCGATGTCCAGTATTCGAACGATACCATGAGCCAGGGCATCTCCATCGAAGTGACTTCCCAAACGACTGGAGACACGCTCGATGCCTGGGTGAAACGGGACAAAACGGCTTTCGAAGAAACTTTTGCGCCTTCCTATAGGGAAACTTCGGAAATAAAGCAGGGGACACTGGACGGTACGGAGTCCCGGGAGGTCACGTTCTCCGCGACGATGGGCGACAAATGGGAAAGCATCCACCATGTTTACCTGGTGAAAGAAGGATACAAATACAAGTTCTCGATCCATTATCCGAAAGAACTGAAGGCCGACGAAGCAGACAAATTGCTCGGAACCGTTATCTCCTCCATTCGGCTGGATGTGAAAAAAATGGACTCTGGCGTAGGCTTCATTCAGGACGAGCAGGAAATCCTGGACAAAAACCGGACGATCCGGTATGCCGATGAGGACTACGGGTATACGGTGAAAATACCGGAAACGTGGACCCGCGAATATGCGGAAGATTATGACGATCCGGATTTCGAAAAAGGCGGCGCTTCTTTCTATACCTTCACCGGCGGATACTTTGCCGTAGACGTGGAGGAGGAAACCGACTGGCAGGAGAAAGCCGCGGAAATAAACGCCGGACACGAGAAAAGCGCCGAGGCCGATGCGGATTACAAGGTCAAAGCGGAGGATGTCAGCCTGCTGGGTACGACAGCCCGCAAATTTACCGTTCATTACTCGGTGAAAAAAGTCGGCTACGAGGAAACCGAGTATGTACTTTCCAGAAACGGGAAGGTCTACGTAATCACGGCCAGGCTGAACGACGCGGTGCATACCGAGGCGAATGCGGAGCGTTTGAATAAGGCGGTCCGGTCGATGGTTTTCGGAAAATAGTCGGATTTGTGTGACAGGAACGATTGCATGTCCATCCGGCATCTCTTACAATGGGCATAACAGGACAGACGGCCGGGAGACGCGTTCTCCTGACCGTCTGTTTTCGTAACCGGAAGAGGAGAGGACACAGCAGATGCGTACACTAGGAGCAATTGAAGCAGGCGGAACCAAGTTTGTCTGTGCGATAGGCAATGAGGATGGCACGGTATTGGAGCGGGCAAGCTTCCCGACGACCACTCCGGAAGAGACGATGGGCAGCGTTCTTGCGTTCTTCGAGGGCAAAGGAATCGAAGCGCTCGGCGTAGGCTCGTTCGGGCCGGTAGATCCGAATAAGAAGAGCCCGACTTACGGCTATATTACAACGACCCCCAAGCCGCATTGGGGCAACTATAACATTTTGGGTGAATTGAAAAAGCATTTCGACGTACCGATGGAATTCGATACGGACGTGAACGGCGCGGCGCTCGGGGAAGCGACCTGGGGAGCGGCCAAAGGGCTGGAGAGCTGCCTTTATATTACGGTGGGAACCGGCATCGGAGCGGGAGCGGTCGTAGGCGGCAAGCTCGTGCACGGGCTCACGCATCCGGAAATGGGCCACATTTTCGTACGCCGCAATGCGGAAGACACTTACGAAGGAAAATGTCCTTACCATAAAGATTGTCTGGAAGGACTGGCGGCAGGCCCGGCCATCGAGGCGCGCTGGGGAGTGAAGGGAACCGAGCTGGGCACGGACCACAAAGCCTGGGAACTCGAAGCCGATTACCTGGCCCAGGCGCTGATGAGCTACATTCTGATCCTGTCGCCGGAGAAGATTATCATGGGCGGAGGCGTGATGAAACAGCAGCAGCTGTTTCCGTTAATCCACGCCCGCCTGCAGGAACTTCTGAACGGCTACGTTCAGAAAGAGGAAGTTATGGCGGGGATCGCCGACTACGTCGTATACCCGCAGCTCGGCGACAATGCCGGAATCTGCGGCGCATTGGCGCTGGCCGCCCGCGCGCTCGGATCGGAAATCCGATAGCGGGCCTGCAAAGCCGTACCCATTCGCCCGAACCCGGGCGAATGGGTATTTTTTCTTAGATAAGAATAAGTACAATCGTCCCGTTTAACTATGATAATGATTATCAACTTCATTGACATTGGGCGGGGGGTATTTTACACTAAAGGGAGAATAGGGATAGGGTATATAGGGTTTGTCCGTATGCCCGGTACTAGCAAAGGGGTTTGCCGATTTGCCTCTAAGAACGAACACTTTCAAAACCATAGGACTTCTGACCGGTGCCGCCCTGCTTATATTTGCTATGGGATGCAGCATCGTTTACGGATATACGGGCACTAACTGGCATACCGCCTGGGATGCCTACCGTGCTTTCAACGGCTCCAACGAGCATCTGATCATCCGCGAAGCGCGGATGCCGAGGGCGCTGATCGCGGCCGCTGTTGGTTCGAGCCTCGCTATTGCGGGTGTGCTGATGCAGGCGCTTACGAAGAATCCGCTCGCTTCGCCCGGGCTTCTCGGCATTAATGCGGGAGCGGGCCTGCTCATCGTGATCGCCATGTCTCTGCTGTCGATCAGCTCGCTGTCCACGCTGGCGTGGATCGCCTTTCTGGGAGCGGCCATCGCTTCGGCGGTCGTTTACTTGCTCGGCTCCGTGGGCCGGGAGGGGCTCACGCCCATGAAGCTGACGCTTGCGGGCGCAGCGGTTGCCGCCTTGGCGAACTCGCTCACGCAGGGTGTGCTGCTCTCCAACGAGACGCGCATTCAGGACGTCCTGTACTGGCTGGCCGGATCGGTCGAGGGGCGCAAGCTGGACATTCTGCTCCCGGTGCTGCCTTATCTGGGCGCGGCCTGGCTTGTCGCCCTGCTGCTGTCCAGCCAGGTCAACGTCCTGATGATGGGCGAGGACGTGGCCGTCGGGCTGGGACAGCGTACGGTCTACATCAAGCTGATCGCGGCCGTCGTTGTCGTCTTCCTGGCGGGAGGCTCCGTCGCCGTGGCGGGCCCGATCGGATTCGTCGGCATTATCGTGCCGCACCTTGTCCGGTCTCTCGTCGGCTTCGATCACCGCTGGGTTATCCCGTACGCGGGAATCTGCGGCGCGCTGTTGCTGGTGGCGGCCGATACGCTTTCGCGTTTCATCATTATGCCGCAGGAAGTTCCCGTCGGTGTGATGACGGCTTTTATCGGAACGCCGTTTTTCGTCTATATCGCGCGGAGGGGGTTTAAGACTTCCTCATGAGCCGCTACAAACACATTCGTTTAAAATGGCCGTCCGTCTCATTCGTACTGGATAAGCGGGCTTTGCTCGTCACTGCGATCCTGGCGGTGCTGCTCTTCCTCCTTATGCTCGTCTCGACGGGCACGGGAGAGATTAAAATCAGCCCGCTGCAGGTGCTCCGCACGCTGTTCGGGATGGGCACGCCGCAGGATGCGCTCGTTATTAACACGTTCCGGCTGCCGCGGGTTCTCGTGGCCGTCATGGTAGGAGCGGCTCTGGCTATGGCCGGAGCGATTCTGCAGGGCGTCAGCCGCAATCCGCTGGCGTCCCCGGATATCATCGGCATCACCGACGGTGCCGGAGTGTTCGTTGTCGCCTTCATCGTGATGACGACCGGCACGAGCAGCACGTTCCTCTCCCAGGCTCAGTGGCTGCCGCTTGCGGCTTTCACCGGCGCCTCGCTGACGGCGCTGGCCATCATGGCCCTGGCCTGGAAGAACGGGCTGCCGCCGGTGAGGCTCGTGCTGATCGGCATTGGGATCGCGGCTTCTCTGTCCGCGGTGAACACGATGCTGATCCTGCTCGCCCCGCCGGTTCTGACTACGCAGGCCGTCACCTGGAAGGTGGGAAGCGTGTACGGCTCGAATTGGAGCCATGTCGGAGCGCTGGCCTTATGGCTGGCGGTGCTGATTCCGATTCTCGCGTACATGGCGCGCAGCCTCAACGTCCAGGCGCTGGGCGATTCGGTCGCCACCAGCGTGGGCAGCCGGGTGAACCGCCAGCGCGTCGTGCTGATTCTGCTCAGCACCGCTCTTGCCGGTTCGGCCGTTGCCTTCGGCGGAGGCATCACCTTCGTCGGGCTGATCGCGCCGCATATGGCGCGGCGGCTTGTCGGAAGCGCGTACGGCGCTTTGCTGCCGGCTTCGGGGCTGTTCGGCGCTCTGGTCGTGCTGGTGTCCGATTATATCGGCCGCACGGCGTTTCCGCCGCACGATTATCCCGCCGGGATTTTTACGGCCTGCGTCGGTGCCCCGTATTTTATTTATCTGCTGTATAAATCCCGGAACACATAGACGAATTATCCGGTATATAAATAGTGAGACGCTGCGCCCAGAGACGGCTGCTGTCATCCGCATTTTCGGCGGGCAGCCGGATCACGCCGGTATCCGCAGCGCCGACTGCCGCTCTGAACGGTTTAGCCTCTGGTCATCTTGATGAACACCACTTTTTCTTGGCAAAGGAGATTGAGCGTATGTCTGGGATCGAAACCAAGTCGCTGACGCTTTCTTACAATCAAACGGATATTATCGAGAATCTCGATCTGGAGATTCCGAAAGGTCAGATTACCGTGTTGATCGGCTGCAACGGCTGCGGTAAATCGACACTGCTGCGCTCCATGGCCCGGCTGATGAAGCCCAAGAACGGTGCCGTGCTGCTGAACGGTCAGGAAATCGCGAAGCAGTCCACCAAGGAAGTCGCGCGTCAAATGGCGATTCTGCCGCAGGGCCCAACCGCTCCCGAAGGAATGACCGTCTTCGAGCTGGTGAAGCAGGGGCGCTACCCGCACCAGAACTGGCTGAAGCAGTGGACCCGGGAAGACGAGGCTGCGGTAACCAAGGCGCTGGAAGCGACGGGCATGGCTCCGCTGGCCGAACGCCAGGTGGATTCGCTGTCGGGCGGCCAGAGACAGCGGGCCTGGATCGCCATGACGCTCGCGCAGGGGACCAATACGATCCTGCTCGACGAGCCGACGACGTATCTCGACATGACGCATCAGATCGAAATTCTCGATCTTCTATGGGAGCTCAACGAGAAGGAAAACACGACAATCGTCATGGTTCTCCACGATCTCAATCTGGCCTGCCGCTATGCGCACCATATCGTCGCTATTTGCGACAAGAAGGTCTACGCTGCGGGCAAGCCTGAAGAAGTCGTGACGGAGGAACTGGTCCGACACGTGTTCGGTTTGAACTGCCGCCTCGTCCGCGATCCCATTTTCGGAACGCCTACGTGCGTGCCTTTCGGTAAAGGACGGAGACTTCCGGGATGTGAGGAGATGGTGAATTACGTGAACACCAAATCAGTCTCGTCGCCGGATTCGCCTTTGTCCGAACCGACGCCTTTGCCTGTTTAATCGAATAGATCGTGAAGCGGCGGCCCTTGCGGGCGGCCGTTTTTTGGTTTGTCGCTATAGTCCTCAAGAACTTATAGTGATTTATTGAACATAGGTCAATAATAACTGGACACACCTTCTCCTTTCCGATAGAATAAACCTCTGTTTATATACAGACCGTTAAAATCCTAGACCCATACAAGCAGGTGAAAGCATGAGCAAACAAGATTTAAACGGGAGAGCTTCAGGCCCGGCAGCCGGTGAAAAGAGCGGGGAGCGCTTCTCTTCCCTCGGTTTCATCATGTCGGCGATCGGGAGTGCGATTGGTCTCGGCAATCTATGGAAATTTCCTTATATAACGGGGATATACGGTGGAGCGGCTTTTGTGCTGCTGTTCATCATCTGTCTCATCATCGTCGGTATGCCGGTGCTGCTGGCCGAAATGGCCATAGGACGCGCGGGACGGGGGAACGCCTCTACCTCTTTTCTTAATTTGTCGGGTTCCAAACGCTGGAGCTTCTTCGGTTTTCTCGGGGTGTTCGGTTCCTTCATGATCACGTCTTTTTATTCCGTTATTGCGGGCTGGACGCTGCATTATGCGCTTAGTTCCTTTACGGGAGCTTTGTACAAAGGAACGGATTACGCCGTTCAGTTTCAAACCTTCACCTCCGGGTACAGCCCGATTGCCTGGCAGTTCCTCATTCTGGGATTGTCCGGCTGGGTAATTGCCCGGGGAGTATCCGGCGGTATCGAAAAATTCAACAAGGTGCTTATTCCCGCACTTGCGGTCGTGCTGCTCATTCTGATGGCACGCGCTTTGACGCTTCCGGGAGCCGGAGCGGGGATCGAATTTTTCCTGAAGCCGGATTTCAGCAAGCTGACGGGCGAGTCCGCGCTCGTTGCCCTGGGGCAAGCCTTCTTCTCGATGTCGGTCGGGATGGGCGTCATGATTACGTATGGCTCTTATGTGCAAAAAGAGCAGTCCCTGGGACGGGCGACCGTAGCGGTTACGGGCGGCAATCTGCTTTACGCCCTTATCGCGGGCCTCGTCGTCTTCCCGACGACGTTCTCGTTCGGCCTGGAGCCGGCCCAAGGACCCGGACTCGTATTCGTCGTGCTGCCTGCGGCATTCTCTTCGATGCCTTTGGGCGCGGCTTTCGGCGGCCTGTTCTTCGTCTTGCTGGCCATCGCCGCCTTCACGTCGATCCTATCGCTGCTGGAAGTGCCGGTGGCTTTTGCGATGGATCGCTGGAAATGGTCGCGGCTTAAGGCGACGTCCTGGACGACCGCGGTCTGTTTTATCGTCGGGGTGCCATCGGCCTTATCGGTCGGCGGTGTTCTGAGCGATTTCAAAATCGGCGGCAAGACGGTGTTCGATTCCTTGGACTTCGTTACCTCCAACGTCCTGCTTCCTATCGGCGGCCTGGTCGTTACGCTCTTTATCGCGTATGCCTCGAAACGCGCCATGGAAGAGGCCGGACTCAAAGGCACGCTGCTGCGGGTATGGGTTTTCCTGCTCCGCATCGTAATTCCGCCGCTGATCGTCCTTATTTTCCTGTATTCGGTCGGAATCATTTCTTAGTCCGCATTCGGATCGGGAGCATAAACACCGTAAGGTTGCCTCATCCTATAGAAGTCTGAAATTCCTATCGAGACGAAGGAGGCTTCAACCATGACCGAGCGCGATTCCAGTCTGCAGTCGCAAAACCCGATTTCCCAAGCGCAAAATTCGCTGGAAAAGGTCCACAACGCCGTCTCCCAAGCGCTGACTCATCCGACAGCCAAGCTTGAAGAACAGGCGAATCAGGCTATCCGGCATGCCGAACGCGCCGTAGAGGACGCTTCGCTGAGCTTTAACCAGGCTGCATTCGAGGAAGTCGAAACAGGCCTGCGGCAGGAGATCGAAGACCTGCACAACAGTACGCGGTCCTGAAGCTTCCCTGCCCGGCAGGTACAGGCGGTCCCATTCCCTTCAGTCCAGACTGAGGGGAATGGGGCTTTTTTTATGCCGTAACCGGGTTTGCAGTCCTTCGGCGGCCGCTATAACATGTATGATTTTAGTTCGTCCCTTCGTTTTGTGCTATCATAAAAAAGAAACAAGCAGACGTCATATGCCTTGTAAACCTAGAAGAACAATGGAGGCTGGTCAAAATGCCGAAACAGTTAAACGATACAACCGTTCTGAACAACGATGTCCGGATGCCTTGGTTCGGGCTTGGGGTGTGGAAAGCCGCGGAAGGCGGAGATGTCGAGCGCGCCGTGCGCACCGCCATCGAAGTGGGTTACCGCAGCATCGACACGGCGGCAGTTTACGGGAACGAAGCGGGCGTGGGCCAGGCGATCAGAGACAGCGGCGCCAAGCGCGAGGACCTTTTTATCACCACAAAGGTGTGGAATGCCAATCAAGGTTACGAAACGACCCTGCAGGCTTTTGAAGAAAGCCGCGGCAAGCTTGGTCTGGATTACATAGATCTGTATCTCATTCACTGGCCGGTTAAGGGCAAGTACAAGGAAACGTGGAGAGCGCTGGAGAAGCTGTACCGTGACGGAAGCGTGCGCGCTATCGGCGTGAGTAACTTCCATGTTCATCATCTGGAAGATCTCCTGAAAGATAGCGAGATCGTTCCGGCCGTGAACCAGGTGGAATTCCACCCGCGCTTGACGCAGCAGCCCCTCCGGGATTTCTGCCGCAAAAACGGCATCCAGCTGGAGGCATGGAGCCCGCTAATGCAGGGCCAACTGCTGGATAACCCGGTGCTGATCGAGATCGGCGAGAAGTACGGCAAAAGCCCGGCTCAGACCGTGCTGCGCTGGGACGTCCAAAGCGGAATCGTTACCATTCCGAAGTCCATCACGCCTGAGCGTATCGCGCAAAACGCCGATATTTTCGACTTCGAACTTACCGCTGAAGAGATAGGGCGTATCGACGCTTTGAATCTGGATCAGCGTGTGGGTCCGGACCCGGACAATTTCGATTTTTAAAATAGCAATAAGATTAAGCTGCCTTGGCTATTTCGGCCGGGGTGGTTTTTTTTGATGTAAACAAAACTGTTGAGATGGAGCCTTATCAAATCACCCTAGTTTTATGCATTCTTTATGCTTTTCGACTTACAAATATGTAAAAAAATTGTATTGTTGTAATGGAAAAGAATTAGGAAGGAGGCCGCACCTATTCAAATTAAACATAAACGTGTCGGGCAGTGTTGGTGTTTCCTGGTCAAGTTGGTTGCGCTGTCAAGTATAATAGCCGCTTCCGGCTGTTCTAACGAGCAGTCCCTGAATCCGCAACTTGCTGCCACTCCCGATTCTCTAGTCTCAAGACCAAAAGCTAAGCAAACGACCTATCCTCTGGTCTTGAAGGACGCTTGCGGGGAAGAAGTTACTATTCCGAGCGAACCCCAACGAGTTGCGGTAGACAATGCTGAACTTAAAGACTTTATGGAGGTCATTGGCGCACGCGATAAAATCGTCGAAGTAACGGAAGATTCGGCAAGCAGTTTGTGGGGATCAAGGGAACGGATTATCGCAAAATCTAAACCGGATTTTTTCCTCTATCCTGCTCCTTCCGTGCTGGTTTATCCAGGTTCGGAGATGTGCATGAATATACAAAGCTTTCGAACAATGGGGTTTCCTATCTGGGTAACAGGGCATACCGAGATCGCCCGGATTGCTTCGGACATGCTTACAGTCGGGATCATTCTAAACAGGCGAGAGCTTGCGGAACAGGCATCGGACAAGTTGGGGAAGGTTATCGCACAGGTGAAGGAAGCCCGGAAGGGACTGCCGATGAAAAAGGTCTACTGGGAACGGGGGTACAACCGCTCTTTTTCCAAGAATAATCAAGTGACCAGTATAGGCGTGGGAAAAAATACGTTGGAAGACGATATGCTTTCCTTGACCGGAGGAGGAAATATTTTACCTTGGCTAGAAAACCAAAACCCGGATAGTATCCCAGTTACACTGGAGCAACTGCTTAAGGCTGATCCGGATCTGATTCTATACCAAAATTACTTCCGTTCACCTGAATATGTTCCTCCTAAGGAACGTGAGGAGTGGCAAAACCTGCGCGCCATACGGACTTCACAGCTGTATGCTTATCCTTTCGATGAAATGCGCTACAGTGAGCTGTCAGATAACTTAATGACCCTTCTTAAGGAGATTCATCCAGAAGCCATAAGCCGAATTACGAATAGATGAGATGAGGGAGCGATTAATTTGATCGTGAAAAAGGTTAGACTGGCTGTCGTCTTTTTTACTGTAATGATAGTTACTTTTGGTAGCACTGTTTTTGCAGTAACGAATCATTCAGACGCCTGGTTTCGGGAGCATCTTAGAAACGGGGTTTCATACTCTGCAGATTTTAACTCAGGGACGGACGGTAATCATTTGTTTCCTTATAACTGTCTTGCTTATGCCATTGATGAAACAACCAAGTGGGTTTGGCCTTGGAAGAGTTCGGGATATGACCGTGATGCTACAGCAACTGAAATGACATCCTTTTTAAGAAGTTATGGATACTCTGATCGGAATACTGGAAATCCCAACAATCCACCTAAGCTTATTGCTTATGGCAAGTCGCTTTCATCGGTGGGTCATATTGCGAGAGTACTTGATTCTAGTACGACTAAATCAAAATGGGGAATTGCTGAGTTGGTCACCACTTATTCACTAAGTCCTTATAATAGTTCGGCCGGATACGGACCTGCAGTCCAATATTACTATTAGGAGGCATATGTGTGAAAAAAACAATAATGGTCAGTGCACTCTCGGGACTACTCATGGGCGTGGGTTATATCCATCTATTCAGTCCCCCAACCTCAGCCTCATTATCTACTCCAACCTATATAAATTTATCCGATATGCGAGAAGAAATAGACCGATTAACAAAAGAAGACCCTACGTTAGGTCTTAGTTCGAACCCTTATGCATTTATCAAAAATAATAAAGAATACGAGCGAATCGTTAAAATGGGTTACCCGGCATTACCTGTTATTGAAGAGCGGATTATGGAAGGGAACAGTTTTGGACTGGATAAATATATGTTGGCGGCGGCAGCTGAAGAAATTGCCAGAGTTGACTTGAAGAAAAGTGAATTTAAATGGTCGGATCCGGAAGAATTTACACGTTCTTGGAAACTCCATTTGAAAGCTGTTCCCGGTAAGGTAGAGAAAATCGTGAATTCCAAAGAGTCTGCGGAATGGAAAAATGAGAAATTGATGGAGCTCGGTGCTCCTGCAATACCTTTTGTTCTGGAGAAAGTGGAAAAGGGAGCAAAAGAACTGGAGACATCGCTGCAAAAAATAGTCAACTCAAGCGATCTTCCATCTATCTCTCCTTCAGATTTTAATGCGCAACAATGGAAAACCGACCATAAAGAAGATGCCCGGCTTTTAAAAACAATGGTAGATAAAGCGGCAGAGCAAGATGTTTCTACACATTTTCGAATGAACAAAAATAAATAGTGTCCCTATTAAAGGAGCTGTCTAAAGGTAGATTTCATCACCTTTCGGACAGTTCTTCTCCGTTATAACTGCTCCAGCCAAAAGGCTAAGTCAGGAACTGTTGTACTCCGAGGTGCCCCAAACGCATACTTCCTTCCTTTTTGACCCATATTACAGGAAGGAATTGGGCCAGGTGGCTACAAAAGGAGTGTGGATCTATGGATACCGTCGTGATGGCGCGGGCCTTGTTCGGCACGTCAATGGCGTTTCATATTATTTTTGCGACACTCGGGGTCGGGCTTCCGATGATGATCGTGTTTGCGGAAATTATGTATCATGTCAAAAAAGACCGCGACTACGTGGTGCTCGCCAGAAGGTGGACGAAAGCGTCCGGCATTCTGCTCGGCGTAGCCATTCCGTCGGGAACGATCGTCGGCGTGATGCTCTCTCTGCTCTGGCCGGGTTTCATGCGGATCGTCGGACAGGTGATCGCCCTGCCGTTTCAGATCGAAATGTGGGCCTTTTTCTTCGAGGCCCTCTTTATGTCGATCTACTTGTACGCGGCGGACCGGCTGCCTCCGGCCGCCCGGATCGTCAGCGTCATCTTCGTCGCGATCGGGGCCAGCGCCTCGGCGGTGATGATCACGGACGCGCACGCGTTTATGAACACGCCGCGGGGGTTCTCCATCAACGCAAACGGAGACTTCGTCGACATCCGCCCGTGGGAGGCCGTGTTCAACCCGAGCCTTTGGTCGACGGCGCTGCACGTCCTGTCTACCGCCTATATGACAGGCGCTTTCGCTGTCGCTTCCGTGGCGGCTTACAAGCTGCTGAAGGCGCGCAAAGCTCCCCGCGAAGCGGATTACCACCGCAAGGGCCTGTTTCTTGCGCTCATCTTCGGCGGCATCATGACCGCCTTCACGGCCGTCAACGGACATGCGACGGCCCAGATGCTGCATCATAACATCCCCGAAAAGCTCGCCGCCGCCGAAGGGCTGTTCGAGACGCAGTCTCACGCCCCGCTTGCCATCTTCGGTAAAGTCGACGAAGAGACGCAGTCTATCAAGGGGGCGATCGAGCTGCCGGGCTTTCTCAGCCTGCTGGCAGGGAACCGTTTCGATACCGTGGTCCGGGGCCTCAACGAATTCCCGCGGGAGAACTGGCCGCCGCTGTACATTCACACCCTCTTTAACTTGATGGTGTTCATCGGCATGTTCCTGCTCGCGTTGGCCTTTCTGGGCCTGCTGATCCGCATCTGGTTCAAAAAGCCCTACCCGCGCTGGCTGCTGACCGTCCTTGTCGCTTCGGGGCCTCTCTCCATGCTGGGCATCGAGATCGGCTGGATCTTCAGCTGCACGGGCCGGCAGCCCTGGACGGTTTACCACGTGCAGCGGACCAGCGAAGCCGCCCTGCAGTCCCAGGGCATCGGAACCCTGTTCGTCATGTTCGTGTCCGTCTACGTGTTTCTGCTTGTCGTGACGTCGATCGTCATGCATGTTTACTTCAAAAGGCATCCCGTATCGGAAGCGCTCGGACTTGCCGCCGCGAACGGAGACCAGCCCCAGGCTGCCGAGGGGGCGATTACATGAGCGACGTAACTTTGGCGGTCAGCGTACTCTGGGTATTCCTGTTCACGTACTCGATTCTCGGCTCCATCGACTTCGGCGCGGGTTTCTGGTCGATGTACTTCAGCGGGCAGCATCATACGAAGGCGGGAGCCCTGGCGAACCGGTATTTGTCGCCGACGTGGGAAGTGACGAACGTGTTTCTCGTTCTGTTCGTCGTGGCCCTCGTCGGCTTCTTCCCGAAGGCGACCCATATGCTCGGCGCGGCCCTGCTCGTGCCGGTGTCGCTCGTTCTCCTGCTGCTGCTCGTCCGCAGCACGTTCATGGTCTACGCCTACTCCGTGGCGAAGCACGGCCGCCTGCTGCGGGTCGTTTCCGGGATTACGGGTCTCCTTATCCCGGGACTTCTGGTCAGCGTGCTGCCGATCACGCTGGGGGGGTTCGTCACCATCGAAGACGGAGTGCCGGTCCTTCATCTCGGTGAACTGTTCACCAGTTCGACGGAGTACGCGCATCTCGGCTTCGGGCTGTCTACCGAGCTGTTCATGTCCGCGCTCTTCCTGGCGGACTACTCCCGCGAGGCGGGAGACGAGGAGACGTACCGCGATTACCGCAGGCTCGCGATTATCTGGGGGCCCATCAACCTTCTGATGGCCCTGCTCACCGTCAGCACCTTTTCGGAGCATGCGCCGTGGATGGTGGAGGGCTTCAAGCGGTACGCCCTCTGGTTCGGCCTTTCGGTGGCCGCTTTTATCGCCGCCTATATTTTGCTGCTTAAACGAAGGCCGGATGGCCGCAGCGGTTACCCGCGGGCTTCGATCATCACGGTCATCATCCAGTACGGACTGGCGAGCTATGCTTATTTTTCCGCTCACATGCCTTACATGGTTTATCCTCATTTGACATTCGACGAAGGGATTACGAATCCGACGATGTTCCGTTCGCTTTTCATCGGGTATATCGTGAGCTCGGCGATTCTGGTTCCCGTGTTTTATCTGTTTTGGAGACTTTTTCTAAAGGATAAGCGCTATCTGCAAAAGGAATAAACGGAACAGAAAGGCCCGTTCGGAAGGCACTGCTCCATTTTGGTTATAACGATTTTCTCCGGCTTGTTCGGGTTGACATTCCTTTCCAACGGGTGATACAATCACACCAAGTTGACGCGAAAGCGCAGAAAAATGACCGGAGAAGAAAGGGTGGTATCGATGTTTAGAATGTTGCCTGTCCATGGACTACGTCCGTATGCAGTGAACAAGGGAACAGCTGAATATTCGGTACACCCGTTAAACCACACATCGGGATAGCGGCGTTCAGACGCCCGCATTTCCGTAATAATGGCTGCCCGCAGCCGGTTTAATGAGCGCAGGCTTTGCCGCGCTTTTGAGGACGTACCGTTTGTTAGTTGAACGGTGCGTCCTTTTTTCATGGTCTCGCAAGGAGACCGCCCTCATTTTTCTACATAGAAACGAACACGGAAGCAAAGAAAAAGAGCGTTTTTCGTGGACAAAGAAAGAAGGTGACCTGTTTGTTCAGTATTTTACAGAAGCTCGGCTGGTTTTTTAAAAAGCACTGGATCCGCTATACCGTGGCGATCACGCTGCTGATCGTCGCCGGTATCGCGGAAATTATTCCTCCGAAGATTCTCGGTTACGCGGTCGACGAGATCCATATGGGTTCGATTACGGCGGACCGGCTGATCGCCATGATCGCGTGGACGCTGGGAATTACGGTAATTATTTATTTGATGACCTATGTTTGGATGTACCAGCTGTTCGGAGGCGCTTTTCTGGTGGAACGCGTGCTGCGTTCGAGATTTATGCGGCATCTGCTGAAGATGACTCCGACCTTTTTCGAAAAGTACCGGACGGGCGATCTGATGGCACGCGCCACCAATGATCTCCGATCCGTCTCCTCTACGGCGGGCTTCGGTATTTTGACGCTGGTGGATTCCAGCGCGTTTATGCTCGTGATTCTTTTTACGATGGGCGTCACGATCTCCTGGAAGCTTACGTTTGCGGCCCTGCTGCCGCTTCCATTCATCGCGCTGGCCATGAAGTTTTACGGCAAAACGATTCATGAGCGGTACACGATCGCCCAGGATGCGTTCGGTCAGATGAACGATCAGGTGCTGGAAGCGACGTCTGGCGTCCGGGTTCTGCGGGCGTATGTTCAGGAAGCCAACGAACAGGAACGCTTTCGCGAGCTGACGGAGGATGTGTACAACAAGAACATTGCGGTTGCGAAAATCGACGCTTTGTTCGATCCGACGATCAAGCTGCTTGTCGGGGCGAGTTATTTGATCGGTCTTGGCTACGGCGCGTATCTCGTGTTTCAGACCGAGCTTACGCTGGGACAGCTCCTGTCCTTCAACATCTATCTCGGGATGCTGATCTGGCCGATGTTCGCGATCGGCGAGCTCATCAACATCCTGCAGCGGGGCAACGCCTCTCTGGACCGGGTCAACGAAACGCTGGGGTACCGGCCCGATGTGCAGGACGTCCCGCAGCCGGCGGCGGATGCCAAGCCGGGCACGATCGGCTTCCGGGAAGCCGCGTTCAAATATCCGTCCTCGGTTACTCCCAACCTGGAGGACATCGGCTTCACGCTGCGTCAGGGGGAGACCCTCGGCGTAGTCGGCCGGACGGGCAGCGGGAAATCTACGCTGCTGCGGCAGCTGCTGCGGCAGTACCCGACCGGCAGCGGCTCGATCACCATCGACGGCGTGCCCATCCAGCAGATTCCGCTGGAGCAGCTGCAGTCGTGGATCGGCTATGTGCCGCAGGAGCAGATTCTGTTCTCCAAAACCGTAAGGGAGAACATCAAATTCGG
Source organism: Paenibacillus sp. JT31N7 (assembly GCF_059692095.1). Classification (NCBI taxonomy): domain Bacteria; kingdom Bacillati; phylum Bacillota; class Bacilli; order Caryophanales; family Paenibacillaceae; genus Paenibacillus; species Paenibacillus sp. JT31N7. The sequence continues at coordinate 378,680 of NZ_JCAUAT010000004.1, forward strand.
CAAGGCCGACGCAAGCGAGGACGAAGTACTGCAGGCGATCGAACGGGCCGCCTTCACGCAGGACATCGGTACGCTGGCGAACGGGCTCGACACGCTTGTCGGTGAGAAGGGCGTAGCCCTGTCCGGAGGCCAGAAGCAGCGTGTCTCGCTCGCGAGGGCGTTGATCGCCGATCCGGAGATTCTTCTGCTGGATGATGCGATGTCGGCCGTGGATGCGCGGACCGAAGCGAGAATCATCGAGAACATCCGGCGGGAGCGTGCCGGCAAAACGACGCTCATCTCCACGCATCGGCTGTCCGCCATCGAGCACGCGGACCGGATTCTTGTTCTCGACGAGGGCCGGATTGTCGAAGCGGGAACCCATGAAGAACTGCTGGCGCTGGGCGGTTGGTACAAGGAACAGTACGAGCGCCAGCAGGTCGAATCCAATTTGACGGAAGCGGGGTGATCGGCCTTGCACACAGGCAAACGATTGGTGCAGTACGCACTTCATCATAAAAAATTGTTTATTCTTGCTCTTATTATGCTTACCGTCGCGGTAGCGGCAGAGCTGTCGGGTCCTTTTATCGCTAAGCGTATGATCGACACCCATATTCTCGGGATCGAGCAGTCTTGGTACAAAGTCCGGCAGGAAACCGGCAATGCCGGGAATACCGTGGCAAAAGGGGACACGGTGCCCTACGGGGACGCCTTTTACAAACGCGGAGACCGTTTCGCGGAAGGCGAAGTGCGCGGTGACGAAGCCAGGCTGCTTCAGGTGGGCACGCGATTCGTTTTCGTTAACGGGCCGATCGCCTTCGACGGCCAGCGGTCCTGGCAGGACGGCAAGCTGACGGTTACGAGAGGCGGAGAGAACGCCGTATACGAGGCGAAGTCGCTGACCAAAGGCGAATTGTATGTGTTCTACCGGCCGGAACTGGCCAAATTAATCCAGCTTGCCCTGCTTTATCTCGGGCTGCTGGCCGTAGCGGCTGTCTTCACTTTCGGAGAGCGGTATATGCTTCAGGTTTCCGCGAACCGCGTTATCCAGAAGCTGAGGCTGGATGTGTACAGGCAAATTCAGCGGCTGCCCATCCATTATTTCGACAATCTTCCGGCCGGAAAGGTCGTATCCAGGGTAACCAATGATACCGAGGCCGTGCGCGACTTGTTTGTGACGGTTCTGGCGAACTTTTTCACCGGCTTCGTGTATATCACGGGTATCTTTATCGCCCTATTTCTTCTGGACCCGAAGCTGGGCGCGATCTGTCTTCTGATCGTCCCGCTGCTGGTCGTCTGGGTCATCGTTTACCGCAAGTACGCTTCGCGGTACAACAAAATCATCCGATCGCGCTTAAGCGACATTAACGGGATGATCAATGAAGCCATCCAGGGGATGACGATCATCCGTGCGTTCCGTCGTCAGAAAGAAACGATGGAGGAGTTCGAAACGCTCAACGAGGATTATCTCAAGCACCAGCAGAAGCTGCAAAGCTTGAACGCTTTCACCTCCCATAACCTGGTCGGAGTGCTGCGGAACATATCTTTCGCGCTGCTGCTCTGGCATTTCGGAGGCGCCGCAATGGGAACGGGAGCCGAATCGGTAATCTCCTTCGGGGTGCTGTACGCCTTCATCGATTACTTGAACCGGCTCTTCCAGCCGATCACCGGGATGGTGAATCAGCTTGCGACGCTCGATCAATCGATCATTTCGGCGGGACGCGTGTTCGAGCTGATGGATGAACCGGGAGAAGATGTGACCGAAGGCCGGCTGCCGCGTTACAAAGGCGATGTCAGCTTCGAGCGGGTTTCCTTCGCTTACAAGGAAGATTACGTGCTCAAGAACATCTCCTTCGATGCGAAGCAGGGCCAGACCGTGGCGCTCGTGGGCCATACCGGTTCAGGCAAAAGCTCCATTATGAACCTTCTGTTCCGGTTCTATGATCCGCAGAAAGGAACGATCCGGGTGGACGGCCAAGATATCACGGCCATGCCCAAGCAGCTTCTGCGTCAACACATGGGAATCGTGCTGCAGGATCCGTTTCTCTTCACGGGCACGATTGCGAGCAACGTCAGTCTCGGGGACGGCACGATTTCCCGGGAGAAGGTGAACGCGGCGCTGCGCGATGTCGGCGGCGAGCGCATATTCGCCAACCTGCCGGGAGGCTTCGACGAGCCCGTGCTCGAAAAAGGAAGCACGCTCTCCGCGGGGCAGCGGCAGCTGATCTCGTTTGCGCGCGCGCTTGCTTTCGATCCGGCGATTCTGATCCTGGACGAAGCGACCGCGAACATCGATACGGAGACGGAGGCCGTGATCCAGGCCGCGCTCGATGTCGTCAAGAAAGGCCGGACGACTTTCATCATCGCGCACCGGCTGTCTACGATCCGCAGCGCGGATCTGATTCTGGTCCTGCACCGCGGTGAGATTGTGGAACGGGGGAATCACGAGGAACTGCTGGAAATGGGCGGGCGGTACTCCCAGATGTATCGTCTGCAGCAGGGCGGCGGCGCTGCGCCGGGCGGCGTAACTACCGGCATCGCGGCTTCTACGTAAAAAGCCGCGATGCCTCGGCGTGAACCCGGCCTGTTATCGCTGCCCGCCGGGTTCACACGGATGAACGGTGCCGCGGTACGCTTCTAGACTTCGCACGGCTCACCGAGGACACGGGATGAGCGGTTCCCTTCGCTTTTATATATTTTCTATTGAGCCCGGAAAAAAATGGGGTCTCTTTTTATAAAAATTAAGGTATAATTAGGAGAAAATAAGGCGGACGCATGAAACGCGTAGACGCCCCGGTACGTAAATTAAATTATGGGGAATAAGAATCGGGGTGAAACGCTTGCGTGATTCGCAGACTGCTCCTGCGTTTGTGCAAGGTTGTCCAGCCCGAGAGTCACACCCTGGCATTTTGGAAATTATATAGGACGGGGCGTACTCGTCAACACGCCGGCCGCCTGCGAAAAGAGGGATTTATCGTGAGTTCGGAAACGAAACGCGTTTTGAATGTGGTTCAACTTATTGTGGAAATCGGAATTATCATCGGCTATGTAGTCGGCCTTATCCCGTTCGGATTCCTATGGTCCGGCGGCTGGGTGGTGCCTCTCGTATTCGTGAGCGCCGTGATTGGCCTGATCAACAGCAACCGGACGCTGCTGCCGGCTGTCGTCAACATCGTGCTGGCCTTCCTCAGCTACATTCCGCTCGTCGGTTATGTAACGAGAATTGTCGGTCTGCTGGTGTCGGCGTACAACATTTCGCTGATCAGACGCGAACGCTACTAAGCTTAGCGCTCCTATCCGGGACGCCGCGGCGTCCATGAACGCAAGAAAACCCGTAAATCTGCGATTTACGGGTTTTTCTCTGTTCAGCGACGGAACATTCTTCATCCGCACTGCCGGTACGAGTCTTTTTGGATTAAAACGTCCGTGCTTTCTCCTGCGCATTTTTAATGGCGTCTTGTTTAATCTGCTCGGCGCGGTCGGGGAACTGGGCCATGCCTTCCACATAAAGCGTTTCGAAAGACGGCACGCCGAAGAACGTCATGATCGTTTTCAAATACGGGCTTCCGAAGTCCGAGCCGGCTGTTGGACCTTCCGAATAGATGCCGCCGCATGCGTAGATGTGCAGCGCCTTTTTGCCGGTGAGCAGGCCGACCGAGCCTTTCTCCGTATACTTGAACGTTTTGCCCGCCGTGCAAATCGTATCGATATAGGCTTTCATAACGGGAGGGAAGGAGAAGTTCCACATCGGAGTGACGAAAACATATTTGTCGCCCGCCACAAATTGATCCGTCAGTTCGCCGAAACGGGTCACCTTTTTCTTTTCTTCTTCCGAGAGCTGATCAAACGAACTGCCGGAGCGCAGCTTGCCCCAGCCGCTGAACACGTCCGTATCGATTTGCGGAATGTACGCTTTATACAGGTCCAGGGCTACGATATCGTCTTCTGGGTGATTTTCGCGGTAAGCATCGAGAAACGCTTTGCCGACGGCCATGCTGTAAGAAGCCCGGTCGTCATGCGGATGTGCCGTAATATAAAGAAGCGTAGACATGAAGGAACCCTCCTGCGGAATGCGGTAGATTTGTGTTTTATCGAGGCGCCCGGCTCCGGCACGCCCAGGCTGACAACCATACGGGAATAATATCTGCCGCCCCCGGAAGGTGTATGCCTGCCAAATTCGCACAACCTCTTCACTCACTCAGGAGATACAACTCGGAAGCGCCGGGGTAAAAAGCTTGGGTACGGGAAACCTGAAGAAGAGGTGAGAAGCTTGGAGGTTCGCATCGGCTACGTATCGCAGGCGTTGGCTATCTATCACACTACACCAAGCTCTACGTTTACTTATAAGCGGTTCAAAGAAGGACCGTACGAAGAATCGCTCGAAAAGGCGATCGAGGTAGGGCGTCGCAATCTGGAAGCTACGCGCAGAATTCTTTATTATAATGCGGCGCACGGGATCCGCCTGTACCGGCTCAGTTCCTCGCTGATCCCGCTCGCCACCCATCCCGATGTCCATATCGGTGTCAGGGAAGTGTACCGGGAGCAGCTTGCCGAGCTGGGGGCTTTTGCCCGGCGCCACGATATCCGGCTGTCCATGCATCCCAACCAGTTTACGCTGCTCAACGGTTCGGATGCGGTGGTGGAAGCCGCGATACGCGACCTGGACTATCATGCGGACATTCTCGACGGCATGGGGATGGGCGGCGAATGCATCATGAATATTCATGTGGGCGGAGCCTACGGGGACAAACGGGCCTCGGCCGAACGTCTGGTCTCGAACCTGCCGCGGGTACCGGGGCGCATTTTGAAGAGGCTGACTTTGGAAAATGACGATAAAACCTACACCGCCGAAGAAACGCTGTCCGTGTGTCAGCGAAGCGGGGTTCCCATGATGTTCGATCTTCATCACGACTGGTGCAATCCCTCTTCCCGGGCCGGTATCGATTTGATTCCGCAAATCGCGGAGACATGGAAGGACCGGCCGATGAAAATTCATGTTTCCTCGCCGAAGAACGACAAAGACTTCCGCTCCCATGCCGATTATGCGGAAGCGGGACCGCTGCTTGTTTTTCTGAAAGCATGCAAGGAGGAAGGACTGGACCGGCTGGATGTGATGGTGGAGGCCAAACGTAAAGATCTCGCCTGTTTGAAGCTTGCCGAGGATCTTTCTTCCGTAAGGGGGATCAAGCGGCTGGACGGCGGCATTTTAACGATATGAAGAGGGAAGAAGAAGGCTACGAGCCCTACCGCAAACCGTAGAGAAATGACAAAAAAGTAACAGGTTACGGAATGGGGGATTCTTCCGCAACCTTTGCCCGGATTTGTCCGTCTCAGATGGTGAGAACTGGAATCCAGTATGTTCCATTCCACCTATTCGAAGGAGGCAGGTCCGTTTGAAAATTATTCTGAAAGCAGGTACGGCAGTGGTCACTTCCGCACTGCTGTTCGGCACGGTTACGCCGGTTATGGCGAGCAAAGCGGTTACGGGGGCGTCCGCATCTGTTGCGAATCCGGTTTCGGATCAAGGGAAAGAGCAGATCGACATTTCCCAGGAAGAGGTAAAGGTAACTAAAGAGCAGGCCGTCGAGCTGGCTAAAAAATACGTTGCCCTGCCGCAAGGCTTCTCTTTGCAGGGAGCTAATTTAAGCGTGTCCCGGGGGTTCGGCGGCAAGCCAGCAAAGGCTTGGAACCTGAATTTCAGCCATAAAGAGAAGAAAGACTATTATTCTTATTTGTCCTATACGCTGGATGCGGATTCCGGCGCTTTGCTCGGGTACAATTTCAGCAGCAAAAATCCCGACAGCAAGCCCGTTTACCCGCCGAAAACCAGCTTGGATCAAGCTAAAACAATCGCATCCGATTACATAGCGAAATTAAGTCCCGAGCTTCAAAAGCAGGTGAAATACAACGACCTGCGCGAATCTTCACGCAAAACTCCGCTGACTGTATACGAAGATTACCGGTTTACTTTCGAAAGAGTGGTGGACGGTGTTCCGTTCCCTCAGAACAATATCACGGTGGCCGTAGACAGCGAAGGCCGTCTTTCCGATTACCGCGTGTATTGGGATAAGGATGCGGCTTTCGATAAAAAGGAAGGCGTCATCACCTCGGAGCAGGCTGACAAAGCATTCCGCAATCAAGCGGAACCGGTGCTTCAATACCTCATTCCTTACCAGTCGAAGGAACTCAAACCGGCGATTTCCTACAGCATGGCGGCGCTTCAGATTGATGCCAAAACGGGCAAGCCGCTGTATGAGAGCAAAGCTCCCGCCGCCGTCAGGGCACTGACCGAACAGCCTCAGAGCGGCACGGGAACGGCGGTAACGACGAAGGAAGCCGCGCTTAAGCGGGCCCAGCAGCTGGTTAAAATCCCGGCGGATGCCAAGCTTGAAGAAGCGAACTACAGCGAATACGAGAACGAATCCACGAAACAGACGGAAGCTAACTGGAATTTCCAATGGGCGCTCCCGGGCAAAGACGGAGCGAAGGATAACAGAGGTTACGTGTCTCTGGCAATCAACGCCAAAACCGGTGAACTGACGAACTTCTCTAATTATGACTATAGTTCCAGCCGTACGATCAAGCCGGAGGAAGTTAAAGTTTCTTTTGAAGAAGCGAAAGGGAAGGCGGTTGATTTCGTCAAGAAAACGATCCCTTCTTATACACATCAGCTTGTGCTGGAAACGACGGAAGCTCCCAAAACGGACGGCAAAATCGTCGGGATCGACCAGGATAATACGTATACCTTCCTGTTCTCCCGGTTCGTTGACGGAGTACGGGTAGAGAACGACAATATCCATGTAGGCGTGGATAAACGGACGGGCGAAGTCCAGAACAGCTACGTGAATATTAGCAAGCTGGCGTTCCCGGCCAAGAAACCGGCCGTTCTGGATAAAGACAAGGCGAAAGAGCTTCTGCTTTCCCAATATCAGCTTCGCCTGGTTTACCAGAGCGTCGGCATCGAAGGTCAAATTCCGCCGGGAATTCCTATTGAGCGTTACAACGTTCTCGTAGCTTCCGCCAAATATCCGGCGGACAGCCAAAATCAGAAAGCTCAGCTTGTTTACACGCTGGAGAACAAATACGAAAACTCCGCGTATTTCCTTGATGCGGAGAGCGGCAAATGGCGCAGCCGGGATACCGGTGAGGTGATCTCTCTGGAGCCGGTGAAAGTTGACGATATCGCCGGCCACTGGGCGCAAAATGAGCTCCAACTGATGCTTGATTATCAAGCCCTCGAAGTGAAAGACGGCAAGGTCAAGCCGGACCAGTCCATCAAGCGCGGCGAGCTCATCAAGATGCTCGTCATCGCCGACAGCGGCGGCGGGTATTATCCGGCCGGAGCGATGGATGGCCGCAGCAATTCGTTCAAGGACGTGGGGAAAAGCAGCGCGTACTTCTCCTATGTAGAAACGGCTCTGGACCGCAAGTGGATCGACCGGACGTCCGATGAGTTCAATCCGGACCAGCCGATCACCCGTGAGGAAATGGCTTCTTTGATCGTCCGTGCGCTGAACTACAAGAAGCTGACGGAGTTCGATAACGTCTTTAACCGTAACTTTGCGGATGCTTCCGAGCTGAAAAACATCGGGAACGCCGCAATCGTGACCGGAATGGGCATCATGAGCGCGGACGGCGGCAAGTTCAGTCCGAAGCTTGAAGTGACGCGCGCTCAGGCGGCGACAGCGTTCTACCGGTATTTACAGAAGCGTTAACCTTCGTTGTGCACAACTGAATAAAAAATTATGGGACTGCCGGGTTCGGCAGTCTTTTTTTTGGGAAAAAAGGAGAATAGGCAGGAGACCTCCGTAACTTGCAGGAATTGAGTCGGGCTCTATTGCTCAGGGAGATTCGCAGGATTACCCTTATTTAAGGAGTCACTGTTTTTACAGCGCACATATCAGACGAACAGACAGGAGTGAAAATAGTGAGAGGAATTATCCGGTATTCTCTGAACAATAAGCTGGTTATTTGGCTGCTGACGATTCTTGTGACGGCTGCGGGTATTTACGCGGGTCTCAGCATGAAGCAGGAGACGCTTCCGAATCTGGAAGTGCCTGTTCTTACCGTTACAACGGTATATCCCGGTGCTGCACCGGAAGATGTGGCCGACCGGATTACGGGCCCTCTCGAACAGAAGGTCCGGAGCCTGGACGGTGTAGACGTTGTAAGCTCGACATCCATGGAAAACGTATCTTCCTTAGTGATGGAATATTCGTACAAGAAGGACATGGACAAGGCCGCTTCCGAAGTGAAAGAAGCGGTCGCCGATTTTGTGCTTCCCAGCGGTGCGCAGGAAACGAAAGTATCCAAAATCAACATAAATGCATTTCCGGTCGTATCGCTGAGTGTAGCGGGAGACAAGCAGTCGCTGGACGAGCTGACCCGGCAGATCGAAAGCGATCTGCTTCCGGCGCTGGAAGGGATTCCCGGCGTGGCAAGCGTGGAGATTTCGGGCCAGCACCAGCAGGAAGTCCGGCTGACTTTTGATCGTGACAAGCTGAAGGCCTACGGACTGAGCGAGGAGACTGTCAAAGGAATCATCCAGGGTGCGGCTGTACAGGTCCCCCTCGGCCTATATGAAGTAGGCCGGACGGAGAAAACCCTCGTCGTCGACGGCAACGTGAAGAGCATAGAAGACCTGCGGAATCTGGAGATTCCGCTCGTTCCCGGCGGAGCCGGTTCGGAGGGCGCCGCAAGCCAGGCAGGCACCGGCGGAGCGGCAGCCGGCGGTGCAGGCGGAGCACCCGGAGCCGCCGGCGGCAGTGCGGCGTCGGGCGCGGCACCGGGCACAGGTGCAGCACCCGGTGCAGGTGCGGCAGCCGTCCCGGGCAGCGCCGCAGGCACCGGCAGGGGAGGCGGCGCAGCGCCTCCGGCAGCGGGAGCGGCCGGTCTGCCGACCGTGAAGCTTGCCGAGCTGGCCGCAATCGAGCTGGCCGACCGGGCCGACTCGATCTCCCGCACGAACGGCAAGGAGTCCATCGGCATCCAGGTCGTGAAGGCGCCGGACGCGAACACGGTGGACGTCGTGAACGCCGTCAAGGCGAAGGCCGCGGGGTTCCAGCAGGCGAACAGCGGCGTGGAGACTGTGATCATGCTCGATCAAGGCAAGCCGATCGAGGATTCGGTTAACACGATGCTGAGCAAGGCCGTATTCGGCGCTTTGTTCGCCGTACTGATCATCATGCTGTTTCTGCGCAACTGGCGGACGACGCTGATTTCCATTGTCTCGATTCCGCTGTCGCTGCTTATCGGCATCCTGCTGCTGCAGCAGATGGACATCACGCTGAACATCATGACGCTGGGAGCGATGACAGTCGCCATCGGCCGCGTCGTCGACGACTCGATTGTCGTCATCGAGAACATCTACCGGCGGATGTCCAGTCCGTCCGATCCGCTGCGAGGCAAAGCCCTAATCCGCGAAGCGACGCGGGAGATGTTTATGCCCATCCTCTCGTCGACTATCGTGACGATTGCGGTCTTTCTGCCGCTGGGCTTCGTGAGCGGTCCAGTGGGGCAGTTGTTCCTGCCCTTCGCCCTGACGATGGTGTTCGCGCTCCTTGCTTCGCTGCTAGTCGCGATCACCATCGTGCCGATGCTGGGGCATTCCATGTTCCGCCGCAGGCTGGAGCGCATGGGGCCGGCTCCGGTTCCCGCCTATGCGGAAGGAGGCGCGCCCGCTGGCTTTCCGCTTGGCATGGACCCGGCCGAATCGGTCCGGTTACGCGTCCGCGGCAAAGGCCAAAGCCGCCGCGGCCATGACGAAACCGGCCGTCTGGGGGGCTTTTACAGGCGGGTCCTGGACAAAACGTTGAATCATAAACTCATCGCCTTCGGCACGGCTATTCTCCTTCTCGCCGGCAGCCTTCTGCTGGCTACACGGGTCGGCGTCAGCTTTCTTCCGGAGGAAGAGCAGAAATATGCGATGGTGACGTACACGCCTTCTCCGGGCGAGACGTTGGACGATGTGAAGCGGAGGGCTCTGGAAGCGGAGAAATATGTCCTTGGACGCAGCGGGGTCCGAAATCTGCAGTACTCGGTGGGCGGCCAGAATCCGATGTCGCCCGGGCCGTCCAAGTCCGCGCTTTTTTATGTGGAATACGATCCCGAATTCGCCGATTTTACGGCTGAGAAACAGAGGCTGGTCCAGGGGTTGACGGATACCGTTCCCGGCAGCTGGAAGCCGATGGATATGGGAGGCGGCGTAGGGGGCAGCAAGCTGAGCCTCTACGTTTACGGAGAGAAGCTGGACGAAATCCGTGCGGCTGCGGATAAAATTCAGGCTCTAATGAAAAACCGGCCGGAATTCGATAAGGTCGGCTCGAGTCTCTCGGAATCATACGACCAGTACACGATCGTCGCCGACCCGGCCAAGCTCAGTAAGCTCGGCTTGACGGCCGGACAGATCGCCACGGCTTTCGGACGGGAACGCGAGCGTCCCGTTCTGACCAAGATCGGTGTCGAGGGCAAAGAGGTCGAGGTTTATGTACAAGCCGACAAAAAAACGTACGCCGATCTATCGGCGATCGAGAACAGCACCATCACGTCCCCGCTTGGTGTGGAGGTCCCTCTTAAGGACGTGGCCAAAGTAGAGGAGGGGCAGTCACCCCATGCGGTTACCCATCGGGATACGAAACTGTACGCCGAGGTGTCGGCCGATATTACTTCCAAGGATGTGAGCGCGGCCTCGACAGGACTGAAGAGCGAGATTGACAAGCTCGGCCTTCCTGCTTCCGTACGCGTCGATTTCGGAGGAGTAACGGAACAGATCAACGAGACCTTCTCCCAGCTCGGTCTAGCTATGGTCGCGGCCGTCGCTATCGTGTATCTCGTGCTCGTCATGTTCTTCGGCGGGGCGCTGACTCCGTTTGCGATTCTGTTTTCGCTGCCTTTCACGATCATCGGCGCTATTGTCGCCCTTCTTGTGACAGGCGAGACCTTGAGCGTGTCGGCCATGATGGGGGCGCTCATGCTGATCGGCATTGTCGTCACGAATGCCATCGTCCTGCTGGACAGGGTGATTCATAACGAAAAGACCGGCATGAGAACGCGCGAGGCGCTCCTTGAGGCGGCCGCTACCCGGCTGCGGCCTATCCTGATGACGGCTCTCGCTACCGTCGGCGCCCTTCTGCCACTGGCTTTCGGATTCGAAAGCGGCGGCCTCATCTCCAAGGGTCTAGCCGTTACCGTGATCGGCGGGCTGATCTCGTCGACGCTGCTGACGCTCATCATCGTACCCGTCGTGTACGAATTTCTGGCGAAATTCAGGCGCAGACGCCCGGCTTCCGAGCTGGAGGACTAAGCGCTGTGTCGGTGTTCGGCATGATCTGCCCCGGCGCCCCAGGGTGATGTTCATCGCCTTTCCGCATCTGAAGCCTGTTTCCCGGATTGAGCCGGGAGGCGGGTTTCTTTATTTTCGGCAGAGACAAGCGCTAAAACCCCGACTTGTGCTACAATAATCGGAATACCATTACCACAGCGGAAAGGAAGTCCTGTCGTGAGCAATCCGAGCACAGTCACAGTTGAAGAAATCATACGCGCCAACCATGCGCTAAGCCGGGTGATTGAGCCTTCGCCGCTTCAGCGCAGCGAGCTTCTGTCCAGGCAGTACGACTGCAATATTTATTTGAAAAGAGAGGACCTTCAAGTCGTCCGATCTTTTAAAATACGCGGTGCCTACAACGTTATTCAAAGTTTGACGGAGGAGGAACGGGGCCGGGGCGTCGTCTGCGCAAGCGCAGGAAATCATGCCCAGGGAGTCGCCTATTCCTGCAACCATTTGGGGATCGAGGGCAAGATCTTTATGCCCACCACGACTCCGCGCCAGAAAATTTCCCAGGTCAAAATGTTCGGAGGGCCTTATGTAGAAGTGGTCCTGATCGGCGATACTTTCGACGATTCGTCCACTCAGGCCCGCATATACTGCGAACGTGAGGATAAAGTCTTCATCCACCCATTCGACGATGTGCGGACGATTGCCGGTCAGGGGACGGTCGGCCTGGAAGTGCTGAATCAGATGCCGGTGTCGCCTGACTATATCTTCACGTCCATCGGTGGCGGAGGACTTGCGGCAGGAGTCGGCACTTACGTGAAGGCCGTATCTCCGGAAACCGCCGTGATCGGCGTGGAGCCTGAAGGAGCCGCCGGCATGCAGCGCTCCATGGAGGCGAGCCGGGTCGTGACTCTGGATACGGTGGACAAGTTCGTTGACGGAGCGGCGGTCAAGCAGGTCGGCGAAATGACGTTCGAAATCTGCCGGCGCGTGCTGGACGACATCGTGCTGGTGCCGGAGGGCAAGGAATGCACGACGATTCTGGATCTGTACAACAATAATGCCATTGTCATCGAACCGGCCGGAGCCCTGTCAGTAGCGGCTCTGGATGCTTACCGCAGCCAAATTGCGGGTAAAAACGTAGTGTGCGTGATCAGCGGCGGCAACAACGATATCGACCGCATGCAGGAGATTAAGGAGCGTTCTCTCATTTATGAAGGGCTCAAGCATTACTTCCTTGTCAACTTTCCCCAGAGGGCCGGAGCGCTCCGAGAGTTCCTCGAAGAAGTGCTGGGACCGACCGACGACATCACGCGTTTTGAGTATATGAAAAAAACGAACCGGGACAATGCGCCGGCCCTGGTCGGCATTGAGCTGAAAAACAAAGACGATTACGAAGGCCTCATCTCGAGATTATCCAAAAAAGATATCAATTATGTCGAAATTAATAACGATCCCACCCTGTTTAATCTGCTGATCTGATAGCTGAAAAGAGCCGTCCCCCTTGGGGTGCGGGACTCTTTTGCCGCCTGGCTTGGCAGCGTTTTCTCGGTGACAAAAAATTTTAATTAACCGCAGTATATTTAGTTGTGGATTTTGGATTACCCAAGATGTATAATCGGTTACGCGGTATAAATAACCTAATCCTCTCGACATATTTTTACAATTCGCATCCAATACTATGGGATAGGGATTAGGCTTACAAAAACCAAACAGGGGGTTTTACTTTTATGAAGAAATTTTTCAAGCTGTCGCTGGTCATGATGCTGGCATTCACGCTTGTACTCGCAGGCTGCGGCAAGAAGGCCGACAACGGCGGCACAGCGCCAAACGACGGTAATGCATCCGGCGGCGAGAAGAAGTCCGATGTGAAAATCGGCATGGTAACTGACGTTGGCGGCGTAAACGACAAGTCCTTCAACCAATCCGCTTGGGAAGCGCTGGAGAAGCTGAAGAAAGATACAGGCATCTCCACGAAGTATCTGCAAAGTAAAGCGGATTCCGATTATGTTCCTAACCTGAATCAGTTTGTACAAGGTAAATACAACCTGACATGGGGTATCGGCTTCGTTATCGCGGACGCTATGAAAGCCGTAGCACAGCAAAACCCGACGGCTAACTTCGCCATCATCGATAACGTGGTAGAAGCTCCGAACGTTCAATCCATCACTTTTGCCGAGAACGAAGGTTCTTTCCTGGTCGGCGTGGTAGCGGCAAAAATGACGAAATCCAATAAAATCGGTTTTGTCGGCGGTATGGACATTCCGGTTATCAAACGTTTCGAAGCCGGTTTCAAAGCAGGCGTTGCGGCTGTAAATCCGGAAGCTAAAGTCCTGATCAACTACACGGGCGCATTCGATAAGCCTGACCTTGGCAAAGCGGCAGCCGCCACTATGTACAACGACGGCGCGGACATCATTTTCCACTCCTCCGGAGCAACAGGAAACGGTGTATTCAACGAAGCGAACGACCGCATCAAGCAAGGCAAAAAAGTATGGGTTATCGGCGTTGACAAAGACCAATCCCTGGAGTTCGGCGATCAAGTGACTCTGACTTCCATGGTTAAAGGCGTTGAAGAAGCGGTAACGAAGTACTCCAAAATGGTCGTTGACGGCAACTTCAAACCGGGCGCTCCTGTAACGCTGGGTCTGAAAGACAACGGCGTAGGCCTTGCTTCCACTTCCAGCAAGAACGTTCCTGCGGATGTACTCAAGCTTGCAGACGAGTATAAAGAGAAAATCATCAAAGGCGAAATCAAAGTTCCCGAGCAATAAGATTTCGTGTAGACCGCACCCTTTTCACCATGTAGCATGACGCATATTTATGTACGTTTTTATGATGGAGCATACAACAAGGCTGGTTGCATAACTGGCCTTGTTCTTACTTTCCAGACCTTCTACCAATAACCTTAGTAAGGGTGATTTCATGAGTGCAGCGACCCCTGTCGTTGAGTTGAAGCAAATCACAAAGCGTTTTCCCGGAATTGTCGCAAACGATTCCATCTCTCTTAAGCTGCAAAAAGGGGAGATTCACGCCCTCCTTGGAGAGAACGGCGCGGGTAAATCGACCTTGATGAATATTGTCTTTGGCTTGTACCAGCCGGATGAAGGCGGTATCGAAGTCAATGGCCAGCCGGTTCTGATCGACAGCCCCAACAAGGCGATCGAGCTTGGAATCGGGATGGTGCATCAGCATTTTAAACTGGTTCAGCCGTTTACCGTTACCGAGAACATCATCTTGGGGATGGAACCGAAGAAAGGCATGAACATTGATTACAAATCGGCAGCCGAACAGGTCAGAAAGCTTTCCGAACAGTACGGCCTTCAAGTAAACCCCCATGCTAAAATACAGGATATTTCCGTCGGCATGCAGCAGCGTGTCGAAATCGTGAAGACGCTTTATCGTGGTGCTGACATCCTTATTTTCGATGAACCGACAGCGGTTTTGACTCCCCAGGAAATCACTGAGCTGATGGATATCATGAAACGTCTCGTTGCCGAAGGCAAGTCTATCATCCTCATTACGCATAAGCTTAAGGAAATTATGCAAATTTCCGATACGGTTACGATCATCCGCAGAGGTAAAGTGATCGATACCGTCAAAACGTCCGAGACGACAACACGCGAGCTGGCCGAGAAAATGGTCGGGCGGAGCGTCTCTTTCAAAGTCGACAAGAAGCCTGCGCAGCCGAAAGGTCCTGTTCTGCAGGTGCGCGGCATTAATGCGAAATCGCACGACGGGCTGCCGGTTTTGAACGGATTGTCCTTCGATGTGAAAGCCGGAGAAATCCTCGGAATCGCCGGCGTGGACGGCAACGGGCAGAGCGAGCTGATCGAAGCGCTGACCGGTCTGCGCAAAGTGGACAGCGGATCGATCAAGCTGCTGGACCAAGAAATCGTCAACCGGTCACCTCGTCATATTTCGGAAGCGGGTGTGTCCCATATTCCCGAAGACCGGCATAAACACGGGCTTGTTCTCGACTTTTCCATGAGTGAAAACATGGTGCTCCAGACATACCATCGTCCCGCTTTTAACCGCGGCGGTTTTCTGAATTACGAGGCGATTGATAAGCAGGCTGAACGGCTTATCGAAGCGTTCGACGTCCGTACGCCGAGCATTCATACGAAAGCGCGTTCTCTCTCCGGGGGGAACCAGCAGAAGGCGATTATCGCCCGGGAGATCGACCGGAATCCGGATCTGCTTATCGCGGCGCAGCCGACCCGCGGCCTAGATGTAGGCGCTATCGAATTCGTGCACAAGCAGCTCATCGCCCAGCGCGACCAGGGCAAAGCGGTACTGCTGATCTCCTTCGAGCTGGACGAGATTTTGAACGTATCGGACCGCATTGCGGTCATTTACGAAGGGGAAATAGTCGGGGAAGTTCTGCCGGAAGAAACGAACGATCAGGAACTTGGCCTGATGATGGCCGGCAGCATGAAGCGGGAAGGTGTGACCCATGAATAAAGTAATGAAGTTTTTTATGCGGGATTCCGCTATCATTCCTCTCGCGGCCATCGTGCTCGGGTTTGTATTCGGCGCCATCGTTATGCTGGCGGGCGGGTACAATCCCATAACCGCATACTCCTCGCTGTTTTCGCGGGTATTCGGAAATATGTACGATTTCGGCGAGACGATCCGCGAGATTACCCCGCTCATTTTGACGGGGCTTGCCGTCGCTTTCGCTTTCCGTGCGGGTCTCTTTAATATCGGCGGAGAGGGCCAGTTTATCGTCGGGATGACAGGGGCTTCCTTCGTCGGCATCAAGCTGGGCGGACTGCCCGCTATCATTCACGCGCCGCTTGCCATTATCGTGGGTGCCCTTCTCGGCGGACTATGGGCGGCTATCGCCGGCTATCTGAAAGCAAAGCGTGGCGTGAACGAAGTTATCACCACGATCATGCTCAACTGGATCGCTCTGTATCTGGCGAACTACACGGTCAACCATTTCCTGCTCCTGAAAGGCCAGCAGCGCTCGGTTGATATTCAGCCTACAGCTTCCGTTAGTTTAGAGTGGCTGTCGGCTATGTTTGATAACGCCCGTCTGCACTGGGGGACGCTTATCGCCATCCTTGCCGCCGTGTTCTTCTACTTCTTCCTGTGGAAGACGAAGCAGGGGTACGAGCTCCGTGCCGTAGGCCACAACACGAATGCCGCTGAATATGCGGGGATGAATGTGAACAAGAACATCATCAAAGCCATGTTTTTCAGCGGAATGTTTGCCGGTCTGGCCGGTGTGTTCGAGGTGCTGGGCGTGTTCCACTACCAGACCGTTATGCCGGCATCGCCGGGCTACGGTTTCGACGGAATCGCGGTTGCCCTTCTGGGGCTGACGAATCCGTTCGGCGTACTTCTTGCCGCTTCTCTGTTCGGTATCTTGACTTACGGATCCGCGGGAATGAGCTTTGGCGCCGATGTGCCGCCGGAGTTGATCCGGATCGTGATCGGTTCGATCATTTTCTTCGTAGCCGCACAAGGCATCGTGCGCTGGGTGATTGCCCCTCTCTATTTCAAGCGTAAGAAAGAGAAGGTGGTCTAGATGAGTTTGGATATTTTGGGTCAGCTGATCAATACAACGCTGGTATTTTCCACGGCGCTCATTTTTGCGGCCCTTGGCGGTATTTTCTCGGAGCGTTCCGGGGTCACCAACATCGGACTGGAAGGCCTGATGGTATCCGGCGCGTTCGCCGCGGCGGTCAGCACGTTCTACGCACAGGAAGCCGGCATGGGAAGCATGTCCCCGTGGATCGGACTTTTGGCGGCGCTCGTATTCGGGGTTTTGTTTTCGCTTATCCATGCCGTTGCGACCATCACGTTCAAATCGGACCAGGTCATCAGCGGTGTGGTCATCAACTTCCTGGCGGCGGGCGTAACGGTCTACCTCGTCAAGCTCCTCTTCGAGGGGGCCGGACAAACGGAAACGCTGACGGAAGTATTCAGCAAATGGGCGATCCCGGGTCTCTCGCAAATCCCGGTACTCGGTTACGGTATTTTCACGGCCTACCCGACCACCTATATCGCGCTGATTCTTGTGGCCGTATCCTATTATGTACTGTTCAAAACGCCGTTCGGTCTGCGTCTCCGTTCCGTCGGGGAGCACCCGAGTGCGGCTGATACCGTCGGTGTCAATGTACGCCGCATGCGTTATATCGGCGTTATGCTGAGCGGCGCTTTCGCCGGACTGGGCGGAGCGACGATCGCCCTGACGACGACAAGCAACTTCTCGCATAACACCATCTCGGGCCAGGGCTACATCGCCCTGGCTGCCATGATCTTCGGTAAGTGGCACCCGGTAGGAGCGCTCGGAGCCGCCGTCTTCTTCGGTCTTTCCCAGGCGATCCGGAACTATGTGCAGCTGTTCGAATGGTCGCAGAGCATTCCGCAAGAATTTATCTTTATGCTCCCGTATGTCTTGACCATTCTGGTACTTGCCGGTGCGGTCGGCCGTGCTTATCCGCCTGCCGCCCTCGGCGAACCTTACGATCCGGGTAAGCGTTAAGCCGGAAAAGACAACGAAGCAAAAGCTGCTTTCCTTTAAAAGGAAAGCAGCTTTTTTTAATTCTCCGCGGGCGGGGGACTCAGTTAACTTGGCCAGGAAGCGGGAAACTTTTTACGTATCCCTGTCCTCGTCATGAATTGGACTTTCTCCAGTGGATATGTCGGATTCCAGCGGTCCCAACAGTTGGCCTGCCCTGCGCAGCAGCAGGATAATGGAGATTCCCGACAAAAATCCGACTATGCCTAGAGCAATCAGGAGAATTTGCCAGGCCTCCGGCATGTTCAGTACCAGGGGGCTTAGTATAAGCGTGGCTCCCATGAACGCCAAAAAAACGGACCTGCGGATATGAGCGCTTTGTGCCAGCTCGGCAAGACTATTTCTGGAAGCGGCAGAGATAATGCCGGTACAAAGATAATAGATGAAGGCGAGCAAGAGCGCCGAGTTGACCAGTCCAAGCGAGAACCAGAAGAAAGAAAATGGTTGGTCTGTAACCGGGGCACCGCCGAGGTTGATTACGTTAGGCAGCGATAAAAAAATAAGCGGAATAGCGAACCGGCGCGCTATCCGGAACGCTTGCTCCTGCTTTCCCAGCTCGCCGAGTGCGGAAGCGGCCATCCAAAATCCGATGAAGTCCGGAAGCAGATCCACGGATTGAATGCGAAAGTGAAGGAAAATGAGGGTCAATCCCCAGGCTATCCGAGAATACAAACGACTCAACTCAGGGCAGCTCCCTTCCGGTTTGAACGATCTTTTTGATGTCCGAATCGCTTAGATCGGCCTCATAGCGTATATGTACCGCCATGTCGTCTTTAAAGCCGTCGGGAGCTTGCACTTTGAACCGTACGGTCTTTTCGATCTGATTAAATTCTATTGTGCCTTTATGTTCCGGTGTATCTGTGTTTGCGTCTTCGAAACGGTAAGATAAGCGCACGTAGCTTCCCTTTTTTACGGCTAAAGGAAATGAAATGTCTTCGGCGGGCAGTCCCTCCACCTCTACCTTATCTCCGGATCGCAGAGAGGTCAGATAACCAGGTTCCTGTTCCAAAGAGAGAGCATCGATATACAAGTTCATTCGCGGGGAGCTCTGATCCGGATAAGCGTTTTCAATCCCTGTCAGTATCAGGTCTTCCTTGGCCGTCGCAAGAGCATACCCGACATTCTGGTTGGAAGTGCCGCCGCTTGAAAATTCGAACAAGGAGCGATCGGCGGGATTTTTAGCCTTTGGCGTGAGGGTGACGTGACCGATATCCAACATTCGCGAGCTTCCGTTACTCAGCCAGGCGCGAACCTGCGTAATATGCAGAGGTGCTGCAGGCTGGTTTGCTTCTTGGGTCTGCGGTTCCAGAGCGATCAGCACCGTTTGATAATTTTGATAGGTATACTGGTTTTTATTTAGAAAATGGACGGATGCATGGAGCAGCTCAGGAACCTCTACATTTACAATGTGAAGACCTCTGTGATTCTCCAGATAGGAAAGCTGAAAGCTGGTTCCCCGTTCAAGGGGGAGATCAATAAAATGTGAAAGAAAGACAGGCTCCGGCAGCTGATTTTTTTCATAAACCCATAGGTTTCCGGCCCAGCTGACCAAAGCCAGAAGAAAGACGATCACCAACGGACGTTTTTTCACCTAGCGGCCTCCATTCCGGCAGTTCTCTACTCCTGGCTCTGAAAGAGAGATCAGCCCAAACTAAACATCACATAACCGAAGCAAGCGGCATTCAAAAGAAACGTGATGCCCGCTCCTATAAGAATTCCTTGAACGATGGCTGTCCGTTTGCTGTAAATAAGGAGAAGCGGCAAAACATAGATCATCTGTACGATGCCGATCCCAAAGTACATCGGAATGGCAAAGAGCCATAGGAGATGGCCGAGCGCCACCCAGCCGATTCCTTTCCAGACATCGAGTCCTTTCCATGGACGACGGGTCGGGCCGGACCCGCCATGTTCGCGAGACTGCTGAGAGGAAGTTTGATCGAAGACGGTGTCCGCCGAATGATCTCCGGATTCGGAATTCCAGGTGGATTCCGCTTCTTTTTCCTTCCCGGATTCGGATGAAGCTCCCGCCTCCGGCTGCATACCGCTCTCGGCCGGATCTTTTTTATAATCGCTCATGCGAGCCCTCCTGTCTCCGCGCGCAGCTCCTCCAACAGGGCTTCACGGCCGTCACGGTAAAATAAATTATACGTATCGAACGGGATGATTCTTCCGTCGGGATGGGCGATATGCACACAAGATTTTTTTACGGAACGGACATCGAAATTGTATGGGTCCAAGAACTGCATAATCAGCACGCGGAACACATTGTCATACCCGATATGCTCCGGTACGGCGACGGACGGCAAGCAGCAGAGCAGATTTTTAAGAGAAAGCGCCGACGACTCGGGAGAATGAGCGGTCGAGAATAGGTCGAAGACTTGATCCTTTAACGTCTGATCCTGCTCGAATACGATCGTATTGCGCCCGCCTTCCAGCAAAATCTGAGGATCGATCATTCCAGTCAGAGGTATGGCCTGCCCTCCCAGCTTCAGAGCATATCCCATGGCGAGGCAGTCCGGGTGACACGGAACCGGTATGATATCTTCCGGCTGAAAAATACCGGATTGTTCGATAATCATCCGGCGCACTTCGCTGAGTGTCAGCCGGTCTTTGGCCGGATCGAACGCTTCGGTACGGCCGGCAACTTGAACCGGCTGGAACGTTACGCCCCGGACCGCGCGCTGCTGCAGCCCGTAACGGATAATATCGCCGACCTCGGAGTCGTTGAGTCCTTTTTTTAGCGTCACCACGAGGGTGGTGGAGATATTGAACTCGTTGAGATGTTCGATCGCACGACGGCGCACATCACGCAGGTCTACCCCGCGCAGCTCGCGGAGGGCCTCTTCTTCAAAGCTGTCAAACTGGAGGTACAGCTCGAATCCCGGCATATACTGGGACAGCCGCCGCACGAACTCCCGGTCCTGGGCGATTCTCAGCCCGTTGGTGTTCACCATAAGATGCTTGATGGGTTTCGTTTTGGCCAGATCGAGAATTTCGAAAAATTGGGGATGGATCGTCGGCTCGCCTCCGCTGATCTGCACGATATCCGGTTCTTCTTCGTTCCGTACGATGGCGTTAAGCATCGTTTCGATCTGCTCGAGAGAGCGCCAGGTCTCCCGTTTCGGAGAAGATTCGGCATAGCAGATCGGACACTGCAAATTGCATTTGTCCGTAATTTCAAGGAGCGTCAGGCAGCTGTGCTGTTCATGATCCGGGCACAGCCCGCAATCGTACGGGCATCCGTAACGGATCGGGGTGTTCCAGTGCTGGGGCATTTCCGCGGGTTTCAAAAATTCGCGGCACCGCTTGTAATACTCCGCGTCGTCCGAGATCAGAACCTTTTCCCGGCCGTGCCGGCCGCAGTATTTAAGCAGATAAACATTCTCATCCTCGATAATGACCTTGGCCTCCACTTTACGGAGACATTGGGAGCAGATGCTGTTGGTGAGTTCGTAGAACAAATAAGGACGGTTTTTGGTAGGCATGGAAGTCAGGTTCCTTTCCGTATTAAGGTAGGTTTCGCAGTAAGCTTACGCCGCAGAAGCAGGGTGTAATAGATCAGGCCCGCCAGGCACGCGAGCTGGATGTTGTTCAGACCGGCATACGGGTGGGGAGTCGGTTTGATAAAATCGATCAGCAGACGGAAAAGAAGGTAGCCTCCCATGAAAATAATGAACGACATCCCGTCGGGCAGTTGAACAGATCCGTGCTTGGCCCGGTTTTTCAGCAGGACGATGGCGATACCCAGAAGAAGCAGGAAGGCGATCTCGTAAAGCTGAGTGGGATGACGGAGGATTCCATCGCCAAAGTCGACACCTGTTACCCAGTCTGTCGGGGTTCCGTAAGTATGATCATCGAGACCGGTAAGAAAGCAGCCGATTCTTCCGATCATCATCCCGGCAAGGAGCGGCAGCGCCATATCATCTCCCGTGGAACGGGTGTGCCCGATTCTTTTTTTGGTCCATTCCACGCCGATGAGCCCTCCCAGGAGCCCTCCGACAATGGTCTTGCCTTCCATTAGATACGACACGTCGTTCCAGCGCTGCAGGGTCAAGGCGGGGTCTTCCAGCCAGTAAAGCACCTTCGATCCGGCAGCGGCACCCAGCGTGGCACCGACGAGAATCCAGAGAGCCTGACTTGCCTGGAGTTTTTCCTTGCTCCGGGTATAGAGATAAAGCCGGAATCCGATAAAATAAGCAAGCGCTTCAAAAACCAAATGGGGATGCAGCCGGATAAAACCGAGGTTAATATACACTGGAAAAGTCATAGGTTCCTCCCCGATAAAGTTAAGGTAAATTATACCACATGAAATTTAAGAGAGGGGATCGGATCGGTTACCTGCCTTTGCGAGAACCGTTCTTTGGTCGGTGGATGCTGCGAAAGTTATTATAAAAAACCGCGTAAATCCCGATTCCACTAGTTACATACGTATCATATCGCTGCGGTATTCCGTAGGGGAGAGGCCGTACCACCTCCGAAACTGTTTAGAGAAGTAAAGCGGGTCACGGAATCCCACGGAAAAAGCAATCTGCTCGATCGTCAGCTCCAGCCGCTCCCGCAGAAGCTGACGGGCTTTATCGACACGGAGCTTGGACAGAAAAGTCACCGGCGTCTGGCCGGTGTGCTCCTTGAACAGCCGGGACAGGTAAGCCCGGTTGTAGCCGAGCGCCTCGGCCATGGACTCGATCGAGATGTCCTCGGCATACTGCGCGGACAAGTAATGCAGCATCTGCTGCACCGTCACCTCCGTCCGGGAACGGGAATGCGCCTTACCCGGTTCGGGTAAGGGCGGCCGTGACGCATCGGCATATTCGGCGAGCAGCAGATGAAGATAGCCGAGCGCACGAAGCGAGGCCGTGCCGCTCTTATGCCTTAGCGCGCGCTGCATGCGTCGGAAAAGCGCCGGAACACGGCTGCCCGCATGCGCCGTGTGAATTACCGGCTGCTCCGGCGTGAAGCCGGCCTTGCGCATGTGGGCCGCCGCTTCCGAACCGGTGACGGCCAGCCAGCAGTAGCGCCATGGGTCGGCTTCGTCGGCTTCGTAACCGACGAGCTGCTCAGGCGCGATGCAGAAGCTGTCGCCGGGGCCGAGAAGCCGCTCCCGGCCCGCCGCGGTAAAGCACCCCTTTCCGGAGATAACCGTATGGATGAGGAAATAATCGTACACCTTCGGCCCCAGCCGGTGGAGCGGTCTGGTCTGGCTTTCCCCGGAGAAGAGTATATGAAGAGCCGAATCTTCCGGCGGCTCGGGGTTGGACACGACATAGTAAGTGGGTTCGCGCTTCATTGGACTTCACATCCTTCTGTTTGCGATAATGAGTTAAAAAAACGGGACGGCAAGCGGCGCAAGGTCGGGCGTTATTTTCCGGTGTACCTCCGGACAAGAAGCTTGATTCGCACCCTCCGCTGTCCTTTCATCCTATCATCTCCTGAGTACATCCGACATCACATTTTTCCATATGATCCTTACATCATTCCATAGGACTTGTAGAGGTTCGCGCTTATACTGAAGATAGAAGAATGAAGCCCTGACCCATCAAAATCTCAGCTGTATATAACTCTACTTAAAGGCGGTGCCGAAATGGCCGATCTTAATCTCCTCAAAAAACAATTCACCGAGCTTTACGGAGGCGCGGAAAAAGAAATCACAGTTTTCCATGCTCCCGGCCGTGTCAATCTGATCGGGGAACATACCGATTACAACGGGGGCTATGTGTTTCCGGCTGCCCTGACTTTCGGCACTACCCTTCTTTTGCGCAAAAATGGGGAAGGTCTGCTTCGCATGGCTTCCACGAATTTCACTCATAAAGGGTCTTGTTCCCTGGACGATGTAGTCTACCGGGAAGAAGACGACTGGATGAACTACCCGAAGGGCGTCGTCGCCCAGCTCCGGCAGAAAGGCCAAGGCCCTCGGTCCGGCTACGATATGCTGTATCACGGTGAAATTCCGAACGGGGCCGGTCTTTCATCCTCGGCTTCCATTGAAGTGGTCACGGGTTACGGACTGCTGGAAGCGGAGGGATATCCGGCCGACCGGGTTGAGCTGGCGCTGCTTGCTCAGAAAGCGGAAAACGAGTTCATGGGCGTAAACTGCGGCATCATGGACCAGTTTGCCGTTGCCAACGGGCGCAAGGATCACGCGATTCTGCTCATGTGCGACACTCTGGAATATGAACTCGTGCCTTTTCAAAGCGGCCGCTATAAGCTTGTGATCGGCAATACGAACAAACGCCGCGGCCTCGTCGATTCGGCATACAACGAACGCAGAAGCCAGTGCGAGCAGGCTGTCCTGGACCTGCAAACCCGATTCCCGGATCTGACGCTTCTGGGCCAAATCAGCCTGGAGCAGTTCGAGGCGAACAAGGATGCCATTAAGGACGACACCGTCCGGAGGAGAGCGCAGCATGTCGTGGAGGAAATCGACCGCGTGCTGAAATCGATAGACGTGCTGAAAGCCAATGACCTGGAAGCCTTCGGCCGGTTGATGACCGCATCTCACGAATCTCTGCGCGATCTTTACGAAGTTACATGCCGGGAGCTCGATGTGATGGTGGAAGCCGCACTGGCCGTCCCGGGCGTTCTCGGCTCACGGATGACGGGAGCGGGCTTTGGGGGCTGTACCGTCTCACTCGTGCATGAAGACAGTATCGAGGCATTCCGTGAGCAGGTCGGATCGAGCTACAAAGAACAAACGGGTCTCACCGCGGATTTCTATGTTTGCAGTATCGGAGACGGCGTGGGCAGAATACAAGGTTAGGCGGAAAGCCGGGCTTTTGAGGATAAAATGAACAGATGAGTTCTTTCCTATAGAAACGAAAACAATCATCGGGAGGCGGAAGAAATGGCGATTATGGTGACAGGCGGAGCCGGATACATCGGTTCTCACGCCGTAGCGGAACTGCTGGCTAGAGGAGAAGAGGTTGTGATCGTCGACAATCTCCAGCAAGGTCATCGCGATGCGATATTGGGCGGCAAGCTTTACGAAGGCGATCTGCGGGACGAAGCTTTTCTGGACACGGTATTCCGGGAAAATGAGATCGACGCGGTTATCCATTTTGCGGCGAACTCGCTAGTCGGAGAAAGCATGACGGACCCGGCCAAGTATTATCACAATAACGTTTACGGGACTCTCTGTCTGCTGGAAAAAATGAAAAAATTCGATGTGAAACGAATCGTGTTTTCTTCGACCGCGGCGACATACGGCGAGCCCGAAAACACGCCGATCCTGGAAATCGACCGGACCGAGCCGACGAACGCTTACGGCGAAACCAAACTGTCCATGGAGAAAATGATCAAATGGTTCGACCACGCTCACGGGATCAAATCCGTTTCGCTGCGCTATTTCAACGCGGCGGGCGCTCATGAGAGCGGACGGATCGGGGAAGATCACCATCCGGAAACGCATCTGGTTCCGCTTATCCTTCAGGTGGCGCTCGGACAACGGAGCCATATCTCTGTCTTCGGAGAGGACTATGCGACGCCGGACGGGACCTGCATCCGCGATTACATCCATGTAAGCGACCTGGCCGACGCACATGTGCTTGCCGTAGAGAAGCTGCGTCAAGGCGGAGAGAGCGGCGTTTACAATCTCGGAAGCGGGAACGGATTCTCGGTAAAAGAAGTGATCGATATCGCCCGCGAGGTGACAGGACATCCGATTCCTGCCGTTGTGGAAGCCCGCCGTGCCGGAGATCCCGCGGTTCTTATCGCCTCTTCCGAACGCGCCCGGCAAGAATTGGGCTGGAAGCCTAAGCGGGACAATCTCCAGGCGATCATCGCCAGTGCCTGGGCTTGGCATCAAGCGCATCCGGACGGATACGCGGACAAGAAGTAGCATCTGGAGTTTACCTGCCTGCCGGGCGTAAGGAGTGAGTGAAGGAATGAATAAGGACTTGGAACGGGATAAAGCACAAAATCAAGCTGATCAGGCAGCGCTTGCCGTTGAACGCCTGGTGTCGTTTGCCCTTGCGAAGGGGTTGATCGGAGCCTTGGATGTATGTGCGGCGAGGAACGCGCTTTTGGACGCGCTGGGTCTGCCCGAGCCGTATCAAGGCGCGGACACAAACGCGGAAGACGAAACGGTGGCCGCGGAGCCGGGAGAGATGCTCGAAGTTTTGCTGGACTACGCCTATATCCGTGGACGTCTTGAAGCGGATACGACTACTTACCGAGATCTTCTCGACGCCCGTTTGATGGGACTTCTGATGCCGAGACCGTCCGAGGTTGCCCGGCAGTTCGGGGAAATCACCCGGGAACACGGAGTGCGGAAGGCGGCGGACTGGTTTTACGAGCTTTGCATAAACAGCAACTACATTCGTATGGACCGGATACGTAAGAACGAGTATTGGCTGGCCCCGACGGAATACGGAGATCTTGAGATTACCGTCAATCTGTCCAAGCCGGAGAAAGATCCGAAGGAGATCGCCCTTCTGCGGACACTCAATCAGAGCGGCTATCCCCAATGTCTCCTGTGTGTGGACAATGTCGGCTATGCGGGCAGGCTGGATCATCCGGCCAGGCAGAACCTGCGCATTCTTCCGCTTACGATTGACGGTGAAGCCTGGTACTTTCAATACTCCCCTTATGTCTATTATAACGAGCACTGTATCGTCTTGAACGAAAAGCATGTCCCGATGAAAATATCGGAAGGGACTTTCCGCAGGCTCTTTGACTTTATCGAACAGATTCCGCATTATTTTGTGGGTTCAAATGCGGACCTGACGATTGTCGGCGGATCGATTCTGAGCCACGATCATTTTCAGGGCGGGAATCATAAATTCCCGATGGAGCTCGCTCCCGTTGAGCGGAAGTTCGCTTCGGACACGCACCCCGGCGTCTCGGTCGGCATCGTCCGGTGGCCGATGTCGGTCCTGCGGCTCGCCGGAAGCGGCCGCGAGGACGTCTTCCGCGCCGCCGACGAGCTGCTCGCCGCGTGGCGTGCCTACAGCGATCCGTCCGCGGATATCGCCGCGGTCACGGAAACGGCGGACGGTGTCCGGGTACCCCATAACACCGTCACGCCGATCGCCCGGTTCAACGCGTCCGGGCAGTACGAACTGGACCTCGTGCTCCGCAACAATCGCACGAGCGAAGAGCACCCGGATGGCATCTTCCATCCGCACCGTAACCTTCACCACATCAAGAAGGAGAATATCGGCTTGATCGAAGTGATGGGTCTGGCCGTTCTTCCTGGCCGTCTCCAGGAAGAAATCAGCGGAATCGCCGGGTTTCTTACCGGAGATTCCGCGTGGAACAGCGCGGACGGCCTGGAAGCAGGCCATCCGCTGGAGAAGCATGCCGCCTGGATCGGCGAGCTTGTCGCCGCCCGCGGCACGGCCCTTTCGCTGCAGGAGGCGCACGAACTCCTGCAGCGGGAGATCGGCGGCATCTTCAAGAGGGTGCTTGAAGATGCCGGCGTGTTCAAGCGGACGGATGCCGGTCAGGCGGCATTCGACCGCTTCCTGGGCAGCCTCGGCTTCGTACCCGCCGAATAGGCCAAAAAAGCCTTTCGTCCTCCCGTAACGGGGAGAACGAAAGGCTTTTTATGCGCCGCCGACGCCAACCCGCCGACGCCAATCCGCCGACGCCAACCCGCCGACGCCAACCCGCCGACGCCAACCCGCCGACGCCAACCCGCCGACGCCAACCCGCCGACGCCAACCCGCCGACACCAACCCGCCGACACCAACCCGCCGGCAGCGTCTATCCGGCCTGCGGCCCGGTTGCATCGGCTTTGGCCGGACGGCTGCGCCAGACGGACATCGCGATGACCGCGATGAGCGCCAGGCCTGCGGCCACGGCGAAAGGCAGCTGGGCCGACAGGTGGTGGGCAATGTAGCCCGACAATACCGGAGCGATGGCCGCACCCATCCAGCGCACGAAATTGTAGGCGCCGGACGTTACGCTCCGTTCAAACGGAGAAACTTCCATCACATGGCTTGTGAACAAAGCATTGTTTAACCCGCAGAACAGGCCGATGACGATAATCAGCAGAATCTGCAGCCACAGCGTGTGAACAAGGAACAGCAGCAGCAGAATGAAGCAGAACGCTCCCAGGCTCCACGGAATGATTTGGGAAGGCTTGAAGCGTCCCTCCAGATTGTGAGCCAGCTTCGCGGAGCCGTAAGCAAGCATGAGGCCCCAGCCGAAGAAAACAAGGCCGAGCTGGATGGCCGACATATGAAGCATCAGCGGTGAATAAGCCAACACGACGAAGAAACCGTAATAATAGAACATGGAGGAACCTGCCACGCGCAAGAACGGCTTATGGGTCGCCAGGTGCATAAGCTCCTTGAACCCGGCCGCTTTGCGGACGGATTTTTTCTCCGGCTCCTGAATCATGAACAGTACCAGCAGGAACGCGATAAGCACAAAACAGCCTGTCGCGATGAAAGGCAGCCGCCAGGAAATTCCGCCGAGCAGTCCGCCGACAAGCGGTCCGCCCGCCATTCCGAGGCCGATCGCCGCCTCATACATGCCGACGGCGGTATTGGCCGAGGGCGTCAAGGCAATGAGCAGGGTCATGGCAGTGGCGAAGAACATCGAGTTCCCGAAGCCCCAGCCCGCCCGGAACAAGGCGAGCTCGGTAATGCCGCCGGATGCGCCGCACAGAAAAGCGAAGACGGTCACGACGGCGAGGCCGGCGACCATCATTTTTTTGTCGCCGAAGCGGGTCGCCGCAAGCCCGGACGGAATCATCATAATCGCCATGGTAAGGATGTAGGCGGTAAAAAGCAGCTCGATCTGCGCCGGATTCGCGCCGATTTTCTCGGCTATAATCGGAAGAATCGGATCGACGACCCCGATTCCCATAAAAGCAAGAAAAGTTGCAAGCACCGTGACGTAACGTGCGCGTGTTTGCTTTTTTGTTCCCTGATCCATACAAATATGCACCCCTCGCACAAGTCTGACCGGGAAATGGGTGCCATGAGCACAGCTATTGTCCGGAAGACGTGATCTTGCCGGAGGACGCCGCCGTTTGAGGCTGGCCAATCGCTTCGCGCACCTTAGAGAGCAGTTCTTCCATATCTTTGCGGAACGCCTCCATCTTATGAATCTTGAGATCAAGCATATCCACCTGTTCGGCGAGTCCGTCCGCTACGCGCTTGAGCTCCTCCTGCTTTTTCAGCTCGACGGCATAGCCGCCAGAACCTTCGCGGTAGGATGCAAGCAGTGTATCGATTGTCAGGAAATGCTGCAGCTCCTGCAAAGAAAAGCCGAGCACTTCGCGGGCAAGCAGCACTTTTTTCAGACGATCCACGTTTTCCTGGGTGTACAGCCTTACGCCTCCCTCGCTGCGCGTAGGCGGCTCCAGAAGGCCGATCTCTTCATAATACCGGATCGTACGCTTGGTCAATCCCGTCTCCTTGGCGACATCATCAATTTTTAACCGTGTCATGTTTACCACTCCCAGTCGCTAATATCAAGATTACTCTCAATTAACGTTAACGTCAACGTTAACTTTTTTTCCCCGTAGATCAATTCGCAGCACACCTTATTGAACCGGGCCCTAAACAACGCGGCGCCATGTCCATTAACTTTCTTCTATAAGTATATCGTTTCCCGCCTCTTCTAACCAAA
Source organism: Paenibacillus sp. JT31N7 (assembly GCF_059692095.1). NCBI lineage: Bacteria > Bacillati > Bacillota > Bacilli > Caryophanales > Paenibacillaceae > Paenibacillus > Paenibacillus sp. JT31N7. The sequence goes on from NZ_JCAUAT010000004.1 coordinate 408,043, forward strand.
TCGGCTCGGTTTTACGAAACGGCCAAAACCGCCACAACTCTTGTTGTGACGGTTCTGATTTATAGCGTATCCGAAAGTATGCTATCCGATCCTGCAAGAAATCGGGAAGCCGCTGCCACCGTGGGAACTAGAACCATTTAGAGCTTTTTAGCCACCAGAGTATACGATTTCGGAATGCCTTTGTCGTAAACATCCGAAGACCGGTTAGGCTCTTCCTCCAGAATCTCGATAAACAATCCCGAAGAAGCGGCGGCCGTAACGATTTCCCCGAGCGTCCACTTACGGTGCCGGACCTTGATTAAGGCCGATTCATCCTGCCCCGGCAAAAATTTGGAGTAGGCGACATCCGTCTCTTCTATAGAGGTATCGAAATAATCGCCGGTTACTTTGTGCTTCCGGACCTTGGCGGTCGAACCGCGGGAAGAGATCAATTTGGTCGTCACGGGATGAAAATCCTGCAGGATCAGCCGCCCGCCGGAACCCAGCAGCTTAACCACTATGTCGAATAGCGGCTTCAGCTCCAAGAAATAATGAAGAATGCCGAATTCCATAAGCGCGAGACCGTAGTCGCCGGTCAGCTCTTCTTCGGGAAGCTCCAGCACATCGGAGACGACGTAACGGACACGCACTCCCGCAGCTTCCGCCAGCTCCGTTCCGTATTTGGCGTTTTCCGCCGCGATATCTACAACCGTAACTTCGCTCGCTCCCAGCAGGGCGAGAGCTGCGGCCTTACTGCCGTGGGAGCCGAGCAGATTAACGGCTTTAATTCCGCTGAGGTCCCCGAGAAAACGGCTGAAAGACCGCACGGCTCCCTCCGGATTCCGGCTGATAAGCGCGGCCGCTTCCTCCGGGGTTCCAAAACGGTTCCGCCAGGCCTCGTAAGCATGCTGGTTCCAGGCCGTCTGATTGTGTTCGCTGAATTGTTTCTGCACGGGGATTCCTCCTTTTGTTCCACAATCATTCATCATATAATAAAATCATCGGCAAATCCATCCGGTTCATACGGGTTTGCGGACAAGTTTTTCCGCCTAAGGAGGAGTTCGTTTTGAAATTCAGAGTTTCCGCAGTCCAGCATCATCTGCATACCATTTCGAGCTTTCAGGAGTTTGCGGATCAGGTCGAGCATTACGTCAAAACGGCGCAGGAATTCGATTCCGATTTCGTGCTCTTTCCCGAGCTTTTTACCACCCAGCTGTTGTCCATTCGCAATCATGGGGAGGAGGCGCTGACGATTAACGATCTGCCCTCCTTTACCGACTCATATATGGAGCTGTTCAAGGGGCTCGCCAAGTCGACCGGAATGCACCTGATCGGCGGCACTCATATCATTGAAGACGGCGGGCGCTTGTACAACTCCGCGTTTTTATTTTATCCGGACGGCCGGGTGGGGGAGCAGAGGAAGCTGCACATCACCCCGACGGAAGTGAAGGAGTGGAACATGGGAGCCGGTGGCGCTCTTCAAGTATTCGATACGGATAAGGGGCGCATCGCAATTCTCGTCTGCTACGATATGGAGTTTCCCGAAATCGTCCGCATGGCCAAAGCCCGCGGGGCCGATGTTATTTTCTGCCCGTCCTGCACGGACGACCGTCACGGCTTCCACCGCGTACGCTACTCCTGCCATGCCCGTACCATCGAGAATCAGATCTATGTGGTAGTAACCGGCACGATCGGGTCGCTTCCAACCGTTGACTTTATGAGAGGGAATTTCGGACAGGCCGCCGTTCTTACCCCTAACGATGTACCTTTTCCTCCACGCGGCATACTGGCCGAAGGAGAAATCAACGACGACATGATCATTACCGCCGATCTGGATCTGGTCCTTTTGGAAGAAGTCCGCGAGAAAGGCTCCGTAACCACGTGGCGCGACCGCAGAACCGATTTGTACACCGATTGGAAATAAAGGCGTATTGGTTTAATCCGGCAGCGGGTTATTTGAAGCAACTATTAAAATTTTAACGGAAGCGGGGGGCCGAACGAGATGAATACGACACCAGAATTCGAATCACTCAAGTATATGAAGAAAATGTACGTTTTCGACGGGGAGAAACCGGTTCCCGCCCTGATCAGAAGCTACACGGAAGCGGATTTCGAAGCTCTAATCGAAGTGCAGCGACTAAGCTTTCCGCCGCCGTTTCCCGAAGAGCTTTGGTGGAACGAAGAGCAGCTCCGCAACCATGTCCGGCTATTTCCAGAGGGGGCTCTCTGCGTGGAGGTCGGCGGCAAAATCGTCGGCTCCATGACGGCACTCCGCACCCGGTTCGATCCGTTGCACCCGGAGCATACCTGGGAAGAAGTCACGGACGGAGGGTATATCCGGAACCACGATCCGGAGGGAGATTCCCTCTATGTAGTGGATGTTTGCGTGATGCCGTCTTACAGGAAGCTGGGCCTTGGCAAATGGCTGATGTTCTCCATGTACGAGACAGTCGTCCATCTGGGGCTTCGGCGTCTTTTGGGCGGGGGAAGAATGCCCGGTTACGGGGCTCAGGCCGGCACAATGACCGCCGATCAGTATGTCGACGCGGTTCTAGCCGGACTGCTTCACGACCCGGTTCTCAGCTTCCTGCTGCGGTGCGGACGGATGCCGGTCGCGGTGCTTCCCGGTTACCTGGAAGACGAAGAGTCCCTGAATCACGCCCTTCTGATGGAGTGGAGGAACCCCTTTCTATAATAGGCGGTTCCCCTTCCAAGGGAATGGCCGAACAGTCTCAGTAACAACATTTTGAGAGGATGAGGCTCATGGAATACATACGTATTACCGATATCAACGACCCTTTATTTGCGAAAATGCACCAGCTCATGCAGACCGTTTTTCCCGCTGAAGAGGTGCTTGATTATGACCTGTGGAAAGAACCGCTCGAAGATCCGGGCATCCGGGTGTTCGTCGCCGTTCACGAAGGAGAGGTTGTAGGAGCGACCGAGTACCGCTATTACACCGATCTGGGAATCGCGATGACCGACTTTACCATTATCGGCCAGCCGGGCCTCGGCATAGGCAGATTCCTGAGCCGCAAACGTCAGCATGACCTGGCGGATCTGGCTGCTCGAAGCGGGAAGCCCATGATCGGCATGTTCGCCGAGATTTACGATCCGTACCGGGTAGAGGACCATTCGTTTGGCGGCGTTAAGCCGATGGATCCTTTCGTGCGCCGTGAAGTTCTATCTCATCTTGGCTACCGCAGACTGGACTTTCCTTACGTTCACCCTTCCTGGCAGAACGATGGAGAAGCCGTGAACGAACTAGATCTTTGCTTTATGCCTTCGGATGAGAATGCGGAATACCTGTCGTCTTCCCTTATCGCTGATTTTCTGACCCGCTACTACACCGTACTTGAAAACAAACCGGCAACGTGGCAGGAGATGATCTCGCGTCTCCGTACATCGGAGCGTACGGCGCTTCTTCCCTTATAAGGGAAACGAGGGTGGAATGACTCATAAGCAGGAACAAGCCCGCAATTCTTCTTTCTATTTATGAAGGCCAAGCGGGACAGCATAGGCTCAGCCTTAGCGCACAATTATAAAAAGGGCTCCCATAGGGGCCCTTTTGGTTTTTCGCTTAATCCTGCGTTTTTGCATCCGGGGCTTGCGTGTGCAGCTTGTCCTTATTTCGGATGGCGCGCTTATCTTCAGCCAGCTCCAGGGTGTCGTTCGCAAACTCCATATCCTGATTCTCCGCATTCATGTTCGTTGTTCCCTCGTAATTCCCGCGGTGTGTTTTGTTTTCCATGAGGTCGCCTCCTCTCTATATCTTAGGTAGATGAAGGTAGCTTTCGTTTGCCGTCCGGAGAATATGCGCATATTCTCCTTCTTAAGAAGATCGCTTTGTTACGTATAGAAAAACCGCTGTGAGGATATGCTTATAGCATTGTTTCATGCGCGCAAAACAATTGGAATAAAAAACCTGTTGCAAAGCTATTGCTGACATGGTACATTAATTTAGCTGACACGGACGAGCCCTTGATAAACAAGGCCGGAAGCGAAAGCTGAGAAATTAATCTTAAAAAAAGATTGACTTCAAAAAACAGACATGTTATTATTGAATTCCGGCCAAGAGAAACGGGCCGATACAAATGAGTGACACGCACAAGATTGTCCTTTGAAAACTGAACAACGAGTGATTGAAGCGTCTCGAGAAATCGAGACAATAATGAGAAGAAATTCTCGTCAGCAACGAATTTTTGAGCTTATCAGCTTGAGATAAACCGCTGGCCTTACGGCCGGCACAACTTTATCGGAGAGTTTGATCCTGGCTCAGGACGAACGCTGGCGGCGTGCCTAATACATGCAAGTCGAGCGGAGTTGATGAGGTGCTTGCACCTCTGATACTTAGCGGCGGACGGGTGAGTAACACGTAGGCAACCTGCCTGTAAGATCGGGATAACTACCGGAAACGGTAGCTAAGACCGGATAATCGGTTTCTCCGCATGGAGGGACCGTGAAACACGGAGCAATCTGTGGCTTACGGATGGGCCTGCGGCGCATTAGCTAGTTGGTGAGGTAACGGCTCACCAAGGCGACGATGC
>NZ_JCAUAT010000005.1:0-404109 GCF_059692095.1 Paenibacillus sp. JT31N7
AAGCTCAAAAATTCGTTGCTGACGAGAATTTCTTCTCATTAATGTCTCGATTTCTCGAGACGCTTCAATCACTCGTTGTTCAGTTTTCAAAGGACAATCTTGTAGGACCTTGCGGCCTATGTCGTTAGCGCTTGTCTCAGCGACAACTTTTATACTATAACACAGTCACACTCATTTATGCAAGCTTTTTTTTGTAATTCTTTTTTCGCGGCGTGTTTCGTTGTTGCCGGCAAGAAGTAACTTTACCAGCATCCGACGTCTTTTGCAACAACCATTTTGTGGAAGAGGAAAAGAGCCTTGATTCCGACTCTTTTCTCTGCCTACTTTTTGCTAACAATTGTTTGACCTAATGACTAATGAGTACCGTTAGAGCCGAAATCATCGTAGCTCGAAAGATCTCCATGATAAAAAACAATGTCTCCGTCCGTCACCGGGAATGTATGTCCCTTTATGTCGGTAACGCTATGCACGCCCCCCTCCATCTGCCATTGGTTATTCAATGGGCCATGGATATATTGTAGATAAGGCATGCTTACAGCGCCTGCACGGATGCTTTCAATATTGAAGTTCACAACGATGTAACCATTCCGTAAAAAGATCGGCGACCTATCGTCAAGTGTCTGTTTCCGACCATAGGTGGCGAGGTCGGTTCCTTTCGGTACGGCATAGACCGCTGCAGGCAAGCTGTACTCCCCGTACCATTTTTGATCGGAAGCGAGAACCCGGGCGTTATCGACTCCCGCCGGAATGTTTTGCGTCCCCCCAATAAAAGTCCGCACCTGCCGGGACAAAATGAGCCAATGATAAGTTCCGATCCACGTCGGATTGGCCGCTTTCTTCATATAATCGACCGTAAATGCCGCACGGTTCGTGAAGGAACCCGGAGCCTGATCGAAAAGATACCCCGCCGTCTGCTCAAGCTCCAGCGCACTCAAATTCCGAAGCCGGTCGTTTAATACGACGAAACGCTTTTCCTGATCCTGCTGAGAACCGATGCGGACGAAAGGTTGATTCTCCGTATGATAATACAAATCAACGGGCTGTCTTTTGCCTCCTTCATTAGAAACGAAATAAAACGCAGGCGTAATCCGCACACCATCGTCCGAACCGAACATATTGCCCTTGGTCTTGAGATCAAACTTGATATGATAGCCTGTTTTAACCGAAATGTTCTTATATCCCGCTTCGGGGTGGCTTCCCGGATGAATCGGGAGGATGAAGGGATAGCCTGTCGGCCGCGGTTGACCGTCGATCCCTTTTGCCCCTATCCAATATTTCGTGCCCGTGTGTGCTGCGCTTCCTTTAGCCTTACGAAACACGTTTTCCCAATTGTAGTCTGCAATGTCCGTCACTTTAAAATCATAAAGTCGTCCGATCACATCGACCGGAACCGTATCTGTGGCAACGTGATGAGTCAAGTTCAGGTTAGCCTGCGGTTCTGTCGTAAACGATGCCGGAGCATTTTCCGCAATAGAGCGAAAAAGAACGCTGTAAGGCCCTTCGTCGACCCAAACAGGCATATAAAACGCGGCAGTCAATTGTCCTACCGGTATGTCGATCCACGTATGTTTCGGTATGAACTTCATAGAAGCGTCGTAAGTGTCAAACGGGAACCACACTTGTTTCTGCCTAGTGTACTTGGCGTACTCACGAATTCCGTAGCCCGGGATGCCGAGGTGCGGACCCGTTGTGGGAACGGTTACGCTAAAAGGACGGTCAAGGATAAGCGCTGAGCGGTCATAGGCAGGCGTCGTTTTCTGATTATGCGCCTGATCGTCCGAAACCGAAGGCACCATAATGACCGGCGTGTGAACCGTGACGGGATTGATTCCGGGGATGTCGAAGGTTTTGTCCGTTCCTCCTTTAATATTCCCGGGAAGAAGCGTGTAAGCGATTGTTCCGTTTGTGGGCTGGGACTGCCGATTGGCCAGCGTTTTGCTGATCACGTAGCTGGCCTCGTAAAGAGTATCCGGACCAATCCTTGCAGGCTCCGGAATAGGCTTGGGTACTGGAGCCGCGGCGTCGTGAATCCGGTTGTCCATAAGCGTGACCCCATTAAACACGAGGAGATCATTGCTCACTTTGTTAGCGCCGACCGCAGCTTCCGCAGCAGACTGAAACAAGCCGGTCTCATTCATAGGCGGGCCTCCGCCGGTACCCAAGTTTACGTAATTGCAGTTGGCGGGCTGTACGTGAGAGGATACCTCGTCTTTATTCGTGCTTGTTAGGACGGGCGGCGTGTAATTTTTAGCGTCCAAGGTAACCGAACCGCCATATCCGCTAAGAGCATAGTTGCTGAGGCGCGCCTGCTTGAGACGGTAAACCTCCAGGTTATCGATTTGCCAGTAGCCGTAAGGGCGCTTCACGGTCATCGTTTGAGTAACTGTCTGGCTCATGGGAATCGGAATACCGGGTGGAGGAATGGGAATGGTCCATACATACGTTTTGGTGACGGGGACGCTATAGGTGACCTCTCCGGTCATGTTGGTAAATTTGTTTTGAAAGAGGTAGTGGAGGCTAAATACATTGGCATAGAGGTTTTCGGAAGTGGGAATGCCTTCGAGGACGTTAAAGGTTTCGGCACCGCGCTTGTCGGCACGAAGCATGCCGCTTGCTTGAGGATCCATGGAGAGGCCGTTTTGCGAGGGGCCTTTTGCCGGCGGATTGATCACCGGGCTGCATCCATTGGTTCCTCCGCCAGTACCCGGACTTCCTCCTCCTGAGGAGCCGCAATCTTTTACCGTCAGCGTGACCGATTTCTTCTCATCCAGATGCTGAAGATCATCTTTAAAATGCGCTGTTATTTCCGTTGTTCCTGCTGCTGCTTTCAGGGTGATTTTGCCCGTTTGATCAATGGCTGCGATGGAGGGATTGGAACTGGTCCAAGTAAGTTTATCGTGTTTTTGAAGGGGCCAGGAGGTGCCGTCCGGCTTAGTAAGCACGGCTTCCGCCTGCTGAGGAGAGGAATCGGAGGTGCAAAATTCGGGCTTCGGGAGATTGATGACAAGGCCGGGGTCTGTCGTAACCGTAATTTCAGCAGCATCCGAGATGCGGTAATCGCCGTTATCCCAAATGGCTCTTACCTTAACTTTACCGGCCTTCTTTCCTTGAACTTGTCCCGAGGCATTCACAGTCGCGATGGTTTCGTCCTCGGATTTCCATGTAGTTTCGGTTGTTCGAGTAGCCACGTCAACTTCTTTTCCCCACTCGCTCGCTCCCCAGTCTTTTGTTTTGACGTTTGCCTGGAGTTGAACTTTTTGACCTACGGAAATGGACGAGTCGGGGGTTACGTTGATTTCTTTTTCTTCATAGATGTCTCCTGCCCAGGTGATGTCGACTGGAGTTTCGTACATGACCACTACTTTCGGGCAGCCATTCGGCCTCTTCATAAACTCCCTGTAGTCGGATTCGATATAATCCATACCTGTATAGGTATTTAACAAGGCGTAACTATCGTTGATTATGTCGGGTTTTGATCCTGGAATGACGGGTTCATATGAAACTGCATCGTGATATGTAACCTCATACAATCGAACTTTATCAACTTTATCACTTTGAATCGTCCTACCGTTATACTCCCATGTTTGGGCTTTCCATTTCGATAAGTTTATATCATCTTCCATGGATGACTTTATGGGAAAAGGATTATCACAAACTTTATTCCACTCTACATCTTTTTGTTTAGTACCGTTTGAATAATCGGCTCGGAATTTCCCATTATCTAATTGGTACCAGTATACACCAGGATTAGCGGTCACACTTCCCGAAAGTGCCATTTTATTATTAGAACTCTTTGACAATTTAGGGGGCTCCAATGCTCTTGCAATTTGGATAGAGCAACATAAAATCAAAAGAATTTGTAATCCAATTATAGTGATAAATTTTGCTTCATCGTCACTTCTTCTTATCCCTTTCTTATTGTGATAAGTATATCATTACAAAATCGTTATTATCGGCTGTTAGGCTATAAGAAAGAGATGGTCGATTTTCAGGTAAAGTAGTTTGTATAACTTGCGAAACCCAGAAAAATTCATCTTTGCTGCTATTAAGAAGTTCATTGTTATCTCGATTGGATAAGGTCTTTAAACCAAAACGATTAACATTGTCTCCAAGTAACCTTGTAGATGAAGTGATTCCATTTCCCATCGAATTCCCCAATTCTAAATTAGTTAAATCTTTAACGTTGGATTGAACTGCAATTTCACTATACAAAACATACTTACCTTTTTGGTACTTCTCAACATTTTCAAGAAACATAGGCTTATAAATGCTGACATTGTTGTCATTATCGGAATCCACTGCGATTACGCGGTTGATTTTCATTGTACCGATGCCGCCTCTGAGAGAAATATTTTTGCCTCGAATAAAAGAAAAATCTCGGATTACACCGTTATAATCCATCCCGTACTTATACTTCGTTATAGTCGTCAAATTAGACCCTGTAATCCCCACCTCTCTCAGCTCGTTAAGCGCCTTGTATTGTTCGGCTTTGTTGCCTTCCACCTCCATAAAACGCATCAAGATGGCGGATACTTCCGCTCTTGTGGTCGCTTGGGCGAGCCTGAAGGTGCCGTCTTCAAACCCCTCCACGATGCCGGTGCCTTTTACAAGAGCCACGTAAGGAATCTGCTTGTTGGAAATGCCCCCTTTGTAGGTTTCCGGTGTCGGCAGCAGGGTATCCGCCGTGTCCTCCAATGCCTGCTTAAAGCTTGACTCCGATTGGACGAGCCCCGACGAGATCCATTTGATCATTTCATAACGTGTCAGTTCCCGGTCGGGTGAAAAGCCGTCCTTATAATCGCTTTGGTCGATAAAACCGAGAGCAGCAAGTTTATTGACCTCCGTTTGGCTCCAGTGGTTTTGTAAACCCCGGAGTGTGCTTTCAGCCGGTACTCGATCTGCTTTCTGCTTTGTAGCCCGGTTCAGCATAGCCGCGAATTCGGCACGCGTAATTTTCCCGTCCGGATGAAAGGTGCCGTCGTTATACCCTTGTACCAGGTTAAGCTCGGCTGCCTTCCGGATGACCGTTTCGGCCCAGTGCCCCCCTACATCGCTAAAAGACTGGACCGGAACAGCTACGGCAGACCCGGCCGTAAGACCAACTGCTTTGGCATCATGCGGAAACAAAGCAGCCGTCCCCAAAAAGATGGCGGCTCCCCAGCTGCTTTTGCTTTTTTTGAAAAAAACCATTAAAAAACCTCCTCGGCACATATTAAAAATAGAATTAGGCACAGCAAAACAAACATAGAGAGCAAAATGAACAGCCAGCTTTAGCTTGTGTACAGCAATAAAGAGATAAAGGATGACAGGAAAGGAGTTAGAAGAGGCGAGCGGGAGGGCTGAAGAGGAAAAACAAAGGCACAAAACCTAGTATATACGATCCATCAAAATTTGGAAATAGTGAAAATATAATCAAATACATAAACATAAAAAAACCGGCCTTTCGGATTCAATCCGAGGCCGGTCCGTGGCTTTGCAACCCTTTAACCGCTCACGCCTATAAACACGTAGCGCGCGATAACGAGGACGAACAATACCCACATGAGCCAGTGAATGCTGTGTTTCTTTTCAACGCGGCTGCTCAGCTGAGAAATAACCGCCAGAATGACATAACCTACAATGCCGAGAGAAATACCGTTGGCAATGCTGTAAGTGAAAGGCATGAACGTGATGGTCAGGAACGCCGGAATCCCGATCACGAGATCCTGGAAGTCGATGTCACGCACCGCCTGCATCATCAGAACGCCTACGACGATCAAGGCCGCGCCTGTCGCGGAACCCGGAATCAAAGCGATAATCGGCGCGAAGAACAGGGCGAGAATGAACAGGATACCCGTCGTGAGCGAAGTCAGACCGGTACGGCCGCCTTCCGCTACACCGGCGGAGCTTTCCACATAAGCGGTTACGGTACTTGTACCCAGCATGGCGCCGCCGCTCACTGCGAAAGCATCGACGAACATCGCTTTACCGACGCGTTTGTTGCCTTCTTCTTTGTTTTTCATGATGCCGGCACGGTTAGCCGTACCCACAAGTGTTCCGAACGTGTCGAACATTTCGACGAACGTAAAGGTCACAATGACCGATACGATGCCGACGCCCATAATACCGGCAAAATCAAACTCCCAGAAGTTAAGCTGGCCGAGGTCAGGAATCCAAGGCGTCTGCGGATTATTCAGCGAGCTCAGGTCAACGTATCCCATCAGAAGAGCGATAATCGTCGTGCCTACAATTCCGAACAAAATCGCACCGCGTACACGGAGCACCATCAGAATGGAAATCAGGACGAGGCCGATCAGGGCCATAATCACGTCCGGGCTTTTGAAGCTGCCCAGCTCGATAACGGTTTCGAAGCCCTTAAGCGGAGTAAACTGGCCTTTCGGAATATCGTTAACGGATTCAGCCGCAATCGTCATGAGACCGGTATTTTTCAACCCCACGATGGTGATAAAAAGACCGATACCCACTGTAATCGCGTGCTTGATTCCGTCCGGAATCGCGACGAGCAGCATCTGCCGCAGTCTTGTAATGGTCAGAATGATAAAAATGATCCCCGAGATAAAGACGGCGGTCAGAGCCATCTGCCAAGTAATCGGGTTGCTGGTGGAAGCGGTGGAAACCACGACAGTCGCAAAGTAAGCGTTAAGTCCCATACCCGGCGCCAGTGCGACCGGAAAGTTCACGAACAGACCCATGGCGATGGTAAAAATACCGGCGGCCAGAGCCGTCGCGAGAAATACGGGATACCACTCCATGCCTGTTTTGCCGAAAGCGGTCAAGATGTTCGGATTAATAACCAGCACGTAAGCCATAGCCATAAACGTGGTGATGCCCGCCATAATTTCGGTCCGTACGTTTGAGCCGTTTTCCTTTAATCTAAAAAAACGATCCATTGCAACGAAATCCCCCTTAAATTGGATGAGAACAACAAAAAGCCCGGGCGACGTTTTATCACCTGGGCCGGTTGCAAGAAAGAGCGGCTCCCACAGTCATCGGTCACTTCCTTTGGAAATAAACTTCCCTAATTTGCCGGAGCAAATTCGCGATCGTCCATTTCAAAAAGAGGCGCCAAAGGCCGCTGGGCTGCACGTTCTTTTCGTAGCCAGATCATTACGGTGACCTCGTAGAAACTTCCGGGCCAATCCCCGGAATTATACGAAAAGCATTCAATTTTGTCATTCCTCTTCATTCTAGTAAGCGAATCGGATCTTGTCAATACGGAATAACGAATATTTAACTGGCAAAAAAGAGTTAATGTTCGGGATTTTTTCCATGTGGGACGGAGAAGAATGGAGGCGATAAAAAAGGCCAGAGCCCTTTCGGTAAGGGTCCGGCCTTGTCTCTTTTTATGCTATTCCCATTCAATAGTTGCAGGCGGCTTCGACGTTACGTCGTAAACGATACGATTGACGTTGTCCACTTCGTTGACGATCCGCACGGAGATTTTCTCCAGGACGTCCCAAGGAATACGCGCCCAGTCGGCCGTCATACCGTCGATGGATGTAACGGCACGGATGCCTACGGTGTAGGAGTAAGTCCGGGCATCGCCCATAACGCCAACGCTCTTCATGTTAGGAAGAGCCGTGAAGTACTGCCAGATTTCCCGGTCGAGACCGGCTTTGGCGATCTCATCGCGGAGGATCGCGTCGGAATCGCGGACGATCTTCAGCTTTTCTTCCGTTACTTCGCCGAGAACACGGATCGCAAGACCCGGGCCCGGGAACGGCTGACGCCAAACGATGGCGCCCGGAAGGCCGCATTCTTCGCCGACTTTGCGTACTTCGTCCTTGAAGAGCGCCTTCAGAGGCTCGACAAGCTGGAACTTCATGTCTTCGGGAAGTCCGCCTACGTTGTGGTGAGATTTGATTGTGTGAGCCGTTGCCGTGCCGCTCTCGACAATATCCGTGTACAGCGTACCTTGAGCGAGGAAAGCGAAATCGCCCAGCTCTGCGGATTCTTCTTCGAAGACGCGGATAAACTCGTTGCCGATAATTTTGCGTTTCTGCTCCGGATCGCTCACTCCGGCCAGTTTGCCGAGGAAGCGGTCGCGCGCGTCGATTTTGACAACGTGCATATCGAACTTGCCGACGAAGGTTTCCATTACACTCTCGGCTTCATCTTTACGGAGCAGGCCGTGGTCGATGAACATACAGGTCAACTGATCGCCGATTGCTTTGTGAATCAAGATGGCTACAACGGAAGAATCTACGCCGCCGCTCAGTGCGCACAACACTTTACGGTCGCCGACTTGTTCGCGGATATCGCGAATCGTATCTTCGATGAAGCTTTCCATGCTCCAGTCACCGGTGCATTCGCAAATATCGAAAATGAAGTTGCGGATCATTTCGTTGCCTTGCGCCGAGTGGCGGACTTCCGGGTGGAATTGTACGGCCACTATGTTTTTATCCGGGTGGCTCATCGCCGCGATCGGACACGTTTCCGTACTTGCGTCAAGAACGAATCCTTCCGGCAGATCGCAGACATGGTCCCCGTGGCTCATCCAGACCACTTGCTTGGAATCCAGATTCTTCGCAAGACGGCTGTGAGACTGGAATTCAACTTCCGATTTGCCGTATTCGCGCGTAGCGGCGCGTTCCACTTTACCGTTCAGCTGGTGCGCGATCATCTGCATGCCGTAGCAAATGCCCATGATCGGAATGCCGAGATCATACACACCAGGGTCTACGACCGGAGAACCTTCTCCGTATACGCTGGTCGGTCCGCCCGAGAAAACGATCCCTTTCGGGTTCAGTTCGCGGATTTTGTCCGCTGAAGTATTGTAAGGGAGCAATTCGCTGTAAACGCCAAGGTCGCGAATGCGTCTGGCGATCAGCTGATTGTACTGCCCGCCGAAGTCTAAAACGACAATCAATTCGTGTGATTTTTGGATATCCATGGTCCGCCTCCTAGTATAATCTTGATCATTATATATAACAAAGGCGGATGAATCAAGGCATACTCTAGCCTTCGATCCGCTTCCAAAGCTCCAAAATGCGCCCTTTGCCGATAATCCCGGCGCCGCTGCGGTCGTAGCGGACTTCCTCGTACAAAGAGGCAAATTCCTCCAGCGCCCGTCGGCGGCCGGGATCAAGTCCCGCGAGCCCCGCGACGTACTCCCGGAGTGTCTGTTGCGGGGCAAGGCGGCCGTGGCTGCGGAACACTTTCAGCCACAGCCGCTCCATTAGCGCCGTGCTGCCCGTGCCGCGGCGGAGTGCCGCGCTCTTGCGCAGCGGCGCCTTGTATGCGCGGCGCGGGACAAAGCGCCGCAGCAGCCAGACCGCGCCCAGCAGAGCGAGCAGCGCGGCCGAACCCCGGGCGGCCGGCGAATCGGCCGCCCGGGCAAGTGCGGGCAGCAGCTCTGCTGCCCAAGGGCTGGCCGTGTCCGTCTCCTCTACCGGCGAGGAGAGGGCTGCGGGCACGGCCTCGGCTCCGGCGCCGGACGGAGCCGCGAAGCCGGGCGTCGGCTCGAACGCGAGCCAGCCGGCGCCCGGGATGTACGCTTCGGCCCACGAGTGGGCGTCGCGGCTGCGGACGGTAACCGCCAGGCTGCCGTCCGGGCCGCGCTCGCCCGCTTCGCCGGGGGCGAAGCCTTTGACCCAGCGGGCGGGAATGCCCGCCGCGCGCAGCATGACGACCATGGCCGACGAGAAATGGTCGCAGTATCCCAGCTTGTCGACGAACAGGAAGTGGTCGACAAAGTCTTCGCCGGCGGCGGGGAACGTCGGCTTGTCCATGCTGTAGCGGTACTCCGAGCGGAGGTACCGCTCCAGGGCGAGCGCCGCCGCGAGGCGGTCCTGCCCGCTGCCGGCGGTCACGCGCTCCGCAAGGTCGCGGACGCGCTGCGGCAGCCGGTCCGGGAGCTGGAGGTAAGCGGCGAGCTTGGCAGGGACACCTGCGGTTTTGCTGCTGCCGGGGGCGGCTATGCTGTCGGCCGCCGTGTTCCGCTCGAGGCTTCCGGCTTCCGCGCTTACGGTTTCGCTACGGCTGCCGTTGCCTCCGGCAGCGGGAGTACGACTATCAGCCGCCGCATTTGCTTCGCTGCTGTCAGCAGTGCCGGATCGTTCGCCCGCGCTTTCCGTACGGTCAGCATTTGCACCGCTCGCCTCGGGGCCGGGTCCGCTGACGGCACCTGCATTTGTTTCGCTGCCGCTTGCAGCGTCAGTATGCTCGTCTGCGGTTCCCCTGCCGCTGACGTTTGTGCCGCCGGCTCCCGGGGTGCTATTCGCTGCGCCAGAGTAGTCACCTGTGGTTCCCGTATCACTGGCGTTTCCGCCACTACTACCTGAACCGGAACCGCCTCCTGCGGTCCCCATACCCCCGGCACTTTCGCCCACGGCCCCACTCTCTCTGCCATCTCCGCTATTCCCCGTTCCAAGCCCGCTGCTGCGCAGCCCGCTTCTGATTTCGGCGTCGCTCACTGGCGTGAACGAGGATGCTTGCGGGCCCGGCTCAGGCATGGACCAACTGCTGCCGAATGCAAACGGTTCGACCGTTATCCGGTAGGAATGCAGCGGATCGTCCGTCACGGGGAGGGAAATTTTGCCGCTTTCTTTGTTCAGCCAGAGGGCCTGCGGCTTCACGGACTGGCCGGAAGTATTTCGGGCATCTTCCAACTTCAAAATTTGGCCTCCGGCAAACAACTGCATCCCCAATTGCCCCGAAATCCCAGTAACCTCCTGGGTATAGGGGACTTTCGCAGTTGCGGCTGCATCAGTAGTTTCCCGAACTGTCGAAGCTGTATTCCTTTCTTCCGGGGACTGTCCGTTACCGGCCGCTGCGGACTCGGTTTCTTCGGGCGACCCGCCCCCGTTAGAAACCGAAGTCTTTCCAGCCGAAGCCGTGTAGCCCGGCAAGTCCGGGAATGCCGGACGGAGCGTGCCGGAAGACTGAGACCAGCCCCGCCCGTCATAGACGCTCTTGGCTTCCCCGCGCCAATACGCGAGAGCCGGTGTCCGGGCAGTGAACACAACCCGGTTGTCGGAAATCAGCGCACCGCCCAACACGGAATCATCGGTTCCGTATCCCGAAATTCTCAGGGAGGAGGATGAGCCGTTTGCCTGTCCGGCGCCTGAACCCGCATGCCCTCGCGTAAGCGCAGCCCACTTGTCTGCGGCGGCGGACCAGCTCAGGGGCTTCATTTTTGCCGCCGATCCGGCTTCGCTCGCTGCCCAGGTACCCGCCGCATAGAAAACGGCCGCAAGAAGGATACTGAGGCCCATCCACGGCAAAGACCCGCCTCGGCCGGTTTCAGCGATGCCGAATTGTCTCCGCAGACGGGGAACGGTCAAGCCCGCAAGCAGAAGCAGGCCAAGCACCCCGGTGCGGATCAAACCGGGTGTCGTGTCGATACCAAAACCGGCCTGGAGGAGCACCAGATACGCGCCGGTTGCGGCTGCAAACCAACCCCCGTTTTGCCGATGCAGGAGCAGTTGATGGGAGGCCGAAATAAAAGCGGCCGCACCGAACAGAAACAGCAGCGACTCGGTCAATCCGCTAAGTGCGCCAAGTTGACCGGATGCCATATAGTCGAGGTCAGTCAAAAACGTTTCCCAAAGCCGGGCCGGCCAAGCGCCGAAAGGAAATAGCTCCTTTTGAAACTGATAGCCTGAAACGGCGGCAATTCCGACCAGATTAAGCGTCCACAACAGCGTAAAGGAACGCACGCCGGCTGAAAGCAGCAGAAAGTATCCGAACATCACCGCATAAGGAGTGATGCCGAAAGGCTGGAACTCGCCGGCTCCGAGAGCAAGCGGATTCAGCCATTCGAGCAGAAGCATATACCAAATCACCGTCAGCGCAGCGTCCCGGATCCAGGAGGTTTTCCCTTGATTTCCGTTCTCTACGAGGCGGCTTGCGGCTTTGTTCTTTCCAGAAGAAGCCACGGAACCCGCTGCTTCATAGGATGAAAAAAGCGGCTTTTTAACCCATTGCATCTCCCGCCCCTCCCTCTTTTTGCTTCTCTTTATCCGCTAGGATGCCAGGAGGGACAGACGAATGCTCAGTAAAAAAATCCGAACTTCCGTACAATGGGGATTCGGGCGCCAGATAAGCGTTCCTGCCGGGTCTCTCCGTCTCTTTAACTCCCGCGGAATGATCGGCAGATACAGGAACTTTCATCCGTTTCGCTTTATCTTTTTTCATGAAAAATTTTTGTTTATTGACGGCGGAGCCAGATCTTTTCGTGCCTTGTCTGTTTCCGGCGTCCGTTGCCTCGGCCATTAATCTATCTTCTTCTGCGGCAAAACAAGCCACCTCTACCCCCGCTTCACGCAGCACGGAGAGACGTCTTTGCTCCAGCGGCGTAAGCATGTGCATTTTTGAAACGTACACAATCTGAAGGGGGCGTCTTGCGGTTTGCAGCTCCATAGCGCACCTAATTACGGCTTCATCCAATCGCGAAGTCAGATACAGCAGCGTGACGCCCGGGCCTCTGGAAGCATGCTCCTTACGCAGCATATGAAGCCCTTTGCCTGTCTCGCCCCGGACGGCCGCAAGCAGTTCCAGAGGCGCGTTTGCCAAGGGAGCCGAAGCCCCGTCATCCGGGTCGAACGAGGACGCGCCCCGGAACCCGGGAAAGCTGTACGGCTGCGCCGTTTGAGCAAGTACGGCCCTTTCCCGGAAGGAGGTCCCCGTAACGATTCCGCCGGTTCCCGTTCCCGGTTCAAGGACGGCATAGGCGGCGAGACGAATCCGCTTCTCCAGCATGGCTTGTCCCATACGACAAGGGCCGGATGCCGAATGTTTGCCGAGAGTATGTTTCCTTTTGCCGAATGTAAGGCGGCGTGTTGCTTGCGGATATTCATCTGTTCTATCCGGATCATTCCATTGCGCCCGGCCGGAATCCGTTGTTTTCATGGTACTGCCTTCGCCGGTTTTAGCCGTTTCTGCGGTTTCGGCCATTTTTCCGCGAAAGCCTCTGAAGCCGCCCATACCGCTCCTACCCTTCATGCTGTTTATACCCTTCATGCCGTTCATACCGCTTCTCCCGTCTTTCCCGGCCAAATGCGTGCAATCGCACCCGGCGGTGTCCGCTCCCCCGCAGTCCGGGTCCGTGTCGAGCACGATAATCCGCGATGGTTTAACCACCCCGGAACGCACCTGCGTCTGCAGCGAGCCTGTACGGGCGGTCGCTTTCCAGTCGATCCATGACAGGGGATCTCCCGCGCCATAGGCCCGTATGCCGGCAGACACGCCGGTTGTACGGAGCCTGGACGGCTTCCCGCGGCTTTCGCTTTCCGCACCCGGCACGCCGCGCAGTCCGAAAGATTCAGGCGCCGGATAGGCCGTGAAAGCGGCTTCCGATTTCACGACGCGCCTTTTGGTGAACAGCCCGAATAAATCTCCGCAAAGCAGTTCTGTCCGTTCCAAAACGTACTTTCCCCTCCCTAAAGCGTCCAGGCTGTATGAAAGTGAGACAGTCGACGCGGTCCAGGGAAAACAAAGCAGCGACCTGCAGCTGCTCTCTTCCCGCCCCTCATGCACCCAGTGTTCGCGGACGACCATCCAGCATACGGGCAGCAGAGAGCGCTGAGTCACGACAAGCTTCACTTCCGCGTTCTGACCGGCAAAAAGCCTGGACGCCCCGAGGCTGCGGGAAACCTCCGCCCCGTTAAGCGTGAAGAAAAGGACGCAAGCGCCGGAGACCGCATTCGCCCAGAGCAGGCACTCGATGATCAGGGGAGCCAGTCCCCCGAAAACGAGGTAAAAGGCATGCGCCCCTGCCGCTCCCGCAACACTCCCCGCCAGATTCAGCCAAGATTTCATCATAGCGTCCTCCTAGCGGACAGCCGCAAAGCGCAGCACGGGAATCGGCACCGATGCGACGGCCGCTTCCACCGCCGCGCGCGGGGTCCTGCCGCCGATAAGCGCGTCGGTCGAGGGCAGCAGCCGGTGGGCGAATACGGGCACGGCCAGGAATTTGATGTCGTCGGGCACGACGTAGCGGCGGCCCTGCATCAGCGCCCTGGCCTGAGCGGCCCGCATCAAGGCCGCCGATGCTCGGGGACTGGCTCCCAGCCGCAGATCGGGATGCCTCCGCGTGGCCGCGGCGAGGCTTACGATGTACTCGCGCAGAGATTCGTCGACGTTGACGGTGGCGGCCTCGTTCTGCAGCTGCACCCATTCCTCCTGCAGAAGAACGGGTCTCAAGCTGCCCTCCGAACGCCGTTGAAGCTGCTGCTCCAGCATGCTGACTTCGTCCCCGTGCTCCGGATAGCCCAAAGAAAGCTTCATCAGGAAGCGGTCCAGCTGCGCTTCGGGAATGGGATACGTCCCCTCATGATCGAGCGGGTTTTGCGTGGCGAGCAGCAGAAAGGGCTTCGGAAGCTCGTAGGTGACACCGTCCACAGTTACGCTGCGCTCCTCCATCGCTTCCAGGAAAGCCGCCTGCGTCCTGGGCAGAGCGCGGTTCAGCTCATCGGCCAGAACGAAAGGATTCATAATCGGTCCCGGTCTGAATTCGAAGGCGGCGGTTTGCGGCTGGAATACGGAAACTCCCGTAATATCCGACGGCATTAAATCCGGCGTGCACTGAATTCTTATACAGCCGCAGCCTACAGTGGCCGCCAGACTGCGGACAAGCAGCGTTTTGCCTACGCCCGGCACATCTTCCAGAAGGACATGGCCTCCGCACAGCATGGCAATGACGCTTTTCTCGATCACATCCCGTTTGCCGAAAACGACTTTGGCGACTTGGTCGACTACTTTTTGAAGAAGAGTATGGGGCTGGTCAAATAAGAACGTCCGATTGGAAATCACGGGGAAAGCCTCCTAGTGAAATGATATATTCCCAGTGTTCCCCGTTCTCTATGGAAATAGACTTACAGTTTGCTAGTAAAAAGAGCGGTTCCGCCGGATACCGACACTTCCCTCCCGCTTTCATCCGCGCGATAGTCCAGTATGTCCCCGCCCAGCAGCTCTACCGTCTTCCTCAGAGGGACATATAGAGTCCCGTCGAGAAGGCGCATATTCGGCAAATGATAGACGGCCGTCACCTCAGCCAACAGACGGACCGACAAGGTGTAATCGCGCAGATTGTAGTCCAGCCGGGTAAATCCGTAGTCGACGCTCGCCGTCAAGGCCGCCTGGTCCCAGCTGACCCTGGCCCCCAATTGCTGCGCAAGCACCCGCAGAGGCACCTCAAGCCGCTCCTCGCGGAAAAGAGCCTGCTCGGGCGGAAGCACCGTTCTCCTTCCGTCTACGGTCAGCGTCAGAGGAAGCTGCGGTTCCGCCTGCCGGGGCCGGATGGAGCCCGCTCCTACGGCCGTTTCTGCGCCGGACGGGACAGGCGTGCGCCCGCCGGAAACGGAGGCGGCCCAGTCTCTCATCGCGGCAGCCGTCCGGGCGAATTCCGCTTCGCCGGGTGCGCTCCGCTGCCACCGCTCGGCTTTGCGGACGGGGAACTGCGCGGGCTTCACCCCGTCGTCCAGCTTCGCGAAGGCGTAGCCCTTTTCCCTGAAGTACCGGATGACCTCCGGGAGCGCTTTTACCGTTTCCTTATGCCCGGTGCCGTCATGAAACAAAACCGTCAGCTCGTGCTTGAGCGGAGCTTTGCGGACCGAGCGGATGATTTCCGCCGCGCGAACGCCCGTACGTTTGGAATCCTCGCTGTCGATATCCCAATCGTAAAGCGTATACCCCGCTTCCTTCATGTAGTAGAAGTAGAAGGCATCGAAATTCTCGGCAGTCCCTCCCGGGGCACGCACCAAGCCGGTCCGGAAACCGGCCGCTTTCTCGATAGCCCGGTCGGTTTGCTCGATCTGCTTCCAGAAGCCGTTGTAATCCGAGTACAGCTTCTTGTAGGTATGATCATAGCTGTGATTACCGAGCGCGTGGCCCTCGGAGACGATCCGCTTGACCAGCTTCGGATTTCCCTCCACATGCTCTCCGACGACAAAAAAGGTGGCGGAGATGCCTTCTTTGTGCAAAATATCCAGCACTTCCGGCGTATATTTGCTCGGTCCGTCGTCGAATGTCAAATAGACCGTCGGCTTGTCGGAAACAGCGTAGGACCGACCAGTGGTTACCTTATTACCCCCGCCTTTAAGCGCTTCATAAATATTCTCTGCCGGGTCGCCGTCCGCTTCGGCCGCATAAACTTTTTGCACAGGCTGTATAGAGGGAAATTCAACGAAAATAAGGAGAAGGATAAGAGCGATCCGGGTGAAGCAAAAGTGGGGCAACTTCGTTATCGGCATGACAATCCCTCCGCATTATTCAATCATTTAGCTGCTGATAGAGTATATGAGAGAGTTGCCGAAGGTATGCTTTTGCGCGTAAAAAAGAGCCCGGCTGACGCCAGGCTCCCATACATAAGCGGTATGCGATTCGTAAATCTAGCATTTTATTTCCAGACGAGGGTTAAATAGCGGCGGTATACATCGTCAAGCAGAGGCGTCGGGTCCGCCAGCTCCGCCTTGCTTGCCGCGGCCACCTCCGTCAGATGTTCGATCTCTTTCCCGATGAATGCGTGAATCTCCTCGACCCTTGCTTCGAGGTCCAGCTCTTCCCCCGCTATTTTTCTCCTTAAAAGCTCGTTTATCTGATCTCTCAACCCGGATTCGGGCAGAAGCCTATCTACCAGCTCCTGAAAAAGAATAGGCGGGTTCGTGTCGTTCTCCTCGATCCATTTGCAGGCCAGAATCGGACGGAGCACGTAGAAATATTTTTTGATACGGACCTGGTCCCTTTGGAGGTATTCCCGGAAATTGCCCTTCGCCATGCTCAGATAATGATGAAGAGACGCCTTGGGCGAGAACACCTCGCTGCGGAGGCGAAGCATCTCTTCCTTGAAGCCGTAAGCTTCCTGATAGACAATATCCGAAATCAGCCACTCCATAAGAGGCGGATTCGATTTGCGGAACAGCTTCAGCGCCTTCCGGATGTCCCAGCCGTTTATATCGAGCATCTCGTTGATCGGCACTTCGATCACGTCTCTTTTATCGTCGATGGAAAGATACCACTCCGGTCTGCGGACATAAACAAACCGGACGTCGTAGTCGCTGTCTCTGGAAGGAAAACCCCAGGCGCGGCTTCCCGACTCTACGGCAAACAAGACTTTTACCTGCTCGTTCTCTTCGATTTCCCTTAATTTTTCACGTATGACCGCTTCCATAAAAGCCCTCCGGTTTCCGAAATTTTTCAGTTCTTCAATCAATCCGGCGCTTTTTGGGGTAAAAGCAAATTAAAAGCTTAATCCCTAACCTGCTGCCTGTTCCAGGGAGCTGAACGTTAGCGCAGTTAACCAAAAACCAGACTAATTAAAGAGGTGAAACGAATGGGTGATATTAAAGTCGGCGTGATCGGGTCCGGTTTCTCGGCAATGGCCCACATCGAGGCCCTCCAGCGGGTGCCTTCGGTTCAAGTCGTTGCGATTGCTTCATCACGGCTGTCGCATGCGGAAGAAGCGGCGGCCCGTTACCGGATTCCCATGTATTACGGGGACGCCATGGAGCTTATCCAGGATCCGGATATCGACGTTGTACACAACTGCACGCCCAATCATCTGCACTACACGTTCAATAAGGCGGCTCTCCTTGCCGGCAAACATGTCTTGTCCGAAAAGCCGCTCTCCGTTACCGCCGAGGAGTCGGATGAACTGCAGAAGCTTGCGCGGGAAAAAGGTCTCGTCGCCGGCGTGGCGTTTATTTACCGCCACTATCCCCTCGTCGAGGAAATCAAGCAGCAGATCGCTTCCCGGACCTACGGCAAGCCCCACTACGTGCTGGGCGGTTACCTCCAGGACTGGCTGCTGTACGAGACGGATTATAACTGGCGCATGGATTCGCGCCTCAACGGACCTTCCCGGGCGATGGCGGACATCGGTTCCCATTGGTGCGATACCGTCCAGTACGTGCTGGGCACCCGGATCGTGTCGGTCTTCGCGGACCTTGGAATCGTCCATCCCGTGCGGTATAAGCCCAAAGACGAGCGAGCCACTTTCACGAACGCGGCGCCCAAACCGGAGGATTGCGAACGCGTCGAGGTGGACACCGAGGATTTCGGGTCCATTCTGGTCCGGTTCGAGGACGGCACCAAAGGCGTCTTCTGCATCTCCCAGGTCAGCCCCGGCCGCAAAAACAAGCTGTATTTCGAGATTTCCGCCGAAAAAGGCGCCCTGCGCTGGGACCAGGAGGAAGCGAACCGGCTGTGGATCGGCTCCAGGGATGTTCCCAATCAGATCCAAATGCGCGATGCCAGCCTGATGAGCTCCCAGGCCGCCTCCATCACCCATTATCCCGGCGGTCATGAAGAAGGCTGGCCCGACGCGCTTAAAAACCTGCTGCTCGACTACTATTCTCTCATCGGCAAGCGCAGAGCGCGGACGACGGACGAAACCCGTTCCAAGTTCGCTACCTTCAATCAGGCCTGCGGTGTGATGAGGATCGTCGAAGCGGTCCTGCAAAGCCATGAGCGCCAGCGGTGGGTGGACGTGTAAGTTTCGTAAGCGTGTTTCTTCAAAACCGCTTAGTTTTCCTTCAGATAAGCCAGCGCTTCCTCGATATGGCCTTTGACTTTGACCTTGCGCCATTCCTTGACAAGGATGCCTTCTTCGTCGATGAGAAACGTCGAGCGTTCGATTCCCATGAACGTTTTACCGTACATGCTCTTCTCTTTCCAGACTCCGTAGATCTCGGCTACCGCGTGATCTTCATCGGCCAGCAGCAGGAAAGGCAGGCTGTACTTGTCGATAAATTTCTCGTGCCGTTTCAGGGAATCCGTGCTGACGCCCAGAATGACGGCGTTTAAAGACTGGAATTCCGTATGCTTGTCCCGGAAATCACACGCCTGAGTCGTGCATCCCGGCGTCATGTCCTTCGGGTAGAAATACAGGATCACTTTTTTTCCTTTAAAATCGGACAATTTCACCTGCTGCCCGGTATTGGCCGGCAGTTCGAAATCCGGTGCTTGCTGCCCCGTGTTTATACTCATATCGGGAGCCTCCTTCGGTTCGTCGTTTTTGCATTAGTTTCCATTATACTCATCTAGCGGATTTATTGGAAATCGAGTTCAGGCCCGGTACGCAAAAAGACCGGCAGCGTTGTCCGCTGCCGGTCTTTCTTTCATTCCCATGACCGCATTGCTGCATGCCGCCGTTCTTACTCGGCCTGCTCGGTTTGGACTTGCTTCTGATCTTTCTTCTGAGGCTTGTCGCCCTTCTTCGCATCCATAAATTTCTCCAGCGAAGGAGTCAGCTCTGTTTTCAGCTTCTCGAGAAGCTGCTCTCTCGTGATACCTTTGGCCTCTGCAATCTCGGCGACGGTTTTACCGGCTTCCTGCTGCGTTTTCAGCTCTTCCTTGGTAATCCCGAGGATAGCTGCAAGCTTCTCCGGATCTACAAAGCCGCCTCCACGTCCGTGTTTACCGCCTTTGAAGTTCTGCAAGCCGGTAATCGTGACGGCATGCTCGATGCGCTTTTGAAGGTTGGTTTTCAGTTCGGCTGCCTTTGTGCTGTCGATTTTGCCTTCGGTTACTTTGGCATCAATCTCTTTCGTGGAAGCTTCCACCAGCTTCTTCACCAAATCCGCCTGGCTGATGCCTTTGGCTTCGGCAAGCTGGGCCAGAGACTTGCCCGCTTTCAACTCGGTGATCAAGGCGTTTTCTTCCAGACCGAGAACGGCTGCCGCATCCTTCAGGTAAGATCCCGGACCGCCGAATTGTCCGAAAGGTTTGCGGTCCTTGCCGTCATGCTTGAATGGAGCCGATTGCCGAGTCGGCGTCTGGCCCGAATCGGTGCTGTCGGCTGCGAATACTTGGCTGGAAAGAGCAGCTCCTCCGCCGAGCAGAAGTGCTGCGGCCAATGTGGATACCATCAATTTGCTGCGTGTTTTATTCATCCTTATTTCCACCTTTCAAATGGGGGGCTTGTTTATGCTACATCCCAAGTATAGGCAGAAATTATGACGGAACTTTTACACCAAACTTAGCGGCACCTAAAACTTTGCTGAAAGCAACCTGAAAATTGTGGCACTTTCCGTTTCACCCGAAGAATCAGGACCCCGCCCCGCGGTAACGTTTGACCCCGATGTTCCATACGCTTAGGCCGATCGTTATGAAAATAATCCCCATGACCGGCGTCAACAGGGCAAAGCCCTTCCAATTGAGCGGATCCAGGAAATAAGCCGCCGGATAAAAACCGACGAAAGCGAACGGCAATATCCAAGTCAGAATACCGCGCAGCAGCTTGTTGTAAATCGTGACCGGATAACGCCCGTAGTTCTGGATGTTCCAGATCAGAGGCATAATGCCGGTCGGCGAATCCGAGAAGAACGCCAGCGCGCTCAGCGAGACGTAAATGCCTCCGTATATCAGCACACCCGATACGACCAGCATCAGCATGACAAGCGGATCGCTCCAGTGGACCGGCAAATCGAGCTGAACCCACGAGTAGATCATCACGACCAGTCCGGCGAGAGCGCTGAACAGAGCGGCCGGGTCCATGTTTTCCAGCATAACCTGCCACAGGCTGTGGGCCGGACGGGTCAGAATGCGGTCCATTTCCCCTTTAACGATGTAACGCTCGCTGAAATTCCACAGGTTGAAGATCGTGGAGAACAACCCGTACGGGATCATAAAGAAGCCGTAAATAAACAAAATCTGATCGCGGTTCCACTCCCCGAGGAGCGCGGTCTGCTGGAAGACGACGAGAATAAACACGAGGTTCAACCCGTTGAACAGCAAATCCGAAACGACCTCGATCCAGAAATCCGAGCGGTAGGTCAGCCGGGTTTTCAAATAATTTTTCAGGTAATCGAGAATAAGCGATAAATAGAACATGCGTTAACCCCCCTGCACGAACAGCCGGGTTCTTGCTTTATGCCACATGAAGGCAATCGGCACAAGAAGCACGACGAACCAGATGACTTGGATCGAAACGGCCTGCCATACGGCGCTTCCGGTCAATTTGCCGGTAATCACCGATCCGGGCAAATAAGTAATGGCCTGAAACGGCAGCCATTCCAAAAGCTTCGCCGTCCAGCCGGGGAACATCGTGATCGGCAGGATCAGCCCGGAGAACAAATCGACCGCCACACGCTTCATCCGCATCATACCCTCGCTGTTTTCCAGGAAAAAGGCGGACAATCCCGTCATAATATTAATCTGGGAATTGATTAAGAAAGCAAACAGCAGCATGAGCAGATAGACGAGCCACAAGGAAATATCCGTCGGCAGCTCGACCGGGAACAAGAGTGAGACGATCACGAGACCCGGCGTCGTAAAGAGAAGAAACCGGAATATACCTTCTCCAAGACCCTGCATCATTTTGTACACGACATAATTGTAAGGACGGATAAACTGGATCGCGACGCTGCCGTCCCGGATTTCATTGGCTATTTCCCGGTCCAGGTTATTGAAGTAAAAAGCTCGGCTCATCCAGGACACGACGATATACGTCGTCATCTGCCCCAGCGTCTGGCCGCCCAGCGTTTCCTGACTGCCGTAAATCGCCTTCCACAGAAAGTAGTAGGAACCGATGTTGAGCGCGTACACCAGAATGCCGCTGTAATAGTTAACCCGGTAGGCGAGCATGGTTATGAACCGGATGCGGATCAGCTCCACGTAAGCCTTATACATGCGGCACCGCTCCTTTGTCCTCTTCGGCCCCGCTGCCCGGCTCCCCCGCTTCCGGCGAGGACGGCTTACGGACTTCGGCCGAACCGGATTTATAAATTTCGCGGACGATATCGTCGGTATTCGTCTCCAGGATGCGGATATCCGCAATCTGGACGACACCGACGATACGAGCCAGAACGTCGGACACGTTCGCGCTCCGCTGCGGGATGAACACACGGGCGTCCAACGGGCTGTCCTGCTCCCAGGTCACGTCCAGACCTTCCGTGAGCAGCTTCAGACTTTCAAGCGGCACCGGGTCGTTGAACTGCAGCACCACTTCCTTGCCTTTCCCCCACGTCTCCTTCAGCTGATCGAGACCGCCGTCGTAAATGATGCGTCCGTCGTCCAGCATGATGACCCGCGAGCAAAGAGCTTCGATGTCTTGAAGATCGTGCGTGGTAAGCAGGATAGTCGTCCCGTAGCGCCGGTTCAGCGATTTCAGGAACTCGCGGATCTCGGTTTTCACCACGATATCGAGCCCGATCGTAGGCTCGTCCAGGAAAACGATCGCGGGGTTGTGCAGCAGGGAAGCCGCAAGCTCGCAGCGCATCCGCTGGCCGAGGCTGAGCTTCCGGACCGGTCTGCTCAGCAGCTCGCCCAGCTGGAGCCGGTCGGACAGCTCGTCCAGCCGCGCTTTAAAATCGTTTTCCGGCACCCGATATACTTTCTTGAGCAGTTGAAACGATTCAATGACGCCGATATCCCACCACAACTGGCTCCTCTGGCCGAAAACGACCCCGATGCCTTTGACGAAAGCTTCGCGTTCCTTGTAAGGGATATAGCCGTTCACCTGAAGATGGCCCGAGGTGGGAACGAGAATGCCCGTGAGCATTTTGATCGTCGTCGATTTGCCGGCGCCGTTCTCTCCGATGTAACCGCAAATCTCTCCCTCGGGAATTTCAAAACTGATATCTTTAACGGCCGTAACCTGATTATATTCACGGTCGAACAGATCGCGAAACGCTCCTTTGAGCCCGCTTCTGCTTTTCTGCACGCGGAACTCTTTGCGGAGATCTCTCACTTCGATGGCTGGCATGTTTTCCTCCTGCTGTTTAGTTGGACTGGGAAACTTTGAAAGCCCTGTGAATTCATGTGTAACTTGCGGCAGAGAAGAAGTTGCCCCTATAATGAAATACATGAGTTCGCCATTCCCACCCCTCATCATACAACAAAAGAGCTTTTTGTAAAAACACCCGGAGGCAGCTCCGGTACAAATCGCGGGAATACGGAAGCCTTGTTTCAGCGGCCGGATATCCAGTTAATCATGTACAGACAACGCCTACTTTTTAGATAGAAAGGGAATGAACTCACATGCCGAAGCCTAAAAAAAGACGGGTAAGACCGTGGCGGATGCTGATTGTCGCGATTGTGTTCGCCCTAATCTGCACCGCAGGCTATTTTGCTTACAGCATATACAGCTTCGCCGATAACATTAACAATAAAGACGAGATCGGCAATTTCGATCCGATCTACCAGGGAGACGACTATAAACCTCCTGTCTGGGAGGGAACCGGGCGTGTGAACGTGCTGCTGCTCGGCGCGGATTCCAGAGGTGTGGAGAACGGGGAGCCGCCGCGCTCCGATACGCTTATGATCGCCTCCATCGATCCCGTGACCAAAAAAGCCTCCCTGATGTCGATCCTCCGGGACACCTGGGTCAAAATCCCCGGCAACGAGGAAGGCCGCATCAACTCGGCCTTTACGATCGGGGGGCCGAATCTGGCGATGAAAACCGTCAGCGAGCTGACCGGGATTCCGATCCAGTACTACTTGTACACGGATTTCAAAGGCTTTATCGCCCTCGTGGACGCCATCGGCGGAATCGATCTCGAAGTCGAGAAGGACATGAAGTACACGGACGCCGCGGACGGGCACGTATTCGATATTAATTTGAAAAAGGGCATGCAGCATCTGGACGGCCAGACCGCTCTGCAGTACGTGCGGTTCCGTCACGACGCCCAGTCCGACTACGCCCGAACGGAACGCCAGCGCAAATTTTTGACGGCCGTAGCCGATAAAATGCAGACCACGCAGTCTATAATCAAGCTTCCGTCCATTTTGAAAAAAATGGAGCCTTACATTCATACGAACCTGTCGGTCGGCGATATGCTCAAGCTCGGCTCGCTTGCTTTCGATGCCAGGGCCAAGGGAATCCAGAGCATCCAGCTGCCTCCCGAAAATCTGCTCATCGAGCGGAGAATCGGCGGCGCACAGGTACTCTCCGTCGATAAAACGAAGCTCAAACGCTATCTGGACGATGTGTTCGAGGGCATGGCGGACGTTCCCGGAGCAGGAACAGGAACCGGCACGGGTACCGGCTCAAGTTCGGGCAGCAGCTCGTCCGGCGGCGGTTCAGGAAGCACGACTTCCGGAAACTCCGGCACCACCAAGAACTCCAGGCAGTAAAAGCTTTCTAACGTGACCGTCTCCTCCAGGGAGACGGCACGTTATTTTTCTTCCCGGCCTCCGCCATTCGGTGTTAGGCTATAGAGAACACGATCCCACTACATAAACAAAGGAGTTACCAAGCCATGAATCATACACGTTCCGAAAAGCTCCATGAAGAAGCGCTCCAGCACATTGTCGGCGGAGTCAACAGCCCTTCCCGTTCGTTCAAAGCGGTCGGAGGCGGCGCTCCCGTATTTATGAAACGTGCGGAAGGGGCCTACTTCTGGGATGAGGACGATAACCGATACATCGACTATCTCGCCGCGTACGGGCCGATTATTACGGGGCACGCCCATCCGCATGTCACCGAGGCAATCTGCCGCGCCGCCCGCAACGGCACGCTCTACGGCACTCCGACGGAGCTTGAAATCACCTTCGCCCGGATGCTGAAGGAAGCCATTCCGTCGCTGGACAAAGTCCGCTTCGTCAACTCCGGCACGGAAGCCGTCATGACGACCATCCGCGTGGCGAGGGCTTACACCGGCCGCACGAAGATCATCAAATTCGCCGGGTGCTACCACGGCCATTCCGATCTCGTGCTCGTCGCGGCCGGCTCCGGCCCATCCACGCTGGGGACGCCCGACAGCGCCGGCGTGCCCGCTTCCATCGCGCAGGAAGTCATCACCGTGCCGTTCAACGATATCCCGGCACTGGAAGAAGCCCTGGCGCGCTGGGGCGACGACATCGCCGCGGTGATGGTCGAGCCCATCGTCGGCAACTTCGGCATGGTGATGCCGAAGCCGGGCTTCCTCGAAGGGCTCTGCGCCGCCGCGCGCGCAAACGGCTCCCTCGTCATCTACGACGAGGTAATTACCGCGTTCCGTTTCCATTACGGAACGACGCAAACCTACGCGGGCCTGAACAGCCGGCCCGAGGAGATCGAGCCCGACCTTACGGCGCTCGGCAAAATCATCGGCGGCGGACTGCCGATCGGCGCTTACGGCGGCCGTAAGGAAGTGATGGAGCAGGTCGCTCCGCTCGGACCTGCGTACCAGGCCGGCACGATGGCGGGCAACCCCGCCTCCATCTCCGCCGGCATCGCCTGCCTCGAGGTGCTGAGGCAGCCCGGCACGTACGAGCGCCTCGAGCAGCTCGGCGCTAAGCTGGCGGACGGCCTCCGCGAATCGGCCTCCCGCCACGGCGTCGCGCTGACCGTGAACCGCATCGCCGGCGCGATCTCGACGCACTTCTGCGACCATCCGGTCACGAACTACGACGAGGCGCAGGATACGGACGGCGAGCGGTTCGGCCGCTTCTTCCGGCTCATGCTGGAGCGCGGCATCAACCTCGCGCCGTCGAAGTACGAGGCGTGGTTCCTGACCACCGCGCACACCGACGAAGACGTGGCGCGCACGCTGCAGGCGGCCGACGAGGCCTTCCGCCTGCTGGGCTGAAGCTTCGGGGCGGAAGAGGCGTTCTTACGGCGTCTCCACGCAGCCCTGTCCCCGTCTCTTGTCCGTCGCATTTGTGATGCCGGTGTAGGCCCGAGCTTCGTATCCGCGTGCACGAAAAGCCGGACATCGGCTCAAGCGGCCGCTCCATTCGCGCCGTAAGCGCCGCCTTACGCCCGCTGAGGTGCGCACCGCAGCGAGAGGCCCAGCCTTTGCCGTTCACAGAGACCGCTTCGCTTGCGCAGCCTGCCCCCATACCAAAAGCTCCCGCTCTGCTTAGGCAGACGGGAGCTTTTTTGCATGGTCACCCTCGGTTCTTCTGGTGCTTGTAGGTCGGTATGCGCAGCAGCACGGCGGTGCCGATTCCGGGGCGGCTTGCCAGCGAGACGCCATATTTTTTGCCGAAATGAAGCTTGATCCGCTGGTCCACATTGCGGATGCCGTAACCGGATTCCACCTCAGCCAGAGGATCGAAAAGCTTGCGGAACCGGTCCTGCGGGATACCGTTGCCGTCATCGATGATTTTCAGATGAATATCGTCGCCGATGATTTCCCCGCTGATCCGGATGTGAATGTGATCGCCGCACCAGGCGTGCTGGAGCGCATTTTCGATAAAAGGCTGCACGATGAGCTTCACCGTATCGTACCGGTTCACTTCCGGCTGGATATCGAAGAGGACCTCCATGCGGTCGCCGTACTTGATCGATTGAATGTCCACGTAAGCCTGAACCTGTTCCAGCTCCTTGCTCAGCGGGATGAAGGTGCGTCCGTCATTGAGGGTCAGCCGGTAAAATTTGGCCAGTCCGATCACCATCCGGTGAAGCTTGTCGATATCGCCGAACCGGGCCAGACGGCTGATGGACGACAAGGTGTTATACAGAAAATGCGGGTTGATCTGCGCCTGCAGCGACTCCAGCTCCGCCTCTTTTTTCTGGAGATTCGTGAGATAGACTTCCCGGATGAGCCCTTCCGTGTGCTGCCCCATATCGTTCAGCGCGGCCGCAATCTGGGCAAATTCGTCCCGTCCTTCGTACGCCATCCGCTTGCGGAATTCCCCTTCCCTGAACGCGTGCAGGACGGAGACGATTTTGGTCACCCTTTTGGAGAAGAACCGCGAAAACATCCAGCCCACGAAAAAAATGACCAGAACGGAAATCAGACACACGATCGCCGTCAGCATCCGCACTTTGTCCGCATCCTGCTCCATGATCGCGGTAGGAACGAGCGAAACAACGCTCCAGTCCAGTCCTTCAAGAGGCTGGCGCAGTACGAGATGATTTTTAGTCCACGATTCATCCCATGTCTTGCCTGTCATGTTCGTATCGGCCGCCGACGAGTAAAGGATGTCTCCCTGGGGACCGACGATATAGATGGCGCTGCCTTCCCCGACTTTCGTATAATCCACGCTTTCAAAAAGATCCTGCAGATGGGCGGTAACCCGGATGAAGCCGATCTCCCTCAGCTCCACCCCGTTGGTCGTATCCACGATTCTGCGCAGCAGAGAAAGCCGGCCGAAGCGGGCGTCGTCCTCGATCTGCCGCCACTGCATCGTCGTTCCGTAGCGCTCGGGCGGAAAGCTCTTATACCAGTCCGCTCCCTCGATCCGGTTCATATGGTAGAGCTCATACAGCTTCCCTACCGTCATAAGGGGATCGATATTCTCGTGATTGTAGTACACTTCCGGCAGGGTTTCATTGTGCAGATAGACGGATAGCCACAGCCTAAGGCTGCTCGATTGAATAGTCTGCATCATTTTGGGAAGGAGGTAAGTCGTCGTCGCGTCGTAGCTTACCCAGCCCTCTTCGTAATGCTTTAAATGTTTGGCCAGCGTCGTATCCCCGTAAATCATATTCGTCAGACGTCTCGTATCCTCGATTTTGTACTGGATATTGTCTCTGATCTGTCTCATCGTGCCCTGCACGCTGCTCTCCGCCTGCTCACGCACCGACTTCACCAAAGTAGAAACCGCGAACGAGCCTACAATGATCACCGGCACGAGAATGCAGAGCGCGTACGAAAGCATGAGCTTATAGCCGAACGGAACGAACCGCCGGCGCCCTTCCGGTTTCATCCGTTCCGGCTCCTTTCCTGCATCCGGGGCGCATCCCCGCCGTTAGTGGCTTCTTCTGAACTGCATGGGGGTCATACCGAACGTTTCCTTGAACTGCCGGCTGAAATAAGGCAGATATCTGTAGCCGATCCTGTCCGCCACCTCGTAAATCTTAAGCGTGGGATCTCCCAGAAGCTCCTTCGCCTTCTCCATCCGCAGAGCAATCACGTAATCGCTGAAATTTTGGCCGGTTTCTTCTTTGAAGACATGGCCGAGATAGTTGGGGGAAAAAGAAAAACGGTCCGCCACGTCACGCAGTGTCACATTCTCCTGGAGCCGTTCCTTGATGTACTCCATCATATCGCGGATCAGCTTGCGGTTCTTGCTCTGATTTCCCATGTTCAACTTCTCCGAAATTTCGAAAAGCATGCGTCGCATCCAGCTCCGTATGTCCTCGATGGTTTCGAATTGCAGCAGGATGTCAAGGTTTTGCAGCTCCATCCCCAGCAGCGTGAACAACTGCTCGTTTCTCGTCTGGAGATAGCCGTCCAGCTTGACGATCAGGTATGTGGCGAAGTTATGGATCGTAAAACGCGACCGCAGACAAACCGCCACGTTAAACAGCCGATCGATTTCATCATGAATGCCGACCAGGTCATACTGGACCATCGCGGTGAACAGAGCGTCGAGCCGGAATTCAAGCTGCTTGGCGTCGGCGATTTCTTCCTTCGGAATTTCGCGGGCCTCTATAATCTTCGCTTTGCCGTAGAACATCTTGGCATCGAGTGCGGCGAGCGCCTCACGGTAAGACTCCTGCAGAGACGCCGGATCGCCAGCCGGGTTGCCGAGCCCGATCGTAATCGTAAAAGGAAAATGCTCTTTGACGTAAGCGATCACTTCCTGAAGCTCTTTGATCCCCTTCTCATCGGCCGTAACCAGCAGGCCCAGGCGCTGCTTCGTAATCCGGCACATATGGGTGATTCCGCGCGGCCGGCACAAATCCATGATTTGTCCGCCGAAATCGTTAAGCATATCCTGGCGTTCCTTGGCCGTATACGGATTCAGCTTCCACGACAGATCGTCGGTTTCCAAAACCGCGGCCCGGATGGGATACCGGATCGGTTCCAGACCTTCCTCGGTCAACAAGTCATCGAGTTCCTGCCGGCCTGCCGTGCCTTCCAGCAAACGAAACACATATTCATTGTGCACAATCGGTCTCATCTGCTCGAAGGCCCGTTCCGTTTTGCGGCGCTTTTGTTCGCGGTTGAGATCCCCGATAATCGTTTCCAGCGATTGGATCAGTTCGTTATCATCCATGGGCTTTAACACATAACTGCACGCTTTCAAGGAAAGCGCTTCCTTAACATAGCCGAAATCCTGATGCCCGCTGACGAAAATAACCCGCAGTCCCGTATGCCGCTCCAGCGCCTTACGGGCCAGCTCCAGACCGGTCATGCTCGGCATTCGTACGTCCGTCACGAGGATATCGACCTTCTCCTGTTCCATAACCCTTACGGCATCGAAGCCGTTATTGACGGCCCCGACCACATGAAGACCGAGACGCTCCCAAGGGATGAAAGTCTGCATGCCCTCCAGGTCCAATATTTCATCATCTGCCAGCAGCACGTTATACATGTGGTTCTCCTTTCCCGGCGAATAGCAAAAGAGGTATACCCCAAGTATACCTCTTCTGCC
Source organism: Paenibacillus sp. JT31N7 (assembly GCF_059692095.1). NCBI lineage: Bacteria > Bacillati > Bacillota > Bacilli > Caryophanales > Paenibacillaceae > Paenibacillus > Paenibacillus sp. JT31N7. Next base: position 29,194 of record NZ_JCAUAT010000005.1, read on the forward strand.
CGCCTAGGCGGCATTAAATTTCCAATCAACTTCTTATTTGCCGATTTTTTTCTTGTTTTCCTGCCAGCGTTCCGTTTGGTATTTCAGCAGTTTGGCGTATCCGGCAGCCTGAGCGTCTTTCTCCGCTTTATCCATGATGGATGTCACTTCCGCATCGCTTTTCGCGAAGAGAGCTTTCGCGCGGGATTCGGTGAAGATATCCTTAACCCGCTGCTGTACCATACCTTCTTCCGTGTTGGAAGGCGGATCGAGATTTACGAACTCCGTACGGTTAAATACGGTTTTCCATGCCACTTGCGTCTGGTTTCGTGTTTCCCAGCTTTGCTTTTCAGGAGGAAGCTTCAGCTCGATATCCGTCTTCGCCGTATCGATGTAGGTCGTATTGCCGACCCATTGCAGGTTGACGAGAGAATCCATCAGCTTGGCGCGTCCGGTTGCGTCGCTGTAGTATTTATCCGTGAATTTAGGTGTGCCTTTCTCGTCTACGCCCTTCCAGTATTCGCCTTCAGGACCCCAGAACATAACGCGCTGTCCTTCTTCTCCGGTCATCCAATCGAGGAAGGCAAAGATCGCTTCCGGATTTTTCGCGCTCTTCGTAATAACGTTTACGTTCCAGCCAAGTGTTGCGTAGTGGCCAGGGAATACTTTGGTTTTGTCCACGCCTTCTTTATGAACCGGCCAGATCATTTGGTAGCCAGGGTGGCTCGGATCCTTCGTTTGAAGAGCCGTCGTGCCTTTGGAGCCGAATTCCGTCACGCTGGAAGCCGCCATAACCGCAACTTTGCCGTTGTTCACTTTCTCGTCGATCTGGTCTTTCGTTTGAGTCAATACGTCTTGAGTAATCAATTTCTCACGGAAAAGCTTGCTTGAGTAAGTCAGAGACTCCCGGTAAACCGGATCCGCGAAGATCGATTTCAGCTCGTTGCCTTCCGGAACGGCACGCATGGAGATGTTCGTGACCGGATGATCGTTGGCGAAGCCCGGGTACATGATTTCAACGTTCTGCGCCTGCACGCCGGAATCGAACGGAGTCACGTCCGGATATTTCGCTTTCACTTGTTTCAGGTAAGCGTACAGATCATCGTAGGTTTCGAGCTTCGGTTCGCCCAGTTCTTTGTAAATTTTCAGGTTGATCATATAACCCGCGTTGCCTGCAGGACGCTGCGTATACCAGTTCGGGAACTGATAGAGCTTGCCGTCGCTGGAGCGCAGCATGTTGAGAGTCGCTTCTCCCGCCCACTTCTTCAGGTTAGGATATTTGTCGAGGTATTCGTCGAAAGACACCAGCATGCCTGCCGCACGCAGTTTCTCTACCTGGGCTCCGCGCTCCAGCCAGATGACATCCGGCAGCTCTTTGGAAGCCATCAGCGTATTGAACTTCTGCTCGGAGTTCCCGCCGTTAGGTACGCCCGTTACGTTGACTTTCTTATTTTCTTTTACCCATTTTGTAGCAAGATCCTGGCCCCACACCGGCATAGTGAACCAGTCGTAGTTGCCGTAGAAGCTGATATCCAACTGCTGCTCGCCGAACTTCACTCCGGTCGATTGAGTAGTACCTGGTTTGCCGGAATCCGAAGCAGCCGGTTTGCCGTCGCTGCTGCAGCCGCTAAGCACCGCGATGGAAGACAGCACGGTAATGAGCGTGAGCGAGACCCCTTTTTTCCATTTTGCCATTTGTGACACTCCCCTTATATCGATATTATAATCTATGTGGTCAATCGTGTTGCACGTGGTTGCGCTTACATTCCGTTCGAAAAGCGAAGATCTACTCCTTGAGGGAGCCGATCATAACGCCTTTGGAAAAATATTTCTGAACAAACGGATAGATGAGCATAACGGGCAGGGTAGAAACGACCATCGTGGCCATCGACAACGATTTGGTCGTAATCGACTGCATCTTGGACAGTTGGGTCAAAGCCGCAGAGTCGAGATTGGAAAGCTGCTCCGACATAATATTGGAGTTCAAAATTTGTCTCAGCAACGTTTGTACCGGGTACAAATCGGTGTTGTTCAGGTAGATGCTGGGCAGAAACCACTCGTTCCAGTGCTGAACCGCCGTGAACAGTCCCAGCGTGGCGATAACGGGCCCGGACAAAGGAAGCACGATCCGGAAAAAAATCGACCAGGTGCTGCAGCCGTCCAGCTTGGCGGCTTCTTCAAGCCCCGCCGGAATACTCCGGAAGAAAGTCATGAAGATAATCATGTTCCAGACGTTGATCAGTACCGGCAAGATCATGACCCAGAACGTATCCATCAGGCCGAGGCCCCGGATCAGCAGGAAGGACGGGATCAGGCCGCCGGTGAAATACATCGTGACCACGGCCATAACCATGTAATATTTACGGAAGACAAGATCGCGCCGGGACATCCCGTAGGCGAAGATGGAGGTCGCCAGAATGCCGAAAATGGTTCCCATCACCGTGCGGCTGATCGTAATCAGGAAGCCTTGAATGATCCTCTTGTCTTCAAAAACGATGTTGTAGTTTTCCAGTGTAAATTCACGCGGCCAGAAGGTGATACCGCCCATCATCGTGTCTTTCCCGCTGTTGAACGAAATGACCACCGAATTCCAGAACGGATACAGCGTAATGAAGGCCAGAAGTATCAGCAGCGTATAAATGACGACCGTCATGAAGCGGTCCCCAAAGCTTGCTCTCAACATGTTGTGCCCGCCTCTCTTTCTCCAGCTACCATAGACTTTGCCCCGTTCTGCGGGCAAGTAAGTTGGCGCCGCTCAGCAGAACAATACTGATCACCGCTTTAAACAATCCGACTGCCGTCGCGTAAGAGAACAACTGGTTCTGAATGCCGGTCCGGTATACGAACGTATCCAACACGTCCGAGTATTCACGAAGGACCGGATTCGCACTGAGCAGAAGAATATCTTCGTATCCGCCGTTGGCGCCCGCGTTCATCAGACTTCCGATAGCGAGAATGAGGAAAATGATGATGACCGGGAAAATGCAAGGCAATGTAATCAGATAGATTTGCTTAAAACGCGACGCTCCGTCGATCGAGGCGGATTCGTATAAAGCCGGATCGATTCCCGCGATAGCCGCCAAGTATACGATTGAGCCGAACCCGATATCTTTCCATATCCCCGTGGAGATCAGGATCGTCCAGAAATATTCCGGAATAGCCAGGAAGTTGATCGGCTCGTCGATCATGCTCAACTTCTGCATAGCGATGTTCAAACTTCCGTTGTCCGTGGACAGGAAGGACGTCACGAATCCCGCTACGACAACCCAGGATAAGAAGTGAGGCAGGTACGTGACCGTTTGTACGACGTTTTTGAAAAACTTGTTCCGGACCTCGTTCAGCATGAGGGCCAGTATAATAGGCGCCGGGAATGCGATCAAAAGCTTGAACAAGCTGATCATGATCGTGTTTCTCATGACCCTCGGAAAATCAGGAGACTCGAAAAACATTTTAAAATGCTTAAGCCCTACCCAAGGACTTCCGAAAAAACCGTTGAAAAGATCATAATCCTTAAATGCGGTCAACACTCCGTACATCGGAATGTAATGGAAGATAAGAAGAAAAACAATCCCTGGCAGTACCATGAGCTGAATATCCCACTGTTTGAAAAAACGCTTCCATATCGACGGGCTTTTCGCCTCTTTACTTACGCTGGTTTCTACTGCAACTTGTGCCATTGTCTCCCCCCTTTCCGGCCTTAGCCGATAGACTAATTGTATACGCTTTCGCTTTGTCCGCCCATTTGACGGAACAACGAAAATTAATACTATTCAATGCAATTCACATTGATTTGTATAAAAATGCAAAAAAAGCAGAGGGCGTTCTGCCCTTCTGCTCTTTTTCCGCTCGAGATTTTCCGCTGCGTTAATTACTTAAAAAAGACCGCCTACAAGGCGCACAGTTCGATCTCGAAGCCGAGGTCCTCCAGCATCCGGTGGTCTTCGCCGGCTTCCTGGCCTCCCGTGGTCAGATAATCCCCCAGGAAAATGGAGTTCGCCGCATACAGGCCCAGAGGCTGCAGCGATTTCAGATTCACTTCCCGGCCGCCTGCGATGCGAATTTCCTTCGACGGGCAAATCAACCGCATGAGCGCGAGAATTTTGAGGCACTGGCGGGGGTTCAGGCTCCGCCGGTCCGCCAGCGGCGTGCCGGGAATCGGGTTCAGGAAGTTGACGGGAATGGAGTCGGCATCCAGCTCACGCAGCGCGAAAGCCATCTCCGCAAGCTCCTCGTCCGACTCGCCCATTCCCGCAATAATTCCGGAGCAGGGCGACATTCCGGCCTGCTTCGCCTGCTCTACCGTCCGGACCCGATCATCGTATGTATGCGTGGACGTAATTTTGGCGAAATGGGAAGCACTCGTGTTGAGATTGTGGTTGTAACGGTCCACCCCGGCTTCTTTCAGGCGCACAGCCTGCTCGTCCGATAAGATGCCCAGACAGGCGCAAATTTTCAGGGGCATTTCCCCTTTAATGGCCTGCACGGCTTCAATTACCTGATCCAGCTCACGGTTAGTCGGTCCTCTGCCGCTGGCCACGATGCAGTAGGTGCCCACCTTCATCTCCAGCGCTTTCCGCGCCCCCTCGATGAGAACATCCTTCTCCAGAAGCGGGTACTTGGTAATGGGAGCCTTGGACACGATGGATTGAGAGCAGTAGCCGCAGTCCTCGGGGCACAGTCCGCTTTTCGCGTTAATAATAAGATTGAGCTTAACCTTGCGTCCGTAGTAATGCTTGCGTACACGGAAAGCCGCCTGCATAAGAGGCAGCAGCTCATCGTCGTCGGCCCGGAGTACGGTCAGTGCCTCTTCCAGCTCGAGCTTCTCGCCCCGGAGCGCCTTGTCCGCGTAATGATCCCATCTCGCCAGGATTCCCGCTCCCGCCGCCGTTTGTAGTTCCTTATGCATGCTCAGCACATCCTTTCCTGCCAAAAAAAAGTTGAATAATCATCCGAATTTTACATGCCATAAATTTCGCCCGGCCATTAATTGTTAACCAAATAAAATAAATAAAGGTTTACAATCAGGTTTATTGTAACAGGATTTCCCCTACACGGGAAGTTATTTCCTGATTCCTAGGTAGTACAGACAAATCCGTCCCCTCTCATGGCTACAAAAAAAGAGCGCCTCCCCGAAGGGAAGTGCTCTTCCTGAAACGCCGGAACCCCGGCGGGTTAACTGCTTACCGATAGTTTTGGCGCAGCCATTCCCGGCTTGCCGCAATGCTTTCAAACGGCGGATTCTGGCATTCGTCCTGTTCGACGATGAACCACTTCGTGCCGATTTCTTCGGCGGCGGCCAGCACCGGCTTCAGGTCGACTTCGCCTGTGCCCAGCTCAACCGTGAGCAGCTTGCCGTCTTCCTTGCGCAGGTCTTTCACGTGAAGAAGCGGCGTTCTGCCCGCATACTGCTTCATAACCCCGATCGGATCGAAGCCGGCGTTATGAGCCCAGCACACATCCAATTCCACGAACAGTTCATTTTTCGGGAGCGCGGAGAAAAATGCGTCAAACATCGTCTGATCGCCGATTTTCTCTTCAAACTCGAACGAATGGTTATGATAGCCGAAGGCGATTCCGTGTTCCGCGAAACGTCGGCTGCTCTCCTTGAGAATGTCCACGATTTCACGGAAGCCTTCCTCGGTACGTTCAGGCGGAAACCAGCCGGGGCAGGCGACATACTTGCTGCCGATGGCCACGTTCATTTCGATTTCTTCATCCAGGTTTTCCTGAAGACGGTGAATGCCCACATGACTGCCGACCGAAGTCAGGTTCAGTTCTTTCAGAAGTTCACTCAATTCACGGGGAGAAAGTCCTCCGTAACCGGCAAATTCTACCCCTTCATACCCGAGCTCCGCCACTTTCCGCAAGGAGCCTCTGAAGTCTTTCTCCGTTTCCGAACGCAGGGTGTATAACTGCACGCCAATTCCGATCTTTGTCATCTACGATCACCTTTCCTCTGTCCTGGGTTATGGGGATGTCGGAAGGGAAACGCTTCCCTCCGCTAAAAAACCTCTCCTTCTATTGATACCATACCTCGTTTATAATGAGAATGAATGATCCACGCAGAACATGAACTATTTCGCTAAATTATCAAAAAGGAACGATGCCTCGTGACAGGAATTCAGGACCCGGCGTCAGCCGTTAAAGATGAGGTCCATATTTTGTCCGCCGGTTATTCGGTGCACCGCAAGCCTTTCGTCTCCAATCAGCGGGACGGAATCCAATACTATTTGCTGCGTCTTCAGACGGAAGGCACCTGCCAGGTTTGGCAGGAAGGCCGCTACGTAACCGCAGAGCCGGGCGATCTTCTGCTGTACCGTCCCGGAGACGCTTACGAGCTGCGCATCGGCAGCCAGCACGAGACTTTACCGCCGGACGCCGATACCGTATACAGCGGCGATTATTACCTGATGTGCAGCGGAAGCTGGATGGATGCCTGGTGGGAGCGCTTCAAGAGGCCCGGCATTATCCGGGTCGGCCTGGACGACAGCTGGCTGAACATCTGGCGGGAAATTTTCCGCGAACGCCGCCGACTGCACGATAACCTTCAGGAAATCGGCGATTATCTCGTTCGCGTGCTCTGCCTGTCGCTGGACCGCGTCATCGGCGATCTCGCGGATCTGGGATCGTTTCCCCAGAAGCCGCGCTTCTCTTACATGGTCCAGCGGATGAAAACGTACATCGAGCAGAATGCCTCGGAGGCCTTCACGCTCCAGGATCTGGCCGACCACGTCGGACTAAGCACCTCGCGCGCGGGTCACCTGTTCCGCGAGACGTTCGGCCAGTCCGTCATGGATTACGCCATCGAGGTGCGGATCTCGATGGCGTGCGAGCGCATCCGGTTCGGCGCGATGACGCTGGAACAGGCTGCGGAATCGTGCGGCTTCCACAGCTATTCGTATTTCCACCGCACCTTCCGGGCGCGGATGGGCCTCTCTCCCCGCGAGTACCGCGACGGCAAGCTCGGCAGCCTGGAGAAGCCTCAAGAACACGGCGTGACTTGAGCCGCGGGAAGGCGCTCCGACTTGAGGCCGGGCCTGCGGCCTTGCGGCGAGATGCAGCAGCTGAGGCGCTGAAGCCGGAGCGTTGGTCGGTGCCGGCGCTGCAACGGAACGCTTATGTCGAGCGTGGGCGCAGTTGAAGCACTGCAGATAAGGCGCAGCCGAAAGGCAAACTAGTGACGACGCTCAGCAATGCTCGTGGCTGCATCTAGGCTCCGGCCTATACCAGCAGCTTGTTTTCTCTGCCGTACAGGTAGATACGGGCCGTACCTAAGCCGCCGTTCTCGCGCTGCTACCACACGCAGCTAGGCATAACCGCTTCGGCTGTGCCGTACCGGCCGAAATAGCGGCCAAACCAAAACAGCCCTTGTCCTCTCCCGGACAAGGGCTGTTTTCCTGCTGCGCCGAAACGGCATTTTGTATCTCTCCATGCGGCAGCTTGAAGTATCGGCACCATAAGCCAGCGCCCACGGCGGAGGTCCCCTTGTGCATGCTCCTGCAGATGCACCATCAAGCCGCTCATCCGCACTGCTCCTACGCGGCGCGGACCCGCTTGCCTTCCCCGAACGGCTTCGCCGACGGCTAAGGAGCGACTTTAACCGCTTTGACCCAACTGACGTCTTTGCCCCATTTTTTCTCGTGGTACGAGAAAAGAATATAGGTGCGGCCGTCTTTGGGGTCGGTGCCCGAATCGGCTCCGGCTCCGGCATCCTTGGCGTAATAGCGTACTTTCGCCGGGAAAGACTCGCCGGTGTAGACGAACCCGCCGGACATGCCCGCCTTCTTCGCTTCTTCTTCGTTTGTCGACGCGCCCGTAAGCCGCCCGATCATTTCCATCGCACGCGGCATCGTCACGGTATCGGCGCCGAAGGCGTAGCTCTCCGGCTTCTGACCTTTGGCGAGCGCGTCAGGCGCGGGCTCCCAAGCGGCCACGGTGCCGTTCTGAACGTAAGGATACACCTTATAGCTGTATCCTTCCTGCTTCAGCGCTTTACCACCGGTGCTCTCCAGCTCTACCTCGACCACCGTAGCGTACGCCGCGGCGGCGGATGCCTGGGACGGCACCTCCGCAGGCTTCTCCGCCGCAGGCACGATTCGGGCGCGGAGCTTAACGTCCTCGGGCGCCAGCGTCGGATCTATGTTGAAACGGATCACCGCGTATATCCCGGCAGCCAGGCACAACAAAATGAGCCCGATCAGCCATTTTCTTCTATTCATCCGTTCCCCTCCGTTTCTCTCTTTGTCCATGTTACTTCCTCCGCACAAAAAAAACAAACCCCGAAGTATCCTTCGGGGCCTCGGGCCTAAGCCTTCGCATTTCCTTGCGTCCCGGTACCTAAGCAGGTTCCGGCAGCGCCTCAAGTAACAAGTCCGAAAAGCCTATAAACCTGTAGCGCCGGCCTGCTGAAGCTCATTTTGCAGCTCATCGTGAATGAGACCGTTTGTCGCCATCACATTGCGTACGCCAAGCGTATAAGGCTGTCCCGCCGTATCGGTTACACGACCACCCGACTCCTGGACGAGCAGCGCGCCCGCCGCTATATCCCAGGCATTCAGCCCGATTTCGTAAAAGCCCGACAGACGGCCCGCCGCCACGTAGGCCAAATGCAGCGCCGCCGAACCCGCATTGCGGAGATTGCGCACCTTCGGCATGAGAGCGTTGATACCGGCCAGGTTGATCGGCAGAGCGCCTTCGCGGTCGGCGGGGAAACCGGTTCCGACCAGACTTTCGGACAGCGCCGACTCACCCGATACGCTAAGCTTAGCGGCTTTCAGATAAGCACCCTTGCCTTTTTCTGCTACAAACAATTCGTCGCGCATGGGATCGTAGACCACGCCCACAATCACTTCGCCTTTGTAAGCAAGCGCAATGGACACGCTGAAGAACGGAAATCCATGTATAAAATTCGTCGTACCGTCGATAGGATCGACGATCCATAAGTATTCGGCATCGCTCACATTTTCCAGTGCGGCCGCCGACGCCTCGGGCCCCGGCTCCACGCCTTCCTCGCCAAGAAACGCATGATGGGGAAAATGCGTCAGAATCAGATTGCGGATCATTTTCTCCGATCCCTTGTCCACTTCCGTTACAAGATCGTGGGAGGAATACTTCACATCCACCCGGCGGATTTCACCCACCCGGCTCTTAATCCACTCGCCCGCCTTCGCGGCGGTATTGATGGCGACGGCCGTAAAGCTTTTGCCGCCGACACGGTAAGGTTCCTGATTTACAGTCGTCATTGGATATCACTCTTTTCTCTCGCAATCTAGTATAGTTCTAGTATAGTAAATGAAACGAATTCCGTGCCACATCGTTTCACCCAAATTTCCTCGTAGGATCTGCCAAAAAAATAAACCCGCACGCGCGGCGCATTCATCCACCGGTCAATTTCCCTGCCCGCGAAGCCTTCTCGCAACCCGCGATGCCAGACGGAACCCCCGTGACAGGGCCGGAAAAGCCGTCATGATCCGGCCCCGGATACGGAAGCCCGGCGAAAGCCTCGACGATACGCGACCGTCCCGGCTTATCGTCTCCAGCCGGGCCAGCACTTTGGCGGCGGGCACAGGCGGGTCGAAGCCGATATTCGCGTCGCCCTTGCAGAGCAGCGGGGCCCGCGGGCCTTCTCCTCCCCGCCGGATCAGGCGGTGGGCGATAAGTCCGCCCTCTTCCCCTTCGAAGAGGACGATATCGCCTCTCCGGAGATCCGCGGCCGCCACCGGCACGAACGTGCAGACGCTGCCCTCGCGGATCAGCGGCCGCATGCTCGTGCCGCGCGATGGAATCTCCACACGCCCTTTAAGCTCCAGGGCGCGCCGTACGACAAGCGCCTCCGCGCCGAGTCCTTCGCTTCCGCTGCGGCTGTGCGCTTCGCCGCCCATCAGACACCGGCCTTCCGGGGAGCGATGACATTCCAGAAGAGATCGTTCTTCTGGAAGAAAAGCTCGCGGACCGGTACCCGCTCCAGGAAGCGCATGCACAGCTGCATCACCGCGCGGGTCTCCTCGGCCCCCGTCGTCCAGAAGAAAACCTGGCTCATGACGATCGGCAGGGCGTCCGCCGCTTTCATCGGCTCCGTCCGGACTTCCTCCGACTGCCTGAGCACGTACATCCCTTCCAGCGGAGCGGCCGGAATGCCCTCGCCGATATCCCAGCGCGAATCGCTGCGGAAAGGCGAGTTGTACGCCAGCGCCCCGGCTCCGCCGCCCGGTCCCGCTTCGGGGAGGGCAATCACCGTCGCCTCGTCGCTGAGCAGGACACGCGGCCTGGACAGCAGCGCGGCCGTCGATTTGCCTGCTCCCGACGGACCGGCGAACAAGTAGCCCCTGCCGTCCTGAACGGCGCACGAAGAATGCATCAGCAGGCCCAGCCCGTTGCGGATGAGAAAAGCGCTGTAGACGTTCATCAGCGCATGCTTCAGCGCAAACTCGTCCTGAACCGCCAGAGAGGCCGCCGTAAGATCCTCGTCCGCTTCGATCCGGTAATCGGCCCGGGTGTAGATAACCTTGCCGCCGCGCTTCTCCACGGCAACGTCGAAATCGACAAACGGGACGCCGTAGCCGCCCTTTATGTTCAGCCGCAGACTCGGCTCTTCCCCGTCGTCCCCGAAGCCTCTATCAAATGATTCTCTCAACCACTCACCGAGTACCGGGGAGTCCGTTTCAATGCCGATCCGCTCATTTCCGATCCGGGTCAAAAAACGCGCCATGGAAAGTCCTCTCTTTTTGCAAAATAAGCTTGATTTTCATAAATTTTACCTGATATCGGACCGCTTCACAACATCAAAAAGCACAAAAACCCCACCAGCCGGCGCCACCTTCCCATTATCTCAAAGGTGTAACCGCCCAAAGGGGGGTTTTCATGTATGTATGGAGTTGCAAATTCGGAAGGACTATTCCTTGCAGGCAGCGCGGTTTTACGCGCCTACGATGTTGTAACCGCCGTCTACGTGAATAACTTCGCCGGTAATGCCGCGGGACAGATGGCTCATCAGGAACATGGCGGTATCGCCGACTTCCGCCGTTTCCGTCGTTTTGCGCAGCGGCGCTTTTTCTTCCACCTGATGCAGGATGGAGTTGAAATCTTTAATGCCCTTGGCTGCGAGGGTACGGATCGGACCGGCCGAAATGCCGTTCACACGGATACCGTGCTGGCCAAGATCGGCTGCCAGGTAACGTACGCTTGCTTCCAGCGCCGCTTTGGCCACGCCCATCACGTTGTAGTTGCGCATAACGCGTTCCGCGCCGAGGTAGGTCATCGTCATGATGCTGCCGCCCTCCGTCATAAGCGGATACATGTGCTTAGACACCGCAACCAGCGAGAATGCGCTGATATCCTGTGCCAGAGCGTAGCCGTCGCGGGACGTATCCACGAACATGCCTTCCAGCTCTTCCGTGCGTGCGAACGCGATGCTGTGCACCACTCCGTGCAGAACGCCGAACTCGCCTTTGAGCGTATCAGCCAGGCGTACGAGATCCTCGTCTACCGTTACGTTGCAGGGCAAAATAAGCGAATCCGGAATATTACCGGCCAATTTGCGTACACGCTCTTCCACACGCTCGCTCTCAAAAGTGAATGCGAGACGCGCGCCTTGAGCCGCCAAAGATTGCGCAATCGCCCAGGCAATGCTGCGGTCGTTGGCAACCCCCATAACCAGAATGTTCTTGCCGTTCAATAAACCCGATGTCGTCATTCGACAATCTCCTCTCGGTTCGAATTGGACAATCCTTCACTTTAACAAGGTACCCCATTTGACCGGCAAAGACAAGAAGAACACGGCAAAAACATGCAGCTTTACCGGATTAACGCGGAATTCTGGAGATTTTTATAGTTTTAAGCGGAAAAACACAGCCTATGTGGGTCATAATCTCGCAGAGTCCGATTCCCTTGCCTTCGTCGCATCCGGCACGTTCCTACGGAACGTTTATTTGCACGGAAGCCTCCGTAAGCACTTCTACGTCTTTTTCCTTCTCCAGATCCTTCATCAGACGGAAAAGGGCGGCATCCTTCATTTTGGCTTCAATCATAACGTCGAGCCGCGGAGTGCTTCCTGCGATGCCTCTGAAAAATTCCAGCAAAGGCCCAGCCTCCACATAATCCGCATGGCTCCGGATGTCTTTATCGTTCTTCGGGCTCGACACATGGATTTTGGGCGGCAGCGGCTGATCCCCGCTATCCGGAAGCGAGACGCAGAGCTGCCCTTCCCATGTCGCCTGTATCCGGGGCCACAGCTCCAGGATGTCCTCCCCCTCGTTATTCACTTGATGATGGTGGACATCGAGTACCATGGGCACTCCGACCTGCTCGCAGATTTCCAGCGTTTCGCGGGCAGTGAACGTTTTGTCGTCGTTTTCCAGAGTGAGACGGCGCCGGACGCTTTCGTTCAAATCGGCAAAATGAGCCAGAAACCGCTTGGCCGCTTTCGGTTTGTCTCCGTAAGTTCCGCCTACGTGAATGTTGAGCTTGGCGTCCTCTCCGAGTCCCATCGCCTCCAGCATCGCGGCATGCCGCTCAAGATCCGCGTAAGATTTGAGCAGGACATCTTTACGAGGGGTGCTGAGCACCGTGAAGTGATCGGGATGGAAGCTCGTCCGCATCCCGTGCAGCTTGGCGTAATCCCCCACCTCTTTAAATTCTTCGGCAAGAGCCGGAATAGGATCCCAGCCTCCCAGCATTTCATGGCCGAGCAGGGGAATCAGTTTGGACGAATAGCGGTAAACCTTGATATCGTAAGCGCGGTTATGCCTAAGCAGCCGCAGTGTATTGTGAAGGTTCTCGGCTCCTATTCTCTCCAGCTTGCGGACAGCCGCCTCCCGGTCGTTCAACTGGCCGAACAGCGTTGCCGTCATCGTCTTGGACGGGGACGCATTCTTCACTTCCGTGGACATCGCCACATACCCCAGGCGTACGATCATGGCCGTTGGTCACATCCTTGCTCCTGATTGGTCTTTATTGATAAGATGCCCAGAATAAAAGGCGCTACTATAATTATGAAGGTAAAATTTTAACGATCCGAAATTTCAGCGGCCCAAAACAAAAAGCAGCCGTTTTCTCAACCGGGGCCGAGATCAAAGCTGCTCTTCCTATTAAAGTATAAAATGGATGAAACGGGCCGGAACTTGTTTCGGTTCCTTGGAATCGGACGTTTTTTCTCCGATCCATAACGGTTGTCCGAAACGGTCCGCCTTTTATTTGCTCCCTTGTTCGCCGAAAAACATCTCGTCGGCCAGCGCGGTCTGCACGCGCGCCTCTTCCTCGGTCAGCTTGCGCACCAGATCCATCTCCACGAGGGTAACTTCATCCCCCTGAAAAGTGATTTCCGCAATGGAAGCGCTGATCTTCACGATAGCCACCGCCTCGTTGGCCGGCGAGTATGCGATTACTTTCTGGCCGGTCGGATACACGCGGAACCCGCTTTTGCGCATTTTACAGCGCCCGTATTCCAACAGCTCGTACAGTTCCTGCTCGGATTTGAATTTGCATACGGAATTAAATTCGGTCTGAAAGCCCATAGCACCCTCCCGGCTGATCGGAATAGTAGTCGTTTCCTAAAGCGCATGCGGGAAAGCCGCTCTCCGCCGTCGGCGTGAGCCTCCGGTTTCCCGGACCCGCGGGTTGTACCTGCGGACGGCAGTCTGCTTCCCCTGCATGCGAAATCGGTGTCCGGCAAAGCCGTTACTCCACCGTATATTTGATTTGCTGTTTGGCCGCGTGGCGTTCCAACGCAAGCCGGATGAGATCGTCCAGCAGCTCCGCGTAAGGTTTGCCGGATTCCTTCCAGAGAAGGGGATACATACTGAACGGGGTAAAGCCCGGCATGGTGTTGATTTCATTAATATAGATCTGCCCGTCCGTCCGGGTCAGGAAGAAATCGACCCGCGACAGGCCCGATCCGTCGATGGACTGGAACGCCTGGATGGCGAGTTCCTGAATCTGCGCGGCTGTTTCTTCCGGCAGATCCGCCGGAATGGCCATCGTCGATTTACCGTCGACGTATTTGGCCTTGTAGTCGTAAAACTCGCTGGAAGATACGATCTCGCCCGGAACGGAGGCCAGAGGCTCTTCGTTGCCGAGGATAGCGACTTCAATCTCCCGGGCGTCCACGAATTCTTCCACAATCACCTTCCGGTCAAACTGGAAGGCAACCTCCACCGCTTCGATCAGCTCCTGCCGGTTGCGGGCTTTGGAAATCCCTACGCTCGAACCCAGGTTGGCCGGCTTGATGAAGCACGGATAGCCGATGGAAATTTCGGTTTCCATCAGGAAGAACGGCTGGTCCTTCTCCCACTGAGAGCGGGTGAAGTGCCGGTACACGCACTGCGGGAGCCCCTCCTGCGCGAACATCTTCTTCATGGCGACTTTGTCCATTCCGACGGCCGAGGCGAGCACGCCCGCTCCCACATACGGAATGTTCGCCATCTCAAGCAGCCCCTGGATGGTGCCGTCCTCTCCGAAGGTACCGTGCAGCAGCGGCAGCACGACATCGACAGCTTCCGCCCGGGCTGCTTCACCCGCAGCGGCCACTTCGGACAGAACGCCGCCCGCCTGGCTCGTAAGGCCGGAGAAGAAAGGAGCCAGAGCCGCACCCGCCGCTTCGCTCTCTGAAGCGTCGAAAGCGAGCAGTTCCTTGCGCTCCACCTGGCCGTTCAGAGCCGCTCCCCGGCGCCACTCCCCCTGCTTTGTAATATAGAAAGGAGTAATTTCATATTTCGATACATCCAATGCTCCAATGACGGCATGCGCGGTTTGCAAAGATACCTCATGCTCCCCGGATTTACCGCCATAGATCAGTCCTATCCGCAATTTCCGGCTCATGTTTCCCCTCCGCCTGATTTCCATAATCTTTATTTATCCATCCATTTCATCCGAAACACGGACAAAGGCGTACCGGGTTTTATCCGTCCACGCGTACGAGTCCTTATAATCCCAGTAGCGGTGCTTGCTGCTGACGGTATGCGCATTAACGAGCGGCATGCCGCTCGCATCAAGTGCGGTTACGAACGTATTGTGCTGAAAACGTCCGTCCCCGTCCCAGTCATAGCTGATAAAATCGCCCGGCCTTAGTTCGGCGGCCGAGGAAACGAGCGTTCCGCTCAGCCCTCTGCGGGAAGCGGGTACGTAAAGCTGAAGAGCCTGGGCGACCGCCCAGCTGTAACTCCAGAGCTCGCGGCTGCCCTGCTTGCCCCCGTACCACCAGCCGGCGCCTCTTTTTCCAGTATAGTTCATCGGTGTCCCCCCTGCAAAGAGACATTGGGAGACGTAGCTTGTGCAATCCACTTCGAATTCAATAAAAGCCGGGTTGTACCGGTTCCACCAGGCGTCCGCATATTTGACCGCTTTGCCGCGGTCGTAAAGCTTCTTCCGGGTTTCAGGGTAAGTTCCGACATGGTTCAGTATACTATAATTCAGGTAGGGCTGCGACGAGGAGATTTCACCTTCGGGCGTGTAAACTCCTTCCTCGGCCAGCCAAGAGTATGGTTGTCTCGTTTTTTCCCGCTCACTCTCCCGGGCCGAAATCTGCACGATTTTCCAGCGCGCCCCCTTACGGATCAAGCCGACCCGTTCCCGGATGACGATGCCTTCCTTCCGCTCCCTGCCCCCTTGTTCGTAAAAAAACTGCCGCTGGCACTCGACATCCGCGGTAACGCCTTCCCCGTGTTCGTGCACATGCTGCAGCTTGAGCCGCATTTCCCCCCGCAGCGCCTTGACTCCGCGTTCTTTGCGGCTTTCGATCAGCCTGTTGTACCGGGCGTCAGTTTCCCGGCTGAACCGTTCGTCTTCCACAATGTTAGCCATCAATCCGGCCGACGCTTCCGTTTCCGCCGTATTGCGTGCGTGCAGATAATCGTACAGCGCTGTTTTCCAGGACATGCCTTTCCCTCCCGAGAGCCTACAGTCCGTTGCGGGGACCGGCCTTATACGCATGGATATTCGCTTAAATATATGAAAAATTTCAAATAAAAATGAGTCATTTTATTCTTTACGCGGCAGGGGGAACACGGTATACTAAGGATATAGCGAAATATGAAATTAAGTTTCATCAGATGAAACACCAACCAATTAAACGTAAGACCCGGACAAATTTCAATTCGCCATTTCAAAGATCATAAGGGAGGCTTTGCAATGCCGCAAAAAGACGCTTTTAACGTACGCAAGCAGTTGACGGTAGGCGGTAAATCTTACTACTATTACAGCCTGCAGGATCTTCAGCAGCAATTCGCCGGAATTTCCAAACTGCCTTTCTCCATTAAAGTTCTGCTTGAAGCCGCGATCCGCCAATACGACGGCCGCGCCATCACGGACGAACACGTGAAGCAAATCGCAACTTGGGGCGACGAGAACGCCGACCACAATAAAGAAATTCCATTCATTCCTGCCCGTATCGTCCTGCAGGACTTTACCGGCGTACCGGTCGTAGTTGACCTCGCGGCAATGAGAGACACCGTTGCACGCGCAGGCGGAGACCCTAAACGCATTAACCCGCTCGTACCGGTTGACCTTGTAATCGACCACTCCGTTATGGTCGACGCTTTCGGTAACGGTATGGCGCTTGAAACCAATATGGAGCTCGAATTCGAGCGTAACGAAGAGCGTTACCGCTTCCTGCGCTGGGCGCAAACCGCATTCGATAACTTCCGTGCAGTACCGCCGGCTACCGGTATCGTTCACCAGGTAAACCTGGAGTATCTCGCTTCCGTTGCGGCTACCAAAACCGTAGACGGTGAAACGACCGTATATCCGGATTCCCTGGTAGGTACAGACTCCCACACCACCATGATCAACGGTCTCGGTATCGTAGGCTGGGGCGTAGGCGGTATCGAAGCCGAAGCCGGTATGCTCGGACAGCCGCTTTACTTCGTAACGCCGGAAGTTATCGGTTTTAAATTGACCGGACGTCTTGCGGAAGGCGCAACGGCGACCGACCTTGCCCTTACCGTTACTCAAACTCTTCGCAAGAAGGGCGTTGTCGGCAAGTTTGTCGAGTTCTTCGGTCCCGGCCTTGACGATCTCGTCCTGTCGGACCGTGCAACGGTTGCCAACATGGCTCCTGAGTACGGCGCAACCGTAGGTTTCTTCCCGGTTGACCACAGCACGCTGGAATACCTGAGAAACACAGGCCGCAGCGAAGAGCAGATCGCTCTCGTTGAAGCTTACTATAAAGCGCAAGGCATGTTCCGTACGAAAGACTCGGAAGAGCCGATCTACTCCGATGTAATTGAAATCGACCTTTCCACCGTTGTACCGAGCCTTGCAGGTCCTAAACGTCCTCAAGACCGCGTCGAGCTGACGGCGATGAAAGAATCTTTCAACGACATCCTGCGTACGCCTGTAGACAAAGGCGGATACGGCCTGTCCGACGAGAAAATCGCCGAAGAAGTCGAAGTGAAATACGCGGACGGCAGAACAGCCAAAATGAGCACGGGTGCCGTTGTAATTGCAGCGATTACAAGCTGTACAAATACTTCCAACCCGAACGTTATGCTCGGTGCGGGCCTTCTCGCGAAGAAAGCCGTAGAGCGCGGTCTGAAAACGCCGGCTTACGTGAAAACTTCCCTGACTCCGGGTTCCCTGGTCGTTACCGACTATCTGGAGAAAGCCAACCTGCTTAAACCGCTTGAAGAGCTCGGCTTCTTCGTGGCGGGTTACGGCTGCGCAACTTGTATCGGTAACTCCGGTCCGCTTCCGGACGAAGTGAGCCAAGCCGTTGCCGACAACGACATGACGGTCGCTGCCGTTCTGTCCGGTAACCGTAACTTCGAAGGCCGCGTTCACGCACAGGTTAAAGCGAACTACCTCGCTTCCCCGCCGCTGGTTGTCGCTTACGCGCTGGCAGGCAACGTGAACATCGACCTGACGAAAGATCCGATCGGCTACGGCACGAACAACGAGCCTGTCTACCTGAAAGACATCTGGCCGACCAACAAAGAAATCGAGGAAGCTGTCGCGACAGCCGTTACGGCCGAAGCTTTCCGCGAGAAATATAAAGACGTGTTCCGTGCCAACGAGCGCTGGAACCAAATCGCGGTACCGGAAGGCGAGCTGTACGAGTGGGACAAAAACTCCACTTACATTCAAGAGCCTCCGTTCTTCCAAAACCTTGGCCAGTCCCTGGACGATATCAAAGACGTCCGCGGCGCCAAAACGCTTGCGCTTCTTGCTGACTCCGTTACGACGGACCACATCTCTCCTGCCGGTAACATCAAGGTAGACAGCCCTGCGGGCAAATACCTGATCGAGCATGGCGTGGACAAAAAAGACTTTAACTCCTACGGTTCCCGCCGTGGTAACCACGAAGTCATGATGCGCGGTACGTTCGCGAACATCCGCATCCGTAACCAAGTGGCTCCGGGCACCGAGGGCGGCGTAACGACTTACCTGCCGACCGGCGAAGTGATGTCCATTTACGACGCTTCGATGAACTATCAGGATAAAAATACTTCCCTCGTTGTTATTGCGGGTAAAGAGTACGGAACCGGAAGCTCCCGTGACTGGGCGGCTAAAGGTACGCTTCTGCTCGGCGTCAAAGCCGTTATCGCAGAAAGCTTCGAGCGTATTCACCGCAGCAACCTGGTAGGTATGGGCGTACTTCCGCTCCAATTCCTGGAAGGTCAAGGCTGGAAAACGCTTGGTCTGACCGGCCGCGAAACGATCGAGATTTCCGGCTTGTCTAACGATGTGCAGCCAGGTGAGCAAGTAACCGTAACGGCTACCCGTGAAGACGGCACGTCGTTCGAATTCAAAGCTATCGTTCGTCTGGACAGCATGGTGGACGTGGATTACTACCGTAACGGCGGTATCCTGCAAACCGTACTCCGTCAAATGATGTACTAAAAACCAACGCTTACTATAAGCATGTAATAAAAGAGAGCCCGTCACGGGCTCTCTTTTTTCTGTTAAATTGGCTGATTCTTTTCCTATAAAGCTCGTGCGGCACTAAAAAGAAGAGCATGCCTGGAGCACTTACTGCTTGCTTCCTGACCCTTTTACGAGCTTAATAATCAGGGACCTTACTATCTCTCGCGCTTCCCTTCTCGTTCTTCCTAGCCCAGTGGACAAGCTGCTGCAGCGGTTAACGGCGCACGCGGTCTTCGTACCAGTTCTCCCGAACAGTTGGGGCAGACGTGCTCCCTCTCTTCCGTACATTTTTTGCAGAATGTGCATTCATGCACGCAAATATAAGCTTCCGAATGAGCGTCAAGCGCGTGTTCGCAAATTTGGCAATCCGTTTTCATGGCAAGTCCCATATCCCTATCCCCTTTAAATACGAATGTGATCCTCAATGCGATGATCTAACTTAAGTGTATAAAAGAAAAGCCGGCGCATACAGGCATCTTCTAAACCTTTAGGGAGGGAGAGAGCTTATAAATTTTAGTAAACGGTCTTGCAAAACTTAAATTTTAAAATCAGGCTCCGGCGTTCGTAGGAGCCGCTTTGTATGGCATAGAAAAGACGGCCCTTCCTTCCCTAGGAATGCCGTCTTCGTTACTTTTCCCTTGCTCCCGTTAACCAGGTTATTCGCTGCTGCAATGAGTGACTCATGGACGAGCCCCGTTCTTTCTTGAATGCGTGGCTCCGGGCCGGACATTCGTCTACCAGCTTTCAGCCTTAAGTCGAACCCGGTAATCCGCCTGTGCAGTCTTTGCTGTCCCGGCCGGCATCCGGGTTATTTTCCTCATCCGGGTACCACGGATTCAGATGTACAAGCACCTCATCCACTTCGGGATGTTTGGCCCGGATCGCTTCCTTGATCTTGCGCCCTATATCATGCCCCTGCTGAATGGTTAACGTTCCCATGATACCGATCCGTGCATCCACGAGTATGTAGTGGCCGTGTTCGCGGGCACGCAGCCGGTCGATGCGTTTGACGTCGGGAAACGACTCGATGATTTCCTTATACTGCTGCAGCTTGGCGTCCTCGACGTTCGTTTCCATTAGAATATTGACGGCTTCCATCCCCATCGTATAAGCGAGCTTGATGACGAGAAAAGAGACGATAATTCCGGCTGCCGGATCCCCGTAGGCCAAGAAAGGAATAGCTAAGTAATCCCCGGCCAGGGCCAGCGCGATCCCCGCAGAAGCGGCAATGGAAGCATACACGTCAGCCAGATGATCGTAAGCCGTGGCAATAAGGCCTTTGCTGTTCGCGGCCCTGCCCAGCCTCATCGTATATACGTACAGCCATTGTTTCCAGCCCAGGGAAATAACCGCCGCGATCAGAGCGAGGACATGAGCTTCGCCCGGCGGCTCTAAAAGCGCCATAACCGCATGATACCCCATGTAGATCGCCGCGGCGCCCAACAGAAGCGCGACGGCCCCCGAGCCGATCACCTCCGCTTTGCCGTGTCCGTAAGGATGATCGTGATCGGCCGGACGATTGGAAATCCGCATGGAGCTGTAGGCCGTTGCCGTTGCAATCACGTCTCCGGCATTATGTATTCCGTCAGCAATCAGAACCTGGCTGCCGGATAGGTAGCCGACGACCAGCTTAATGCCCGTTAGGACGACATTGCTAATCAGGCTGATCCAGATCGCAATCATCGACTTGCGCTGTTCCATCAACCCGTCTCCTTCCGTATGTTCCGATCTAGTATTGCCCCCGAGATGGGATAAAATGCCTGAATGCGTCTTTCTCTGCCGAATATATGGGAAAAAAGGCCGGGCGGAAAAGCGGGACTCTCCTGCCTTTCCCTTCCCGTACGGGCGAGCGAAGGCCAGCTGGCACGGGCTCAGCTGGCCTTATCTATTTGTTACGCCGCCGCGGCGGGTTTGAAACAGCGGGCCGGCCGCAGGCCTTACCCGCTCCCGGACAGCGGCCTTCCGGCCGAAGAACGCTACCGGCAGTCAGTTCTCGGGCAGTTCTACGGCTGTTCTACGGCTGTTTCAGATGTTTTCAGATGTTTTCCTCTGATTTCAGCTGCTTTCGGTTCTGCTTTCGGTCCTGCTTTCGGTTCTTCCTTCAGTAGTCCCCCGACCGTTCTCGGGCACTCATCTCTGAGCTTCTCCGGTAATCCCGGCCATCCTGTTCCGGATTGCCTCGTATCGGATTGCCTCGCACGCCCATACAACCGCCATGCCGCGCTATCTCAGCATGGTGCCCATCCGCCGGGCCGCCTCCATCACGACCGGAGCCTGCTCCAGCATGGCCTCCAGCGTGAGCCGGTTGGACGGCCCCGACACCGCCAGCGCGGCCACGAGCTTGCCCGCGCGGTTGAACACCGGAGCGGCCAGCGCCGCCGCTCCCGGTTCGCGCTCCTCGACGCTGGTGGCGTAGCCCGCCTTCCGCGTCTCGTGAAGCTGCTGCAGGAACGGTTCCCGCAGGATGCCCGCAAGCTCGGCCTCCAGCATCGCCTGTTCCTGCACCTCCGCCTCGCCGAAGGCGAGAAGGACCTTGCTCGATGCCCCGACGAACAGGGGCATTCTCGCACCGACCGGCGCGACCCGTCGGATCGCGTGGTTGCTCTGTACGGCCTGGACGCGTACGCGTTCCCGGCCGTCGCGCACGTACAGCGAGATCGTCTCGTTCACCTGATCGCGCAGGCGTTCCATCTCCGGCAACAGGATCATGCCGGGGTCGTCGCTCTGGGACATGTGCGCGGCAAGCTCCCAGATGCTGAAGCCGAGCCTGTACTTGTCTCCGTCGGATTCCCGCACAAGGAATCCCTTCGCCTCTAGAGACGCAAGGAGACGGTAAACCGTGCTTTTATGCAAAGAGACTTTCGATGAAATCTCCGTTAACGTCAGTTCGGTTGCGTCGGTATAACACAGGAGTACATCCAGTGCCCGTTCCACGGCGCGGACGGTCGATTTTGCTTCCTCCATCGGGTTTCACCACCGCCTATTTTTGTTTCACATAGTGAAACTCTGTTTCTTTTATTATACTTGATGAACCCTCGAAAGGCAAAGGAAAAAACCGTCCGAAACCCTTGTATTACAGCGAGATTACAAGACAATTAACATTGTGTTGCACATATTGACGAAGTGTGTAAGTTGACATAATATAAGAGTACCACGAGGTCCTTTTCAGAATATTTAGTTAATTATAAACCTTCTAATTTTCAGGTTCCTACTAACTAAATTCTCCTACAAAGACCCATTCTCCAAAGGAGGGAACCTTATATGAGCATGAATCCCATTAATTCGACTCCCCTTCAACCCGCACCGCTGGAACATATTCCGGTTAAATCGATTTCACGACGCAAGAAGGTTATCCTGCTTTCTCTTCTCTGCTTCTTCGTGCTCTGTTCCAGTCTGATCCTCGGCTTCCACGGTTTTATCGCCTGGACGCTGGCCCGGCCTACCATTGCGCCGTTAAGCTCGAACCCTGTGAAAGCGGCCGGTCTGCCCTATCAGAACGTTACGTTCCCCAGCTCGAACGGCAGCAGTACCTTGAGCGGCTGGTACATTCCGACGGCCCAGGCTTCCTCCCAGACGGTTATTTTCTCGCACGGGTACGGCGGCAACCGCGAAGAACTGTGGGTTCCCATCTATTCTCTTGCCAAAAAGCTTCATGACAGCGGATACAACGTGCTGATGTTCGATTACGGCTACGTCCATCCCGAAAATGACCGGATCGTTACGGCCGGTATCCAGGAATCCAAAGAACTTCTTGGGGCCGTTAATTATATTAAAGAAAAAGGCTCCGAGCGCGTCTATGTATGGGGCTTCTCCATGGGAGCGGGCACAGCCCTCCAGGCCGCCCTGCAAACCAAAAATATCGACGGCATGATTCTGGACAGCACATTCCTGCTCAATCCCGATACGCTTTATCATAATATGAAACAGTATGTAAATATTCCTAAATTCCCGTCGCTCCCTCTTGTCCGTGTATTTTTCCCGCTTCTGAACGGGGTCAACATGAATCAGATTCCGTATCAGGCCGTCACGACCCATGAATATCCGATGCCGATTTACTTCATTCACGGCGATGAGGATGAACGGGCTCCACACGATATAGCCGAAGGAGTTTATAAAAATCAGCACAATGTGTTCACCAACTACTGGATGCTCCCTACGGGCAAACATGAACTGATCTACTCCGCGAAACCCGACGAATACATCACCCGTACCTTCGGGTTCCTGAAAACAATCTCCCGTCCCCAGCTTTCGGAATCGGGTTTTGTTGAAATGTAAGTAGAATAGGCCAATCCCTCCCTTGAATATGGATAGGAATAACGTTGATTCCGGGGAGGTTAGTCCTGATGCTTTCGGTCTACGGCAGCTTGATGCCGCTTAGGATCTTAGAAGAAATCCGTTTCTGGAAAACCCAAGAGAAGGAACACACCGTCGTTATCCGCGAACTGGTCCCTACGCTGGAGCCCGCCTATGTGCAGGCGCTCAAGGACTGGGAGGAAGTTTTCGCCAAGACGGAGGCGGCTGCCGTACAGTGGGTGGAATGGGCGATCCGCACTCAAAATCCCAACGATCCCTTCCTTCAGCAGCAGCTGCGGCAGCTGATCGATGTCTCCACCAAGCAGTCGGTTCAATTCATCGAATTTTTGCAGATTGTTGAAAAAGAAAGCAAACCCGTCAGCTCGAATCCCGTTGTCAAAATCGTCATCGAGCACATTATCCGCGAGTCGGAGTATTTCCTCGGCACGCTCAAGGGGCTTGAAACCGCCCAGAAGAGCAGTCCTTACGGAACGGGGAGCTGGGGCTTCGGCGTGCCCGGCCAATGGCCGCCGGGCGGACCTCCCGGCCTTGGCGGCTACGCAGGCCAAGCCGGTGACGGGCCGGGCGCTTTCGGAGCACCCGGGAGCTCGGGATTTCCCGGGGCACCGGGAGGATGGGGCTCGCCCGGTTATTACGGACCGGGCGGCGTAATCGTGCCCGGTACGGGCTTCGGCGGCGGGCCGGGCTATAACCTTGGCGGCTCCGGCTCGCCAAGCACATCCATCAGCGGCGCCGGCAGCTCGCTGAATGGTGTCAGCACGCCGCCGGTCGGCGGAGGAGCCGGGACCGGTCCTGGGCAGTACGGGCTCTACGGCGTCCCCGTCCCCGGTCACGATTCGGACGGTCCCGCAACCGGAGGATTACCGGGTTATTCCTCCGGCAGTCCGGGCTTCCCCGTCCCGCAGACGGGCGTAGGCCCCGGACCCGGAACGAACGTGCCTCCCGGCTTCGGCGTCGGGGCGCCCGGTCCTCCGGCGAGCTACACGCCGGGACCGTCCGCTTATCCCGGCGCGGGGATCGGACCTGTCGGGCCGGGTGGCCCCTGGGACACCCGCACGGAGGGCGACCGTCCGCCCCTAAGCGATCTGGCGGCGCAGAGCGGCGCAGCGCCGCCTACGGCCCATACGGCGGGGCAGGGACAGACCGCTCCGGCTCTGGCGCCTTACAAGCCCGTACCCATAGGCGGGCATAAGCTTCCTCCACTGCCGTACGCTTACAACGCTCTGGAGCCTCATATCGACGAGGCGACCATGCGCGAGCATCACGACAAGCATCACAAAACCTATGTCGATGATCTCAACAAGGCCGAGCAGATGCTTGCGAAAGCCCGCGACAGCGGAGACTTCGATCTCGTCAAGCATTGGGAGCGGGAACTGGCCTTCAACGGTGCGGGCCATTACCTGCACACGATTTTCTGGAACATCATGAAACCGAACGGCGGAGGGAAGGCTTACGGTCCGATTGCCGCTGAAATCAACAAATCGTTCGGCAGCTTCGACCGGTTCAAGAAGCAGTTCACCGAAGCCGCCAAGAAAGTGGAGGGCGGCGGATGGGCTATTCTGGTTTGGAGCCCGCGCAGCCACCGGCTTGAAATTTTGCAGGCGGAAAAACACCAGAATCTGTCCCAATGGGACGTCATTCCACTCCTGGTACTTGACGTGTGGGAGCACGCTTATTACCTCAAACATAAAAGCAATCGTGCCAAATACATCGAAGACTGGTGGAAAGTCGTTAACTGGGATCATGTTAACGAACGATTCGAGCCCGCCAGCAAGCTTACCTGGCTTCCTTATTAAGGGGCGAAAACGGAAAAAACAAAACGTCCCCGGCTGCTTTCCGGCAGTTGGGACGTTTTGTTTGAGTTCATGAGCAAGGTAAGGCTAACCCGAAACCAGCCGCCGCTTTCCTTCGCTGACGGTTTATTCCGCCACAACCCACTTCGTATCTATTGCCTCGAAATCCCGGTTCCACTCGGGCGGATGTTCCGTATCGCAAATAACCGCGTGGATCTCCTTTAAATCCGATACTTTGTAGAAGTGCGTCTTGCCGTTCTTCGTATGGTCCATCAGCGCGACCGTCTGGGCCGCATGTTCCATAAACTTCCGGACAAGAAGCCCACGCTCGGCATCGTAGCTCGTTAACCCGCTTTGCGGATGGAGCCCGTCGACGGCTACGAACGCTTTGTCCACGTAGAAGGATTCCATCATGCTTTCGGCTACCGAGCCCGATGCACGGTAATGCTTCGCATTGATTTTGCCCCCGATAAAATAAATGTCCCCGGAGAACATCTCTTTGTTCTTGTATTCGATAAGCAGAGACAAGGCAGGCACCGACGGCGTCAGAACGGTCAGATTCCGTGTATTCGCCAAGTAATTGATCATCTGCAGAGTCGTCGTTCCGTCGTCGATGACGATCACGTCGTTATCGCGCACCATTGCGGCGGCTGCCCGTCCGATCCGCTTCTTCTCCTCCGCTTTCGTGACTTCCCGGTTAAAAGGGGAGGGTTCTTCCCTCATGAGGTCAAACTTGACCGCCCCGCCGTACACGCGCTTGAGCTTGTTTTCCTGCTCCAGCTCCTCCAGATAGCGCCGGATCGTTTCCGAGGAAACTTCGAAATGTTCCACCAGTTCGTGTGTCCGGACTTTATTGTGAAGATTGAGTAAGTGGAGGATGTGTTCCTTGCGTTCTTCCCCTACTAGAGACACATGCCCGCCTCCGTTCTTTCGGTTCTGTGATAGCTTCCGGATTCATTATACCCAACCTTGCGGGAGGGCGACAGCCTTTTATGGATACGGCAATCATTATGAGTTCGGGAGCGGTAAACCATTATACAATCAGCCGTTTGAATGATCGGCCGTTTCATTTTTTTATCTTCGTTCTGTATCGTCGCACAAAATCAACTGCGCAGCCGCGCGGAAAGATACCGGCTACGTTCACGCCCGGACCGGTTCCCGTTCCATCAACACTTCCGTGTCCTGATGGACGCGAATGCCCCGCTTCTCCAGCTCGGCGAAGACCGCCTGCGGCTCGAAAGCTTCTTCCGGCGTCAGGATACCCGCGCCGTTAACCCGCCCTTCGGCGATCATAGCGGCCGCAATGGCCATGGGAATGCCAACGTTCCGGGTGTAGGCGCGAAGCCCTTCCCAGCCCGGCACGGTGCCGTCGGAGGCCGGATGCGTATGCGTTAGCGTCAGCCGCATCGGCACGCCGTCTTTGACACCGGTGACTTCGATATGCAGCGCGTAACCGTACAACTCCGTCTCCGAGCCTTCGCGGGAGCGGTACAAATATTCGCTGATACAGTCCATGATGCCGATTTCCGTACCGTTGACCCGGATCTTGTCGTTGCGCATAAACCCGTACTCATAGAGAGCCTTGACGAGTCTCATATTCGGCTGCGGCCAAGTACCGCGGACTTCGATCAGACGGACCTCTTTCTCCGCCAGAGCCTTCGCCAGCGTTTTCGTTTCGGCATGCGGGATGATATATTGAACCGAATTGCCGTAAGGCTCGGGGAGCCGGATTTCACGGGGACGCGCAAACGGCGGAACCTGAATGAACTGCCCGTTTTCGTACACGACGCGGCCCGGAAGGTTCGGATCGTACTCATAGGTCGTCGTTTCCGTAATGGACCTCGAAAAAGCGATCGGCCGGTAAGAGCCGTGGCTGACACGGACGGTATCCACCGTATCGAGCTGCGAGGCGGCGTGCATCGCCATCATCTGGGTTACGCCCGGGGTCATGCCGAAGCCGGGTACGCAGGTTTTGCCGTGCCGCTCGAACAGAGCCGCCGAAGCGTCTTCGTCCCCGAAGCCGTTCAGATTGATGCCGTGGCAGCCGGCTTCCGCTATGCACGCCGTAGACAATCCGTTAAGCGTAATCGCCGTACCGTCCATGACGATATCGTAGCCCCGCATCTGCGCGACGGTCGCTTCTTTGTCATAGACGTTCACTTTGATGAAATCCACGCGCGGATCGTTTAGTTCCCGCACGATCTTGCGCCCTTCTTCTTCGTTAAAATCGGCGACCGTAATTTGCTCGAAAGCGGAATACCGGACAAGATCCAGTATCGCTTCCCTGCAGATCCGGCCCGCTCCGCCCAGACAAAATGCTTTCATGATGCTGTCCTCCCCGGCAAGTGATCATTCCGACTGTAAAAGCTTTGTCCGCTGTTGACCCGGATATTGATTCGGGTCTTGATGCGGGTTTCGATTCGGGTCTTGATTTCTGTTCCGATCCGGAATATGATCCCGGTTTCGGTCCGGGCTTTATCCCGTTCGCTTTAAATCCCGCGCCCTCCCGACTCAGTTCGGGGCTTCAGCTGCCTTTTCAACAGTGCTTCCGGTGACGCCCGCTATCGTGCTTACAAGCCGCCGCATGTCGGCCGGATGAATATCGCCGATCGAGCCGATGCGGAAAGTCTGGACGGCGGATATTTTACCCGGATAAATGACGAACCCGCTCTTTTTCAATTCCTCGTAAAAAGCAAGGAACGTAAAGCCGGGCGATCCCGGATAGTAAAAAGAAGTGATGAAGGGAGACTGTACGGACGGGTCCAGCAGCGGCCGGAAGCCGATCGCTGCCATCCCCTCGGCGAGTATCCGCTGGTTCTCGGTGAAACGCTGGTGGCGGGCTTTAATGCCGCCCTCGTCCTCCAGCTCTTTCAGCGCCTCGTGAAAAGCTCTCACCACATGTGTGGGAGAAGTGAATCTCCACTTGCCCGACTGCTGTTCCATCGTATTCCACTGGTCATACAGATCCAGGGACAGAGACCTTGCCTGCCCTTCGCAGCGCTTCAATTCCTCCGTGCGCGCCAGTACGAAGCCGAAGCCCGGAACGCCCTGAATGCACTTGTTGGCGCTGCTGATCAGGAAATCGATGTTCAGCTCGCTCATGTCCATTTCAATGCCGCCGAACGAACTCATGGCATCCACGATAAAGGTTTTGCCGTATTTCTTCGCCGTGGCGCCGACTTCGGCTATCGGGTTAAGCATGCCCGTCGTCGTTTCCGAATGAACGACCGCCACATGGGTAACCGCCTCATCGCGCCGCAGCAGTTCCTCCAGCTCACCGGGACTGACCGGGCTGAGCTCTCCCGAATCGAGAACGGCCGTCTCAATGCCGAGCACGCGTGCCATCTGGACGATACGGTCTCCGTAAGCCCCGTTCGTCAGCACCGCCAGCTTGCCTCCCGGCGGGATAACGGAGCCGATGACGGACTCCACGCAGAACGTTCCGCTGCCCTGCATGAGCACGCAGGTGTAGCCTTCCGCACGCCCTGCCCCCAAAGTGACGAGGCGGGCGCGGATATCCTGGACCAGTCCGTTGTAATCCCGGTCCCAGGTGCACCAGTCCCGCAGCATGGCCGCCTTGACCCGCTTCGTGGTCGTAAGCGGTCCCGGCGTCAGCAGCAGGTATTCGTTGTCCGGCATCGCCGAGTACATGGTGTCCGTCTGTACCATTTCCGCTTCCTCCTTACGCATGACGCACACCTTCCGGCCCGGCAGAGGCAGCCGCTCCCGCAGATACGCCTGCGCTGGCCTTCAAGCGCGCTTCAATCAATTCCAGCACCTCATCCAGTTTGCCTACGGATTCAATCACATAGTGGGCTCCCGCTTCATAAAACCTCTCGCGCACTTCCTCGCATCTGCGCTTCAATTCCTCCGGCGGGCAGGCCGATACCTCCGCTTCGCTCATACCGAGCTCACTGCTCCCGAGCACAACCCCGACCGTCCAGACTCCCGCGTTCAAGCCTTCCCGGATGTCGCTCAAGGTATCTCCGACTTTCACGACATGATGAAGCGGGTAAACTCCGAGACGGATGCAGTTTTCGTAGATCATCCAGGGATACGGACGGCCCGCAGGCATCTCCGTAGGCGTCACGAGCACATCGGGACGGTAGCCTTTTTTGCCGGCTTCCTCCACCACGATGTCCATCATTTCTTCGGTATACCCGGTTGTGGACCCGATTTTGATCCCCCGTCCACGCAGTCTTTCCATGAGTTCCAGCACACCCGGAACCGGTTCGCAGTGATTGCGCAGCGAGGCGAACAGGAGCGGCTCGAAATCCGCATACAAGGTATCCACGTCGCGGTCGCCGGGGCGGCTGCCGAATTTCTGTTCCCAGAGGTCCGCCACGCGAGGCATTTTCGTAATCTCACGGATGTGATCCCATTTAAGGAGCCCCATCGGTCCGCGTGCTTCCTCCTGCGTAATTTCTATGCCTTTGCGGCGGAAAATTTCTATAAATACGTTCATGGGAGCAAAGCAGCCGTAATCGACGGTCGTGCCTGCCCAGTCCATAATGACGGCTTTTATCATGTCGAATCTCCTCCTGATAACGGGCCGTTGCGGCTTATACGCCGGTCCGGCTCCGCCTACGGTTTGATGAAGTAAGGGCGTTTATACTCTATCGGGTTAACGGTCAAGCCCGTTAAAAAATTATTTCCGCTGCCAGGCGGAAGCCCGGTTCCGCATCACTTTCGTAAGCTGCTCATAGCCGATCCTCACGACAATGTTGGTCAGCAGAATGAGGACGGACATGGCGGCGGCCGGGGCGGTATCCCCCGCATCGTCCATATTGACAACGGCAACCGAAGCCAGCTTGAAATCGGCGGAGTACAGAAACACGACTGCCGACACGGTTACCATGGAATTCACAAAGTAATAAACGAACATTTCCAGAACGGCCGGCAGGGACATGGGAACCGTTACCCGTGCGAATGTCCGGTAGAACGGAACACGCATCGATTCCGAAACCGTCTCGAATTCCTTATCGAGTTTCTTGAGCGAGGCTGTCGCCGTAATAAAAGGAACGGCATAGAAATGCACGATGTTGGCCAGAACGACGATCCAGATGGTGCCGTAGATCCCGTTCAACGGATTGTCCGGCCGGTTGAAGAAGAAAATAAAAGCAAGCCCGATTACCATTCCCGGCAGCGCGAGCGGCAGAATCGACAGGAAATAAGCAAACTGCCGCAGAGCGTGCCAGTGGCGCACTTTTTCAATAAGATAAGCGAAAACGAACGTAACCACCGTACCTAGCAAAGCGGTATAGAGAGCCGCCTGCATGCTGTTCCAGAAAGGAGCCAGACCCTCGCCGGCCACGGATGTGAAGTCGAAATGATTCCACGTAAACGACAAATCATAGGGCCACACCTTAATCACGGAAGCGAAAATTACGGCGCCCAGCAGGAGCAGGATGGCGCCCCCGGTCAAGCTGCAAATCACGTAAAACACGGCGTTGCGCCAGCTTCCTTTCTGAACCTGATAGGGAACCGATTTGGAGGAAACGAGCGCCTTCTGCCTGCGTTCCACGAAACGGTCCACCGCAAAAGCCAGAATAGCCGGCAGTGTAAGCAGGATGCCTACGGCCGCGCCCATCGTCATGTTCTGCTGGCCGATCACCTGCTTGTAAATATCCGTCGCAAGCACATTGTAGTTGCCTCCGACGATTTTCGGGGCGCCGAAATCCGTAAAGCTCATCGTAAAGCAGACGAACAGAGCGCTGATGACGCCGTATTTCACGCTTGGCAGCGTTACGCTCAGAAATGTTCTCCACTTCCCCGCCCCAAGCGTATCAGCCGCTTCGTACAACCGGTTGTCGGTTACCGCCAGCGACACGAGCATGATCATCATCGCCTGAGGAAAGGTGTAAGCCACTTCCGCCAGTACGATTCCCACAGGACCGTACAGGCCGATATCCAGCCCGGCGGGCAGAAGACCGAACAAACCGGTCGTCACCAGCCCCTGGTTGCCGAACAAATAAATAAGACCGATCCCGTGCATCATCGTCGGGGCAAAAAGAGGGAGCAGCGCAATATAGCGGAAAAGCGTCCTGCCTTTGATATCCGTACGGGTCAGCGCATACGCATACAAGAACGCGAGGCTGACAGAGATGACTGTAGTGAGTAAAGACACGTTCAAGGTATGGAGCAGGGAACGGAGAAGGGCCGGTGTCGTGAAATACACGACAAAGTTTTCCAGACCCGCGAACTGCCCCGTCTTATCGTAAAACGCTTTGGAAAACAACCCGATCAGGGGCAGCAGCACCGTAAAGGCCAGCACCGCGATCATGAGGGCGATAAGAGCCTGCTGTATCCGCTCCTCTTTGCCGTGCCGGCGCCTGATCCTTCCTCCCGTTCCCGTAAGACTGGAACGAAGGTCTCTGGCGGCGTCCTGCACCCTGCGTACGATCATCATGACAAGGACTCCTTTCTCTTACTTCGCCGCGGCCTGGGTCTCGAACGCGATAAGCCGTTCTTCCGGCAGGCGGAGCGACAGCTTCTTATTCTTCTCGAGGCCCAGCTGCTGGTAATGCTGGGCGGACACGTGAATCGTCATCGCGCGTCCGAGCGGCTCCCCGCCGCTGTCCAATACGTCCAGCATGACGTGATAGAAAGGTCCGCGGAATTCGATGCCGCGGACGACGGCCGGTATGCCGCCGCGCGAACCGGGCTCTTCGGCGCCGATATGCTCGGGCCGGACCGCCATCATGCCGGCGCCGCGCACGCCCCTTCCCTGGAGCTCGGCTCCGTCCAGGAAGTTGATCGCGCCGATGAAATCGGCTACGAACGGCGAAGCCGGCCGTTCGTAAACCTCTCTCGGCGTGCCGATCTGTGCGACCTCCGCATTGTTCATCACCACAATGCGGTCCGCCATCGTCAGCGCCTCCTCCTGGTCGTGCGTCACCATGATGGTCGTGACGCCGATCTTCTCCTGCAGCGCGCGGATTTCTCCGCGCAGCTTATGCCGCACCTTGGCGTCCAGCGCCGACAGCGGCTCATCCAGCAGCAGGAAGTCCGGGGACAGCGCGACGGCGCGCGCCAACGCGATACGCTGCTGCTGGCCTCCCGAGAGCTGGGACGGGTACTTATCCCTCATCTGCCAGAGGTCCACCAGGTCCAGCGATTCTCTCAATTTCTCGGTGATATCGCGTTTGCCGAGCCTCCGGCTCTTTAGGCCGAATGCGATGTTCTGCGCTGCCGTCATGTTCGGGAACAAAGCATACGACTGGAACACCATGCCGAAATTCCGCTGAGCCGGAGGAAGAGCCGTGATGTCTTTTCCTCCTGCCGATATCGCACCCGTGTCCGGGTGCTCCAGCCCGGCAATGATGCGGAGCAGCGTCGTTTTGCCGCAGCCGCTGGGTCCGAGCAGACAGACGAATTCATTTTTGCGGACATCCAGGGAGATGCTGTCCAAGGCCGTGAAAGAACCGAATGTCTTGCGGATCCCCCGGATCGATAAGTGAGCCTGATTCATGTGTTCCTCTCCTTCCGGCTGCCGGCTTAACGGTTCTGACTTGTTGCCGCAAGCGGGATTACCGCTATATTTTAGGATTTGGGCTCGCTCTTGGCGTTGTAGCGTTTTTCCCACTCTTTCAAAATGCTGTCTCTATTCTTCGCCGCATCGTTCAGGTCGTATTTGATGAGCTGGCTGAGCGGGTCTTTGGAGTAGCCTTCCGGAATCGTGCCGGAGCCGTCGTTCACACTGATGATCGCATAGTTCTTGTTGTAGGCTTTCATCGCCTCGTCGCTGATCGCCCAGTCCAGGAATGCCTTCGCTTCGGGCTTAATCGCCGCTTTCTTCATCAAGGCGTTCGCTTCCACATCCCAGCCGGAGCCTTCCTGAGGGAATACAACCTCAACCGGCGCGCCTTTCTTCTTCTCCTGAATGCCGCGGTAACCGAACGAGATGCCGATCGGGTATTCTCCGGCAGCCGCCATCTTGGCCGGCTTGGAACCGGAGTGCGTGTAGACGGCGATATTGTCATGAAGTTTGTCCATGAACTCCCAGGACGGACCTTTGCCGTAGAGCTGCTGCCAGCCCGTTACATCGAAAAATCCCGTTCCCGAGGAAGCCGGGTTAGGCATCACGATCATGCCTTTGTATTCGGGCTTGATCAGTTCCTGATAAGTCTTCGGAACCGGAAGCTTCTTCTTCTCGAGTTCCTTGGTGTTGACGATAAAAGCCGTTTCCCACGCGTCGATGCCTACCCATTTTGCCGGAGAGCCGGTGCTCTTGAACATCGGGGAGACACGTTCGATCCCTTTGGGCGAGTAGTCCTCCACCATGCCGTTCTGATCGAGCACAAGCAGGCTTGTCGCCGCTACGCCCCAGACGACGTCCGCTTGCGGGTTATCCTTCTCGGCCAGCAGCTTGGCCGTAATGATGCCCGTCGAATCCCGGACGATATTTACCTTTACATCCGGGTTCGTTTTTTTGAACGATTCGAGGTAAGCTTTAATTTGATCGTCTTCAAGTGCGGTGTATACCGTCAGGTCGCCTTTCAGGGCAGCGTTTTGGGAAGTGCCCTCATTGCCGCCCGCTTTTTCCGGGGGGGTGGTCGCGGCGCCCGCTTCGCTGCCGCTTTTTCCGCAGCCTGCCAGAAGGGAAATCGCCATAAGAAGAGTCAGGCAAAGTGAAGCTGTTTTTTTCATGACCGTCGTTCATCCTCTCGAATGTGTAAAATGGGTTAAGCTGCGTAATGGATTCGTTTCTCTTACAGTTGCTATAGTAAAGAAGTTTTGTAAACCCACGATTAAATACAAGTAAAGATTGTGTGTTTAATTTTTTTTAATTGTTTTTAGTTGGTATTTGTTCGTATATGCACAACAAAAAAAGACAGCCTTCTACGGCTGCCTTTCTTGTCTTCTTGCTCTTCGGTTGGTTTGCTAGTTGGCTGGCTTGCTCCCGAATTACTTAATCAGCGACAAAAACTCCGCCCGCAAAGCGGAATCCGTCCGGAACGAGCCGCGTACGGCCGACGTGACGGTTTTACTGCCGGGCTTCTTCACGCCGCGGGAGCACATGCACAGATGCTCGCCTTCCACGACGACCATAACGCCGTGCGGCTCCAGCACCTCGTCCAGTGTGTTGGCGATCTGCGAAGTAATCCGCTCCTGCACCTGCAATTTGCGGGTGATGGCTTCGACCAGACGGGCGAATTTGCTTAGGCCCGCAATCTTGCCGCTCGGAATATAGCCCACGTGGATTTTGCCGAAAAACGGCGCCATATGATGCTCGCACTGGCTGTAATACACGATGTCCTTGATGATGACGAGTTCCTCGTGCTGCTCATCGAAGGTTACCCCGAGCACGTCGAGGAAATCCGCCTCGTATCCGGCGAAAATCTCCTCGTACATGCGGGTTACACGCGCCGGAGTATCCAGCAGTCCCTCGCGTTCCGGGTTCTCGCCGATCAGGCGCAGAATCTCCCGGATATGCCCTTCAATCTGTTCGCGGTTATCCGCGACCTTCGTGTTTTTGTATTCTTTAGCCGGCATGTTGCTCTCCTTCCGATCCGTTCCCTATGATATGATTCACCAGCTTGCCGCCGTATTGCAGCGCGAAACTGCTGCGGTGCGCTTTGCCGAGAAGCATACCGCCCTGCAGCAGTGCGGTCAGCGCAACAGCCGTTTCCCTGGCTTTCATGCCACGAAGGTTGATCCCTTGATTAGCCGCCCCTTCCTGCAGGCAGGCTTCGATTCTATTCTCTATGTCTTCGAGAAAATCCACCAGCAAGCGCCGCAGTTCTTCGTACCGTTCCCCCAGTTCAAGAACCAGGTTGCCGATATAGCAGCCCCTGCGGCAGTCATGCTCTTCCGCTGCGGCCTGCATGAGGCGGAACAGCCGTCCCAGTCTCTCCTTCGGCTCGAGCGTCCGGTTGTCCAGCGACGGCCCGAATATCTGCTCCTCCATCAGCGCAATCTTCTGCTGAATGACTTGCCGGCCAAGCTCTTCCTTGCTCTTAAAATGGTAATAAAAGTTACTTTTCACTACGCCGCACTGGGAGAGAATTTCTTCCAGGCCCGTAGCCTGAAAGCCTTGCTCGTGAAAAAGCTCCATGGCAGCAGCGATAATTTTGTCTTTGTTGCTGGGCATAAGCCAACCACCTCTGGATAATACTGGTCCGTTCTATTCAAAGGGCCGAGCAGCCTGTGAGACAGGACTCCCGGCCGCTTTTCATTCGGATTTTTTATTTGGATCTTGCATTTTTATTCGGCTTTTTGGTAGTCAGGTTCTGGTTCTTCATCATGGTCTGCACTTTGTTCATCTGCTGCTTGTTCATGTTGTAGCCCATCTGCTTAGCCATTTTCTGGATCATTTCCGGATTGTTCTGCATCGATTCGAGCTGTTTACGGAGATAGAACACCCCGATAAAAAAGCCTCCGACCAGTCCCGCGATCAAGGTCAGAATCGGAATGATAATTTGCCACATCCTGCTTTTCCCCCTGCGTTCAAAGATTGTTTTCAGACAAACCCATCATAGCATTATAAAGCCGAAAATCCAAGCATCTCAGGCCAACACGTGTTCGATAAAAAGCGTCGTGTGTTTCGCCAGATCCATTTCCTTCACATCGTACTCTTTGCCGCCGTCCTGTTTGATGATGCGGACCACCGGACGGCCCGGCAGGCCCCGGTGCTGGCCGACCACAACACCCGTTTCGCGGGTGGACAGACGCACGGAAATACCCGTCGGATAAACCGATACGGTGCGCAGGAAGTGAATCAGGACTTCCCGGTCCAGTTTCGTGCCCGCCATAGCCATCATGTGTTCGATCGCCACATGGGGGAGCAGCCCCGTGTCCAGGCCGCTGCCGTGGAGCAGATTGTCGTAGGTATTGGCCGCACTGACGATTTTCGCGTACAGATGAATCTGCTCTCCAAGAAGCCTGCGCGGCTTACCGAGCCCATCAGGCGTTTCGTGGTGCTGGAACGCGACATGCGCGATAAGCAGACTGTATTCCCGCTTGGCTTTAAGCAGTTCGAAGCCTCTCCACGTATGATTAAGCCGCTCGTCCTTGCCTTCGTCGTCCGTAATCCCGTCCAGCTTGCCTACGTCGTGAAGCAGCGCTCCGATAGCCAGCTCTTTCAGCTGCTGCGGATTCAGATTCATATTCATTCCGATCAGCGTAGAAATCATACAGACGTTGAGCGCATGGAGGTACATGTCATTGTCTTTCGTGCGGATATCCGTGAGTTGGATCAGAACGTCTTTGTTTTTTAAAATTTCTTCCAACAGTGTATCCACGTTTTTGCTCATGTGGCGTGTGTTGAAGTCTTTACCGGACCGGATGGAATCGAATGTATCCAGCATTTGCCGGATGACGATCCGCTTCGTTTCCTCGCTGACGACCTCCGGAATTTCGATGTCGTCCGTTTGCGGGTCCTGGATATAGAGCATGGATACCCCGATGCGCCTTAACGTATTAATCATATAGACGGTAAGCTGAACCCCCTCGGCCAGCATGACCGCCCCGGACGCCGTAAAGATTGTCTTTCCCAGATATTGTCCCGGTTCTATGGAATCAATAGGAACATATTTCATGCTTTCCACTCCCGATTCTTCGATGTATGCCGGACATCCGCCGGCGACCAGCCCTCAAGCTCAAGCAGGCTCGTCTTGACGGGAAGTCCGCCCCCGTATCCTACCAGTTGCCCGCCTGCGCCGATTATGCGGTGGCACGGGATGACGATCGGTACCGGGTTGCGGTTGTTGGCCCCGCCGACCGCCCTGACCGCTTGAGGCGATCCGATGGCGGCGGCGATGTCTTTATAGGAAGCGGTAGCTCCGTACGGAACGGACAGCAGCGCCGTCCAGACCCGGAGCTGGAACTCCGTCCCCCGCAGATCGAATGCGAGGTCGAACGAGCGTCGCTGTCCGCTGAAATACTCCTCAAGCTGTTCACGGATTTCCCGGAGTCCTCCGGGACTCGGAACAACGGTGCCGCCCGGAATCCAGCGGTCCTTCCATTGTTCCAGCTTGCGGACGGCTTCCGGCTCACTCCCGAATTCGATCGCGCAGAGTCCCGTCTCCGTCCTGGCGAGAAGCAGAGGGCCGATTGGGGAATCCAGCGTATCGGTTTCTATAAGAACAGGTTCCCCTGTCGTCGCGACCGTTCTCCTGCTGTTGTTGTCCATCCCGCATCCCTCCGCTTGTGGTAGTTGGCTGTTGACTCAGCCGGCAGCACGCCCGTGCTTAACGCACTGCGGCTACTCCGCGGCCGTTGCCGCTCCGGCGCCGTCCGCCTGTGGTCCGCCGGCTTCTTCGGCGCCCGGATCGCCGCCGCTTTGCGGGAGCACGCCGAGCTTCCGCGCCGCTTTGTCCAGCTCGGCAAGCACCGCTTCGTCGCGTTCGCTGCGCTGCGCCCGCAGCACGGCGTCCAGCGCCGCCCCGCCCCCGATCTTGCCGAGCGACCAGGCCGCCGTGGCCCGAAGCTCCGGACGCGGATCGTCCTTGAGCAGGGAAGCGAGCACCGGAACGGCCGACCGGTCCTTGAAATTTCCCAGCGCGAGCACCGCATTGCGCTGAATGGGCTTGCGCCCTCTCCAGGCCGCCGAGCTTCTTCCGAAGCGCTCCTTGAATTCCCGGTTGCCCATGGTGAGCAGCGGAATCAGCAGGGGCTTCACGACCTCGTGATCCGGCTGGAGATCCTCGTGGTGCGTCCAGTTCTTGCCCTTGTTCACCGGGCAGACGATCTGGCACGTATCGCATCCGTAAAGCCGGTTGCCGATCTTCTCCTTGAACTCGTCCGGAATCGTTCCCTTCGTCTGCGTCACGAAGGAGATGCACCGGCTGGAGTTCAGCTGGCCGGGCCCGACAAGCGCTCCCGTCGGGCAGGCGTCGATGCAGATCCGGCATTCCCCGCACTGGTCCATAATAGGAGTATCGGCGGGGAAAGGAAGATTTGTAAGCAATTCGCCGAGGTAGATCCAGGAACCCCACTCGGGAGTAATAACGGCGCAGTTTTTGCCGACCCAGCCGATTCCCGCGCGCTCGGCCACGGCGCGGTCCACGAGAGCGCCGGTGTCGACCATGTCCATAAACCGGACCCCTTCGACGCGCTCTTTCAGAAACGCGCCCAGGCGCTTCAGGCGCTCCCGCAGGACCAGGTGGTAATCGTCCCCCCAGGCGGCCCGAGCGAGCATGCCACGGTAAGCTCCCGCCTCCGAGCGGGGCGGGTTGACCAGCTTGGAGGGATAGGCGACCGCGATAGCGATGATGGATTTGACCCCTTCGAAGCTGCGGTCCGGGTTAACGCGCTTCTCGATATCCGGTTCTTCGAATCCGGATTCGTAGCCCTTCTCGCGGTGCTGAAGAAGAATATCCTTCAAATCGTGAAAAGGCTCCGCCGAAGCGAATCCGATTTTATCGATTCCGAGCGAGGGCGCCGCCTGGATGATTTCCTGCTTAAGCAGGAGCAGCTCCCTTTCGGAAGCATCCGCAAGTGTTATCCGCATGCTCTATCCCTCCTTCCGTATCATCTAAGTTGAGTTGAAGCTGCCAGACGGACCTGCCGACGGCAGCGTATCTGCAGCCTGTATTTCTGCGCGTGTGCCCTTTAAGTATCTGAAGCTTCTATGGCTTGTTCATGGCCCGAAACTCTCCCTAGAGACTTTCCAGAGCGTCTGAAGGCCATAATATCCATTCTGCCCGTCCGACCAGCGAACTAACGGCTACCGGACCGAAACTCCGGCTGTCCAGGCTCGCTCCGCTGCGCCGGTTATCGCCCATGACGAAGCAGTAACCGGTTCCTACGGTAAAAGGACCGTAATCGCCGTCCCCGATCCTTGCGTCCGTATACGGCTCCTTCAGCTCTTCCCCGTTTACGAAAACCCTGCCGTCCGTAATTTCAAGCCGGTCACCGGCCGCAGCCACGATCCTTTTGACCAGATAGGGGCGGGTCTTCTCCATGCCCGTCCCATCCGGTTCTTTCAGGACTACGACGTCTCCCCGGCTGAAACTTCCGGTCCAAGAAGCCGTTTTATTCACAAAAAGCCGCTGCCCTTCATGCAGGGTCGGCTCCATCGATATTCCGCGGACGGCGGAAATGTTGAATCCGTACCGCTGAATAACGGCAGCAGCCAGTATAATCACAACGAAAGTCCCCAGCCTGCTCCAGTTTCTTTTCCCGGAACTACGGCCGCTTCCCTGCACTCCGCCCGTCTCCGCTGCGGGTATGGAAGAAGACCGGGGTTCCCGCCCGGAATCCGTCACTTTACGCCTCCGTTTCCCTGTCCTTCCACAGCTGATAGTACCTGCGGACGTTTTCGTCCCCGAACGGGGCGTCCTCTTTGCCGATCCGCTTCAGCAGGGAGTCCAGCCCCGCCTGCACTTTCGACTCGACCAGCGGAGGATACCGGTACAGCGCCTTATGCTGCTCGTACTCCTCCCGGTCCACGACATGAACGTCGCCTCCGGCCATCCGGATCACATCCAGATCGTAGTCGATGTAGGTGATGACGTTGCCCGCCCGGTAAAACGGAGAGGCTACGTTGCAGTAGTAGCGCACGCCCCCCTCTTCGAGAAGAGCGACGATATTGTACCATTCCCCCGGTATAAAAAAAGAGACGCCCGGAATCCGACTTGTCCATTCCTTCCCGTCCGCTTCCCGGATTTTCGTCTGGTTGTTGATAAACACGTTCATGTTTTCTCTCCGGTGTTCGGGATGGAGCTCGTGCTGGGGCACTTTCCAGTTCTCCAGCCACATCCGGTGCAGGTGACCGTCGTGCTTAAAGCTCTTAATGACAAAATGCTCGAAAGATTCCATTGAAATTGCCCCTCTATATAAACCGTCTCATCCGGCTAATGCAGCTTATGCTCATGAATTCATGGTTATTGTCGGTTATTTTAAATTCGATCAGGTTGAAAACGATTGAAACGGAATTGCCGATACCCGCGTAGAAAAACTAAACGCAGCGACTAAAAAAGCTCCCTACGGAGCCCGTTCTTCCCGGCAAAAAAGAAGTGGTTACAATAAAAGCATACCTTCCTCCCGGGAGCGGAGCCTGTCCGCCAGCGACAAAAAGATATGCCTTCATTATACTATAATTGACCCCTACATGCTTGCTTTCTTTACAATGCTGAGCCGGTTTGCCGTTCTCGTAAAATCGGAGTGGTTGTATCC
The DNA here is from genome assembly GCF_059692095.1 of Paenibacillus sp. JT31N7. Taxonomy (NCBI): domain Bacteria; kingdom Bacillati; phylum Bacillota; class Bacilli; order Caryophanales; family Paenibacillaceae; genus Paenibacillus; species Paenibacillus sp. JT31N7. The sequence continues at coordinate 69,255 of NZ_JCAUAT010000005.1, forward strand.
CGCCGACTCGTAAACAGGCAGCACCAATTCATTGTGATGATCGACTGTGACAAGAATGCGTTTAACCTTACGCTGCATGAAACGCTGCTTCATTCCTTCAATCAAAGCCTTGCCGATTCCCTTGCGGCGATGCCCGGGTGCAACTGCCAGACGGTAATAGTACCCTTTGTTATCATCAATGGTCCCGATTACCATACCAACCAGCTCATCCTGCTCTTCCGCAACCAACACTAATTCGCCGTCCCACGACAACTGCTTGGCAAACGCCTGCATCGTTTCCTTGTAACAAGGATCGCTGAGCGCTTCCTGCAGCAGACCGGAGATCGAGCTGTAATCAGACAATCGAAAAGAACGAACACGCATGAGGTCCACTCCCACAATATCAATTTTTCGGTGTAAAAATAATTTTACGACAAAAATCGGCGAAAATCCTCCCTTTTTTTCAAAAAACACCGGCTTTTCTTAATAATTCTCTTGAAAGCGCTTAATAGGAAGCGTTTACATACGTTTTTGTGCTTTTTTTCGCCTAAAAAGTCCTTCTTCTTCCAGTCGTTTCATAGGACCTCAAACCTGGAAGGGCCCATTTCGGTCGCCTTCTTCTTTCAACCTTTCGGAAGGCTATTTGCTGCGCGCACAAAAAAACCGCCGGGATTTTCCGGCGGTTCATTCGCTTCATTCCATCAGCGGAATTGTCTGTTCGATTGTCGATCGTTCATTTTGTCCGAAACCAATTAGGGCCGTAAACTTTTAAACGTTCGAATGTTCGGCTGCGGGAAAGAAATTAGGCAGATAAGCACGGTTCTGCTCCAGCATTTCATCCAGCATCTTCTCGGCCGTGTTGACCGAGGAAATGAGCGGATGATGGGCAAGCGCCTGGAGGGCGATACTTCTGTCTCCCGTAATGGCAGCCTCGATCGCGAGGATTTCGTACGTTTTCACCGCATGGATCAGGCCTTTGACGGCCTCGGGCACGCGGGTCACCGAAAGCGGGATCGGTCCCTGCCGGGTCACGACACAGTTCACCTCGATGCTGGACTCGTTCGGAAGGAAATCCAGAATGCCGTCGTTGCGGACGTTCAAGGTCTGAATATCCCTTGTGTCGTTGTAAAGGGAGCACATCAGGTTAACCGCCGCTTCGGAATAGTAGGCTCCGCCGCGCTTCTCCAACTGTTTCGGCTTCTCCGCCAGATCCGGGTCCTTATAGAGCTCGAAAAGCTCGTCTTCGACCCGCTTGACGACCTCGGCGCGCGTGCCGTCCTTCTTCGACGCCTCGATCTGTTCCTCCAGCATTTCATCCTTCAGGTAGAAATACTTGAGATAGTAGGATGGCACCGCGCCCAAACCGCGGATAAAGCTTGCGTTCCATTCCATTTGGGGCACGTTTTTGGCGGAATATCCGCTGCCGCTGCCGACGAGCTCCTCCAGCTTCGATTCCCCGTTCACGGTAATCTGTGTGATCCAGTGAAGGTGATTGAGACCGACGAACTCGGTATAAATGCTCGACGCCGGAACGTCGTATTCTTTCATCAGCCATTTGTGCATGCCGATCGGAGCGTTGCAGAGGCCGATCGATTTGATGGAGCTGTGCTTGGAGATAGCCTCCGTCACCATGCCTGCCGGATTCGTAAAGTTGAGCAGCCAAGCGTCTGGGCACAGTTCTTCCATGTCGCGGCAGATATCGAGCAGAACCGGTATCGTCCGGAACGCCTTCATCATGCCTCCCGGTCCGGTCGTTTCCTGACCGATGACGCCGTATTTCAGCGGGATGGACTCGTCCCAGGCGCGGGCTTCGAGCATGCCGACACGCATTTGCGTGGAGACGAAGTCTGCGCCCGGCAGAGCTTCCCGGCGGTCCAGCGTCAGATGAACCTGGATCGGCAGGCCGGATTTCTCGACCATGCGCTTCGCCAGGCTGCCGACGATGTTCAGCTTCCATTCCCCCTGCGGGATATCGACCAGCCAAATTTCGCGAATCGGCAGCTTGTCGTAATTCAGAATAAATCCTTCCACGATTTCCGGTGTATAAGAGGAACCTCCACCGATGACGACGATTTTTAAGCTTTTGTCCATCTCTCTCACTCCCCCGATTTGGTTTACATCTTTAACTGTTTCAGTTTCTCGCTGACTTCCTCGCTGACCGTCAAGCCGCCGCGTTCCATCGCAAGCAGCACGGAACCCACTACAGGCTCGGCGTCCAGCCGGCGGATCGTGCTTGCCGGAGCCGCTTTCTTCGCCGCGTCTACGATATACTTCTCGACGTAGTCGCCGTTTCCGCGCATCAGCACGCTGCCGGCGAGCACGACGTCGAACTCTTCCTCGGCCATGCCGAGCTTATTCACGATCGCTTTGACCGAGAGGCCGATTTCCTCGCCCTGCTCCTTCAAAATATCGCGGGCAACCCCATCCCCCTGACCCGCGGCCGTGAAGAGCAGCTTCGCGAGCTCCAGCGGAACGGATTTGTTATGGTCGAGAAAATCGTGGAACATGTCCCTGACCGTTTCGTAGCCGAGCTGCTCCAGGACAAGTCCCGTCAGCAGGGTCTGCTCTCCCCGTCCGTCCCAGGCGCGGACGACCGAGCGGAACGCTTCGACGGCAAGGCCGCCCCCGCCGCCGAAGTCGCCGAACGTGTACGTGAAGCCACCGCACTGGTAGGCTTCGCCCTGCCGGTTCATGCCCGAGCAGTTCACGCCGCTGCCGCAGATGGCGACGACGCCGTAAGGCTTCGTGGTGCCCGCCCGCATGGCGACGATGGTATCGCAGGCGAGATCCCAGTTCGCGAAGCCGATCGGCTCCAGAAGCTTCCGCAGGATGCGGAAGTCGATCTCGCGGTCCGCCCCCGCCAGACCGAAGTAAGCGAAAGCGATATCGGCTTTCGTCAGGCCCGCCTCGCGGAGCGCCTCGTCCACGGCGCCCCCGATGCTCGCGGCCGCCCGGTCGTGATGAATTTGATGATTCCCCATGCCGCTTCTGCCGGTGCCGACCACCCGGCCGGTTTCATCGGCGATAACCGCGTAGGTTTTGCTGCCTCCCGCATCCATTCCCAAGTAATAGTTCACAGTTCTCCATCTCCCGTTTCATGCAATTATTCTTCTATTTCACAGCTCCTGTTTTTATCTATCTACTTCGAGTGTTCCGCTCTCCGGAGACGCCGTGGATTCGCGAATGATCAATTTCGGCTCCAGCTTCACCGAAACATTCCGTTTCTGCGTGCCGTTCACGATCTTCAGCAGCAGCTTCACCGCTTCCTGTGCCATCCCCTCGGACGGCTGACGGACGGTCGTCAGCCGGGGATGAATCGCCGACGAGAAGGCTTGGTCATCGTAACCGATGACGGAAAGATCGCGCGGCACATGAAGTCCCGCGTCGCGGAAAGCCTCGATTACGCCCAGCGCGATGAAATCGTCGGCGGCGAATACGGCCGTCGGCCTCTCGCCCTCCGCCAGCCAGCTCTTGGCGATGTCGAAGCCGCTTCGGATATCGAAATCCGAATCCACCAAAAGAAACGGGGAATGCCCGGCTTCCGCCATGGCATCGATATAGCCCCGTTTCCGCTCCCTGGCGCTCCGGTAGAGTTCGGGACCCGCGATATGCGCGATTTTGGTGTGCCCGAGACTCAGCAGGTGACGAGTCGCCTCCAAACCGCCCATATAGTTATCGACGTTAACGACCGAGGCGCTCATGTCCTCCTGCTGGTTATCCACCAGCACAAATGGGATCTTTTTCCTTTTCAACTCCAGGACATCGTTTTCCTCCTTTAGAGGGGAAAGAACGATAATTCCGTCCACCCTGTCTTCCTGATACAGAAAGTTGCTGCCTTCGCCCCAGTCGGAATCGCTCGTGTCCGGTCCGATGGATAGGGCCAGGAAATAGCCGTGTTCCTTCAGCGCATCGTTCACGCACTTGACGATTCCGTCGAACAGGGAATCCTGCAAAGTCGTAAGCGTAAGACCGATCACGCCCGTCTTCCCTCTGGCCAGGCTCCTTGCGGCCGAATTGGGCCTGTAATCGAGCTCCTTGATGGCCTGGCGCACTTTCTGCCGGTTGTTTTCCCTCACCGTAGGCGAGTCGTTCAGAACGCGGGAGACGGTGACCACCGATACTCCCGCTCTTTTTGCAACGTCAAATATGCTTATTTTCATCCAATCGAACTCCCAACGTCGGAATCCCACCATGCAGCGGGGCTGGTCAAGAGTCCGACTGTGTTATTTTTTCTGCCTTTTCGCCAAAACGTCGTTGATGTGCTTCTCAAGATCCGGCATGACTTCGTCGACCGATTTTTTGCCGTTCTCGATCGGCTCCATTTCGTTCTTGATGATCGTGTTAAGCTCCGCGTAGCCCGGGATCATGTGGTTCCAGGACTCTACACCGTACTTCAGACCGCCTTCGTACACGTTCTTGAGATCTTTCGGATCGATATTCTCGAAGTAGCTGAAATACTTCTCGCCTGCTAGCGAATTCGCCGGCGGCGTGCCTCCGCTGAGCTCGACCGCTTTCTCCTGCGTTTCTTTGGAAAGCTGGAATTTAATCCACTCCAGCGCTTCCTTCGGATGCTTGGAGTCTTTGAGGATGAACAGGGGATCGACGAACAGCACGTCTCTCGCTTTCTCGTTCTTCCCGGCCGGTACGGCGGCTACGCCGACTTTAAAGCCGAAATCGTTGGAGCCGGCGAGAAGCCAGGCGCCGCCGACGGACATCGCCACTTTGCCTGCGGCGAACGGATCTCCGCCTTCGCCCGCGACAGCTTTGGTCGTAACGGGATCGATCATGCTTTTGTCTTTGTGCATCATATCGAACAGCGTCCGGTAAGCTTCCTTTACCTCAGGCGAATTGAACTTGGAAACCTCCGGGTTGCCCCCGTTCTTCGTAAACGTTTCTTCCGGATACGCGCTGGCTCCGAAATAAAGCGGTCTCATATCTCTTTCGGACCAGCCCCAATCGATACCGTACTGGGTATCGTTCAGGTTTTTGGATATTTTGGTCAGCTTCTTGGCGTATTCCTGCATCTTCTCGAATGTCCACGATTTGTCTTCATAATCGGACGGAGGGTACGGAATTCCTGCCTTGTCAAACATATCCTTATTATATACGAGAACAGATACGTAACTATAGACAGGAATTCCATAAGTTTTGCCATTGACTTTGTAGATATCCATCAAATGATCCGAAAGTCCGTAGTCGGAAGGCTTGAAGTTGTCTTCTTTCAGTAGATCCGTTATGTCGCGGACCAAGCCTTTGTTGTAATATTCCGCGAAGCCTGCATCTCCCCAGTGGGAAGTTACGTCCGGCGAATTGCCTGCGGCTACCATGCTCTGCAGCTTCGACTCGAACTGTTCGTAAGGAGCTTTTACCACCTTGACCTTTATATTGGGGAACTTCTTCTCGAATTCCGGAATGAGCTGCTCCACGTAGGCTTTATCCGGCGCATCCTGGGTGTAATGGGTGATCGTTACGGTTTCTCCCGACTTGCCGGAATCGCCCGTTCCCTCGGTCTTCTTGTCTCCCCCGGAACAGCCCGCCAGCGTTACCGACGCCGCCAATACCGCCGCGAGCGTCATATGATACGGTTTTCTAGTCATCCACATTTCAGGTAGACCTCCTTATAGTTTCCCTCTCTTATTTCACACCCGTCAGCACGATGCTTTGTACGAAATAGCGCTGCGCGACGGAAAATAAAACCAGAATCGGTACCAGCGCCAGCAGAGATGCGGCCATAACGACGTTCCAGGAAGGAGGGCGCGTGGTCGAAGACACCATGCCGGCCATGCCGATCGGCAGAGTAAACTTCTCGGTCGAGTTCAGATAGAGCACCTGCCCGAGCAGGTCGTTCCAGCTCCAGATGAAGGAGAAGATGGCGACGGTCGCCAAGGCCGGGCCCGACAGCGGAAGCGCGATGCTCCACCATTGGCGGAGTTCCGAGCAGCCGTCGACTTTGGCCGCTTCGAAAAGCTCGTTGCTCAGCGAGGTATAAAACTGCCTGAGCAGGAATATAAAATAGGCGGAGCCCAGAAAAGCCGGAACGATCAGCGGCAGGAACGTATCGATCCAGCCGAGTTCCTTGAACAAGATGAACTGCGGGATCATGACGGCCGGATAAGGCAGCATCATCGTGGCCAGCAGAAAAGCGAAAAGGGCGTCCTTGCCCTTCGCCCGGTACCGCGAAAAGCCGTAAGCGACCAGTGCGGAGGAAAGCACCGTGCCGATCACCGTCATAATGCCGATGAGCAGGCTGTTCTGATACCAGGTGAGAAAATCGAGCTCGAACAATTTTTTGAAGTTTTCCGTTACGAATTTATCCGGTAGGATCGTCGGGGGGAATTTCAGCGATTCCGCCCGCGTTTTGAAAGCCGTGGACAGCATGTGAACCGACGGCAGAATCATCAGGACCGACAGGACGATCAGCATTGCGAAGACGAACCAGTCGAACCACGTCCTGCGTCCCGCCTTCAGCTTCGAAGGTTTATAGGCCCGACCGGGCTGTGTATGCAGCGTGCCGCTCAAACTCCGTCTCCCCCTTCGTAATGAACGAATCGTTTAGAACCTTTCATAATAAGCAGGGCAAGAACCATGACGACGATCAGCAGCAGCCAGGCCATCGCAGAAGCATAGCCCATTTTGAAGTTCTTAAAGGCGTTCTGATACAGATAGTACACATAGAACATCGTCGAATAGTTCGGGCCGCCCTTGGTCATGATGAACGCTTGGGTAAAGACCTGAAAAGACTCGATCAGCCCCATGATCAGCTGAAAAAGGAACACGGGCGAAATCATCGGCAGCGTAATATGCCAGAACGAGCGGAGGCGCGTTACGCCGTCCAGTTCGGCCGCTTCGTACAGACTTGGCGGCACGCTTTGCAAACCGGCCAGGAAGATGACCATTCCTCCGCCTACCGTCCACAGCGACATGAGCACGAGAGCGAAGATGGCCCACTTCTCGTCGAACAGCCAAAGCGGCCCGGGAAGCCCCAGCAGGCTGAGCCCCTGATTGAGAAGCCCGCTCTGCGGATTGAAAATCCACATCCAGATCAGAGCCATGGCGACACCCGAAATCATGCTCGGGAAATACATGACCGTCCGGAAAAAACCTTTGAACGGGATTTTCTGATTGAGCAGGAGCGCAAACAGAAGCGAAAGCCCGAGCTGGATCGGAACGCTCAGCAGCGTATAACGCACGGTAGCCCAGATGGAAATCCAGAAGATATCATCGTGGAACAAATCGACGTAGTTTTGAAAACCGACCCATTTCGGGGGATTTACGATGTCGTACTCGGTAAAACTGTAATAAGCCGATGATACGATGGGATACAGGGCAAACAGAACAGCTCCGATCAGCCAGGGTGAAATGAAGATGTAAAACCAGAGCGTTTGGTGCCTTGCCGTTTTGGTTTTCATGGCATCCTTCCTTTCGAAAGTTAAAACGCTTTAATTTTAGTCCGAAAATAAAAGACATGATTTCCATGTAAACCGATTCGGATTTCTGGATTTTATGCCCATTTTTCAGCCTAAAACCTCGCAAACCATTTCAAATTCCTCTTCTGTTATTCGTGTCAGCTTGTTCTCGAAAATTAAAAGGGTTTAACTTTTATAGATTTAAGATAAACGCTTTCATGCCGGGTGTCAATCCCTTATTTGCTTTCGCGAGCAAAAAGATACAGCGCTTACAAATCCTATTTTAAGGAAAACGTTGTCCTTTCCGGTTCTTCTATCCCTAACCCCCGTCTTCTTCCCATCTTCCCGCCGCCTCCTTGCAGAAAATTTCTGATAATAACTCTGCTTTCCGGCCATTCTTATAGATGGAGGTGAAAAAAAATGGCACAGCAGGAAAGACGGCATCTGCACGAACTGAGTTCACTGGACGCTTCCGCCTGGGATGAAGAGGAATTATCCTATCACCATTCCGTAATGAGCGAGCTGTCTCCCTGGCTCAACGCACAGGGTACGGCTATACATGCGCAGGTCATCCGGGAGATCGAAAAAAGGCGGGAAAATACGGTCTAACCGACTTAAGATACATAAATGTTGATTTACTATCAAAAATCATCTTATAATAAACAGGTAAGTGTTAACATATTGCTTAGGAGGTATTTAAATCATGGCACATCAACTACCGGCTCTACCTTACCCGAATAACGCACTGGAACCGCACATCGACGCAACAACGATGGAAATTCACCACGACCGTCATCACAACACATACGTAACGAACCTGAACGCGGCACTTGAAGGTCATGCCGACCTTCAAAACAAATCCCTGGAAGACCTGATCAGCGATCTGAACAGCATTCCGGAAGCGATCCGCACTGCAGTACGCAACAACGGCGGCGGACATGCCAACCACTCCCTCTTCTGGGAAACCATCGCTCCTAACGCCGGCGGTCAGCCTACCGGCGCTTTGGCTCAAGCTATCGACAGCGAGCTGGGCGGTTTCGATAAATTCAAAGAAGATTTCGCCAAAGCGGCTACTACCCGTTTCGGCAGCGGCTGGGCATGGCTTGCGCTGGGCAAAGACGGCCAGCTGAAAGTATACAGCCTGCCTAACCAGGACAGCCCGCTCTTCGAAGGCGACACTCCGCTTCTCGGACTGGATGTATGGGAGCACGCTTACTACCTGAAATACCAAAACAAACGCCCGGACTACATCTCCGCTTTCTGGAACGTTGTTAACTGGGATGCCGTTAACAAGCGTTACGAAGCCGCAAAGAAATAATTCCGGTATACGCAAGACGCCCTCCTCAGGCGATAAGCCTGGGAGGGCGTCTTTTTTTATATTCGGCTGTATGTGTCTACGGGAATGTGTCTATAAGAATGTGTCTATGGAATTGTGTTTATAAGGCGCAAGGGCTGTCTGCCGTTTCCGGTGCGGTGCGCGCTCCTCGTGCTCTGCGCCGCTCGGGAGCGGGACATACGGTGCAAGGAAGAACCGCCTGCCGGCGAGCATGATCTTACCGAACAGATCCGGCAGCGAACGGGGACGCCTAGCTAACGACCTATGAGCCGAGGGAGCCGCGAAGGAACGGTTTAGAGCCGTTGTTCCGCTTTACGTCCCGGTGATGCGCATTTAGACGGCAGCAGCCGGAAAGGCCGGGTCTACTTCCCCGCCCATCCCCCCTGCTCCTCGGCGTACATCTTCAAGACGCGCAGAAACACGTTCGGGAACGCGTAGCGCTCCAGCTCCTCCGGCGACATCCAGCGGTAGCGGTAAGGCAGCTGCCCCGCGGGAGCGCCTCCCTGGCCGCCGAGCCGGCACCGGTACACCTTCATGTCCCAGTAGAGATGGCTGAAGGTGTGGTTCGTATCGGCGATCCAGCCCTGCGGGAGCACGTCCACGTGCTCCTCCTCGGCCAGCGCGACGCGCAGCTCCTCCATGCTGTGCGCGTCGCCCGGCCAGGCTGCGGGAGCCTCGCTCCCCGCAGCGGCTTTGCCGCGGCGGCCCCGCTTCGCCGGCGCTTCCGTCCCGGCGGCCCCGAGGGAGCCGGGCGACTGTGCCTCCGCCGGCCTGTCCGCGCCGGCGGCAGCTGCTGCGGCTTCATCCGCCGCAGCAAGAAGCAGTCCCGGCCCATCCGTCGGGCCGGGAGGTTCCGCTGCCGCGAGAGAGCCGTGGGCGCCGCCGGAGGCGGTCGCCCGCAGCTCTACGTGCGGCAGCTCCCACATGCGGGCGAGGAGGCCCTCCTGGGGCCGCTGGCGGATAAGAATCCGCCCGGCGTTCTCGCCCTCGCCCTCGATCAGGGCCACAAGCCGCCGTTCCGGCTTGGGCGGCTTGGCCTTGCTCTTCACCGGCAGGGTCTCTTCCCTGCCGGCAAGCCGGCCCGAGCAGTGGTCCATGACCGGGCAGGTCAGGCACTGCGGCGAGCGCGGGGTGCAGACCATGGCGCCGAGTTCCATCAGCGCCTGGTTGAAGTCCCCCGCGGAGCCTTCGGGGATGAGATCGCGGGCCAGCCGCTCCATCCCCACTCTTGCGGCGGGCTTCGCGATATCGTCCTCGATGAGGAAATAGCGCGAAAGCACCCGCATGACGTTGCCGTCGACGGCGGGCTCCGGCTTGTTGTACGCGATGCTGAGAATCGCGCCCGACGTATACGGGCCTACCCCTCTGAGGGAGGAGATGTCCTCTTTCGTATCCGGCACGATGCCCCCATAGCGCTCGTGCACCTCGCGTACGGCCTGCTGGAGGTTTCTCGCGCGGGAATAGTAGCCAAGGCCTTCCCACGCTTTCAGAACCTCATCCTCCGGGGCTTCGGCCAGCGCCTCTACCGTCGGAAACAAATCTACGAACCGGTGGAAGTACGGAATCACCGTATCCACTCTCGTCTGCTGGAGCATAACTTCCGAAATCCAGATATAATACGGGTTGCGGCTGCGTCTCCAAGGGAGATCGCGGCGATGTATCAAATACCACGCCAACAAATTGGCGGAGAAAAATTGTTTTTGTTCCGTCGGGTATTCCGCCGGCGGTGTTTTATCCGTTTTGGATGCCGACTTCGTTTTCTTCGGCTTTTCCGGAACTTGTCCTTCTTCAGCCGCTATCGGCTCCTTGCGTTCCTGCTGCCGTTCAAGCTCTGCCACCTGGATTCCCTCTCCTCTCCGGGGCTCACACGTTTTGAACACCCACAACCTTTTATTATAAAGCAAATGAGGAGAGGATGGAACTGCCTGGCCTTTGCTTGTTTTTGCGGGCTGAATTGGGTATTCTTGTCGTATTCGGACTTTTTCGGATGATTGGATTCGGGAACGGAGGTTGTACAAAATGAAAGAAGCCCGAACGGCACCCGGCAGACCAGCCGTGATCCCTCCCGGCTTTCGCTGGCTCGCTCCTTATTTGGCTGTATGGGGCATTCAGGGAGTCGTCGCGGCAGCGGTCGATTTCTTTCAGGAATGGGTCGATTTAGACTGGCTCGCGCAGGGAGTATTCGCAGCCGCCGTGCTTGCCAGCATCGTGATTTGGGTAAAACTGCGCCGTAAAACCGGCGCCGCACGCGAAAGCTCCATCACTATGGTTATGCTCGCCTTTCCCGCCGTTATGCTGATCGGCGCCGTAGCCGTGCTCGAATATGTACAAGCGGTCGGCCCTTATTTCGTCGCGCTGCTGAGGGCGTTCCTGCTCTCGGTCGTATTCGTTCTGCTCGGAGCGGCCGCCGACCGCCGTCTCTTCTGGCTCGGCCTGTGGCTCTTCGCGCTTACGATCGTGATGGCCCTCTGGTATTTGGGCTACTCCGGCGTTATTTTGCAGGGAATGAGCGGGCTCAGCCTGCTCGTCTGCGCCTGGTCCCTGACAAGGCCGCTCGCGCCTGCAAAGGGATAGCCGCCGGTGGTACCGGACAAGCTATCCGCTTGGCACACGGGCCTTATACAGGCGCTCCACGCACACCTGCGGCCTTTGGCGCCGCGCCGTCAAGACAGCTTCCGGTAACGGGCTGTCTTTTTTTTGCGCCGCGCTGCCCGTGACGCGCTGGAAAGCTTCATTTATATGACAACTCGCTTGCGGCCTTCCCTGCGACTTTATATATCCGCAGCCTTACGTACACGCCTTTATAGGCGCCGAACCGATCCCAACCTTTTGTCGACTAAGGCCGCTCGACAACCGCGTAGGCCGCCGCCATCGCATCCGTATGCGTGATGCTCAAATGAATGACAACGTCCTGTCCGAGGCCCAGACGCTGCCTCGCCCCCTCGGATAAGAAACAATGGGGCTTGCCCGATTCGTCCGGAAGAACGCTGACGTCATGAAATCCCGCCTGGCGGCCGATTCCGCACCCAAGCGCCTTCACTACAGCCTCTTTCGCGGCAAAACGCCCTGCCGTAAACTCCGCCAGCCTGCCTCTTTTTCGGGCTGCAAGCTGCTGTTCTTCTTCCGTTAAAATCCTCCGCATGAACCGATCTCCGCTCTCTTCCCGGAGAAGCCCCGCTACACGGGCGATGTCAACCATGTCCATTCCAACCCCGATAATCATTTGTACCCCTCCGTTACCCATCGTTTTTCCGGTTCGTTCACCTTGCCTGATTGTGGCACGGCCATTCCGCAAGGTCAAGCCGGGGCGTCTTCTTCCCTATGCGAAGATGAGAAAGCCGGTCAAAACAACCGGAATTGCTGTCCGGCCGGCATCATGCTTAACCATCGCCATGTGACGCCGAGCACCGCACGCTGGGAGCTTCGCGCGGTATAGAAGGGGTTCGCCCCGCCGCTGCTTTCCGGACTCGCAGGGGGTCCGCATTGGCTTCGCTTGTGTTGATCTCCGCCGTACCTTGTTCCGCTCTGCTAAAAAAGTAACGTAATCACTCCCTTCCGTTCCTTGGTGAAACACGTGCATAAGCAAAAGAAGCGGAAGAGCTCCGCTCTTCCGCTTCTTTATCTCTTTTTACGAAAAAAAGAGTACGTCTCCGAAATACACCGGCCGGGCAGGCTCTGCCCGAGTCCGGATTTAGATGCCGGGAATGCGGCCGCGCTTATGTCTCGTTTTCATATAATGCTTCTCGAGTTTTTCCGCGGCGGTCGGATCGATCGCTTTGCCTTCCAGATAGTCGCTGTTGTCCTCGTAGCTGACTCCAAGCTCCTTCTCGTCCGTCTGTCCTTCCCACAGTCCGGCAGTCGGAACTTTATGCAGCACACTGTCCGGAACGCCCAGTTCGGCCGCCAGAGCGCGTACCTGGCGTTTGTTGAGGGAGCTGAGAGGAGTGATATCGACCGCACCGTCGCCCCACTTCGTAAAGAAGCCTGTAATCGCCTCGGAAGCATGATCCGTACCGACGACGAGCAGGTTCATTTCGAAAGCGATGGCATACTGCACGACCATCCGTGTTCTCGCCTTCACATTGCCCTTGCCTTCTTTACTCATATGGCGGGAGTCGCCCGCATTTTTCAGACCGAACTCGACTTCGAGCGCGATCTCGTTCACCGCTTCTTCGATATTGGTTTCCATGCGGTATTTAAGATTAAACGCTTCTGCCGTCGCGTAGCTGTCGTGAATATCCTCTTGAGTCCCGTACGGCTGGAAAACGCCGACTGTCTTATACTCTTTGCCGCTTTCTTCCGTCATCTCGTCCGTCGCTATTTTGCACAGACCGGCGGCTACCGCGCTGTCGATGCCCCCGCTGATAGCGATCAGCAGCCCCGATACGCCCGCCGTTTTTACATACTGCTTCAGAAAATCCACACGTTTACGGATTTCTTCCTGAACGTCGATCTGCGGTTTGACGCCAAGCTCTTCGATTATCTCCTGCTGCAAGCCCATTAAAAAAATCCTCCTTCTCCACACCTAAGGTTTGAACTTATCTTACCACAAAGAAAACCGCCCCAACCACCAAAAGGATGGCCAGAACGGTTTTTCATGTCAGGTTACCTCACTTCAAAAATCCCTGGCGGCTTAGCTGCCCGTTACCACAATGTTCGTCGGCTGGGCTTTGACAAGTCCCGCGCCTCCGAAAGTAACGGTTGCTCCAGGCTGAAGCGTGTTGTTCCAGCCTGCGCCTTTGATCACGAAGTGGTTATTGGCGGAGCTGACGATGGACGCATCCCAGACGGAGGTGATGCTGCCCGTGTAATCGAATTCCAGCTTCCAGTTCGTGATCGGGGTCGTTCCCGTGTTTTTGATGGAGAAGCTGAAGTTGTAGCCGGTTCCCCAATCGCTCGTTACGGTGAAGGTCGGCTGAACCGGAGAGCCCGGGTTCGTCGCTGGGTCCGTCGTAACGGTTACGGAAGCCGGTGCGGATACGTTGCCCGCCGCATCTTTGGCTTTAACCGTGAACGTATAGGCTGTGTTCGGCGTAAGATCGGTCACGTTGAGGCTTGTCGCCGTAGTGGAGACGGTTTTCGTGCCGTAAGTGACGTCATAGCCCGTAACGCCTACGTTATCCGTCGCTGCTGTCCAGCTAAGAGCTGCGCTGGTCGATGTTTTACCGGTGGAGACGAGGTTCGTGACCGCTGTCGGAGCCTGCGTATCCGGGGTTGTCGTTCCGCCGTCCGTCGTTACGTTTACGGAAGCCGGGGCGGATACGTTGCCTGCCGCATCTTTCGCTTTTACGATGAACGTATACGCGGTATTGGCCGTCAGGCCCGTGATGTTGGCGGCGGTTCCCGTCACATTGACTTTCGTCGTGCCGTAGGACACTTCGTAACCGGCTACGCCCACGTTATCCGTCGCGGCCGTCCAGCTCAAGGCTACGCTGGTCGACGTTTTGCCGGTAGAGATCAGATTCGTGACCGCTGTCGGTGCCTGAGTATCCGGAGTTGCCGGAGTCTGAAGGTCGGCGGCTACTTTATCGAGCAGCTTGACGGTGCAGGAGAATTTCGGGCTGGTGCGGCAGTCGGAGCTGGTTTCCCAGAACATCGCGCCGGCCAGGCCCTTGCTTTTGATATAAGCCGTTTTGGCGGCAATGGATTGCGTGTCTTCATAGGAGATGAACGTGCCGCTCGTCGGGTTGAACAGATACGGCGTTTTGGTCGTGTCGTTCCAGTAGCGGGTGAAGCCGTTCTTGTTTACGTAGTTGGCCATGAGATCGCCGTAATCGAACGTGCCGCTGTTGCCGGACGCCCAGTCGTCCCATGTGCCGGTCGGCAGAACGTTGCCGTCCCAGCCCCCTACGCAGGTCTGATACTGGCCGTCATTGTTCGGTCCGGGAGGGCAGCCCTTCCAGCCCTTGCCGTAGAAAGGAAGACCGAGCACCAGCTTGTCGGCCGGAACGCCCGACTGGAAGTAAATATCGATCGCGTCGCTCGTGTTGAACTTCTTGATGTCGCCCGTGGACGGATCGTTCGGGTCCGGGTAAAGCGCCGCGTTATGGTTGGTCGACTTTTCCCAGCCGCCATGGAAATCGTACGTCATGATGTTGATCCAGTCGACGGTTTTGGCGATCTCGGAAAGCTCCGTATTGTTCGCATACTTCTGGCTGGCGCCGGACGCGATGGTCAAGAGGTATTTCTTGCCGTCCGCCGATCCTGCTGCGTCCAGTTTCTCGCGGACTTTTTTGAGCAGAAGCGTGTAGTTCTGCTTATCCGCAGGGCTGTAGGTGTTGCCGGACAGGCCGCCCGCTACCGGGTACTCCCAGTCCAGATCCACGCCGTCAAAGCCGTATGTGCGGATAAACTCGACAGCGGAATTGGCGAAAGTTTCGCGCGTTGCCGCGCTCGCGGCCGTTTCAGAGAAACGGTTCGACCAGGTCCAGCCGCCCACGGAGATAAGCGTTTTGAGCGACGGGTTCTTTTTCTTGAGGTCGCGCAGACCCGCAAAGTTGCCGCAAAGCGCCTTCTGGTCGCACTCCTCGTACGAGTAGCCGGCGTACGGCGTATTTACGTCCGCCCACGGCTCTCCAAGCACGATCGTTCCGTTCGGAACGGATTTAGACTGAAGGGGCACGTGAGAATCCGTACAAGACCAAGTCTGCTTGTTAGGGCTGTCGGCCGAATTGTTTCCGTGCACCCCGCCCCAGCAGATGTCCGCAAAGGCATAATTCAAATGAGTCATTTTGGAGCCGTCGATATCTTTAACTTGATAATTGCGGCCGTAAATTCCCCAGGAAGTAAAATACCCGACGATTTTGGCCGGTTCGGCCGCCGAGACCCTGCCCGCGCCCGTGTTGAACAGAGGGAGCAGTGCCAGCAGGAGCGCAAAGAAGCTCAGCCAGGTCATTTTTATTTTTTTGTTGCTTTTCATTCATTTCCCTTCTTTCTCGTAAAAGTGGACAATCTTTTCGAACTTTTAGAAAACGCTTTCAAAAAACCTCCTTTTGATTGCTGCGTCCTGCCGCTTTGTAATCAGCGTCATGCCGCCGTCTGTACTTGCGCCGCTCATCCCGATTTTTATCCGCTCCATCACCTCCTCCGGGCCGCATGAAGAAATCATGCCCGCCTCCGGATTCAGCTGTTCATTTTACACTCACGTCCACGGACGCTTCCGATCCCGGAAAAAAATTTACAGCCCGGCTTAAAGCCTTGCCTCTCTTTTTCTCCATTTTGGAAACGCTCTCTTTATATTAAAACTTTACTCAATTCGTCCCGGGCGGGATATAGTCCGATGTGCCCAACGTGTTAGGGCGAAATGACTAATTTAAGCCGTACGCCGCCGAGGCCGTTCCGCAAACAAGAAAAAAGCCCCCGCTTCCGTCAAAAGACGGCCGCAGGAGCTTGTTCTATTCGGAACGGACCGGCTAAACGGCCGCGTTCTTATTTGCAGTACTTTTCGAAGGCATCCGTCAGATCGCCGGCTATCATGTCGGCGGAACGGTCTTCGATTTGGTGGCGCTGGATAAAGTGCACCAGCTGGCCGTCTTTAAACAGCGCGATCGAAGGCGACGAAGGCGGATAAGGCGCCAGATATTCGCGGGCTTTAGCCGTCGCTTCTTTCTCCTGACCGGCAAAAACGGTGTACAGGTGATCCGGCTTCACTTCGTTCTGCAGCGCTTTGGCAACGCCAGGACGGCATTGGCCCGCCGCACAGCCGCAAACGGAGTTGATAACGAGCAGCAGCGTTCCTTCCGAATTTTCCAGCGTTTCCGCTGCCTGCTCGGGCGTCAGAAGTTCTTTCACGCCGATGCGGGTCAGATCCTCACGCATTGGTTGTACCATGTCTCTCATATATGAGTCAAAAGACATCACCATAATCGGTTCACTCCCCTGTGATCAATGTCATGGACATTTTCTTTTCCATTCCATTATACAATCGCGGGAAAAGAAAGCAAAGGGGCTGGATAAGATCCATCGCGTCCGCAAGGCCCTGAATACCGCTACGTCGCGGGAAAATTCGGTCCGTTCAATTTTTTATCGACGCCGCCGGATTCGGACGGGGTGCTTTTGCGGTGTTTGTTTTCTTTTTCGTGAATATCCTGCTCTTTGGAGTTGTTGGATTTAGCCATTCGGGGTTCATCTCCTTTCTTTTTCCGTAGTATGCGCTCCGCGTTCGCCTGCAATTCGCCTACTCACCCGTACGGTGCCGCGTCGTCTGATCGGTCAACCAACCGGAAACGGACAGAAAAAAAAGCCCCCGGAGTCCGATCTCCGAAGGCAAGAACAGGTATAGCTGTACAAGAGGTTCCGCTTATCGCGGGTAAGAACCGGCCGGAGGCGGCGGAATTCCTGCTCTGAATTCCGGTGCCCGCCGGTCAGTCATAAAGCTGCGTGCTTCAGGCGATTACTTCTCGGCTTTCGTTCCGCCGATTTTGTTCTTCAGCTGCTGGAGCTGCTCGTCGACTTTGGCCTGCTTGGCGGAGTCAGACGGGTTGTAGCTGGATGCGCTGCTGTAGCCGGATGCCGGTACGTAAGGCTTGCGGGCAATGTCCGCTTCCACTTCCAACTGAATGATTTTCTCCTCGATGCGCTGGAAGCCTCTGGAGGCATTGCCGCTTTCGATCACGCCGTTGTAGCTCACCTGAGCCATTTGCTTTTTCGCTTTGGCCAGCTGTGTGCGGGCCACAAGCTCGTTGCGCTTGTTGCGCAGCTTGTAATACTCGTCTTTCATTTCGTGAAGCTGTTGGGTCAGTTCAGACGCTTGACCTTTGGAAGCTTCGTGAAGATCGGTATACTCGGCGATTTTCTCGTCGTGGTACAATTTTTCCTCAAGCGCTTGGCGGGCCGCTTGCTCCTCGCCGTCTTTCAGCGCGGCCGACGCTCTGCCTTCACGGTCGGCGGACAGGCGTACGCTTTCTTCCAGGCGCTGTTTCAGCTTGCGCTCGTTGGCGATTTGCTTCGCCACGGTCACTTCCGCTTTCGCGATTTCTTCTTCCATGTCGCGGATATACTGGTTGAGCATAACGATCGGATCTTCGACTTTATCCAATACCTCGTGAATAGACGCCTTTGTCATATCTTTAATTCTCGAAAAAACTCCCATGTTTA
This sequence comes from Paenibacillus sp. JT31N7, assembly GCF_059692095.1. Classification (NCBI taxonomy): domain Bacteria; kingdom Bacillati; phylum Bacillota; class Bacilli; order Caryophanales; family Paenibacillaceae; genus Paenibacillus; species Paenibacillus sp. JT31N7. The sequence goes on from NZ_JCAUAT010000005.1 coordinate 87,072, forward strand.
TACATCTCCTTTGGAATCGTTATTGGTTGGTTTTTGGTGCTTTTCCAGGCGGTCGAGTTTGCCGCGAAGCTCCTCGATTTCGCGCTGCATCGCTTTTTTCTCGATATCTTTCATCATTTCATCAATATTATCGGCCTTAGGCGCTCCGAAAGAGGAACCCGCGGCGGACTGCTGTCTGCCGTTTCTGGCTTCTTTGCCGTTCCAGCCGTTGTAGGCCTGGTTGCCGCCGTAAGAGCCGCCGTAGTTATTGTTGCCGTTGCCGTAAGGACCGTAGGAGTCTCCGCCGTACGGGCCCGGTCCGTAAGGACCGCGCGGTGGGTCGAAGCCCGGTTCCTTCGGAACGATAAAGCTGGCGATGAAGTAAAGCAGGATCAGCGAACCGCTGGTGATGAACACCGCGACGACTGTGAGCAGCCGCAGCAGGGTTGCATCGACGTTCAACACTTCCGCAAGTCCGCCGCAAAGTCCCGTTACTTTCTTGTCGGTGCGCGAGCGGTATAGTTTTCTCATGTATTATGACTCCTCCCGGTTAATCTTGCGGCGCAGCGCCTCAAGCTCCTTCTCTAAAGCCGGATTCGAGTTCTCCGAGCCGCCCTCCCGGGTTGTACGGCGCAGATCGCGTAGGACGTGTGCCTGCATCTCCATATCGGATACGTGCTCTTCCATCCGGTAAAACATGCGGGGCGACGAGGAACCGTCTCCGTAACCCAGGCGTGAGTTCAGCCGCTGCTGCAGTCTGGCCGACTCCATACGGGCCATGTAGTAGCCCCGCTTGTCGAGCACTTCCTGGTAATCGGCACGCATGGCTTGAAGCTCTTCTTCCAGCTCGGCGGCCGACTGTCCCGCCTGCTCGTAGAGGCCGCGGTACTGGTCGCTGCGCTCTTCGGCCTGAAGCTTCTCGTGAAGGATGAGGCGGGCCATGTTCTCTTCGCCCGCTTTCAGGGCGAGTGCGGCCTGCTGCTCGCGTTTCTCTTTCGTTTCCAGTGCACTTAAGTATTGTTGTCTCAGCGAGGAGGCATGTGCCGAACACTGCTGAAGCAACCGCTCGCTTTGCATGAGCTGTTCTCTCTTGGCCGAGAGATATTGGTCGATCAGGCGGATGGGATCCTCGCTTTCCTCCAGCCGCTCGTTCAGCGTTGCTACCGTTATATCACGAATTCGTTTCAGAATGCTCATTGTTTTTACCACCTTCTTTTATCAGCGTCTTGGCCTTATGAATTGGATGTGCCTTTCAGCATCGATACACCGAACGCGATCAGGGCGACAGCGATCAGGATAATGAACAATGTCGTCATTTTGCCTAGAAGGGCGAAGATCCCGAGGAGGGCGATTACCCAGCCCAGCTTGCTGCCTCTCTGAATCCCGAAGTAGCCGACCACGACCATTCCGATCGGAATCAGGTAACTCATAATCGGTCCCAGGTGAATGCCCAGTTTGCCGAGAATCAGCCAGGCTCCGAATGCGATCAGCACGATCGCGAGGCCCATGTTAGGATTGCGTTTCATCTTTTTGCGTCACCGCCTTTCGTTGTCGTTGTCTTATGTCTTTATTCTAGACGACAGCGGCATTCGCCAAAACGGACTCGCGGCGGTTTTTGGTCCTGGACCTAAGTCGGGGCCGATATCAGACCTCAGGATAACCGGCTACGGCCCGGGACTTACGCATAGAAAACAGGCGGCGAGGAACACTAACCCAAATGATCCTGACGATGGAAACGGAGGGAGTGTGCCGTGAAACATTTTCAGCGTGCCGCCGTGGTTTTTCTGGCCTGCTGCACAGCTGTCTGCCTGCCGCCTCTGGGCCGGCAGACGGTCCCCGAGGCAACAGCCCTGCTTGCCGCAGCGGCCCCGCAGCAGCCCGGGCAGCAGGCCGGACCCGGAGCGGACGGCGGACGGCCGTCTTCTCCGGAAGAGACGTCCCGGGCACTGCTGACGTTTTCCGTGCTGAGCGACATTCATATCGAGGCGCACGATAAACTGTCGCAGGATCTCCTGCGGGCGGCCTTACTGGATCATGCCGCTCTTGCGCCGGAAAGCGGCATGATGGTGCTTAACGGCGACTTGACCGACGGCAATCCGGCGGATTACAACGCGCTGGCGGCGGTGCTGAACGCCATGCCCCATCCGCCCCTTCATGCGACGATGGGCAACCACGAGTATTACCGGATGTGGCGCACGCCGTTCGGCTCTATCGATACGTCGAGGCTTAATCCGTTCTGGAGCACACGGCAGGCGATCGGACTGTTCACGGACTGCTTCGGCTACGAGAAGCCGTACCATGCGGCGGAAATGGCCGGGTACACGTTCATCTTCCTCAGCGGAGAAGGTTACCGGGACGTCGTTAAAGATACCCTGGAAGACGCATACCTGTCAGTGGAGCAGATGAACTGGCTCGGCGGCCGCTTGTCCGAGGCCTCCCGGACGCATCCGGGCAGGCCGGTCTTCGTTTTCCTGCACCAGCCCCTTGTCCATACGCTGAAAGGCTCCGGGCGGGAGCGGGGCGTAACGGACTATAAGGCGTTCCGCCACGTATTGGCGGACTATCCGCAAGCCGTTCTTTTCTCCGGCCATTCCCATTACGACTGGAGTCTGGGCGGCCAGGCGGCCCGTACCGGCTTTCTCTCCGTAGGCTCTTCCTCGGTACGGAAAGTGCTTGATTTTGAAGAAAAGCCGGTACATCCTCCGAAGAGCGAGAGTCTTCTTGTCCAGGTATACCCGGACAAGCTGGTCATCCGGGTCCGGGAGCATTACAGCCGGTCGTGGATCGGTTCCTACGTTCACAAGCTGAACCTTTCCTGAACACGCGGCCGGTTCCTGTTCCGACCCTTACCTTATATACGCTGCCGTCTAATCCTGAGCTGCATTTTAAGCGGCCCTATATAATAAGAAAAGAGAGAAAGCTGGACGGTCTTTTCGTTTCCTGGCTCGTCGCGGAAGCTGCCGCGGTTCGCCCCTTTCCTGATCGCCCGCCGGTCCCTTCCAATTTTGCCTCCATACACCCTTCGAAGGCTCGGCCCCTATCGGTTTGAAAAGCGGACGATCCGTGATATGATCGAATAAAATTCGAAGGTTCAGGGAGTTTACACTACATGATTTACGATGTCATCATAATCGGCGGCGGATCGGCGGGACTTATGGCCGGCGTTGCCGCAAGCGCGGACGGAGCCAATGTGCTTCTGCTGGACAAAGGCGACAAATTGGGCCGGAAGCTCGGAATTTCGGGCGGCGGACGGTGCAACGTCACGAACAATAAGGAAATGGACGAGCTGATCCGGCACATTCCCGGCAACGGCCGTTTTTTATACAGTGCCTTCTCGCATTTCAACAACCAGGATATTATCGCTTTCTTTGAAAATCTCGGCATCCGGCTGAAAGAGGAAGACAACGGGCGCATGTTCCCCGTCTCCGATAAAGCCAAAACCGTCGTAGATACGCTGATCCGCCAAGTGCGCAGCCAAGGCGTGTCCATCCGGACCAACTGCTCCGTAGACCGCGTGCTTTACGAGGACGGGCGGACAACCGGGGTGCGGCTGCAAACCGGGGAGACGCTGCGCGGCAAATGCGTGATCGTTGCCTCCGGCGGCAAGTCCGTGCCTCACACGGGTTCGACGGGCGACGGATACGCTTGGGCCAAGGCAGCCGGACATACCATTACCGAGCTTTTTCCCACGGAAGTGCCTCTTACTTCGGCCGAGCCTTTTATCAAAAGCCGGGAACTGCAGGGCTTGTCGCTGCGCAATGCGGCGCTGACGGTATGGAACGCCAAGGGCAAGAAGCTGATTACCCATCAAGGCGATATGATTTTTACGCATTTCGGGATATCGGGCCCCATCTCGCTGCGCTGCAGCCAGTTCGTCGTCAAGGAGCTCCGCAAGTCGCAGAAGGACAGCGTCGAGCTGACCATCGACCTGTTTCCCGACCAGAGTACGGAGGAAGTGTACGAGCAGACGCTGGCACTCGCCGCGGCCGAACCGAAACGGGCGATCAAGAACGTGCTAAAGGGCGCCGTCTCCGAGCGGCTCGTTCCCCTGCTGCTCCGTAAAGCCGAGCTGGACGAGGCGCTCACCCACGCCAACCTGCCCAAGCAGAACTGGATGGAGCTGAGCAAGCTTCTGAAAGCTTTCCCCCTTCGCGTTAACGGAACTTTGTCGATCGAGGAAGCCTTCGTCACCGGCGGAGGCGTGAACTTGAAAGAAATCGATCCCAAAACGATGGAATCCAAGCTGACGGAGGGCCTGTTTTTTTGCGGCGAGGTTCTCGATATTCACGGGTATACGGGCGGCTACAACATTACGGCGGCTTTCGCCACGGGGTATACGGCCGGCAAGCATGCGGCCATGCGGGCGGAGGAAGCGAGAGTTTAGAGGTACGAAGACGGATGTGTAAAAAGAGAACGAGAAAAACCAGCTCTCCTTCGGAAGGGCCGGTTTTTTGTCGTTCCTCCCTATTACAGATTGAGGAAGTTTCGAAAGAAACTTTTCATCAAGTCAGCGGGTAAAATATGTAATTAATTCCCTGCAAGTCACAAGAAGGAAAGGAGGGAGCTGTTTGAAAAAAATATTAGCTATTTGCGGAACAGGATTAGTCTTTCTTGTAATTGTTATTTTGGGTGTAATATGCACAAATGAAAAAAAAGTAGAGAAAGAATTAAAAAACTATCTCATCCAAGAAAAGCAATACCGGGAAGACGACATAGCTCAAGTAAGCTCGAAATTTGGAAAGATGCCTCAATATGCGGTATTTGTTATTTTTAAAGATGAGCCTGAAGTTACTTATTCTTATGTCAAAAAAGATAATTGGATTCAATTGGGACCCAGTGACGGAGAAATTCTATCCGGCAAAAAATTTAAACATATAGATGATAGAGCACATTAACCGTAAAAATAGGCCCTGCAAACTTAAGTGAAACGGACTCTTGATAGTAAAGAAAATTTTATAACCGCTAAAAAAGTAAAAAAGCTGCTCCGTTACAATATCGGAAACAGCTTTTTGACTAGGCTTTTTTAGTCATCCAGGATGGTACTTGTCCGTCTTCAACGGATGTTTTTTTGTCAAGCGCAGACGCTGGCCAAGCTGCCGCGGATCGACCGTATTTCTTACGGATTCCGCCGAAAAGCAGTATGATGACGGGGCCGCCGCGGACCATCCTCACAGGGCGCTCCGCCTCTTCTGTGTTCCAAGAACTCGAAGGAAGTCCAACGGACAATCGGAACCCACCGGGCGGCTCCGTTTCACAAATGAATGCCCGCCGAGAACCGGTCCAGATCGTCGTCGGACGGGTCAAACTGCCGCTGAGACTCCTCGTACGAGCCGACGGCCCCCGCGTCCGCTGCGCCGGAATAAGCGTCCGGGACGCTGCCTAGCCCGTCCACGCTGCGCACAGCAGCCAGGGCTCCTTCCGGCGCGTCCTCTTCCGGATCCTGGATCAAGTGAGCGGGAATCCGGATCGTGTCGAGATCGTACGCCGCCGCGTAAGCTTCGGGTTCGCTGTAGCTGACTGCGGCAGGCGGCGCATCGATCAGCTCGCCCGCATGGGCCTGGGCGATCTGCATGGCGGAAGCAAGGTCCTGCCCTTCCACATGGATGTGCAGCGCCGGCTTCCCCTCGGAAGCGCTGACGCCGGGCCGGTAGCCCAGTTCAAACAACGTATCATAAGCAAGCCGCATATCCTGCTCCTGCGGAAATTCAAAAAAAATCGGTGTGTCGCTCATAAGGCATCCTTTCCGGTGCTGTCAAATCCCGCTGTGCGCTCTTCGTACCGAGGGCGCACGTTTGCCGGTCGCCCTTAGTGTTCGCCAAACATTGGCGTTTAATACCAAATGGTCACCAGAAAGGCGGCGGCATACGCGGCGGGCACGGAAAGCACAAGAGCCGCGATCCCCAGCGGCAGCGAGATACTGCCGCCCGCGACAAGCCCGATCAGCGCAAGTCCGGGCACGGCCAGAGCGAACGACGCTTTGCGGAGCGCCTCCTGCTTGCCGATTTCGCTCCACGCGAACATGCGGAAGAAGGGAGCGCCCAGCGTTTCCCGCGCGACCGACTTCATCCAGTAGGCCAGCACGAAAGCGGCGACGGCCCACAGGACGACATGCATCGGACCGGGAAGCCGCCACGCGGCGAACGCGAGCACGGCCGTCAACTGGGCGTACAGCTTCCACTGGCCGGGCCGGCGGAGGACCGACTTGACGAGCGAATCGGCCAGAACCGCCGACGCGCCCGTCCCGCGGACCACCCGCTGCGAGCGGCCCAGCACCAGCGGAGCCCGGCGCTGCCGCGGCTTTTTGCCCTCGACGATGCCGCGGAGCATCAGCGAGGCGAGCTTTAGCCTCGCCTCCCGCTCCCGCTGCACGTCGGGATAGAACGCTCCCGCCGCCCGCAGACGGCGGCGGCAGAGCGGAACCGCGGCCGCAAGCAGGAGCGGCCCGGCGAGATAGCCCGCGGCAGCACCCGCCAGAATCAACTGGACACAGGCCCAGTAGATAAGAAAACCTGCCGCGAACAGCACGATGGAAGCGGCCACGCGCTTCCATCCGGTCCAGGCGAGCGCCGCCAGCTGGCGCAGCAGGCCCAGGTTCACCTTGGCCGCGTAGACGGCCAGGAACAGGGCCGCCAGCTTCAGCGCGCCGCCCGAGCCTTCCGCGCGCAGCAGGGGCAGCAGAGCGCCGGCCAGCAGGGCCGTCGTCAGCGCCTGCAGCCCGAGCGAGTACAGGAGCCCGCGGCGCTTGATCGCGGGCATCCAGCCTTCGCTGCGGACGAGGAAGAGCTGGTCCGCTTCCTCGATGAAGAAGCGGATGGTGCCGGACCAGGCGAACAGATACAGGAAAACGGCGACCAGCGAAGCCGGAATATAGCCGAACCATTCGGGCGGCGTCCGCCACCACGCCGAATAATAAATGAAGGCGAAGATCAGAGCCGGAACGACCAGATAGACGGCCACCGTCCAGTCCACCGCCGTACGCAGAATGCGGTACTGGTAGATCCAGTCATCGAACAGCCTTCGCTTGAATAATTTTGCCGGTGTCATATTCATTTCCTCCCCCGCCTCAAACCAGCGCATGGAAGCAGTCGAAGAGAGTACCGTCCGGCAGTCCCGACTCCTCACGTACTTCGTCAAGCGTCCCCTGCGCCACGATCCGGCCTTCGCTGAGCAGCAGGAACGAGTCGCAAATGCGCTCCGCCGTATCGAGCACGTGAGTGCTCATCAGAATACCCGCTCCCCTCTCCCGTTCCTTCCGCAGCAGCTCAAGGAAGTCCTTCGTCGCCCTCGGGTCCAGTCCGATGAACGGCTCATCGACAATGTACAACGAAGGCCGGTTAAGGAAACCGATGATGAGCATCACTTTCTGCTGCATGCCTTTGGAGAAGGCGACCGGCAGCCGGTGCCGGGCATCCGACAGCCTGAACTGGGCCAGCAGCGCCTCCGCCCGTTCCTCGAAGACCGGGCGCTCCAGCCCGTAGGCTGCCGCCGCAAGCTCCATGTGCTCCCACAGCGTGAGCTCCTCGTACAGGACCGGCTGCTCCGGCACATAAGCCACCGAGGCCCGTCCGTCGGCAAATTCAATGCGCCCCTCGACATCCTTCAGCAGGCCGAGCATGCTCTTGATGGTCGTGCTTTTGCCGGCGCCGTTGGGTCCGATCAGACCGATCAGCTGGCCCTCCAGGATACGGAAGTCGATATCCCTCAAAATCGCTCCGGATTCGCCGTATCCCGCCTTTTTTATATGAACTGAAGCTTTTTCCAAATAAATTCCTCCATTTCCGTGTCCAGCCTGCGTCTATCCCTTTTCAAACGGGGTATGCATATTCTATAGTAGAAGTATAGCAGAAATTTATCCGGCTTCATGTTTTCGATTCTGAGTGTGAGGTGTCCGCGTATGCACAATCACAATTCCTCCGATATCGACAGCAACAAATCCGCCGCCATGTCCGCTTACCTGATTTTTTGTCTGCCGCTGATGGTTGCGAAGCATTCCAGATTTGCGATGTACCATGCGAACCAGGGGCTGCTGCTCCTGCTCTACGCCGTTTCCGCGCATCTGATGCTCGTGCTGCTTCCGGGTGTGGAGAACCTGCTTATGCCCCCCCTGGACATCTCCGTCTTCGCGCTGGCTTTTATCGGGATCCGGAACGCCCATGACGGCAGAATGAGACCGCTGCCACTCATTGGTAAATTTGTTCTTGTCCGGTAAATCCGGACTTACAAAAGGCGATATGCATGCCGGCACGTATAAAAAGGCGGAATCCCTTCAGGGGACCCGCTTTTTTATTTGACCGTCTGTCAGTTCTTTCATTTGTCCGACAATTGCGCCGATTGATTGACATCCCTTATCAGATGCGTGATAATATAGCAAAAAGTTGAGCCGGTATGCGGCTTTTGGAGGGTACCGAAATGAAACACGATCAGCATAAAATTCTCGATTGTACGATACGCGACGGAGGACTCGTCAACAATTGGGATTTTAGCGTGGAATTTGTTCAGGATATGTATCGCGGCTTAAATGCAGCCGGCGTTGAATATATGGAGATCGGTTACAAAAATTCGGCCAAGCTCCTGAAAAGCGACAATGCGGGCCCGTGGCGTTTTCTGAATGAGGATTTCCTGCGTGAGGTTATCCCTACCAAAAACGATACGAAGCTTTCCGCGCTCGTGGATATCGGCCGCGTCGACGAGAACGACATTCTCCCCCGCGAGCAAAGCCAACTGGATCTGATCCGCGTGGCTTCTTACATTAAAGATGTGGACAAGGGTCTGCAGCTCGTACAAAAGTTCCATGACATGGGCTACGAAACGACGCTGAACATCATGGCGCTTTCCCATGTGATGGAAAACGAGCTCAACGAAGCGTTCGAGCTCATTAACAAGAGCCCGGTCGACGTGGTATACGTCGTCGATTCGTACGGCAGCATGAATCATAAGGACATTGATTACATGGTCAATAAATTCCAGCGCCTTCTTCCGGAGAAGAAGCTGGGCCTTCATATGCACAACAATATGCAGCTCGCGTTCTCCAACACCATCGTCGGTGCCGAGAAAGGCGTCGAGTTCCTCGACACCTCCGTCTACGGCATGGGACGCGCGGCAGGCAACTGTACCACCGAGCTGCTCGTCAGCTACCTGAAAAACCCGCGTTACGATGTGCGTCCCGTCCTGGACCTGATCGAGCGCCACATGGTCGCCATGCGCGAGAAAGTGGAATGGGGCTACATCATTCCTTACATGGTCGCCGGAACGCTCAACGAACATCCGCGCGTAGCCATGGCTGTCCGCAACACCGCGGACAAGGACAAGTACGTCGATTTCTACGACAAGCTGACGACGCCGGAAACTATCGCCAATAATTAATAGCATTAACGAGATCCTTTCCTCCGGGAAGGGATCTTTTTGATTTTTCCGGCTTCGTAAATTTGAAATCCGTCCATTAACTTTCGTTAATATCCTTAAAAATTTTGGTTTGGTATAGTGTTCCATGGAAAAGAAACGCCACCTTATTAACCAATGGAGTGAGACCATGTCTGCCAAAACCAAACACGATGCTTTTGAGGAGTTTTATACGAAGGCATCCAACACCGGACCGGCTGCCGGCACGTTTTTCAACAATAAAGCTTATCTTTTTTACACGAACGGGAATCTGTTGGATCTCATCTGTATGGAAACTTACCTGGGCGACGATAAACAGGAAAAGGTCAGGATCGTGAAGAACCCGAACAAAAAGAAAGGGCCGCTCGGGATCGAGTATTTGACCAAAGTGGCCTATGGGGGCGACGGGGTCAGCGGAGGCCGGATACCCGCTCTGGCAGCATGCGCGCATGAAGGCGTCCTGTACTTGTTTTACGCGGATCAGAGGGGGGCGCTCTACCAAATGACCTCCCAAGACGGGATCGAGTGGTCATCGGCTCTTCCCTTAAGCGAGCGCATGCGCCTTCGGACGGACAGCCGGTTCGCAGCCGTGTCGGCCGGAACCCGCTTGTATCTCATCGGCTCCGGTGCGGACAGCAAGCTGGCACTGAACTGGACGGATGACGGGGGGCAGACGTGGGAGCGGACGGACGCCCGTGAACAGCGCCCGGCGAAAGACGGCAAGGCGGAGGAAATCAGGATCGCGGACGTCACTCATACGGCGGCTTGCAGCTACCGGGACCCCGGCGGCGAAGTGCGGATCATGGTCGGCTACATTCAAAGAAGCCCGGATACGAAGTCGGTCATTTCCCGCAAAAAAGAAGCTTTAAAAACGTGGCTCCTGCACCACGAGGAGAATGCACCGCCCCGGAAAGTAAATGAACCGCGCGCCCTAGCGGAAGGTGAAAACGTCAGCCACTTCGCGATCGTTCCGGGATCTATCGAGAACGGCTGTACAGGCAGCGTTCTTCAGCTGTTCGTCAGCGGCAAAACCGCATACGACGTCAAAGCGAGAAGATTTGAATACTCCATCCCTACGGGAGTCTGGTCGCCCCCCATTATTCGCGACTGGGGGCACATGTCGACGCCTAACGGGCACCATGTCGACGCCTTCCAGTTTTTCAAACCTACGGACGAGGGACATATCCGGTCGGAAATCTGGTTTACGCAGACGTTCGACGGCTCCGGTATGAACAAGCATCTCGGAATAGGCCGGTATCGTTCCGACCGGCTTACCTTGATGGACACGTTTACGAACTGGGCCAACGATGACCATCTTACGTTTCTGGGCGTTGTCGAAAGCCCCCCTCCCCACGTGCTGAACGGTTCCGAGCTTAAAGATTCCATCTGTTCCTTCCGGTTCAAGTGGTCGAAAGAGGAGCAGGCGGCGGTATCCGCGAAGTACAAATTCGTCGCTTCTCTCAATTTTAGCGGGAAATTTCCGGTCGTAGGAATCGGCGGCGAGCTGAAGATCGCTTATGAACGCGCGCGGTCCGTCACTTCCGAAATTAAGAGCATCAAGGAATTTTCGATTGAGCTGTATCCGTCTTCCACCAAAAAAACGGCTACGCATTTGTATATCCGGCCCAACATAACCAGACATACCTACAAACTGGCGGATTGGCAAAAGAATGACCTATCCGTGCAGCTCAGTCTTTTCTCCGTATCGGATCTAAGCATTGAAGCCCGCAAAGGCAAATTTTTGAACACGTTCCCGAGGCAGCCCGATCCGAACCACATCGAAAATTATGTGCAGCGGTTTACGGAATTGCCCGATTATGCGGATAAACAGCTATCGTTCAGTATGCCGGTCAACTGGTCGGAGTCCATGAAAATCGAAGAAAACTTTATTAAAGTGAGCAAAACCATCACCTCCGTTTCCAACAGCGTATCCGTTGAATGCAAGCCTGCGGGCAAGGCTCCCGGCGATGTATTTTCGATCGGTGTAGGGTCCAGCTTCATGTACACGTATGAAGTGAACGTATCCACCCAATTTTCATCGCAAATGGGCTGTACGGTCCGTTACCCGAATCCGCGTACGGATGAACCGGACGATATCAGCGAAGTGAAGCTGCTCATGTATGTTTTTTACCCTGACCAAAATAAAACAGACCACTGCTACTGGATTCCGGAGGAAACGAAAAGCCAGTTTCCCTGGTGTGTGGCGTGGTCCGTGGATGAGCTGGTTAAGCAGGGCAGCGGCCAATAAGGCAGCCGGACAGAACGGTGGGAGTACCCGTCAAGCCTGACCGCATGGTTTTGGCCGGCAGCGACCTAATCAGCTGTTTACGGCTTCAGAAAGGCTCGTCTTCTGATTTATGTTTTTGCTCATCTGATTCCCGGTGTGTACATCAAGGATTTTTTATCCGCCCTTACCCTGTCTGTCGCTTTGCATGTGATCGAGTGGATACTTGCAGGCATAATGATCCTCTATAAAAAGAACAACAAAAAGAATTTAAACCTGTAAAAGGATCAAGCTCCGTTCGTGAGGAGCTTGATCCTTTTTCATGGCGTGCATGAACAATCCCCCGCTCAGCGCATCAAAATCCGCTTGGATGCACGTCACTCCGCCACCTGCAAAATTTGTCGAAATAAAAAGAATCCGAAATAAAATCTCGCCCGTTTATGGGCAGGTTATCACACCTTTTTCGCCTTATATCTCGGTTTTTCTCCCCTTGTTGAGTCCTTACGCACAGTTGACAAACCACAATATATTGAGGTAAATTCATATCTATCACCTACATATTCACTATATATAGACTATATATAGATTGGACAGGTTTCCCGCCTATCGGGCGGGAATCAAAAGGGAAGTCCGGTGCGAATCCGGCGCGGTCCCGCCACTGTCAACGGGGAGCGCCCCACCCATACCGCCACTGACGGATGCCGTCGGGAAGGCCGCGGAGGGGCGCAATGAACCTGGAGCCAGGAGACCTGCCTGTCTGAAAGACACCGCTGAACCTACGGGAGATAGGGAGGTGTCCGGACGTTTTTCACATGCAGCCGCATAGCCCGGCTGTCCCCCTCTTCCGCCTTCGGGCGGGGAGACGGGCAGCCGGCTTGTACGCGCGGCTTCAGCCAGCCTTTTTGCAGAGCCGTCATCGGCGCGCGAAAGGGCTGGAAGCTGACTGTGAATTTAGAGCCGCTCTTTGTCACCAAGGGGCGGCTTTCATCCGGGCGCGCCGACTACTTCCCGTGGTCGGCGCGCCCCGTATTTTTGATAGAGTGGAAAGGAAGATGCTTCCATGCTGGTAGTTTACGATTCCCGTACGGGAAATGTTCAACGATTCATTAACAAGCTGAATGTGAAGGCCGTACAGATCGAAGAGGATTTGACGATCCAGGAGCCGTTCGTCCTTGTTACCTATACGACCGGATTCGGTCAAATTCCCGGCAAAGTGCTGGACTTTCTGAAACATCACTCTTCCCTTCTGCGCGGTGTAGCCGCAAGCGGCAACCAGAACTGGGGACAATCTTTTGCCCTGAGCGCCGACCGCATTTCATCGGCATACGGTGTTCCGGTGCTTGCTAAATTCGAACTTTCCGGCACGTCTAGCGACGTGGAACGATTCCATAAAGGGGTGCGCCATCTTGAAGCATATTGAACTGAACAACGAACTCATGATACCGGGGGAAGACGGATTTTACCGGCTGGAGAAAGACCGCGAAGCGCTGGACGCCTTCCTTGAAGAAGTGCAGGGACAGACCGTTCCTTTCGGCAGCATCAAAGAACGTTACGATTATCTGATCGGCGAAGATTTCTACGAAAACGTGTACGAACATTACACGCTGGAGCAGATCGAAGCCATCCACGAAACCATCCGCGAAAGCGGCTTTAAGTTCCAGTCCTACATGGCCGCTTCGAAATTTTATAAAGATTACGCCCTGCGTACCAACGATAAAAAGCAAGTCCTCGAATCCTACGAGGACCGTGCCGCCATCGTCGCCCTTCACCTCGGTGAAGGTGACATCGGCAAAGCCCAGCGGATCGCCAAGGCGATCATCGAGCAGCGCGTCCAGCCGGCGACGCCGACGTTCCTGAACGCCGGACGCAGCCGCCGGGGCGAAATGGTCTCCTGCTTCCTGCTGGAGATGGACGACTCCCTGAACTCCATCCAGTACGTCATCGGTACCTGCATGCAGCTGTCCAAAATCGGCGGCGGCGTAGCCGTCAACATGTCCAAGCTGCGCGGACGCGGCGAGCCGATCAAAGGCGTCGAAGGCGCCGCGAAGGGCATCATGCCCGTCATGAAGCTCCTTGAGGATGCTTTCTCCTATGCGGATCAGATGGGTCAACGCCGGGGCTCCGGAGCTGTCTACTACTCCGTATTCGGCTGGGACATCATCGAATTCCTCGACTGCAAAAAAATCAACGCGGACGAGAAATCCCGCATCCAGACGCTTTCCATCGGCCTGATCGTGCCGCAGAAGTTTTACGAGCTGGCCGAACAGAACAAGCCGCTGCATGTGTTCGCTCCGTTCTCCGTCTACAAGGAGTACGGCCGTCACCTCGACGATATGAATATCGACGACATGTACGAAGAGCTGCTCGCCAACCCGAACGTGAAGAAGAAAGTCGTGATGAGCGCCCGCGACATGCTGACCAAGATAGCTGTTATCCAGCTGGAATCCGGCTATCCATACATCATGAACCGTTCCAACGCGAACCGCGGTCATGCCCTGAAAGACATCGGCAAAGTGAAAATGTCCAACCTGTGCACGGAAATTTTCCAGCTTCAGGAAACGACGGAAATCGGCGATTACGGCCAAGGCGATATTATCCGCCGGGACATTTCCTGCAACCTCGCTTCGCTTAACATCGTGAACGTGATGGAAACGAAAAGCATCCGCGATTCCGTCCACAGCGGCATCGAAGCGCTGACTTCCGTCAGCGACAACACGACGGTCGCGAACGCGCCTGGCGTTGTGAAGGCGAACAAGGAGCTTCATTCCGTCGGTCTCGGCGCGATGAACCTGCACGGCTATCTCTCGAAAAACCGGATCGCTTACGAAAGCCCGGAAGCGAAAGAGTTCGCGCGCGCCTTCTTCATGGCCATCAACTTCTACTCGCTGGAAAAGAGCATGGAAATCGCACGCGACCGCGGTATCACTTTCGCCGATTTCGAACGCTCCGAATACGCGAAAGGCACCTATTTCGCCAAGTACGAAGAGAAAGATTACCGTCCGGAATCCGATAAAGTCAACGCACTTTTCGAAGGCATGGATCTCCCATCGCCGGAAGACTGGAAAGCCCTGAAAGCACAAGTCATGAAGCACGGCCTGTACCATGCTTACCGTTTGGCCATCGCGCCGACGCAGAGCATCTCGTACGTTCAAAATGCGACTTCCAGCGTCATGCCGATCGTCGATCAGATCGAAACGCGTACGTATGCGAACTCGACCACTTACTATCCGATGCCTTATCTGTCCAAGGAGAACATGTTCTTCTACAAGTCGGCTTACCGGATGGACCCGTTCAAGATCATTGATCTTATCGCGGAAATCCAGGAACATGTGGATCAGGGAATTTCAACGGTGCTGCACGTAAACAGCGACATCTCGACCCGCGAGCTGGCCCGCAACTACCTGTACGCCGCTAAAAAAGGACTGAAATCGCTCTACTACACCCGCACGAAGCGGTTGACCATGGAAGAATGCCTGAGCTGCTCCGTTTAAGAGAGTGCCGGGTTACCAATAGATTATTTTAAAAGAAGCCGGCTTCGCGAAAGGAACGTAAAAAACGCTCCGTGCAGGCCGCAAACATACGTATGGCGCTATCCCCTATAAGCAGCTTTATGCAGGGCCGGAACTTGTAAGCCCCGTATAAAGCTGCCTATGGTTATGCACGGCAGCGACTGATGCCGGATTTGCAGCGCGCCCCATCCAAAGGAGAGAAAACGATGAAAGCCGTCAATTGGAATAAACCCGACGACGATTACACCTGGTCGTTTTGGCAGCAGAACGTGATGCAGTTCTGGACCGAAGAAGAAATTCCCCTTTCCGACGATAAAATGGTCTGGATCGAGATGAGTCCGGACGAGCAGGACGTCTACAAGAAGGTTCTGGGCGGCCTGACGCTGCTGGACACCCTTCAAGGCGGAGTCGGCATGCCGAGACTCGTCGAGCACATGGACGGCCTCCAGCGCAAAGCGGTGCTGTCGTTCATGGGCATGATGGAACAGATTCATGCGAAGTCCTACAGCAGCATTTTCACGACGCTGGCGAGCAACGAGGAGATCGACGGTATTTTCCGCTGGGTTGAAGAGAACGGACGTCTGCAGCAGAAAGCGGATCTCATTAACCGCTACTATAACAGCATCCAATCCGACAAAGACCTGTATCTGGCGATGACGGCTTCCGTTTATCTCGAAAGCTACCTGTTCTACAGCGGCTTCTTCTACCCGCTCTACCTGGCCGGACAAGGCAAAATGACGAACAGCGGCGAGATCATCGACCTCATTCTGCGCGACGAAAGCATCCACGGTCTGTACGTCGGTACGCTTGCGCAGGAGCTGTTCGCGACTCTGAGTGAAGCCGAACAACAGCAAGCCGCCGAAGAACAGATCAAGCTGCTTCTGGAGCTGTACGAGATCGAGAAGCTCTACACCGAAGAGCTGTACACTCCGCTCGGCCTGCAGGACGATGTGCTGCGTTACGTGCGTTACAACGCCAACAAAGCGCTGATGAACCTCGGACGCGATCCTTATTTCCCGGAAGAGCCGGTTCATCCGGTCGTTCTGAACGGAATCCGGACGCAGACGAAGCAGCATGACTTTTTCTCGAAAAAAGGCAACGGCTACGTCCGCGCCCTCCGCGTCGAGCCGCTTAGCGACGACGATTTCAGCTTCGAAGGGCTGTAAGCCGCTCCGGCGGCGCCCGCTTTCTTCGCGGCCCGGCGGGACGGACCCGCAAGCGGCCGGATACTCGAAAAAGACGAACAAAATTGGAGATAATTTTGTTCGTCTTTTTCGTGTTCGGCTGCGGAGCTGCCGGATGCGGGCGCCCGCCGTTCCCGGCGTGCGGGTGCGATGCTCCGGCAGATCGCTTCGGCCATCCGTCTGCTTATGCTCCGGCAGGAACGCTTTCGCTCTAGGCATACGGCTCATCATCGCCTGCGATGCATCATGATGCCTCCGATAATGACACTCGGGTTTCGGCGATTAGCCTTTCAAATAAATAGAAGGGACCGATCCTAAGGACCAGTCCCTTCTATTTATTCCATTCATACTAAAGTTCATATACATTCAACTGCATAAAGTCTCGGTATCCATTCAGCGGCATAACCTTTCGCTAATAGGCGCCTTTTACGAAATAAATCCTCTATCCATCGCTTCGGCCTTGCGCACCAAGGCGAAATATTTCAGCTTGGCTCCCTCCAGCGTGGTTTGAGCCTGTTGAAGCTTAAACGAAAATTTATCATAATCATGCTTGGAGACAAATCCGTTCTCGTAACGGATTTTCATTTTAGCGACATCGGCCTGCACGTCTTTCAGGTTGCGCTGCTCGTTCAGCACGGTCTGATACGCGTTCTCGGCATCGCTGTAAGTGGCATAGATTTTTTTAACCAGCTCGGCTTTCGTCTGTTCCTGCTTTTGATAAGCAATCCCCGTGTTGACGTTTTGGTACTGGCCGCCGTACGTATTTTTGGTCACGGTGTTCTGCTGCTGCCAGATGGCTTCGTCGATGCCGTTGTGATCCATTTTCAGCTTAAAAGAATTGGCGAGCAGCGTCTCCGTGTCTTTCTTCACAACCGGCTGTACGTTTCCGGATACGGCGGCCGGCTCTTCTAGCAGCAGATCCGGGGTGTATTCCACGCCGATATCGAAGCAAAGCTGCACGAGACCCAAACGATAGTTGTTCTCCAGCGTCTGAATATCGTCGCCGATTTTGTTCACCGCTTTGCGGGCGGTTTCCACGTCTTCGGGAGAAGCGAGACCCGCGTCGCTCAGCACCTGGGCGCGTTTCATCTCTTTCTCCGCCACGCCTTTGTACTCGTGCATGAGGACGATTTGCTTCTTGGAGCCGAGAAGCTGCACATACTGCGCCGTCACCTGAAGCTTGATGCCCTCATTCGCTTCATCGGTCTGGAGCAGGTTGTTCCACATGTCCGTGTCGAGCTGATGCGAGGTTGTTTTCATCTGTTCGCGCTGAGCCTGCAAAATCTGGTTAATGCCATTAACCATCTGACCCTGGCCTTCGATGACTTTGTTCAACACCGTGTTGGTTTCGACAACCGGGCCGATCCAGAAGAAGCTGTCCGGAGTCGCTTTAGTCGGGTCGATCTGGTATTTCTTCATCGCCTCGGGCGTCATGTAGTCCTGCGGGGAAGCCGGAAGCTTATAACCTTCAAAGCTGCCGCCGTACAGGTTGTCACTCTGATCCTTGAGGTCGCTGCTTTTGCTTCCTAATGCGGCCGTTTTCAGATAGAGCAATTTCATGTTGTAGGAGTTGTTCAGGGTCCGTTCCAGCACGTTATCGAGGGTCAGCTTGCTGATTTTCTCCAGTGCGGGCAGGCGTACCTCGTCCTTATCGAGAGGCTTATCGGTTGTCGCGTGAAGTTGGACAAGGTTGCCGTCTTTGATTTCGTAGTAGGGCGAATGGGTATCCGCCGCCCATGCGGCCGGCATCATGCCGAACACAAAAGCGGACGCGGTCAGCGTAGCTATGATTTTTTTCATCGAAAATCCCTTCTTTTCCAAGGTATGATAAGAACTAAACGCAGGCTGAGGGACATGGGAACAAAAAGCGCTGATAACTGAAACTTATGTAAACGGCGCGCCTGCCTATATAAGCACAGCTTTCGCGCGCCGGTGATACACCTTATGTCGTAAGAGAGCTTCCTTCCGGCTGGACATCCGGCAGCCCGGCCGAAGCCGGCTCATCCGACTGCTTGCGGAACATGGCGAACCGAGTGAGCAGGAAGGCCGCAAAGTAAGTGATACATCCTGTCAGAACGAGCGCAATGCAGTCCTTGACGATCACGTCGTAACCGTTGCCTTTGACGAACACATGACGGACACCCTCCAGGAAATAGGTGAGCGGAAGCATATGGCCGAGGATACTCAGCGCCTTCGGCATCGCTTCAAACGGCCATGTATACCCGGACAGCATGAACGACGGAACCGCGATCAGCATCGCAATCTGGGTGGAGCCGAGCTGTGCGCTCGAGAACAGGGAGATGAAATACCCGATGCCGAGCACCGCAAAGTTGAAGCAGGCCGAGAGCAGCATAGCCATCAGAATCTGTCCGCGCATCGGAAGATCGAAGCCGAACAGCATGATCGTGAACACCACGACTGCATTCAGCATGCCGATGATAAAATAAGGGACCGATTTCGCGTAAGCGAGGCGCCACGGCATCTTTTTCCACTCGGCAAAGCGGCTCCAGAGTCCTCTTTCCTTATCGCGGGTAATGGTCAGGGCGATGCCGAGCAGAAGAACCTGCTGCAAAATCGCGCCCGCCAGGCCGAAAATCATAAAATCGCTGTAGTTGAACGTCGGGTTGTAAAGCACCCGGTAGCGGAACGGGACCGCGGAGAACGTCGAGCTGACCTGTTCATCCTGGAGGCCCTGCTGCTGAAGCTTCTTGCCGCTGACGCCGTAGCTGTACGTAGTCACGATCTCATTGGCCGCGCGAGTCGCGGAGTTGGAGATCATCATGTTCGCGCCGTCGATGAGCGTCATGACCGGCTGCACATCGCCGTGTTTGATGCGGGCTTCGAATTCTTTCGGAATAATGACCCCGACCTTCGCTTCTCCGCGGGAGATGGCTTCCGTCACTTCCGCCTCCGATTGGTAGGCGTTCACGACCTGGAACGTTTCGCTCTGGTCGAACGCCTGCACAATCTGACGGCTCAGTTGACTGTTGTCCTCGTCGAAGACGACGGTCTGCATTTCGGTTACTTTATGCTGGATATAAATCGATCCGAATAAGGTTGTGTATAGAATCGGCACGAGGAACAGAATCGCCATCAAGCGGCGGTCTTTGAAAATTTGCCGCCATTCCTCGGCGATCACGCTTCCGACTTTAAGGGGCAACGGTATCACCCGCTTTTCCTTCCCATTGTACGGTCATTCCCGTCAGAACCGATTCCGGCAGCTGAGACAGCTCGACTTTCACGCCGAACGAGCGGATATCGGTATCCGACGCGTTCTGCGTCGCTTTCTTCACGGCGAAGTCCGCGGCCGGAGCGACCGTGCTGACTTTACCGGTCACGGCGGCGCCGTTAGCCGTCACTTTTACGGTCACGGTGTCGCCCGCTTTCAGGCCGGCCGCGTCCGTTTCTTTCAGATAGAAACGGGCCCATTTCGTGTCCGTGGAAGTTTCCATCGTGAACACCGGGAAGCCGGAGCCTACCATTTCGCCCAGTTGAGCGGATTGGGAAATGATGATGCCGTCGGAAGGAGCAAGCAGCTGGGTGTAGCTTAGGTAGGTCTCGGCTTCGCTTTGGGCCGCCTGGGCCTGCTGCTGTCCGGACTGGGCGGATTTGACGGCGCCCTGCGCCTGCTGGATCGACGCCTGAGCGGCATTCACGTCGCCTTGACGGATTTTCACCTGATCCTTGTTCGCTTTAGCCAGCTCGACGGCCGCTTTGGCCTGTTCCAGCTGCGCTTCCGCGGCCTGGATTTCCTCCGCGCGCGGTCCCTGCTGGGCAAGCGCGTACTGCTGCTGCGCCACTTCGTATTTGGCTTTGGCCTCTTCGTAGCTGACTTTCGCTTTATCCACGTCCGTCTGGGCGACGAGACCCTCTTCTTTCATTTTTTTCACCCGGTTGTAGCTTTCTTCCGCTGTCTGGAAAACTTCTTTGGTCGCATTCAGCTGAATTTCCGCCTGCTTTTTCTCTTCCGGTCTCGCCCCGTTCTTGAGGGCGTCCACCTTCGTCTGCGCGGCTTTCACGACCGCTTCGGCCTGTTTCACTTGTTTCTCGGCCGTTTCCGCGGTCAGCGTCACCGCTTCCTGACCCTGATGTTTTTTCGCCTGCGCTGTCGCTTCGGCGCCCTTCGCTTCGGCGATTTTCCCTTGGGAAAGCGCTACGGCCGCTTTGGCCTGGGCTACTTTCGCCTCGATTTCCTGACTTTGAATCCGGGCCAGCACCTGGCCTTTCTTCACGGTGTCCCCTTCTTTGACCAGAATTTCGGTCACGCGGCCACCGGCTTTAAAGCTCGCGGCCACCTGATTCGCTTCGATATAAGCGGTCGGCAGGTTCGCCGGACGGTTCTGGGTGCTGCTCAGGGCTTCTTTGGAAGACAGCAGGAAAGTTCCCCCGCCGATCAATCCGGCCATCACTACGTATACAACAGGTCTAACAAACTTCATCTAACATTTCCCTCCCAGGATGCTTTCTCTAGTTCATGATTTAGGGTGTAAACGGACAAACCGCCCTTAGAGGGCGATTCCGTCCATCATATAAAGCTGGATTAAATCCGAAATCTGCTCGTTGGTAAGAGGCGGATGCTTTCTTTCCCAATCGACGAGCAGGACCAGGTACATACGCACCAGCACGAACGCGGTAATCTCGGGGTCGCACGGCTTGATGCTTCCGTTCGCGACAGCGATCTCCAGATGCTGCTTGATGTAGCCCGTGACGCCTTCCTCAATCTCGCGCAGAGCGTGCTGAGCCGCCGGAGTACCGAACTGGGCCACCTCCTGCGACAATTTCAGCAGCAGTTCGTGCTCCTTGCGGTAAACAAGAATGCTGTATGTAGCGGAATGCAGCTTCTCCATGATCGTACCGCCCTTGGAAATGCTGGCATCGGCCAGTTTTCTCATCTCGGCGATCAGGGATTTGACGATCTCGTTTAGCAAATCTTCTTTTGTCTCAAAATACAGGTACAGCGTTCCCTTCCCGACGCTGGCGATTTTGGCGATCTGATCGACCGTCGTTCCTTTGTATCCGAACAAAGCAAACGATTTTTTCGCCGCATCGAGAATGTTTTCGCGCCGCTGATCCATTCGGCACCTCCGTTATGACCAAAATCCTATTTTAGTTCTGTAGTCAAAACAATATCATCTTTGCTGCGCAAAATCAACGGGGCCCGCCAGCAAAACAGCCTTACATTTTTGCCCTTTTGTCTAAAAACGGGCCTCTTTTTAAAAATTTTGCCGGATTCCCGTTCAATTTTCACTCATTCCGTATGGAAACCGCCCCCTCCACAAACACTATCTGTAAAAGCGGAGGTGCAGGATGAGCAGCAAAATTTTGTTGGTGGAAGACGAGAGTAAAATTGCACGCGTCCTGCAGCTGGAGCTGCAGCATGAGGGGTACGAGGTCAGTCTGGCCGAGGACGGGCGCGAAGGTCTGGACATGGCGATGGCGGAGCCGTGGGACCTCATCCTGCTCGACATCATGCTCCCCGAGCTGAGCGGGCTGGAAGTGCTGCGCCGCCTGCGGCAGCAGTCCGCGGTCCCCGTCATCCTCCTGACCGCCAGGGACGCGGTGCCCGACCGGGTAAGCGGCCTTGACCAAGGGGCGAACGACTACGTGACGAAGCCGTTCGCCATCGAAGAGCTGCTCGCCCGCATCCGCAACCTGCTCCGGCTGACGACTCAACAAAGCCAGGCGGAGAACGAACAGCTTCTTCAGGCGGATGACATCGTCATGAACCTGAAGAGCCGCGAGGTTACCCGTATGGGTAAATCCGTCGAGCTGACGCCCAAGGAATTCGACCTGCTGCAGTACCTGCTCCAGCACAAGGGGGAAGTGAAATCCCGGGAAGACATCATCTCCGATGTATGGGGCTATGATTTCGTCGGCGATACGAACATTGTGGACGTCTACATCCGTTATTTGCGCCAGAAGCTCGAAAAAAATTTTCCCGGCAAGCTGATCCACACAATCCGGGGTGTCGGTTACCTCATTAAAGGAAGTGGCCCCGATGAGTCTTAAGCTGCGGTTCGCTCTGCTTCAGACCTCCCTGCTCTTTCTGATTCTTCTGGGTGTCAATTTCTTTATCTACTACCTTTTCATCGAAAACAATACACGCAATGAAACTCAAAATATCGAGCGCAAAGCGGCCAAGCTGCTGCTTCAGGAAAATGTGGTGCAGCATCCGGAATATTGGGAAAATCCTTTTCTGCTCAAAGACTTTCTCGTGGCCAACGAACTGATCCGGCTTATCGGACCGGACTCCACGGTGCAAAAAGAAATTTACACGGACGAAACGCTCCTTCAGCGTCCCGCCAAGTTTATAACGTCATCGGGCACGATCTCCAAGCTGGTCTCCACGGACAACGGCTTTTGTCTGTATGTGCTGGTGCCGGTCATGGAAAACGAGCGCCAGATCGCTTCGCTGGAAATCGCCCGCAAGCTGGTCACCCTGAACGATAACGTGCAGGTGCTGTTTCTCGCTCTTTTTTATACGACGCTCGGTGCGCTTGTCTTATCGGTCATCATCGGGTATATCTACGCCAGTCTGGTGTTTAACCCCATCCACAGGCTTGCCCAGACGATGGAAAGCATCGAACGGAGCGGGACATTCAGGCGGCTTGAAATCAAATCGACGCGAAAAAAAGACGAGATCGCCCAGCTCGGCCAGACGTTCAATGAAATGATCGGCCGGCTGGAGCAGCATTTCGAGCAGCAGAAACAGTTCCTCGCGGATGCCTCCCACGAACTGCGCACCCCGCTCACGATTATCGAGAGCTACGCCAGGCTGCTTAAACGCTGGGCCAGCAACGACCCCCAGCTTCGCGAGGAAGCGATCGAAGCCATTCTGAGCGAATCCGTCCGGCTGCGGGAAATGACAAAGAGCCTGCTCACCCTCGCAGATTCCGACGAAAGGCAGCGGACCGAATGGCAGGAATTCGAACTGCGCCCCCTGGTCCAGGCTACGGCCGCGTCCATCCAGCTGACGTTCGACCGCGAGGTCCGTCTGGATCTCCCGGAAGAGGATTTTCCTCTGAGGATGAAGGGCGACCCCGAGAAAATCCGCCAGCTGCTGATCATTCTGCTCGACAACGCGATCAAGTACAGTCAGCTGCCGATCGACATGATCGTCCGGGAACAGCCCCGTCACCTGCAGATCTCCGTCGTGGACAAAGGGATCGGCATCGAGAAAGAGGACATTCCGCAGCTGTTCAACCGGTTTTACCGCGTCGATAAAGCGCGCAGCCGCAAGAACGGAGGCGTCGGCCTCGGGCTTGCCATCGCCGAGAACATCGTCAAGCTCCATGCCGGAACTCTGAAGATCCAAAGCGAGCCGGATATCGGCACAGAAGTTCATGTCAGGCTCCCCAAGGATTAAGGAAACCCGGGGTCCGGGTCAACCGCTTTCGGACAACCGTTAGAAGACGTCAAAGAGAGTGCCCGGAGGAGCTGCACGGTACGCTTTCGGACCGGTCCCTTACGGACGCCGCTTCCGATCCTTTCGTCCTTGCTTCCCGCTGCAAGGAAACCCGGACAACCTGAGGCACTCTCTCCGGCGCATGAAAAAGGACCGGCCTTTGAAGGCCGGTCCTTTTTCATGTCAATACTCGATGTACGCCTCATGGTAGCTGTCTTTATACTTGCGCCTGCGCACTTGTATTTGCAGAACGCCTTCCTTGTAAGTGGCCTTCGCCGTTTTCGGAAGAACCGGGCTGGGCAGTTTAATGAGTTTTCTCGGTTCGTCCGTCAGCCCGAGTATTTTGACGTGACTGGTTTTCACCAGTACCTGCAGCGAACGCGGATCTTCGCGTTTCGGAATTTTTAACCGGACGAATACGTCCGTATGCGTTTCGAACGTATCGCCGTTCACGGGTTCCCGCGGCTGATGGGACGTTGTTCTCTGCTGCGCCTTCTGCTGAGACTTGGGCTGCGTCTGCTGAACGTCCGCGTTCATCGGGGGCGGCGGCAGTGTACGGTCGAAAACGTCACGCACGAACCCTTCGATCCATTTGATATTATCCATGTATTTCTGGGGCTGATCGAGAAATTTTTCGACATGCTCCCATTTAAGCCATTTATTCATGTCCGGCTGATTCATCGCAGCTCCCCCCGCTTCTTCAGCATTATATGAACGGGGACCGCCCGGAGGTGAACATTCTTTACGGAAACCGTTAAATCGGGGAAAGCAGTATGAACATCTGGGCGCTTCCCTACATAAGCTATAAAAGAAGACGCAGCAAAGGAGAACGCCTATGCCGGCCATCGTCGGAAACGTAAAAATACTGACTGTAGGCCCCAGCTCTGTCGTTCAATTCGGGGACTGCCTGGTCATATCGCCCAATAGCACATCAAAGACGTATGCAGGAGCAGGTTCTTTTAATACCGGTGATTTACCGCATGTATATAATGCTGTCAGCGCCACAAATACGAACGATAGTGATGCCATCGAAGCCGAGGCAAATAAAACGGCGACGGCATGAGCTGGACCATCCATCAGACGATTACGATCCATCAGCTCCGGGTCGATGCCGTGTCCAACTCCTCCGTCCTGCAGGTCGGGAGCGCGGGCAGCATCCGTGCGCTCTCGAACCAGTACAACACGGGCGGCTTCACCGCTCCCGCCCCGGAAGTGGGCAAGGGCAGCCTGGTCGGCTTCGGCGGAGCGGCCGGCGGCGGCCTTCCCGGCGCGGCGCCGGGAGGCGGGCCTTCCGGCACGGCCGGTCCTGCCGGGCATGGCGCGCCCGCCAAGCCGGCGGCGGGCCCCGGCTCCACCGGCGCCGCGGAGGCGGGGCCAGGAGCCGGCGGCCTGCTCGGGCCGGGCCCCCATCTGCAGCCGCCGTTCCCGCCGTGGATGCCGTGGCGGCCGCCGCAAGGCCGGGGCCCCTCCCGCGGCAGCTGACGGCGCGCTGCGCCCCGCCCGTGCAGGCGGCCTAGCCGGAGCGTCGGCAGCTCGCTCCCGCCGGGGCGCTTCCGCGTGCCGCGCATCACACTTCCGCCGGCTAATGAGCCCGGCGGCATTTTTGCGAAAGCGAAAGAGAGGTGAGGCTATGCACGGCTACGGGTCAGGCGACCCCAATCTGTATGCCTATCAGCTTCAACAGATGTGGACGCACATTCAGCGGCAGGAAGCCCGCATTGCCAAGCTCGAAGAAACCGCCGCAGCCATGCGCGGTGAGATCGAGGAACTGAAGCGGCAGCGCGGTATACATATCGACCGGATCGAATACAAATTCGATCAGTTGAAAGTAGAACAACTGGACGGCACACTGACGATCGGCGTCTCGCCCTCGACCGTGGACGAGATCGAAGATTTCGCCGTAAACGGAATGGACGCCTCTTTCCCGGATAACGGGGCTGCGCCTTCCGAAGGCTTCTATCCGCATGAAAGCCGGGAACCCGCACAAGCTGGCGAGGGCCGCCCGGCCGCGGACGAAGGAACCGCCAACCGGCACCTTCACGACTTTCTCGACCGCGAAGCCATGGAAGAGCTGATAGAGCTTGCGGCCAAGCGGCACTTGAACATAGGGGCGGACGAGAGCAGACGGGTTATGGACGATTTACGGCAGCAGATCGAAGCGAGAGTCCGGCAGTACGCCTCCTCTCCCGATCTCTTGCATGCGGGCGGGCAGGAGCCGCCGGGGAACGCAACGTGGAAACTCATCGAAAAAACAAAAGCCGACATACGCGCCGGCATCCGCAATTATTTGGCTCACTATCAGGAGGGAAAAGGAGATGGAAATCCGTGAAGGTAGATTTTTATGTGGAAAATAAATGTCTGCAGGTAGGCTCCGTCTATATCATCGGGGTTTCCAGTTCTTCGACCTTCCTTATCGGGGACACCGATTCCATCACCGCTTCGTCCATGTTCGACACCCCGCCGGAATCCGTCATAGTGGGACCGCTCGTTCCGCTGCCCCATACTTAAGCCATGGCCAGACGGCTGGTTTGGCTCACTCAGGCGAAAGTGCTCTCGGTTTCCAGCGCTTCCGTTTTCCAGGTCGGCGACAACGGCGGAATATACAGCCGGTTCAGAGCGCTCGCCCTTCAGCGGGAAATCCCCGTCTATCTGGATGAAGAAGGCGCGTTCGAAGCGTATCCCATCTTCGCCCGCCCTTTTCCCGAAGTGCGGTTTCCGCCGGAATCGGCAAAAACGACCTGCAGCCTCGGCCCCATACAAGTAGGTCCTGTCAAGGTGCTCGGCGTGTCCGCCTCGTCGGTGATGCAGGTAGGCGGCAGCGGTCCGGTCAGCCTGCAGGCGCGGATCAAGCATATCCGCCAGTTCCGGCCGATCGGCCCTTACACCAATCCGACGGGCACGATCGCCTACACCGGTTCCGGCGAAAATCTCGCGGCCGAAAGCGGGCCGCCGGAACCCGGGTCTTCCCCTTCGAACCCTTACGGCTTGAACCGGTAGCCCGCCCCCCAGATGGTCTCGATATAGGCGGGGTCCGACGGGCTCGGTTCGATTTTCTCCCGGAGCTTGCGGATATGAACCGTCACGGTCGAAATATCGCCGATCGCGTCCATGCCCCACAGGTGGTCGAACAACTGATCTTTGCTGAACACGCGGTTGGGATTGGTCGCCAAATGGTTCAGCAGATCGAATTCCTTGGTCGTGAAAGGAATCTCTTTGCCGTTGACATAGACCCTTCTGGAAGCCCGGTTGATGACGAGTCCGCGGATGCGGATTTCGTCCTTGTCCTGGTCCTGCTGCCCTTTCAGCCTCTCATACCGGGACAAATGCGCCTTGACGCGCGCCACGAGCTCTCCCGGGCTGAACGGCTTGATGATATAGTCGTCGGCTCCCAAACTGAAGCCGCGGATTTTATCCAGGTCCTCCTTTTTGGCGGAAACCATCAGAATCGGAATATCCCGCTCCACACGAATCCGCTCGCAGATGGCAAAGCCGTCGGTACCCGGCAGCATCACATCCAGCAAAATCAGATCGTAGTGTTCGACAAGGGCCCGCTGAAGGCCCGTTTCGCCGTGATGCTCCATATCGACCGTAAATCCGTCCAGCTCCAGATAATCCCGTTCCAGCTCGGCAATGCTTACATCGTCCTCGACGATCAGAATGCGTCCGCCTTCTTTCATGTTATCTTCCTCCCTTTCTCGTCCCGGTTTTTGCGCACGGTAAATTGAATGGTCGTCCCTTCTCCGAACCGGCTGTTGGCCCAGATCGTGCCTTCGTGCTCTTCCACGATCTGCTTCGCGATGGCGAGCCCCAGCCCGCTCCCCCCGGTTTGCGAGCTGCGTGACGGGTCCCCCCGGTAAAACCGGTCGAAAATATGCGGCAGTACATCGGACGGAATGCCCTGCCCGTTGTCGTGAATGCCGATTACCACGAATTCCGGCCGCTCCAGAACGAAGATACGGATGTGCCCTTCCGGTTTATCCCGGTACTTCTGGGCATTTTCCGTGATGTTCGTGAGCACCCTTCTGAGCTTCTCACGGTCGATTACGACCCTAAGCGGCTCCTCCGATGAGAGTTCCAGCGTAAGCCGGATTCCCTTTTTCTCCATATCGAACTGCATGTCTTCGACGCAATCCTTCAGATAGGCCGTTAAATCCGCCTCCTCGAACTGAAAGGGCAGCTTGCGCAAATCCAGCTTGGAGTACAGAAAAAGCTCATCGATCATCCGGTCGATATCGACCGTTTTGGAATAGACCGTCTGGAGATAGCGGTCGAATTTCGCCTGGGAGTTCGTGACGCCGTCCATAATTCCCTCCACGTATCCTTTAATGGCAGTCACCGGCGTTTTCAGGTCGTGAGAAATGTTCGAGATCAGCTGCTTCCGGTTTTCCTCGTACTGCATCTGAAGCTCGATGGACTCTTTGAGCCTGCGGCGCATTTCTTCGAAAGAAACGGCAAGCTCCCCGATCTCGTCGCTGGAAGCCGGACGCACCTCAATATCCAGCCGCCCTTCCTTGATGTGCTCCGCGGAACGCTGCAGGGCGCGGATCGGCGTAATCAGACTTTTTGACATTAGGTACGTCATCATCCCGTTCGTCAGCACGAGCACGGCGATCAGGACAGCGAGGAAAATCAGACCGTATTTAATAAAATATTTTTTGCCGATCGTATCGTGCGTCCCGATGAAAAAGCTGCCTTTTCCCCCGTCGGGAAATAGAAAATCGTGATGCCTCAGCAGGTAATAATTGTTATCCAGTTGGGAATCCGTCAAGCCCGAATAGTAACTGAAAGCCGGCAGCGAATTCAGCACATCCGGGTGATTCATCGTGGGCGAAATATACAGGATCTGCTCGTCCTTGCGGATAATGAGGCCCATATTCACACGCTCGACAAGAGCTTCCCACTGCTTCCACTGCCCGGGATCGCCGGCGCTTTTGGGGTCCATCGCAATGGCGCTGCGGATTTTGTTGTAATTGTCATCTTCCATCTGGGCGACTTCCTTGAGCGGATTGCCGTGGGTAATGTCGATATGGTATTCCCTTTTGAGATCCTGGATGAGCATAAAATACAGCCCGGTTACAGTCAGTCCGACCAGAATAAGCGGGATGACCAGCATGGCTATGTAGGAAAGCAGCAGCCGGGTACGGATGGACATGAACGTCTCTCCCTTGCTTTGATTTTCGATTGTAAACCGGCCGGCCGTCTAACCGCATGCAGCCGGACCGCAGCCGTAAAAGCGTATGTCCTCAATATACTACGCCGCAGGCCGTGCGGGAAGCTCGGTAACACACGCAGCAAAGAAAAAGGGTCCGCCGGCCTAAACCGGAACAGACCCTTACCCCGAACATCCGACCCTTTTGTAAGTAACACAAGATTAGTTCAGTTTGCCTGTAAAATGCCGATGACGCCTATTTCGTTCTCATCCGGATCCAGCAGACCGAACCGGTCCCGGTTGAACTCTCTGGTAAGCGCGGACAGCTTAATCCCGCCGGCCCGCAGCGTCTCGAAGTCGTTCCGGGGGTCCGTCGATCCGATCGTAAACGCCATATGAGCCAAGGCGGAGAAACGCGGAGTCTCAAACACGCACACGTTTATATTATCAAAGGAAACCGCTTCCACTTCCTTATCCAGGGCAGGGAGCTTGTAAGCGAACCGGTGCTGAACAATGGCGCCCAGCTGGTTTTCGAACCACTCTACGGAGCGCTGCAGATCACGGACGGGCAGGAACGCTCCGCCAAGCCGGATAGCTCCTTCGGTCCCCGAGTAAGCTTCTTCTCTCCAGCCGACGATGCCGATGGGATTGCGGTCCGGATCGCTGATTTTGAAACCCTGCATATGGTGAAAAGGAGCGAGTTCTTCCACGATCTCCACTCCGCTTCCGGTCATGGTCCGGTAAGCCTTCTCCGCATCGTAAACGTTCACGTTGAAGGGAGCCTCGTCGTACCGGTTAAGCTCTTTCTGCTGAACTAAGGTGAGACAGGTTCCTTCAAGGAAGGAGAGCCTGGCATGCCGCTCGTCCCGGCCCAGTAAACGAAGGCCCAGCACCTGCTCGTACCAGGGCACCGACCGCTTCAAATCGGTGACGGGCACGAATACATCCACCAGTTTGGTAAAAGTCATTGTAATTCCTCCTGAGCGTTGATGGAACTCCGGGCGCCCTTGTCTCGCTGCGCCCTCCAACCTGTTCCGAACGCCCGGAATTTCTCTAGATTCCTTCATCTATTGTACCTTGTTTTGTATCAATACACACGATGTACAATATCCTCGAAATCCGGCTCCTGCATATGTACGTCGGCAATTTCGCCCCAACCGCCGGCAAGCTGCAGAACCTCCATCGGGCCGATGTCCGTGCGGTTGAATTCCAGCACAAGTTTTTCTTTCTCCGCGGCAGTGACACGGAACGGGTACTCCTTGCCCGCCTCTCCGCTCGCAAACCCGCTCGCTCCCCGGTACCGGATCGTCATAATCGTCGGCAGCCCGATCCGCCGCCGCATGCCTTCCACGGTACCGTCATATCCGATGGTACCGTCGTTGATGACGATCACGCGCTCGCAAAGCTGCTCGATATCGTCCATATCGTGCGTGGTGAGCAAGATCGTTTTGCCCGCTTCTTTGTTCAGCTTATGCAGAAAGCCGCGGATGCTCTGCTTGGCCGCTACATCCAAGCCGATTGTCGGCTCGTCGAGGAAGAGGATGTCCGGATCGTGCAGCATGGCGGCCGCCAGATCCGCCCTCATCCTCTGACCGAGCGAGAGCTTGCGGACCGGCGTATCCATAAATTCGCCGAGGCCGAGAAGCTCGCCGAGATCCGCAAGCTTTCGCTTCAGGTCCTCATCCCGGACCCTGTACATAGCCGCAAGGATCTCGTAGGAGTCACGGACCGGCAGGTCCCACCAGAGCTGGCTTCTCTGGCCGAACACGACGCCCAGCTTGGCGACCACCCGTCTGCGGTCGCGCTGCGGGCTGAGGCCGGAGATCCGCACTTCTCCCGAAGTCGGATGCAGAATGCCCGTGAGCATTTTGATCGTCGTGGATTTTCCGGCCCCGTTAGGACCGATAAACCCTACGAAGTCTCCCTGGCCGATCGTGAAATTAACGTCGTTCACCGCCGTTTTGGACCGGTATTCCCTGGACAGCAGGCTTCTCAGACCGGCCATCCGCCCTTGTCGGACGATCGGCGTACGAAACGTTTTGTTTAAATTCGTCGCGGTAATCAAAAATTTCCCCTCCTTCTGTTCCCGCTTTCACTCAGCGCATCATGTCTTTGATCCATTCCGTCAGACTCCGGCTTGTGCCGTAGCCGTAATTGAAGAGTTTGCGGGTTTCTTCAAACCGTTTCTCCGCCATCTCCGTACCCATTACGACGGAAACCAGCCTCCGGCCGTCCCGGACCGCCGTTCCCGTAAAGCAGTACCCGGCCTGATCCGTAAACCCGGTCTTCAGCCCGTCGGCGCCCGGATAGGAGAAGGAATCGTTCGTATGCGGCAGCATGCGGTTGGTCGTTTTCAGCGTCTCGAACCTTCCCGGCAGGCTATAGTCCGCCTTAGCGGTCAGTTCCAGAATGCCGGGATGCTCCCGGATAAGATAGACCGCGAGCTTGGCCGCGTCTTTGGCCGTCATGAGCGTCTCTCCCGTATTTTTCTTGGGAGCGAAGGGTCCCAGATCGGCGCGCGTCAGCCCGCTTGCGTTGGCGAATACCGTTTTATCGGATAGGCCGATTTCTTCCGCTTTCGCGTTCATTTTCACCACAAATTCATCCTCTGTTCCGCCGAGGTGCTCGGCCACCGCTACTGCGGCATCGTTGGCGGACACGATGGCCATGGCGGCCAGCATATCTTTAAGGGAAAGTTTCTCTCCGGTCTCAAGCCCGATCTGGGCACCGGTCACCTCGCTGGCGTACCGACTCGTTGTCACCTGGTCATCCCAAGAAGCACGGCCCGCTTTCACTTCCTCGTAAACGAGCAGTTCCGTCATCATCTTGGACATGGAAGCCGGGGGGAGGCTCTCCTCCGCGTTCCGCTCGTAAATCACGCGGCCGCTTTCCGCTTCCATCAACAAGGCGGACCTGGCATTGATAGCAGGTTCCGCATGCTTTCTTTCATTCCACAACCAGATACCGGCGACCGCGAGGACGGCCAGCAGCAGGACTCTCCGTTTGATCCGTTTCACGTCGTCACTCCGCTCCTTCGGTTCTTGTCTATGTCTCTCTATGTAGAAAGACGAACCAAGCCCCCAAAAAGACTCGCCTCCTTCGTTAAGACGGCCCAGGGATCTTATCGGGCGGTTCTCATGCAGAGACCCGGCAGCAGCCGCTTTGCCGGTTCTGCAAGAGTCCGCGGGAGCGACGAGGCGTGGAACGGCGTTCCGACTTCTCTACGTTCCTGTGCTCTGGTAACGTGAAATGCCCAACTTCCACAGCCTTCCGGCCAGCAGGACGAAGACGAAGGCCATGACCGCTACCGCAGCCAAAGCCCATGTGCCGTACTCATGCCGGATGATGACGGAAGCCGGCACATAGTTGGCCAATCCGACCGGAAGGAACGTCAGCAGAATGTAGCGGAGCCAGCCGGGGTATACGTCCAACGGATACTGGGCGGCGGATCTTGCAGCGTCCTCCGTCACGTTCTGGAGTTCCTCGATCCGGGTGAGCCAGAAACCGGCCGAGGCCGTAGCCAGTCCGATGGCGAACAGGATAAGGGCTCCGGAGCCGACGGCGACGACTGTCAGCGGCACGGCCTGCCAACCGATCTGGCCCGTACGCATCATATGGGTCATCGCATACGCGAGGATGAACAGGCCTTGCCCGAACTCTCCGACCAGCAGGCGGAAATTTTGAGTCATCAGCACGAAAAGCACCGGCAGGGGCCGGATCAGAAGAGCGTCCATGTCTCCGCTCACCAGGTATTTTTCCAGATGATGCACATCGGAGGCCAGAGACCGGTAGATCGCTTTGGACAGCAGGATCACCGCGTACAAATAAGCCACCTCATGCAGCGACCAGCCCTTTACGCTTCCGAAGCGGTCCAGCACAAGCGCCACCATCAGAAACTCCGCCACATTCACAAGAGCCGCCATCAATGAAGAGAAAATAAAGTTGAACTTGTACTGCATCCGGCTTCTTAATGAGGCCCGGATCAGCAGCATATACATCCGCAGTCCGCTTCTCATCCTCCCTGCACCTCCAGCTTTTTGCGCATCGCGCCTGTCGCCAGCATGCATAATCCCGTAAAAAGAACGCACCAAAACAGCGCTGCCGGCAGAGCGGCAGGCGTCGTTCTTTCCGTGAACAGCGAAACCGGAACATACAGCAAATAGGGATACGGAGTCAGCCAGCTAAGCTGGCTAAGCCAGGCGGGAAGCCATTCCAGCGGGATAAAGAAGCCGGAAAGCAGCATGGAGAACGCATAGTTCACCCAGTAAAGCCAGCGGGATTCGGTCGTCCACATGGCGGCGGCGCCGATCAGGTAATTCATGCAAATGGAAATATAAGCGGCGAGCAGAAGCGATAGAGCGGTCCAGCCGTAAACGGAGAGCTTCCCGGGAACCGGGATCGAAAACAGGAAAAAATAGAGGATGTAGATCGGAAGAAATTTGTACACGAACTGGTACGCGATTTGTCCCCATTCCCGGTACATCTTATGTAGAAACAGGGGGACGGGACGCATCAGATCCAGAGCAATTTGTCCGGTGCGTACGGACTGCTCCATGCCGAGACCGTTCGTGATGAAGAGCACCAGCCATAAAGAGGCCTGGTTGAAGGCGATATACGCGGTCATTCCCTGGACCCCGTATTCTCCGAGCGAATGACTCTCTCCTATACCTGCCCACAGGGACACGTAAACAAATCCGAACATAAAGCTGGACACGTTATGAATCATATGCGCGCCCCGGTACTGCAAATTCCGCGCGTAAGCTTTACGCGCCAAGACAGAAAAAAGCATCCAACACCTCCGGTTCATCAGTAGACGATCGTTTCAGCGTGAAATGCGTGTAGAGGGATTTCATCTTACCAAATGCCACCAATAAAAATCAACCCCGGAATTAGATTCAATTTACTCTTTCCGACAGTAAAGAAATATAGGATGATAAACTGGAAGCCGGAATCCGGAACTGAAAGATTCTAAAGGTAAGAGAGGAAGCTGTCACCGTGGAAATAACCAAAACCGCTAAGCTTAAAAAGGCGATCTCGGAAGGCGGCATTTATAAATCGTTATTTCAGCATCACCCCGATGCTATTTACGTCATGGATACACAAGGACGTTATTTGGACGCCAACCCTGCCGCGGAGCGGATCAGCGGCTATTCCAGAGAAGAATTCATACAGCTCGGCCGGGAAACTCTTTTTAGCGAGCACGCCGAACAGGGCAGAACCTATTTCGAGCGGGCGCTGCGGGGCGAAACGCCAAACTTCGAGGTGGAATTTTGCCGGAAAGACGAAGCCGTATTCCATGTAGAAATTACCTATATTCCGATCATCGCGGACGGAGAAATAGTCGGCGTCTACGGAATGGGCCGGGATATCACGGAGCAGAAGACCGTCCGCAGCAAGCTGCAGGAGTGCGAAATTCTTTACAACCTGATCTCCGAAAACGCGGGCGACATTATTACGTTCACGAATCCCCTAGGGATTTGCGAATATGTGTCCCCCTCTATTCATAAATTGCTCGGGTATGAACCCGAGGAAATCGAAGGGACCTCTATCGGCGATTATTACATTCCCGAAGAAATCAAATCCGGCTGCTCCGAAAGCCCGAGTGATGACACCGATTTGCTCACAGGGCGCTTCCGGCATAAAGAGGGACATTACCTCTGGTTTGAAACGACCGTGAAAGCCGTCCGCAACGCCGAAGGACAAGTGGAGAAAATTCTCGGCATCGGACGCGACATTACCGAACGCCAAAAAATGGAGGATAGGATCCGGGCCAGCGAGAAGCAGTACAGGCTTATCTCCGAAAATTCACTGGATTTTATTTCGCGCCACTCCGCCGACGAACAGGCGCTCTATCTGTACGCATCCCCCGCCTGCCTTTCTTTGCTCGGGTACGAGCCGGAAGAGCTCATCGGAACGAGCGCATACGACTATTTTCACCTGGATGATGTGTTTCTCGTTACCGAGTATTTGCAGGCGAATCTCGCCGAGGTCGGCATGTATACCGTCTCCTACCGCATCCGGCGCAAGAACGGAGAGTACATCTGGTTCGAAAGCAGCGGCCGTTACACGTATGACGAGAACAGCGGGATCGTTCAGGAAATCATCGCGATTTCCCGCGATATTACCGAACGCAAAATTGCGGAGAACAAGCTGAAAGTAAGCGAGCAGAGATACAAGTCCCTCTTCGACTATAATCCATCCAGCGTTTACTCGTTCGACCTCGAAGGCAACTACGTTTCCTTAAACGCCAACTTGGCGAGAATGACCGGATTCAGCCGCAAAGAACTGCTCCATCACTCGTTTACTTCCCTGATCGAGCCGTCTCTGTTGGAGAAAACCTTAACCCATTTCCATAACGCGAAACGGGGCATCCCGCAAAACTACGAAACGACGCTGATCCGCAAGGACGCGTCGCTCATTGATATCAGTGTCACGAACGTTCCAATCGTCGTCGACGATGAAATCGTAGGCGTATACGGAATTGCCAGCGATATTACGGAAAGAAAAAAGTATGTCAAAGAAATCGAGCATCTGAGCTACCAACATTCCCTAATTCTCGGTTCCGTGTCGGAGGGCATTTACGGACTGGACCGGGACGGCAGCGTCATGTTCGTCAATCCGGCGGGAGCGTCGATGCTCGCATACTCGCAGGAAGAGCTGATCGGGGTCAATATCCACGACAGCATCCATCATACGAAAGCGGACGGAAGCGATTATCCCCACCAAGATTGTCCGATTCACGCCACTATGAAGGACGGGCTTTCCCGGCTTGTTCAAGAAGAGGTTTTCTGGAGGAAGGACGGGTCGAGCTTCCTAGTCGAATACAGGATCAATCCCCTCTACGACAAAGGGGAGATTATGGGAGCGGTCGTCGTTTTTACCGATATCACCGATGAAAGAGAAATTATCCGCGCCAAAGAAATCGCCGAGCAGGCCGCCCGGGCGAAATCGGAGTTCCTCGCGATGATGAGCCATGAAATCCGTACGCCGATGAACGGCATCATGGGGATGACCGATCTCCTGCTGGATACAAGGTTAGACGAAGAACAGCGGGATTATGCCGAAATCATCCGTGAAAGCAGCGATGCCCTGCTGCAGATTTTGAATGACATTCTGGATTTCAGCAAAATCGACGCA
This sequence comes from Paenibacillus sp. JT31N7, assembly GCF_059692095.1. NCBI lineage: Bacteria > Bacillati > Bacillota > Bacilli > Caryophanales > Paenibacillaceae > Paenibacillus > Paenibacillus sp. JT31N7. The sequence goes on from NZ_JCAUAT010000005.1 coordinate 123,037, forward strand.
GGCAAAATGACGCTCATTATGGAGCCGTTCGATCTTCATGCTGTCGTGAAGAGTACACTGGAACTTTTCGCTCCGAAGGCCGCCGAGAAAAAGCTGGAGCTTATCTCCACGATCGAGCCGGATGTTCCGCATCTATACATGGGGGATGCCTCCAGGGTGCGCCAGGTGCTCGTTAATCTCGTCGGGAACGCGCTGAAATTTACGGACAGCGGTTCTGTCGTTGTCTCCGTGGAAAGTCTGGCCGCCGTGAAATCCAAACCCGTTCTGCTCGGGTTTTCCGTCGCCGATACGGGCGTGGGCATTCCCGCCGACAAGCTGGATCACCTGTTCCAGTCTTTCTCCCAGCTGCATCCGGTGCTGAACCGTAAATATGGCGGCACGGGACTCGGCCTGTCGATCTGCAAACGGCTTGTCGAACTCATGGGCGGAACGATCTCCGTGGAAAGCAAGGAAGGCGCGGGGTCTGTTTTCCGTTTCACCCTTCCGAACGCTCAGATAAAACAACAAGAAACCGAGGAAGAACAGGCGCTGGGCGAAGAACAAGAGGAATGGATGATCTCCCAGTTGAATTCCCGGCCCGCTCCGCTTAAAATTCTCGTGGTGGAAGATCACCCCGTAAACCGTCAACTGTTCATCAAGTTCCTCGAAAAGCTCGGTTACGGGGCGGATATTGCGGAGAACGGGATGGAAGCCGTTGAAGCCGTTACAAGGACGGAGTACGACCTTGTTTTTATGGACATGCAGATGCCGGTCATGGACGGGCTGCAGGCTACCCGGCTGATCCGCCAACTTCTGCCCACCGGCCGGTATCCCGTCATTATCGCCGTTACCGCATCCGCACGTCCGGCCGATAAAGAAAAATGCCTGGAGAGCGGCATGCAGGATTTTATCTCCAAGCCGATTCTCTTCGATGAAGTGAAACGGATATTCAGCCTTTGGGGCCGAAAGAACGACCGGGAAAGCCCGGATCAATAGTCCCCTCCGTTCCAATCATTCGGATTCATTCCGGGCTCTGCCGGGTAACGATGGGTAATCCACTTTTAAGGGAGGTTGCCTGTAATGACACGAAAAGCAAGAGGTGTTTTTCAATCAAGCGGGGATGCCCTTCGCGCTATCGAAGCGTTAAAAGAACACGGCTACAGAGACGAAGATATTTCCGTACTCGCCAAACATAGAGAAGAATTCGGACCTTACACGGAAAGACAGGAAATTGCGGGTAAGGAGGATACGAAGGCGGAAAAAGGCGCCATCGGCGGAGCCGCTATCGGCAGTGCCGCGGGACTGATCGCGGGAATCGGCCTGATGGCCGTACCGGGCATCGGCCCTATTCTGGCCGCGGGACCTCTGGCTGCCGCCTTATCCGGTGCGGCGATCGGAGCCGGAGCGGGCGGCGTAACGGGCGCGCTTGTCGGTGCGGGGATACCCGAGGAAGAGATCGAGAATTATCACAGCCATGTAGAACGCGGAGATATTCTCATCGTGGTCGATACCCCGGAGGACAAGTGGGAGCTTGTAAACGGGATTCTCCGGGAAAACCGTGACGGCAGCCGCGCCGCCGGTGAGCATTCGAAGAGTGACGTGTACGAAGCCACTCCCCACGCCGTCCACGATGATCCCGATCTTCTGAGCAATAAGGAAGATGTCAATTTCCGCCGGTAACGGAGAGCGGTGAGTCTTCACCGGCTTTATCGAATGCCGACAGCCTGCGGCGGTAGTTTCGCGGGCGCAGCAGGGCTGGTTCTCAAGCGTGTTTTGCCGCTTGGGGGCCAGCCCTGCTTTTTGCGCGTGAAAAGAGGAGCTAACCGAGGAAATAAGGAGATTTGCAGCATTTAGGTGGAGGATGTATAAAAGCTATCCGCTCCGGCAAGGCTGTTACTAGATTGCTAGATTCGAACGGGAAACGGAGCGATAGAGATGATGAGAAGCGTGATGACGAAGAGCACCTTACAAAAGAGCGCGCGGACGCAGCTGCGGTGCGGACGGAAGCCGAACCGCGCCGAAGCGGGACAACCCGCTGCAGCGGGACCGCAGGCAGAGCCGCGGCGTGGTAACCCGGCGCGCGGGCTGCTCTGGGGCATCGCGCTGTTGGCCGCGCTGCTGCTCGCCGGCTGGTCTGCCGCCGCGAAACCGACGGCCGCGGACGCAGGCCGCTCCGACCTTGCCGCGCTGCTGGCCGCCGCAGACGGCGTGCTTGCGCCGGACGCCGCCGTCACGCTGCGCTACGCGGCTCCGCTGCCTGCCGCGGCAGGTGACGACGCGCTCGCCGCAGCGGGCGACGCGCTGGCTGCGCGGCTGTCGCTGCCGGCAGGCACCGTCAGCCGCGCTTCCGGCCACGCCGTCTACGCCACGGCCGCTGCGGCGGGCGGCGGCTCTGCGGCGGGCGGCGGCTCTGCGGCGGGCGGCGGCTCTGCGGCGGGCGGCGGCTCTGCGGCGGGCGGCGGCTCTGCGGCGGGCGGCGGCTCTGCGGCGGGCGGCGGCGGGCTGTCGCTGCAGCTCGCCCGCCTTGACGACGGCAGCGCGTTCGTCATCGCCCGGCTGGAGGCGCGCGCAGCCGACGGCCTCCCGGCCCTGGAAGCGCGCCGGGAAAGCCTGGAGGCCGCCCTGCAAGCGGCAAGTGTGCAGGCGGACTGCAACGTCGTCCTGCAGGGAGCCGCAGCCCGGCCTTCGGCAGGAGCCGCGGCTCAGGCCGACGGGCTCCAGGCGCTGCTTGCGAAGCGGCTCGGCGCCGCTCCGCTGGAGCGTTATGCCGACGGAGAGACCGTCAGTATAACGATGGGCGTGCCCAAGCTCCACGCTTCCGTAATCAGCGGCGGCAAACGCGTCAATCTGCAGGCCGCGGTTCACACGGTAACTGAAAGTGGACTGCAGCGTATCACAATTGGCACGCCGGTCATTACAACCGAATACTGAACTCATGCCGTTATTTTAATACGTTCTGCTGCGGTTCCATATCTTCTGCCTGACTACTTACCGTTGTTCCCGCTCTAAATCCGTACCTGCTTCCTTCGTCAAACAGCCCTATGTCCGTATCCCATGCTCCTCTTTTACCAACCTGCCGCAGTTCTATCTTCTCCACGCCACGCAAGCCAGGCAAGCTGCATGAAATGCGGCTTGCCTTTAACGAATCGCATCGTATGTGCACCCTGCGGCTCGGTTTACCCAGCGATCCTTTTAATCCAAGACCGGAAGAAAATTTTTTCAAAAATTAGCGTCTAACTAGCGGAATCCGTTTAAGTAATTTTACCGGCAAGTGCGCAGCGGCAGCAGGAATCTTGAGCACAGCTCATGCCTGACCGGAGCGCAGCCACACCCTTATCGTGGGCATCATGCGAGACACCCGACGGGTCCATACTTTAATCCAAGTTTTATTGAAATCGCTTACAATTATAATCCGGGAGGCGGTACAATGACACTGCGTTTTTTTCAATGGTTCGGTAAATGGAGTTTTCCGGAAGGTTTCGGACGTAGAGTAGCGGCAGGCCTAATTATAACGGCCGTCCTTGTCTCCCTGGTATTAAGCGCGCTGCTAAACAGGCTCGTGCCGGGTTCCATGACATATGGCGAACTGATGACCCGCTCGCAGCCCGCTTCCTTTTATCTGCCTGACGAAGATTTCACTTACCGCGACCAGAGCGTCATTGAATCGTTTACCCGCCTGGCCCTCACCAAGCAAGCTTTGCGGAAAGAAGAAGCAACCTCCGCCTTTATTCCCGGCAAGGAACCTCTCCGGCTTTCTTATGAAAATTCCAAAGGCCGGATTATTCTCGTCGACGCGGATGGCCGGATTTATACGCCGGTATCCAAAGCGGAGTTCCGCAATGAGTCCCGCCTGCACTGGCTCTGGTGGAAGCTGGATACCGGCCGATCGTCCTACCTGTATTACGTTACCGAGCCTGACGCGGCTGTAGCCCGGCTGGCCGAACAGATCAAAAATTCGGCTCCGGCATTAGGAGCGGCGGGCTGAACACTTAACATCATGCCCTGCCGAAGAACGTTGTTCTTTGCTCCTCGCCCAAGCCCTTTCTTTACCCGCTGCTTTTTTTTCACAGCGCACGGCTATCCCGACCCCCTGCAGAAAACCCGGCCTTCCGGTATGCGCCGCGTCCGGTTCCGGCGGTTTCCTCCCCGGGGCCTTTTTCAGCTTTCGAGCAGTGCAATCAGCTTTTGCAGGAGAACCGGTTCTTCATCCCGGAATTGGTCGAACCGGAGCCTCAACCGTTCATACATTCCCTTATCCTCGCGGAATTCATGGCGAATGTACTGGTCCCTCAGCTTCATTGCTCTTTTGGCCAGATCTTTATAGCCTTCCACAAGCTCCTCGTCATACGGAATGATCCCCTCATTCACGAGATATTCGATCCGCTCGCTCATCATTTTTTTATGCTCCCACAAGAGATGAAGGTGCCGCACATCGTTGCGGACTCCCAGCCGGGGATCGTTTTGCTCTACGGCGTCATAGTACATCTGCAAATAGTCGTATACCCTGATTCCGAAAGCTTCATCCTCGTCCGGGTTGTAATTGATCCGGTTTAAGCGGGTCTCCCCGTTAAGATAGTCGCGCAATTGGTCGATCGCGGCTATTTTGTCAAAAGGATAGTGGAATTCCGCCTCGTATTTGTAAAAATACGTATGGTGATCGGACGTTTGCCCCTCCTTCAGCAGCTTTTTCATGGAATTTACGGCATCGAGAAACTCTTCGAAAGTAATTTCCAGATTGCGGTATACTCCCGTATTGTCGAACATGGAGGCATAAAAGATCCGTTCTTCCCAATTGAATCCGTACAGAAAAAGGTGATGGGGAAACGGTTCCTGCTGATAGCAAGCTGCCGGCGACAGCCTGGATTCGTCCAAAAAAACAATACAGTAATACTCGTTACGGATCTGATCCGCAAAAAATTTCGGCCAATCATCCAGCGCCAGATTTTCCATAAACGTATAATTGACGGTGCATGTGAGCAAGAACGGGTTGTTGAAATTCAGTTCATTGGGCTCGCCCCGGAAAAAGTCGACGTAGCACTGCCTGCCGTCCTCCAAAAACTTCTTCGTGCAGGACAACTGGATAAAATTGCTGTAAAACCAGGGAATCGTTTCTTCGTGTCCGCTCGTAATGGAAAGTGTGTAGCCCCACCGCAAAAAACCTTTAAGTGGCGGATTCGATAACGGAAGCTGAACGGCGTTCATCTGATTCTCCCCTTTCTGAGATGTAATCCGGAATGGTGACCGGCAGAGTTCCGGCAGGCTCCGATATGCCCGTCAGAACACGGGCCAGGGCCTGCAGGCTATACGGATGATGCTCGTAGCAGGCCAGGAAGCCTTTGGCCTCCGGGAATGCAGCTAGATCGACGGGGTTGCGCAGGGAGACCGGAATGACTTTGGCGCCGCCCTTCAGCAGCTCGCGGACCAGTGCAGTTTGTCCAGGATTGGAAGCCGTGTGGAAAATGCCGGCGACGATCTGCCCGTATCGCTGCGCTTCGGAAGCCATGGCCGCAATCTCATCCGGCCCCGGGCTGGTCCCGTACACGCGCTCCGTGAGATTCGCCCCGATAAAAGGGCGCAGAAAGCCCGCCAGGGTAGCATCGTGTACCGGCTCGTCTTCGGATTTGCAGGCAGCCGTAATGTGCGGCCAGAGTACCAGCGTGTCGACGTCCGGAGACAGCCTGCAGAAATCCGGCTCACGGTTGACGGCCGTGATGCTTTCCTCGCGGAGCCGCTCTATCGTCCCCAGCGTCTGCGGATTCTCCAGCAGAAGCTGCGCTTCTTCCCAGCTGCGCTCCCGCAGCTCTCCGATGCGGCGCTCTTTCAGGCGAAGAATACGCTCCACGGAAGCGTCGATCCGCTCCTCCGTCAGACGCCCGTCCGCCACGGCACGCTCCAGAGCCGCCACCGCCTCCAATTGGCTTTCGTACGTGTGGCTGACGAGCAGAAGATCCGCTCCGGCCATCATGGCCCGGACGACTGCCTCGCCCACGCCGATTCCCTGCGTCACGGCGTCCATTTCCATGCAGTCGGTCACGATAAGCCCGTCGAAGCCCAGCTCCTCCCGCAGCAGTCCCGTCAGGACTTCCCGGGAGAGCGTGGCCGGAACAGCCTCGCCGCCGGTGAGCAGCGGAATACCGACGTGGGCCGTCATAACGGCTTCGGCCCCGGTCAGGGCTGCCCGTTGGAACGGCACAAGCTCCACCGACCGCAGCCGTTCGAGGGAATGCCTCACGACCGGCAGTTCCGCGTGGGAATCCGTCTCCGTATCTCCGTGCCCCGGAAAATGCTTGATGACGGAGGCGACCCCACCGTCCTGAAAGCCGAGCATGGCGGCGATCCCCAGCTCGGAGACTAGTTCGGCATCGTCTCCGAACGAACGGACATCAATGATCGGATTTCGCGGATTGATGTTGATGTCCACCACCGGCGCGAAATTCATATTGATGCCCAGCGCCTTCAGCTCTTCCGCCGTGCCTTTGGCGGCTTCGTAGAGCAGCCCGGGATTACGTGCCGCTCCCAGCGCCATCGCCGCAGGCAGCTGCGCAATCCCCTGCCTTACCCGGACTACCATGCCACCCTCCTGGTCCGTCCCGATCCACAGCGGTATGCCCGTCACCGCCACAGCCATCCGCTGAAGTTCTTCCGTTAAAGCGAAAGCTTGCCCCGGGTTGTCCAGGTTGCGGGAAAAGAGCACGACCCCACCGGCCAAATGGTTCTGCAAAAGGTCCCGGATATTCGCATCCGGTGTAAGACCTTCGAAACCGGCCATAAGCAGCTGGCCTATTTTCTCCTTAAGCGTAAGCTCGTTACACGCTCTCATTGAGTTGCCTCCTCTGCCGTTACATTTGCGACCAATCGAACAAAACGCCCATGACATCGGACTTCCGCCCGGCGAGCCGGGAATACACCGATACGGCTTCGAGCGGGCTTACTTCCTCGCTAATGAGACTTGCGACGTCCAGCTTTCCGCGACGGAGGGATTCGAATATGAATCCGTTCATGTCCGCTTCCGTCCAGCCTTTAAACCCTTCCATCATCCGGCCGTGAATCCCCAGTATGCTGACCGAATTAAAGACGACTTTCGGCCCGATGGTCTGCTTCGAAGGTTCTGTCGAGTCCCCCAGCAGGATCACTTTGCCGAGGTCCCGGGTGAGCTGCGTACAGTGCGGCAGTACAGCGTAGGAGCCCGTGACATCGTACACCGTGTCCAGCATCCTGCCTCCGGTGAGCTCTTCCACGGATCCGAATGCTTCGGCCACCGGAAGATCCAGCAGATCCGTCGCCCCGTTTCGGCGGGCTTGATCCAGACGGGAGCTCTCCGGCGCAATCGCGATAATTTGGCGCGCACCGCTCGAATTCAGATACTGCACCACGAGCTGGCCGATAAGACCGAGCCCGACGACGCCCACTCTTTCGCCGAATGCGGGCTCGGCGCGCAGGACACCCAGCAGGGCGACTTTCGCGATCTGCGTAAAAACCGCCTCTTCGTCAAGAACCGTATCGGGAATAAGCGCCGCTTCCCGGTAATCGGCCAGGAAGTACTGGCGGTGTCCGGCTGGGCAGATAATCCTGTCGCCGGTTTGGATTCCTTCCACCCCGCTGCCCGTCCGCAGCACTTCCGCCGCCATGGAGTAGCCCGGATAGAACGGATAGCGGACCCAAGAGGACCAGACTGTTCCCTCGTCGAAGCGCCCTCTCAGACAGGCCAATTCCGTGCCCGTACTGATCAGCGACTTTTTGGCCGCACATAAAATTTGTCCCGGTCCCGGCTCGGGCACCTTCTCCTCCAGCAGCTCGATCCGGCCCGGCTCCTGAAATACGCAGTTTAACGAGGTGTATCCCTCACTTGTCGCAACATCCGGCATGCTTTGGCACTTCCTTTTCTAAGTGTAGGATGGGAATCCAGAATTCTTCGAAAAAATTTTTCCGCCGGAAGCTCCCTTGCAGACCCGGCACGGGGCGCCAGCTCAGGCACGGAGCGCCAGCTCAAGCACAGGGCGCCAGCTCAAGCACAGAGCGCCAGCTCAAGCACAGGGCGCCAGCTCAAGCACAGAGCGCCAGCTCAAACACAGAGCGCTAGCTCAGTCACAGAGCGCCAGCTCAGGCACGGGGCAGCGGCTGGCTCCAGCAGGAGGCGATCTTCGTGCATACTGCCCGCCCCGGCCGTTTATCGGCCTCAGAGCCGTCTTAGCTGCTCGCGCTGCTATACCCCCTGACGGCTTGTTTCCAGAGCAGCCGTACGGCAGCGAAGAGCAGCAGCGATCCGGCCAGCGCCAGCCCCGCATAGAGCCAGCTGAGCTGCCCGAGCAGGAACATCGGTCCGAAATTGGTAATCAGGAACAGAGGAATAACAAAGGTGCCGATCCGGCGGACCCAGGCCGGGTAAATGGCCATCGGAAAATTGTTGGCGTCCCAGACGGAATGGGCGATCTCCGACACCGAGCCCGTTTGGACGAACCAGAACGACAGCAGCGCCGGAATAATCATCAGGCAGTACGTGATGACAACGGAGACGACGAGCAGCAGGGCAAATCCCGCGAGCTGTATGAACGACAGCGGAATATCCATGGCGTGCCAGCCGATACCGACCATCACGAACCCGACCAGAATGTCGGGGATCGGGAGCGCCAGATCCACATAGCGCAGGGAAGCCATGAACTGGAGAGAAACCGGTTTCGTCAACATGAGGTCTAGCGAACCGTCTTTGATATACTCGGGAATTTTCATGAAATTTGTAAAAAACAGGCCGACATAAATTCCGGTCGCCACGGTATGCATCCCTATAAATAGCAGCAGCCCTTCGGGCGGTATCCCGTCTACATGAAGATCGGTACGGAACACGACGAGCACATACAGCAGCTTGGCGAGCAGGTAGACGGATTCGACCAGCAGGCTCATTATAAAATTGCCTCTGAACTCCATCTGGGCAATGAGGCAATTTTTGATGAACATGCCGTACAGGTGCGCGTATTTTCTCATGATCTTAAACATATGGAACGTCCGCTACCCCCCAACCGCCGAATATTTCTTCATGGATACGCGCCACGTCAGGCGGGAAAGCCAGAAGAACAGCAGAATCCACCCGCACTGGATCAGCAGCCCCTGGTACATGGCCGCCGCTTCCGTCTTGCCGCTGAGAACATTGACCGGAAAATAAATCGTATACGGGAACGGCGTATATTGAAGCGCCTTCACAACCGTTTCCCCGAAAATCTCCAAAGGAAACATGCCTCCGCTCAAGATATTGACAAGCAGACTTGAAATGACGAAAAAATACGAGATTTCATGCAGATAAAAGGCGCTGGCGCAGATGCAATAGGCGATCAGAAAGTTGAGCAGAAGCGCCCCGCACAGCGTGAAGGCAAACAAGATCAGCCGTACGGCCTCCACATCGAGCACTTCCCTGGCGGACGCAATCCAGATAATCCCGATAAGCAGAAGCGCCGTAATTCCGTAATAGATCGCCTTCTGCCCGAAAAAGGACACCAGCCGATAACCGAAGTAGCTGACCGGTTTGATCAAGTATTTGTTAAGACCGCCGTTTTTGATATCGTCGGCAATCTGGTGCTCGAACTGGGTAGCGATCAGCTTGGACACCAGACCCGCCAAAATGGTGTACAAAATAATTTGCCCGTACGAGTACGAGAACAGCGCCGCCTGGCCGGAATGCCGGTACACCGCCGTCCAGATGAAATACTGAACAAGGATCGGAAAAGCGGCTCCCAGCAGACCGAGAAAGAAGTGAAACCGGTATTCCATCGAATGCTGGATGCCCATCGAAAAAACCGCCATGTACAATTTACGTCTGTTCATCCGACGGATTCCTTGCGGTAGAGCATCGAAATGCTTTCCTCGATCGGCACGTCTTCGATTGTCCAGTCGACGATCGGAAACGCATCGAGCACGGCGCGCGACACTTCCTTCAAGCGGTGCTTCGGCAGCTCCAGAACGGCATTGTAGCCGTCTCCGCTGACGAGTTTGCCGAATTTGACCAACCGCTGCTCGGCAACGGGCTCTGAGAACTGCAGCCGGATAATTTTCTGCTCGCCGAAAAGATCGTTGATCTTATGGAGGTCCCCGTCATACAGCAGACTTCCTTCGTTAATGATGATCGTCCGCTTGCACAGGTCCTCCACATCCTTCATGTAGTGGCTCGTCAGCAGAATCGTCGCGCCGAACTGCTCATTGTAATATTTCAGAAACTCCCTGACCTTCTTCTGGGAAGGAAAATCGAGGCCGATCGTCGGCTCGTCCAGATAAAGCAGCCGGGGCCGGTGGATAAGAGCGGCGATCAGCTCCATCTTCATCCGTTCACCCAGGGATAGCCGGCGCACCTGCACGTTCAGCAGCTCCTGAACATCCAGCATTTCCGATAACTCGGCGAGGCTCCGGCGGTAAAGATCGTCGTCCACGTCATAGATACATTTGTTCAGATAAATCGACTCGCTCGCGGGAAGATCCCACCAAAGCTGGTTTTTCTGGCCCATCACTATGGAAAAAAGCCGTTTGAATTCGTTTTTCCTCTCCCACGGCACATAGCCGAGCACGTCGGCTTCCCCGCCGGTGGGATACAGAATGCCCGACAGCATTTTGAGGGTCGTGGTTTTACCCGCCCCGTTGGGTCCGAGAAACCCGACGCACTCGCCGGGGCCGATGTCGAAGGAAACGGATTTAACCGCTTCCTTCACCAGCGACTTGCGGGCGAATAAATTTTTCAGAGAATTTTTAAGCCCGGCTTCTTTCCGGTAATACACGAACGATTTGTGCAGTTCCCGCACACGGATGAAGTCCATCCCTGCCCCTCCTGAACGATTGCCTGTTTTGCCTGATTGGGCGGCATAAAGTTTAAACGTTTAAATTCCGTTGTTATAAAGCAGTACGCATTTGGAGCAAATCGGCATTAGACCGCAGGCCAGAATTTCGCGCTGCTTGCGGAGATCGTCGCCGTGGAAAATATCCGCCACGCTTTCTTCATTCAAGTTGCCGACGCTGAATTCCGGGAAAAATTTGCACGGATTCACTTTGCCGTCCGGCATAACGTCCATCCGGTTGGAGATCGAAAAGCACTTCGTCCGTTTCATGGCCGGCTTCTCGCTGCCCCGGACAAAGTCTTCCACTTCCTCCGGCTCCAGAGCGGGCTGGTAGCGGACTCGAACATTCCATACCCGGGAATTGACGCGGTTCAGTTCAGCGATCAGCGTGTCATAATTGTCGGGCGAGATGTGGAACGTGAACGAATGCCAGCTGTTCTTGTGGCCTTCTTCGAAACGGGCGGCCAGGTGCGGGAAATGGGCATCGAAGTAGGTGTCCATTTTCTCCGCCGTATCGGTGGGGATGTACCAAGGGAAGCAGAAGTAGACGGAATCGACGCCCATTTCTTCGAAGTATTCCATAAAGCTGTACAACTGGCCGACCATCTGGTCGTTTACGGTCAAGGCTACGGACACCTTGCCTTTGTACACGCCCTGCTTTTGCAGATCCAGAAGGAGTTGGACGGCGTGAATCACTTTCTTGAACGTGCCTTTGCCCCGGATCGCGTCATTCTCCTTCTCGAAGCCTTCCAGGCTGACCAGCATGACGAGATTTTCCGACATTTTCAGAATGGAATCCAGCTTCTGCTCAATGAGAATGGCATTCGTGCAAATGGTCGTGTACCGGTCTTCTTTGGCCAGCAATTCCGCCAGTTCATCGAACTTGGAGTAGAATAACGGCTCTCCGCCCCACAGGAATACACGCGATTTGCGTTCTCTTGTTTCAGCCAGAAGCTTCTCCACGACGGGAATCTCGATTTCATCGTTCTTCACTTCTTTGGCAAAACCGTGATGGAAGCCGTCCGGATTCCATTCGAAGCAGTGTTTGCAGCGCAGGTTACAGCCGTTATTAAGCTTGATTCCGATCTCGTAAGGCACGGGAGCCGCATAAGCCGGATCTTCCCTGCGCTTCCTTCCCGTTTCCGCCAGCGGAACCAGGGTCCTTTTCATATTTTTGAACGTAAGTTGGTCAAACGTAACTGCTGTTTTCGGCTGCATAAGTGTTCCTCCCAAAATGGTTGATTTTTGACCGCTGCTCCAGCAATCGTGTGCAAATTCCCTTCAGCAGATGTTCCGAAAAATCCCGGGCTTTCCACTCCGCAAAACGGATACCGAATCCGCAGGACTCCCAGTAGGTTGAATTATGAAGCTCATGGTCGCCGAACGGCTCCAGCATGACAAAAGGGATTCCGAACGACAGCGAATCGTTCAGGGTAGCTCCCCCCGGCTTGCTGATGATTGCTGCGCAATTGCGCATCAGGTCCGTGTAAATGGAGTAATCCCGGAGCGGGTACTCCCGGAGAACGCCGTCCTCACGGACATAACGGACCATCGGCGGAAACGTATGCCGCCCCTGTGCATCCCGGCTCCACGGATCCCAAGAGGCATCCGTTCCGAAGTAGCGCGTAAACCCATCGTCCTCCTCCACCTCGGAGGGGTCATAGACGATCACATCGAGCCGGCGCCCGAGCGCACGGAGTTCTCGGATCGTCTCGGCGTAAGTGCCGATCCCCCAGCCGCCTCCGTGGATCAGAATGCTTCCGGCACGCTGCCCGTAAGGCAGGGGCTCCGCTTCGTCCGAAGCGATGTAGCCGCCCGGGGACAGCTCCGAAGGCTCGTAGAACCAGACGTTGTCGTAGCCGGGATACAGCTGCTTGTGCACTTTAAACGATGGCGTATCCCACGCGTCCAGCCGGATCAGCCGGATATCCAGGGGCCGGCCGGCAGCCGCCTTGTAACGCTCCAGGATCGGCAGCCAGAAGCCGGTGAACACCGCAAACCGGGTATTACCGTCCCGCATCCAGTCCTCGAGCAGCCTCAGGACCGCTTCCTCGTTCAGGGAAGTGTCGACGGGCCTAGCCAGCTTATGCCCCATACGGGCTACGGAGAAGTCCGCATGGAACGCTTTTTTGGTAGCCCGGATCTTGTTCCGGACTTCTTCGTGATACAAGTTCTCCAGAACTTGAACGTCGGATCCGACTCCTCTGCCCTGCAGGTACGTGTGCAGATGCATAGCCGGAATGTATGCGCCGAGCGAATTCCCCGACGCCAGCAAGGTAACCGAAGATGAATTCATGCGCAGCTCCCGAGTTGCAGATTTAGTTGTACACTTTAACGGATAACCCGGCGAGAACGTGCCGCAAGCTTTCGATCAGTTCGCTGCGGTGTTCGTCGTCACGGCCGACCACCGATACATACAGCCGTCCCTTCGGCATGCCTCGTTTGTTCAGCGTTCCCTCGGCCATGCGGCGGCGGGTCAGAATCTCGTTGACTATCACGGTATTGGATGAAAGAGGAACGATCCCGTACCCGCCGGGGGCCGCCAGCAGCAGACCGGATGCGCGCAGAGCGTGCAGCAGACTGCCGAACGCGAAGTCTTCCGGAAAACCGAGGGAAAGGAACGTAAGCCAACCCGTACGGCCGTGCTTCTCCCAGCATTTATCGAGATAAGCGTTAATGAGGCCCATGGACTTGCGGGCGTTAATCTCCACAATGGATACGACTTCCCCATCTTCCAGTATCATGGAGTCAAAGCAGACGAAGCCGTGGTAGCCGTCCTCCGCCAGAAGCCGGAGCGCTTTCTCCATGACGCCGAAATAGCCGGCGTTCTCCAGAAGGGAAATAAACGCTTCGTCCGCTTTGATCGACCCGCCGTAATTTTGCTGATGGTTGATCATCCGCTGAACGGAGATGAATTCCATCTCCCCGCTCTCCCGGATGAGCCAGTGAGAGCTGAAATCGACTGCTTTCTTCAGCAGAGGCTCCAGCAGGAAATGAGAACGCAGTCCGCTTCCCTCCTGCTTACGCAGGTGGTCCGCAATCCTCCGCTGCATCGCTTCGCTATCGATGAGCAGATTGCCCTTGCCCGAAACGCCGAAGGGATCTTTCAGCAGGTAAGGCCCCTGCTTCAGAAGCGCATTCCCGGCAGTCTCCACTTCCGCTGCGCTGTCCGCCTCCGTGCCGTAACACTTCTCGCCGATTCTGGCCAAGAGACGGTTGGAGTACATCTTCGAATTGACGCGTACAACCGTCTCCAGGTCCGGCAGAGGCTCCAGCGGGCCGGCAGCCCGCAGGTATTCTTCCGTCTCCGCCGTAATGGCGTACGGAGACAAGATGCCGGCCGCACCGGTGACTCCGGTCTCTTCCGCCGATTGCGCTTGCCGGGAAGCTCCGTCGGCACTCGCCGGGGCGAAGGGCTCCGGCTGCCCCGCACCGGCGGAATAACCGGAACCGGCGGCCTGCAGCACCCTGTTTTCCGGATTAACAAGCTTGGCTTTGTCGGCCGCAAGCCGGAACACACACCGCTTGAAATCGTCCTGTACCGGCAGAGGCTCCCGCTCGTCGTTCAAATCATAGAGATAACGGTTCCGGAAGGAGAAGCCTAACCCGTCCAGGTACTCGTGCAGCGCTGGGTCGATTTTGCATCGGCTGTATAAAATATCGTCCGGTCCGCAGAACGGAAACAACAGGTCGTCCATACACAGGACGATCGATTCGCGGTCTTTATCGGGCATAGCCGGCAGCCGGGCCAGATCCGGATCCCTCCAGCGCGTTTCGGGATCGAAGGTTCCCATAACGGTTTTCGGAATCACGCCCGCCTCACTGCTTGACATCTTCGTACAGCGGCTGCGCCTGAGACTGGCAGCTTTTCAAAAAAGAGATAAACGCTTCGATCGACTGGAGATGCTCGTAATCGAACTGGTCGTAGTCGATGGCCACGTTCAGCTGATCCTCGACTTTCAGCATAAACTGGATCATTTGCAGAGAATCGAGGCCTATATCGTTGTTAAGGTCCGTTGCGGGGGACAGGGAATGACGGAGTTCCGGCTGATCTTCTTTGATAGCGCACAAAATGTCTACGATTTTATCGTACATGACTACACTCCTTTAAAGGGTTAATGTGTGAGGGTGCAACCGAGTTCTTGTGTTCACGAACTCCAATACAAACGATAACCTGTTCGCTGTCTCCCCTCCTTTTTCCATATGTTACAATTATTATCCTCCGGCTGTTAAAAGCTGTCAATGTTTACAATCCTGTATATTTATTAAGTTTTGTTTACAGAAATATTAAATATGTCGCTTATGCAGGCTTTTTCTGCCCTTTTATAGAGGGAGCAACGAATAGACACGGTTGGAAAATCGTGTTAATCGGGTCTGTCCCGTTTCATCCTTTTCCCCTCCGGTTAAGAAGAAATACAACAGAACAAGAGAGGAGAATGAGTCATGAAATCTTCCTTGATGCAAAAGGTTGCGACAGGAGTTTTAGTGGCGGTGCTCCCGAAACTCGTTGACATGGCCTTCGAAAAAATGAGAAACAAAAAACAGAGCCGCGTCCAGTAACGGACAACAGCCCTGTCTGCCTCCGGGCAGCTGACTTCCTCACACCGTTCATGCCTGTCAGGCGCGCTGTACAAGGCCGGAACGTTCGCATAGAAGAAAGCGTGAAAAAAATCCCTTCTTAAAGTAGACAAAGTTTACTTCGGAGGGATTTTTTTGATGTTTTTTTAAGTTCTGGCCGGGTGCTATCTAGACATAAAAAATATGGTAAAATATACAAATATGATCGTAATTTTGGTTTATTTTCTTTACCCGGAGGTGATGGTTTGATTGCTCTTCTGTATTCATCCCTGAGCATTATCGCATTGATAGCTATAAAATACCTAAACTTCAGTCGCGAGATTCGTGTTACCACGGCGTGCTTGCTTATCGCTGCTGCCCTCGTCTGTGCCTATCTGGATTACAAAAAAAACAAACGTTTTAACTCTTACATGAAAAACGTCAGTATAACTTACTTGATTTTTATCGCGATTTTCGCGTATGCAGCGGTGAGTCTGTAAATGTTCATCCGATTTTCTCCCCCTTGCAAGCATAAAAAGCCCCCTGACGGAACACTTGAGTGTGTCCGTTTACGGAGGCTTTTCGATGTTTAATTCTTAGTTCCGTACGCGTTCATTCCACTACCCCTTGACCGCGCCGGCAACCATGCCCTTCATGATCTGCTCCTGGAACGCCAGGTAGATCAGAATGGTCGGGATAACCGAGATGGCCATGGCCGCCATCGTCAGCCTGTAGTCCGTGCCGAAGCCGGTAGCGAACTGCGACAAGCTGAGCGGAAGCGTCTTGAGGGACGGCTTGTTGATAAACACGAGCGCGAACGCGAAATCGTTCCAGTAGCGCAGGAACGCGAGAATTCCGACGGTGGACAGCGCGGGAACGGACAGGGGCAGCAGCATTTTGGTGAAAATGCCCCAGTAGCCCGTACCGTCGATCAGCGCCGCTTCCTCGATTTCCTTCGGCACCGACGTCATGTAGGCCGCGATGATGAAGATGGCTACCGGCAGTTCAAAGGCGACGTACGGCAGAATCAGCGCGCCGTACGTATCGAGCATGCCGATTTTTTTCAGCATGATGAACAGCGGCACAAGCGTACTGTGCACGGGAATGAGCATGCCAAGCAGGAAGTAGCCCATCAGCGGTCCGCGCATGCGGAACGAGAAGCGGGAGAGCACGAATGCGGTCAGCGCGCCGATCGCCAGGGTAAGCACCAGCGCAACCAGCGTGACGATCGCCGAGTTGATAATGGCCGTCTCGATGTCGGCCACTTTCCAGGCCTGCACGAAGTTGTCCCATTTCCATTCCGCCGGAAGGCCGAACGGCTTGTCGAAAAATTCGTCGTTGGTCTTGAATGCGCTGATAAACAGCCAGATCAGCGGGTACAGCGTAACGAGCGCATATATCGCGAGCAAAATATTTAAAATCGAGCTTTTGGCGAACTTGCCAAAAACGTTCTCTCTACGGGCGGGTTCCGTCCCTTTCACGGGAGGAACGGCGGTTCCGGTCATCTGTGGCATACTAGCCCTCCTCCTTTCGTCATACAGCCTGATTCCGTCTCATGAGACGCTGGCTTCCGGCGATCAGCACCAGGCTGATAATGATGATCAGCGTGGAAATGGCGCTGCCGTAACCGAAGCGGTAGACGGAGAACGTGTTGTTGTACATATAGGAGGCGAGCAGTTCCGTTGAATGCGCAGGACCGCCCCCGGTCATGACATAGATCAGGTCGAAAGCTTTCAAGCTTCCCGAAATACAAAGCACGATCGTGACCTTCACGGTATCCCAGATCATCGGCAGCGTAACGGAGAACAGCTTGCGGCTTCCCGTCGCCCCGTCGATCATGGCGGCATCGTCAATATCCGAAGGAATATTTTGAAGCGCCGCGATAAACATAATCAGATAAGGCCCGATATAGTTCCAGATAATCGGAACGGTCAGCGCGAGCATGGATACCGATTTGTCGGAAAGCCAGGCTTTCTTCCACGATTCCAGCCCCACCGCATCCAGCAGGAAATTCAGAATCCCGATTTGCGGGTGATAAATGTAGCTCCAAATAATCCCGACAACGACCGACGAAAGCACCATCGGCATAAATACCGCCGAACGGATGAAACGCTGGAAAAAGTTGCTCTTGCGCAGCACCAGGGCCAGCACGAGCGCGATCGGCACTTGTCCGAAGACGGAGGCCGCTACCACGATCAGGTTATTTTTTAACGCGAGCCAGAAGATCGGATCCTTCAGGGCTTCGACATAGTTATCAAATCCGTTGAACTTGGCTTCTCCAATCCCTTTCCAGTCGAAAAACCCGTAATACGCCGACCAGAAAATCGGGATAATGACAAATACGCTGTAAATAAGCAGCGCAGGCAGGAGACCAAGCACGATAAAGTTGGTCCTTCTTGACGAGGAAGTCATGGCGTCTCTCCCCTCCTGTTGGTGTACCTTCTAGGCGGTTCAAAAAGAATTTCTACTAAACCTATCAGGAAGTATGGTTATTCGCCGGTGAAGCAGCGTGCGGAAACAGCTTCAGACTGCGTAACGCGAGCAGACTGCGAGACTTATTTCCGCCGTGCTTTCATACCGGGAATTCCGTGTGCCCGGCTTTTCACCGGGATCGTTCTTTTTATGAGTTCAATCGTCCGAAAATTTTCCGGCTTCCCGGCCGCGCCGATATCCGGCCGTCCGTTGTTCCGGCAGGTCTTTCTCCGCCGTTCTGGCTCTCTCCGATTCTCTTTGTTAAAAACGGGGCGACTGGCGCCCCGCTTCTTCTACTTTCGGAATCCTGTTATTTGCCGAGGGACTTCGCCTGTGCATCCTGCAGTTTCTTCGCTACATCTTCCGCTTTGCCGCCCATCAGAAGCTCCTGAATGCCGTTGTTGATCACTTCGGAAGCCGCCGAGGAAAGCTGGGAATCATAAACCGGCGTACGTTTTACCTGGCCGACCAGGTCGTTCACTTTCGCGAAAAGAGTGGAAACCTTGCTCTTATCCAGCTCGACTTTATAGGAGACCAACTGGTTGGACTCCAGCGTGCGCTTCTGCGCCTCCGGTCCGGCCAACGCCTGGATCAGCTTGTCAGCCGCTTCTTTCTTCGCGCCCTCCACTTTCTTGTTGAGGCCCAGGCCTATGCCTACAACGCCGGAGAGGGATTGCGGATCGCCTTTGCCGTTAGGAACGGAAGGCAGCACCGTGACTTCGATGTTGTTCAACGCTTCCGGCTGCGCGCCGTTGGTCAGGTTGGTCAGCGCCCATCCGCCGTCGATCATCATAGCCGCTTTGCCTTGTGCAAACATTTGCTCCATTTGCGTGTTGTCGATGGAGTTGAAGCCTTCCTGGAAAGCTCCCGCCTTGCCGAGATCCTGCAGCGCTTTCAAAGCGGATACGAATTCGGGATCCGTGAACTTCGCGCCGTCTTGTGCCGCCGCTTTCATAAACCATTCCGTACCGGTGTAACGGTCTGCCAGAGAGCTCAGGATACTGGACTGCGCAAGCCATGCCGCTTTATTGCCGAGGGCGATCGGGGTAATTTTCTTGGATTTGAACGTTTCGACCGCTTTCATCATTTCATCCCAAGTTTTTGGTACCGTTACGCCGTTATCGTCAAAAATTTTCTTGTTGTAGTAAAGGATAGAGGTCGGGGACAGCGACATCGGAATGCTGTATACTTTGCCGTCTACCGTAAAATCGTCGAAGGAGTTCGGGAGGAAACCGTTCTTCCATTCCGCATTTTTATCGAGCAGATCGCCCACAGGCTGAAGCAAGTTACCGCTTACAAATTCTTTGGTCATAGCGCCCGGCCACATCTGGAACAGGTCCGGCATTTCGTTTGCCGCTGCAACCGTTTTCAAACGCGTTTTGTAACCGTCCGGCGGAATTGCCTGTACTTCAAGCTCCACATTCGGGTTCGCTTTTTTGTATTCTTCCACAATCGCCCGCATCGTTTTGGCGCGTGCGTCTTCACCCGTAAAGTTGTGCCACAGGGAAAGCTTTACTTTCTCGGTTCCTTTAGCGGCGTCGCCCGTGCCCGTTGCTGCCGGCTCTTTGCTGCATGCGGATAACAATGAGAGTGACAGAATCAACGCAATACCTGTTTTTGCCGTTTTTTTCATCATGTGTAACCCCTCCTTATCTCTATTCTTTTTTAGTATAAAAGGGGACGGCCATTGTCAAAAGGGGAGTGATTTCGGGGATAGGGTGGGGTAAATTCAGCCTTTTTATACGCCTCCCCCATCCAATACCTGGAAAACAAGAAGGCCCCTACGATGCCGGCAAGCATCGTGGAGCCATATGTAAACCCTGGCAGGCCCGGGTTTATCCAGACCTTTCGGCTCCCCATTGCCCTGCAAGGCTCGAATCTACTAAATTTAAGAAGGTAAAAATTTCCAGCATTCAACCCGATACCCGCGTTCAAAAGCAAGTATCCGGCCAACCGGCCGGCCCCCGCTTCCCATGCTTTACTGCTTGCCTTCGCTTCGCGCACGGAATTCCGTCGGCGTCTGTCCCGTGTATTTTTTGAACAGCTGGCTGAAATATTTAATATCCTCGTAGCCGACCTTCTTGGCCACCTCGCTGACCTTGACGGGGGTTTCGCTTAAAATTTCGGCGGCCCGGCGGATGCGCTCCCTCATGACGAATTCAATGTAGTTTACGCCCGTTTCCCGTTTGAAAACTTCACTGAAATGATTCGGATGAACATGCACGTGCCCCGCCACCTGCTGGAGAGTCAAGGTCCGCTCGAGATTATCCTGGATATAGGCTATCGCCCGCTTGATATAGAGAACGCCGTCTTCGGACACGTATTGATAGTAGGTTTCCATAATGACGCGCAGCCGCAGGTACAAGTTCTCCTGGAGATCGCTCTGTCCTTGGGTGCCCGTGCCGTCTCCCGGAAGTTTGTCTCCCTGAGCACGTTTGGCCGGGTCCTGATCGGGCAGACGGGGAAGCTGCGGCATGCCGAGCGCAGCCGCGGTCCGTTCCAGCCACCGGTGGGCCGCAACGACGAGCGAATCCGAGTAAGCCTTCAGCGAAGCGGGCGTTGCCTCGGCGTCGGCGATCTCGCCGTCCAACGCCTTCTGCACGAAGTGGCGCAGCTCGATCGGATTGCCGTTCTTCAGGAGAATCGTCATTTCCGATTCTTCCTCCTTTGAGCAGACCGTGCGCCCGCCCTTGCGGCCCTCTACCGCTTCGTAGGCAAGCAGCGTCTCCGCCCCCGCGAAGCCGCGGAACGATGAGGTATAGACCGCCTCCCGGTAGGATCGGGGCACCTGCTGGAGCCCGTTCACCCGCGAGCCTGCGGAGGTGAACAATACGCACTTGAGCTTGTCCGAGACGCGGCCGAGCCTGCTGCGCAGAGCATCCGCGTCCCTGCTGTCCGCCCGGAGCAGAACGACGATGTCGTCTCTGCGCCGCAGGGTTTCGCAGGGCAGCAGTTCTCCGAGCATGTTGTCGACGGCGAACTGGAGCAGACTTCCCGAAGCGCGGCTGTCGCCCCAGCCCTGTACGCTGATCAGGAGTACCTGCAGGCACACGCCCGCGGCCGCTTCCGGCAGGTGAGGCAGGCCGAGCTTGGTCAGCACCTGGGGCACCTGCTCCAGCGAATCGGCGTCGTCGATGCCTTCGGTCATAAGACGCTCCAGCAGCCCGCTGCGGAAGGCGCGGCGCTGCATATTGTCCGCTTTGCGGGCATCCCACTTGCTCACAATGCGCTGCTTCGCTTTCATCACGGCCCGGATAATTTCTTCCGGCCGGCTCGATTTCAGCAAATAATCGCCTATGCCGCCGCGGATAGCCTGCTGGACGTAAGCAAAATCGTCGTAGCCCGTCAGCACGATAATTTCGCTGTCCGGGAGCATCTGCTTCACCTTCTCGGCCATCGTGATTCCGTCCATTCCGCCCATGCGGATGTCCGTCAGCACGATATGGGGATGCTCGGCGGCGGCACGCTCCAGCACTTCTTCCGCCGACTCCGCGGCCGGAAGAAGACGGAAGCCCAGCTCTTCCCACTGAATGACCGTGCTTAAACCGGTGCGGATAATGACTTCGTCATCGACAATCAGAATATTCATGCCGTCCCCGCCCCTTCTGCAATCGGTATCATAAATGTGATCACCGTGCCTTCTCCGACGATGCTGCGGATATGCAGCCCCGCCTCGCTGCCGTAATGAAGCTGCAGCCTCCGGTGGACGTTGCGCAGCCCGTAACTGCCCGGCACGACAGGCTCGTCCGCCGCAGACAAAGCCGCCCGGATTTCGTTCAATTTATCGGGTTCGATTCCTACTCCGGTATCTTCCACCATAAAAGTCAGCTCCGTGCCCATCCGCTGCGCGTAGACGCGGATACTGCCTTTTTCGCGCTGCTTCTGGATGCCATGAATGAGCGCATTCTCGATGAGCGGCTGAAGAAGCAGTTTCAATACCGGCTTCTGCCGGATATCCTGATCCACGACAAACTCGATATCGAATTTGTCGGGATAGCGGACGGCCTGGATGGCGGCATAGTGCTCGGCGTGAGCGACTTCCTGCTGCACCTCGCAGTACTCCGCCCCTTTGTTCAGGCTGAACCGCAGAAAATCACTGAGATGGCCGACCATCTCGGCAATTTTCATATCCTGGCTCATCAGAGCCATCCAGTGGACCGAGGAGAGGGTATTGTACAGAAAATGCGGATGAATCTGTGCTTGAAGAGCGAGCATGTCGGCCTCCTTTTTCCGCGCTTCATTCAGCTTCACCTGTTCGGTCAGCCGTTCTATCCGGTCGCTTAACCGGTTGTAGCTCCGCATAAGCTGCCCGACCTCGTCGGCCGAAGTGACCGGAAGGGCTTTCATAGGTTCCTCCGGGTCGGTGTCTTTGAGGAACCGGGTCAGCATAAGCAGCGGTTTCGTCACGCGCTGGACGAAGAAGATCACGAGCGAGGCGACCAGAACTACCGCAATAGCGACCGCCGCCGCGGTTAAGAGCAGCACGTAACGGTTCTGCTCGCGGAAGTTTTTGTACGGCATAATGCCGACCAGCTTCCAGTCCACGCCGGGCACCGTATCGTACAACACCGTATTTCTATCGGTGCCCTGCCCCACATTAAAAGACCCCGAGGTCCCTGTTATACCGGGCATACCCGGCATCCATTCGGACAGAGGACGGTTCAGCCATTCCATTCCGGCACCGGCAATGATTTTGCCCTGTTCGTTCACGAGCAGGACGCTGCCGCCTTCGCTGATGTTCGATTTCCGCAAGGTATCGGCAATCACTTGCTGGTCCAGGCTGATGGTGAGACTGCCCAGATGGGCGAATGTATTCACGCTGCGGATGGGCCGCACCAGGGAAATCACATTTTTCTCGCCGATAGTGGTCTGGTTCTTATACAGCGGCGTCCACCATTTCGGCCGGTTTCCGGGCTCCGTATCTTTGGGACCCGGCCAGGGCGGCATGCCGGAGCTGACGATGCTTGTATTGGATAAGGAGGGAAGCTCTCTCGCCGAGTCTATAGTGATTTCGGCAATATAAGGTTTCGAAAACGCCAGGTTGGTCAGAAACCCTATAATAATGGTAGGTTTGAGCGCATCCCACTGGGTATCGGACAAATACTGCTGCACGTCTCTCTGCCCGATCAGGAAGATCGACATGTTCTCTACATCCTGGACCATAAGCTCCATGTTGGTTCTCATCTGGGTCAGAAGCCCGAAACCGGACTGCTTCGCCTTTTCTTCCGTAACCGACGAAGCGATTTGATAGGAAAATATTCCGAAAGACAACAGCGGAATTCCTATGGATACCAGCATCAGAAACGATAGTTTCCGCTTGAGCGAACGGTCCAGCCAGCGCCTCATTTTCTATCCCTCGCTTGTTAAATGTTCAGATATGTCGAAATAGGTAGATAGCACCATCCTAACATACATTCCGGTCCGTTATCCTAACTTTTTAAGCCTTTCCCCGAGCCATACAATTTCCAATTATGCCGAAAAAGGGTATAATAGTAGAAACGTCCGAGTTTCCCGTCTACTAAAAAAGGCATCGGAATGATGCTGGCAAAGGAGGTCACCCTATCATGAATCATGAGGAAACGGGCAGACGCCTTTTTCAGATGGCGGAGGATTTAGCGGAGTATGTGACTCAGCTTCAATACAAGTATCAGCCGGATCTGGTAGAACGGTTCGGCGAACGCGGACGTTTGCTGACGATTCAAGACTCCGGTTACAGCATCAAGTATCTGGCTGAGAGCGTCTATATGCAAAGTCCCGACTTGTTCAATCACTACACATCCTGGATAACGGAGCTTCTGTCCGGCTACCAAGTATCCAGGGAAGACGTGGCGCTGAATTTCCAGATGATCGAACAAGCGATTCACGCTCATTTCGAGGACGCGGATCGCGCATTGATTTGCGAGTACCTCGAAGTCGGATTCCATCAGATTCAAACAGCCCGGACTTCGGAGACCTTCTTATCCGAAGAGCGGCCTTTCTCGGAAACGGCAATCGCTTATACCGAAACTATCCTTCGGGCGGACCGCCGCGAGGCGTTGAAGCTCATTTTAACGAAGCTGGAGGAAGGCATGGCGATAGCCGACCTGTACCTTCATGTCTTTCAACCGTCTCAACGTGAAATCGGCCGGCTGTGGCAGACCAATCAGATTACCGTCGCACAGGAGCACTTGTGCACGGCTGCCACACAGATGATAATGTCGCACTTGTATCCGCACTTATTTGCAACCGAGCGCAGCGGTAACACGATGGTGGCCGCCTGCGTGGGACAGGAGCTGCATGAAATCGGATTACGCATGGTCGCCGATCTTTTCGAACTGAACGGTTGGGACACCTACTATCTGGGCGCCAATGTCCCTACGCGCAGTTTGATCCGCACCCTTGTCGAGAAGAAAGCACAATTAGTCGCCATCTCGGCGACAATGACGTTTCACGTGCATCTGGTGGAAGAGCTAATTGCCGAAATCCGCAGCAGTGAAGCAGGACAATATGTGCACATTCTGGTGGGCGGACTGCCGTTCAATATTGACCGCGATCTCTGGCGTAAGGTCGGAGCCGACGGTTATGCGAACGACGCGCAGGAGGCCATTCGGCTGGCGGACCACTGGAAACACCACCGTATCGGAAACGAATTAGCCCGGTCCAATTGAGACCGCTCGTTTACCGAGGAAGGAGGATTCCGCGTGGATCCCAATATGAAAACAGAGGATGAACGCCTGGAGATCACTCATTATCGTCAAACGATTGAGAAGCTTTCCCAGCAGGTAATTCAAGCGCGACAGCGCGAAGAACAAGCCCTTACCGAATTCAGCTCCCTGAACAACGAGCTGGTCACGCTGCAGAGGCAGCTTTCCAAAACAAATGTAGAACTGATACAGTCCAAGGCGGAAGCCGAAAGAGCCAACGAGGCGAAAAGCATGTTTCTTGCCACCATGAGCCATGAAATCCGCACACCTATGAACGGCATTCTCGGTATGGCCGAGCTCCTCGCCGACACTCTGCAAACCGAAGAGCAGCAACAGTCCATAGCCATCATAGAAGAATCCGCTTCACTTCTCCTGACGATCATCAACGATATTCTCGATCTTTCCAAAATCGAAGCCGGCCATATGCAGCCGGAACCGGAAACTTTCGAAGTCCGAAAACTCCTTAATCACGCCCTGAGACTCCTGGAACCGAACGCTTCCCGTAAGCGAAATAAGCTGAGGGGGACCGTCGATGAATCCGTCGGCCAATTTCTGACCGGAGATGCAGGAAGAATCCGACAAATTCTGATTAATTTAGCGGGAAATGCCATTAAATTTACCGACGACGGCGAAGTTCATATCCGGATCCGTGTGCTTCAAAGCTCGTCCACCTCCCAGACTCTGCGCTTTGAAGTAACGGATACGGGAGTCGGTATCCCGGAAGAACACGTCAATCGTGTGTTCGAGCCGTTTTACCAGGCCCATACCGAGCGGGAAGACGCCCAGAAGAGCACCGGCCTCGGATTATCGATCTGCAAGCGGCTTGTCGAGTGGATGGAAGGCCGCATCGACGTGACGAGCAAGGTAGGCATAGGTTCCTCCTTCTGGTTCGAGCTGCAGCTCGCGCTTCCGTCGGAAGCCGAGTACCGACAGGAAGCGGCGGCCGCGCTGCAGGTTAACGGAAGCGGCATCGGCCCCGCCTTCACGGACGAAGAGCGGAGCCAGCCTCTTCTGCTCGTCGAAGACAACGCCATCAACCGCCAGGTTGCCCTTCTTCAGCTCCAGAAGCTGGGCTTCATGCACATCGACACGGCGATCAACGGCGAAGAAGCTCTGGAAGCGCGCTCCCGCAAAGACTATGCGCTCGTGCTGATGGATTCGCAGATGCCCGTCATGGACGGACTCCAGGCGACCCAGCTTATCCGCGAATGGGAGAATGCCCGCCGGCATCCGCGGAGCGCCATCGTCGCGCTCACGGCAAGCGCCATGCAAAGCGACCGCCTACGCTGCCTGGAAGCCGGTATGGACGACTTCTTGACGAAGCCGATCCAGCTGTCGAAGCTTCAGTCCGTCATCCGCAGATGGCTTCCTGCCGGTCCGCCCGAGCCCGTGAACGAGCATGTGCTCATACCGGAGGTTATCCAGGAGCTCAACGGGCTGGATGAACCCGGCTCTCCCGGCGTGCTGGCCATGCTGCTCGGCATGTACCAGGAACAGACGCCTTCCAAGCTGAATCAGCTGGAAGAAAAAATGCGGGCGGGCGATCTGACCGCCGTTCAATATATTGCCCATGACCTTAAATCGACAAGTCTTAGCCTAGGGATCGATCAATTTTCGAAGCTGATCGAGAAAATCGAGAATCAGGCCAAGAACGGAGCCGTTCATCTATCAGGTACCATCTTTAAAGAGCTGTGGCAGGCCTACGATAAAGCTTGCCGGGAACTCAAAGCATTTCTCTAAATGTCCTAAAATAGCTGTCTAAAGGCTGGCGGAGAACGATATGAAATGTCGAAAACGAAAGAACCTACCCTGAATGGCGTTTAAACTTCCCGAAGTTTGAACGCCATTTTCATTTGCCGAAAGGCTTGTCCATGATAGACGGAATAACACCGATTTGATTCTCGCCCCGCTTCATGAACAGCTACCGGAATAACTCACTATTATAGATAGCGGGGGATATCAATGAAAAACGAGAAAACCCAGCAAGCGGCCGGTTATTTGTCGGACAAGTACGAAGGTCACTCGGTTATCCTTAACGGCTGGATGCTCACGGACACCCTCTCTCCGCAAGCCGGACAGGAGGATCTCTCGGAACTTATCGGGCATATCGCCGAGAGCCTACCTGAACCTGACAAGGACGTTCGGCGGAACGCCCTTTTTTCGTTCCTGCTTCATTAGAGGGATAGTCCGCTATTTTTCGGGGAAAAGATAAGCTTTTGAAACGGACACGTTCAAGCGGAGATCCGGCGAAATTTGTATTCCCTATCCGCAGCCTGTAAAATTTATAACAACCGTACTTTCGAAAATCCGGCCAGCAGTCTGGCCGGTTAGGAGGATTTATTGTGATTGTGGATATAAAAAATATGAAAAGCTGGGCGCATTTTCTGCTCACCTACAAATTTGCCCTGGATGAAGTCGGCACGAAGCTGCAAATCCTGAACGAGGAGTTCCAGTTCATTCACGACTACAACCCCATCGAGCATATGAAAACGAGAATCAAATCGGCCGAAAGTATCGCCACCAAGCTTAAACGCAAAAATCTCGAGATCACGATGGACAACACCCGCTCGTATATCCGGGACATTGCCGGAATCCGCATCATCTGCTCGTTCTCAACCGACATCTACCGGATCTATGACATGATCTGCGGCCAGAACGATGTGCGGGTCGTTCAGACGAAGGACTACATCAAGCATCCGAAGCCCAACGGCTATCAAAGTCTCCATCTTATTATTGAGATTCCCGTCTTTCTCACTAACCGGATCGAGCATGTGCCCGTGGAGATCCAGATCCGCACGGTGGCCATGGATTTCTGGGCAAGCCTGGAGCACAAAATCTACTATAAATACAACGAAGGCGTTCCGGCCGAAATCCGTCAGGAACTTAAGGATACTGCCGATCTGATCGCCTCGCTGGACGCCCGGATGCTCGCGCTGAACAACGAGGTGCAGAGCCAGAAGGCGCTCGTCAAACCCGAAGCCTGACCGCTAGACCCGTTTTGCGGTTTCCGGGCTAAGCGGTGCCGTAGGACGATCCGGGACCTGTGTACGGCGGCCGCCGCTTTCGGAACACGGAACACAGAGCACGAACAACGGACACTTTGCCGGTAACGACAGCCCCCGTACTTTCATCTGAAGCAGGAGTGAAACCATGGTATCGTTTATACTCACACTCAAAAGACTCGTCGGCGGCCTATGGCACGCTTTTAAAGAAAAAGATTTTCAGGTTCTGTTCGTGCTGATTCTGCTGATTCTACTGTCCGGCACGATTTTCTACACGCAGGTGGAGGGGCTCTCCGTCCTGGATTCCCTTTATTTCTGCGTGGCGACGCTGAGCACGGTGGGACATCCGGACTTCGTTCCCCAGACCGAGCTGGGTAAAATCTTCACGATCCTTTACATCATTGCCGGTACCGGACTCTTCCTGGGGCTGATTCTGCGGGTCGCCTATGGCATTATGACGAGCAAAAAATAAACCGGATTCCTTCGGGAGAAGGGTTCCGGTTGATGAAAGGCCGCTTTCGCGAGAAGGCGGCCTTTTGCTAGGCGGCCGTACTAAGAAAAAACCCCGTCCTCCCTTCCGGGAAAAACGGGGCTCGGCACCTCATTTATTTAATCATGGCAAAGATGTCGTCGTAGGTCAGGCTGGACGGAAAGATCTTGTTGGAGAACGGTTTGTTATCCTCCAGGTGGTACTCGCGGAGCGCATCGGTATCTTTCAGCATGTTACCCGTCAGAATGCAGGCCACGGTCTCGTCCTTGTCCACAATCTGCTGGGAAACGAGCTTGCGCAGACCCGCTACCGTCGCCGCGGAAGCCGGCTCGCAGCCGATACCGGCCCCGTCGATAACGGCCTTCGCGTTCAGAATCTCCTCGTCCGTGACGGACACGGCAACACCGTTCGTCTCCTGGAGGGTGCGCTGCGCTTTGCGCCAGCTCGGCGGATCGCCGATATTGAGGGCCGAGGCTCTCGTGTACGGATTCGGCTCCGCTTCCAGCGCCGTTTTGCCCTCTGCGACCATCTTGTAGAAGGGACTCGCTCCCTCCGCCTGCACGAGCGCCACGCGCGGCAGCTTATCGATCAGACCGAGCGCGTAAAGATCGGAGAGCCCTTTGCCGAGAGCGGAAACGTTGCTCAGCGCGCCGCCGGGTACGAAGATCCAGTCCGGCAGCTTCCAGCTCATCACCTGCGCCAGCTCGTATACGATGCTTTTCTGGCCTTCGATGCGGAACGGGTTGATCGAGTTACAAATATATAAACCAAGCTTCTCGCTGTTCTCCTCCAGAAACTTGATGCCGTGGTCGTAGGTTCCTTCAATGGAGAAAATATTAGCGCCGTAAGCTAACGTTTGCAGCACTTTGTTCAGGGAAATGTTTTTGTTCGGCACGAACACGTAAGATTTGCGGCCCGCCAGAGAGGCATACATCGCAAGAGAAGACGACGTGTTGCCCGTAGAGGTGCAGGTAAACCGGTCGTAGCCCAGCGAACGGCCGTGCGTAACCGCAACGGTCATGCCGTTGTCCTTGAAAGAACCGCTCGGATTCTCGCTCTGAGCTTTAAGCCAGACGCTTCTTGTCCCCGCATAAGAGGCAACCGCATCGCTCCGGTACAGCCCCGTGTTTCCTTCGTATTTGGTCACGATCGCCGAATCTTCCACTTCCGGGAAAATCAGTTCTTTATAGCGCCATACCCCGCTTGCATAAGGGGAAAGCCTGTCGGAAAGCCGATTGTGGAAACGCTGTTTCAGCTCCTCGGCGTCCAGACCGGCAAAGTCCTGGGAAATATCAAGCATTCCATTGCACGTACAGGTATAGCGGAATTCGGCAAACACCTTGCTGCACTCAACGCAAACATATTTCATCGCGGTTCGATAGACTAGCGTCTATCTTCCTCCTCACAAGATCAGATTTACCGCCTCATAAGAGTGGCGGACATATTAGGACGGGCCAGCTATTATTTCTACGTCAGATCTATGGAATGATTAACCAATGCGATCTTTTGTGGTATTTTTGCATACTCTATGAAAAAAATCAATCATTTCCGCTCAGAATGAGCCTTCGATTTCATTTTTATAATGAGAGATATCGGCGTGCAGAACGATCCGCGGAACCCGGTCCTCCAGCTCCACCTTGCACAGGCAGGTCGGATGGATATAAGGAAGCTCCCACAAATCGCGAAGATCGCGGCCTTCGAAATACGCCATGATCAGCTTGAGGGCAACCGTGTGAGTGACGATCAGAATGCTTTTGCCCGGATTCTCTTCGGTGATTCTCAAAATCTCTCCGACCGCTCTCTCCCTTACGTCCTCATACGATTCGCCCGTACCCGCGCGAAACTGATGGGGCGCTTTCCAGAAAGCATGATGCCGCTCGGGCTCACGCTGCTCGATGTCGGGCAAACGCTGCCCCTCCCACTCCCCGAGGTTCATCTCTCTGAGGCTGTCCCGCTCCGCAATGTCCAGCTTCCGTGCGCCCCGTATAATCTCGGCTGTCCGGACGGCCCGCGGGCTCGAACTGGAGTAAATGCCGTCCAGCGGCACCTCCGCCAGCGCTTCGCCCAGCCAGGCCGCTTGCGTTTCGCCCAGAGATGTCAGCGGAGAATCCTGATGCCCCTGCATCTTCTTGGCCACGTTCCATTCGGTCTGCCCGTGACGGGTCAAATATAAAGTCGTTACCGCCATTTGTATTCCTCCCGTTATGGTTTTCATCCTCTGTAATGTGCCGCCGTTGATTGAAGAGAGCTTCGCTGCACAAGCCGGAATCGCTTCAGCTCTACCCGGCCGGAGATTTGGCAGACTCGCCCGCCAGGCGCTTCTCAAAACAGATACTCGCTTCACTGCCGATATATTCGCCGTATCTGTCGATTTCCACATAGCCGTGCTTCTTATAGAAATGAAGGGATTCCGGCTGTTCCAATTTTTCAATCAGCAGCCATAGATCCGGATGTTTGGCATCCACGTGTTTTAAAGTAAGGTCCTCCATCTCGCGCACTCCTTTTCATCTGTGTGCTGTTTCTCTATGAAAGATTTGCTTATAAGCGATTGAGCCTCTTTACATACATTCGGTTTTTCCTTTTGGAAGTCCTTTTCCCGGTCCGTAAGTCTATATAGAAAGTTGGCCTTGTGGATAAATCGGGTTGTGGATATGTTAATAACAGAAACTCGATCTATACACAGATAGGCTTTTAAAAGTGTAGATTATGGGGATAAGTTTGTTGATAACTGCTGATAACTAGAAAAAACCGCCTCCCCTACAGAGAAAAATCTCTTTTTGGGAGTGCGGTTTCTGGGGATAACCGGAAATTCGCGGTTACTTTTCCATAGAAAGTTCTTCCTGGGGCCGGGCTGCGGGCCGCCGGTGGGACACATGGCTATGAAGCACCATACCGGCCACAATGATCCCGATGCCGAGCCAGGACAGCGCCGAAGGAAGATCGGCGGACAGCAGCAGCACCTCGCCCGCCAGGGCAAAAAGCACCTCGCCCGACTGCGTCGCTTCCACGGCGGCCAGCTTGGACACGTCTTCCCGCACCATGTCCGTCGCCCGGAAGAAGAGAATCGTGGCGATGACGCCGGAAGACAGCGCGACGATGAGCGACTGGAAGGTCTGCTCCGTGCTCGGCAGCCCGGCGCTCGCGTATGCCCAGCCCGCGAGGAGCAGCCAGAACGGCAGGCTGGCCAGCGTCATGCCGAGCACGCGCTGGAACACGTCCAGCCCGCCGCCGCACAGCTCCATCATCTTGCGGTTGCCGAGCGGATAAGCGAAGGAGGCGATCACAATCGGCAGGACGCCGAGCAGCAGATCCTTCGCCGTCAGCGATCCGGCCTGCTCAAGCTGAAGCAGGAAGATGCCGGCCAGAATGACGAGCGACATCGCGAGACCGCGCAGCGGAATCCGGCTGCGGACTTTTACGGGCCCGGCGGGAGTCGCGGCCGTCTCCCAGAAGAGCGGGGCGAGCAGGGAGCCCGAAATGATGGTAAGCTGCCACGTTCCGGCGGTCAGCCAGCCGGGAGAATAGGACGCGGCGAAGCACATGGGCGCGTAAAACAGCCCGAAGCCGACTGTGCTCCACAGGAGCCATTTCCACGGGTGCAGCCGCATCGCCCGGAAGAGAGGCCGCAGGTTGCGGCGGCCCGCCACGATCAGGAGCAGGAACGGGACCATGAACAGGTAGCGCAGAGAGCCGCTCCAGAGCCAGCTCCCTCCTCCCAGCTCCATTTTACGGTTAAGCACGAACGTAATGGCAAAGAAAAAGGCGGATAAAATGCCCAGCAGTATCGGTTTCATGGATGTTCAGCCTTTCTCTGCTTGATTGCTCCCGGCCAGTCGCTCCCCCAAGGTGAGCCAGTTCTCTTCGACCAGACGGGAGACGGCCGCCGCATCGCCCTTCCGGCAGGTTTCGGTGATTTCGCGGTGCTGCTCGACGGATTGAAGCCCGTGAACGGAAGCGAACCGGGAAATTTCCAGCCGCTGCACTTTAGGCAGGATGCCTTTCAGCGCGGACAAGATTTCCGGGTTGCCTGCCGCCCGGAGAAACACGGCGTGGAAACCACCGTCCGCCTCGATTGCCGCCGGAATGTCGTTCCGGCCAAGAGCTAGCTCCAGCGCCCTGTTGGACGCTTCCAGCGCTTCATACTCTTCCGGGCCCAGACGCGGCACGGCCAGACGGGCGGCCAAGGCATGGAGCGCCGCCACTACGGTGAAGGCGTGCCTGCCTTCCTCGGGCTTCAGCGGCGTGACGCGTGTCGCGGAGCCGGGAACCGCTTCGACGAGCCCCTCGTCTTCCAGGCGCTTGAGAGCCTCCCGGACAGGCGTGCGGCTTACGCCGAATTGCTCGGCCAGCTCCTGGTCGCTGAGCTTGGCGCCCGGCTCGAGCTCCAGCGAAACGATCGCTTGCCGCAGCGCCTCGTAAATCTCGTCGCGGAACGATTGGCGTTTAATGCGTTGAATGGTTGGTTTCGTTTTCATAAAACCAATATATTGGTTTATAGATTAGTTTGTCAACCTCTTTTCCGGGAACAGAAAAAGCAGGCGGGCGTTATCCGCCCGCCTGCCTCATCCAGTTTACAAGTCCTACTCCTTGCTCGCTTTGAATCTTTTCGACCGACTCATCGCCGGCGACTTCCCCGTCCCGGATCAGAATAACGCGGTCCAGCAAAGGCTCGATCTCGTCGACTTCGTGGGTGGACAGGACAAGCGTCTGTTCCTCCATGTCCACGAAAGAAATCACGGTCCGGATGATCGATTCCCTCACCAGCGGATCCAGACCGGACAACGGTTCGTCCATCACGATCAGCGGAACCTGTCTGGCGAGCACGAGCACGATTTTCAGACGCGCGCGGTTGCCTTTGGACAGCCGGACTACCTTTGTCTTCAAATCCAGCCCGAAAGATTCGGCCAGCTCCAGCGCCTTCGCAATGTCAAAGTCTTGGTACATCGCGGTGTAAAAACGCAGCGTACGCTCCACCGTATGAGCCGGATAGAATACGTCCTGCTCCGGCAGGAACGCGATCCGCCGCGAACTGATCCGCGATACCCGCTGTCCTTCAAGCTCCACCCTTCCTTTGGAAGGCTGCAGCAGTCCTGCCATCAGCTTCAGCACGGTCGATTTCCCGCTTCCGTTCGTGCCGATGATGCCGATAATCTGTCCCCTCGGTATGTGGAAGCTGACGTCTTTCAGCACTTTTTTGCCGATAAAGCTCTTGCTTACCCCATCGAACACAACGATAGGTTCCGTACGGTACCCGGTTTCTGCCATTTTCATTTCCTCTCCTCTGAAAGACCCTTAATTCAGCTTGAGAAATTTCTGTACATTCTCTATAATCTGCTCGTTGGAGTAGCCCAAATCACGCATTTCCTCCGCGAATCTTTTTAATTCTCCTTCTTTCAGCTCATCCCGGAGCCGCGTTAACAACGACTCGTCTTCCGTAACAAACATCCCCTGTCCCCTCCGGCTTTCGACTATGCCCATTCTCTCCAGCTCCATATTCACTCTCTGGACCGTATTGGGATTAACCCCGAACTGTACGGCAAGTTCCCGGACCGAGGGCAGCTTGCCTCCCGGCGGAAATTCCTTGCGGATGATTTGCCGGCATACCCGCTGAACCAGCTGCAGGTAAATCGGCTGCGAGCCCGAAAACTGTTCAGGCATGAACTTACACCTCCACTTTGCGATCCAAAAGCCAGGCCGGTATATACACGACGACAGCCAGAGTTGCCAGCGACCAAATCATTTCCCCCGAATAAAAAGGATCGCCGTCCAAATCAAAGGCGTAGCCCCACTTGAACAAAAATTGATACACCGGGCTCATTTCAAACGTATATTCCACGAGCATGACCGCCCCGATCAGAATAATCGCCGCCAGCCAGCGCAGCCGGCCGACCCGGTTGCTTAGTGCCAGAGCCGTGAAGTACACCAGGACCGCCAAGGCGGCGATAGAAAACGCGATAAAGAAAAAGATAAAGGCTTCTTTAAAGCCCGAGCCGTGAAGCAGACCCGAGAAATAACTGACATGTCCCGCTAAATAAAACGGATCCTCTCCCGCACGTTCGATCAGCGTCGTTTTCTCCACCTTGTACATCCACAGGAACATCGTAATCGAGACGAGCAGACCGCTGATCATCTCCGTCAGCGCAGCCGCATATTTCGCCCCGATCAGCTTCCAACCCGGCTGCGGCAGCTGAAACCAGAGCGGTGCCCGCTCCCGTTCTTTACCGAAACTGATCAGCAGATAAACGGACGGAAGAAAAACATGCAGATAAATGATGCCCAGCCACAAGGGGGTGACAATCCCCGACTGGTAGCGGTAAGCCATAAACGTCATCAAAGCGATCATACCGACGGAAAAAGCTGCCCAGGTCTTTTGAGAGCCGGTCACGGCTGTCCGTAAGCCGATTTCTTTCTTGAATAAATTCCACCATGCGTTCAAAGTGTATTCCTCCTCGGTCAGTTCTTTGTGTTACTGTATTAATTAAATAGTACACTGGTACAAAGGGAGTGTCAACCCGTATTTTTCCTTTGCCAGCTACTTGATTGAGGACCTATAAAAGTTAGAACTTACACCGGGAACCTCCATCCGCTACGATAAATCGTAGTGAATGGTCCTTTTTAATCAGAAAGGAGACTATCCGGAATGACACCCCACCTGATGAAACTTGTGAAAAGAAAACTGCTGAGCGCAACCGTTTCTTCACTCTTGTTCGCGTTCTTTTCCGCCTGGTACACACGGCATAAACCTTTCTTTTATCACCCTGCGGGAGCCGACCCGGGAGCTTTTTCCCGGTTTATGTCCGTGGGGTTTGTCTACCTGGTCTACTCCGCTCCCGTTATTTATGTATACGGCACCTTTACGTCTCTGCTGAGCGATTTTATCGGTTTTTGCGTCCTGCCTTACAGTAAGCTGCGGCTTGTCGTTTCGGGAATCATGCACGGAGTGTTCGGACTGATTCTTTTCCCTGCCAGTCTGGCGGCGGCCGCTTTGTTTTTTGTTGCGGATATAGTTCTGGCAGCCCGTTTCTCCGGTCAAAAGGAATAAAAAAAAGCAGCCGCACGGGCTGCTTCTAAAGGCAGGCTTTTTCGCCAGGTATGAATTTTAACCGCGTAAACTATACGCGTCCTGAATCAAATGGGCGGCTTCTCCCGGCGGAACGAATTTCATTTCGTTAGCGAAAAACTCAGATGCCGACGACGGTTCAATCGGGACCGCAAGAAGCAGCTCCCAGCGCGCGGTGCTCGGTGCTCAGCGTCACATGAAGGTGGTCAACCCTATCGGGCCGCCACTCCCCTCCGCTTAGCGCGGAAGCTGTACGGTCATTTCCAGATTGTCCAGGAAAGTGACCGGCGTCATCCGTTTGGTCAGCAGTTCCAGCGAAGCGTTCTTGCTGACCGCAGGGAATTT
Organism: Paenibacillus sp. JT31N7; assembly: GCF_059692095.1. NCBI lineage: Bacteria > Bacillati > Bacillota > Bacilli > Caryophanales > Paenibacillaceae > Paenibacillus > Paenibacillus sp. JT31N7. The sequence continues at coordinate 158,436 of NZ_JCAUAT010000005.1, forward strand.
CAGCTCGTACTCGTAGACGTCGTCGTCGACGCTTTTCAGCTTCTTGCCCGTCTCGTCCAGTCCTTTGCCGTTCTCGACCAGCCAGATGCCTGTTGTTTGCATCGGTGCCGTTTCACCTGCGGCCGCTACCCGCACAACGGTTTTGTCCTCGCCGAAGTCCACGCCCGCGACGGAAATGCTGCCGATTTTCCCCTGATCCACTTGGAGCGGATAAATTCCCTTCGGAGGCGTTTTCACATCTGCTTTGTCCGCAAACATCGTCGACGTATCGTCGTAATACCCGCCGATATAAGGCTTGATCGTCAGCTCCTGCGGCTGATCTTTCAACGCTTCCACCGCTTCCTCATGCCCCATGCCCAAAGTACCGTCGGAGAATGCGAACATCCCGCCGCTCCCGCTCTGTCTCTCATATATCCATCCGTTGCTATCTATCACCATGTAGTCCATATCCATGATTTTACGGTCGATTTCCGGGTCCAGATCAGCGGGATCGGCCGGTAATTTGCGAGAGATCGTAAACTCCGTGCCAGCTTCGGAAGCGTTGAGATATTCCAAGGCGAACTCCACTCCGCCCCAATGTTTCTTTAAGGAAGGAGTCAATTGGAACACCGGTGCTGCGTTTGTGTCTTTAGCTGCGGCTGTTACCGCGGGCTGTGCATTAGCTTGGTGAGCGGACGCATACGGCCCTGCTGCTGTCAGGGTTCCTCCCAATACGATTGCGGCGCTTAATACGGCAAGTGTTGCTTTTTTCATGATTTCATTCTCCTTTTCTGTAGCAGGACGGGATGATTGCACGGCTTCCAGGTTTGCGTTGCTGTGCTGCGTCCTACATACCTATAGGCGAGAAAAGGAAGGGAGTGGTTCAAAGATTTGGGGGATAAATGCTGCCGGGTCATAACCAAAGAAGTGCTGAGAAGCAGAATACTATAAAAAATAACCACAAACGAGGTTTAGTTGCCTGTGGCCCATTTACTTAGTTCGTCCTTATAAATAACCCATTTTCACTTGCCATCTTTGTACAATCATTAAATGTTTCTTTGGTGCTGCAATAGACAGGGAAACTCAAATCAAAATTTCCAATAACGACAAAACTTCCAAAAAAGAAATTCGAAAAGCAAACCTCTCTTGTCGATAAGCTTAGTATCAATTTTATGATAGAAATATCTCTAACTTTTATTAATGTATCTTCCGTGATACTTTTTTTCATATTTAATACCAAGTTAACCTCTTCTGAATCAAATTTTTTCTTTAATTCCCTATTATTAATGCTCTTAAAATTTCTAATGAATATATGAAAGTCTGGATATTCTCTGATGCACCTGAGTACAAATTCAATAAAGTTCTTTTCATATTTGATATTATGTCCTTCGTAACTAATTAGCCTAAATGCTTCTTCTTCATTTAGAGCACTTTTGTATTTATCAAGAATCCCAACAACTAATTTATTAGGATGATCAAGATTTTCAACATCCAATCGTCCAAAAGTGCTAATTATTTTTTCAATTTCATTAATAGAAGCATATTCTATGGCTTCCAAAAAAGCACCTCATTTTCTTAGAAAATTAGCAAATTAGTCAAGAATATTAGGGAGGGCTCAAAGGAAGTGTGCACCGAAATAAATGTACTTTCGATATAGCCGATAGATCAGCAAAAAAGGGGGAACCCGTGAAGAAACCCCCTGTTCTCCAAGGGTTTAGACTTTCAACTCTTTTGATCTAGTTTCATCGTTACACGGTGTAGGCCTTATATACAAAAAAGCCGTACCAAAATCATCTGCGATGAATTTCGGTACAGCTCTTTTCTTTGCTGAACCTCTTTGCTCAATTTCTAGAAGAGCAGCCTCTCTATTTGGCCGGTATCACGAAGTGCGCACCCGAAATAAACGTGCTTTCGATATAGCCGATGGTGAGATAAACGTCCTGTTTCTCGGCCGCTGCGGCAATCGGGTCGAAATGGAAGGTGGCTGTTTGGGTCGCCGGGTCATAGTCCGTTTTGGTAATTTCAAATTCTTTGTAAAGGGACGGATCTTGTAAATCCTCCCGACCGATGGAGATCAAATCAATGTCCGCTCTGAACTTCCCGCCGTAGCCGTCGTCCTGCACCTTCGGCTCTTCGAAGAAAACGAATTGAACCGTACCGTTGGAAGCTAGAACGCTTTTAATGTTTCCCTGACTGGCTTGAACGGTTTTGGAAGCAGCGACGGATTGGTCAGATGCCAGTTTGACGACGACCTTGAAATCCTCAATCCAGGAATACCAGCCGACATTAAGCTTGCCCGTAGCCGGGTCGATTGTAATGCCGTATGAAGAGTCCCCCTCGTCCTGCCATCTCTGGTGATCGTTTGCGAATTCCAGGCTCCAGACGACCTTGGCGTCTTTGACGGCCTCGCCGTTCTTGTTTTTAACGGCCGCTTCAAAAGAAATGCTTTGGGCTGACTCGTCCGTTAGTTTCACGGAATCCGGGCCTGTGATGGCAATGGTGCTCTCCGTCAGCTGAGATACCTCCTCCGGGCCTGGTCCCGTGGTCTCCGTCGGAGCTGCCGTTTTAGTGGCTGCCCGCTGCAGCGTAACAATCGTTTCGGCGCGGGTGATCGGCGCTTCGGGCTTGAAGGAATGGTCCGCATAGCCGCTCATCACGCCGGAGCTGACTACGGCCGCAATCGCCGAGCTTCCCCACGACGCGATGGCAGACTGATCGAGGAAAGCCTCGGTTGTTTCGCTCTGAGCTGCTGTCTTATTCAGCAGCCGGGAGACGATCACGGCCGCCTCCTGGCGGGAAATCGAAGCGTTGGGACGGAAGCTGCCGTCCGGGTACCCCTCGATATAGTTGGCCTGGACCGCTTTGGCGACTTCACCGTACATCCAATCGGATGCCGCGATGTCTTTGAAGGAAGCCGTGCCCTGCGCTTCCAGCTTGAACGAGCGGTTAACCAGCGAAACGAACTCGGCGCGGGTTACCGCTTTGTCCGGCTTCAGCGTACCGTCCGCATAACCCTGTATGTATCCTTTGTCTACCCATTGCTTCGTCTGCTGCTCGGCCCAGTGTCCCGAGATATCGCTTGCAGCGGACGCCGAAGCGGCCCAAGATAGTTGAGCGGGCGCCATCACGGTGCATGCGAGCAGCGTGACTGCCATTTTTTTGCGTAATCCTGTACTTGTTTTCATTCGATGATGCTCCTCTCCGAGAGTAGTCTCCTAACTATTCGCCCCCTTCCACAATTCCCCTTCATTTCGAGACTAATAACCTAATTCTTTAGACCTATGTAATATAAGGGGATGAAAAAGCTGATCCCCTCCCGGCTAACCGGCTTCCCCTCTTCCGGGGCGGAATAAGAAAAAGCAGCCGCAACGGACTGCTTTTAGGGGCGGCTTTAACGCAAAATATATGTAAGTAAACATAGTAATTTTGTATCTAATCCACATGTAGGGTAATATGGGTATATAGTCCTTTTTACGATGTGACAAAAATTCCCCCTGAAAATATTATCATGAAAATTGCCTTCGTAAAATGGAACATTTATAAAACAAATATCAACTTTTCACTAGATTTTCCGACCGTCCTTCACTATGCATCCAATGAATACAGGTGCCTGATTCACTGGCGAGCTACAAGCTCACCGTACAAGCATCCTAACTTTAACCACTTAATAAACGGGAGTGACTGAAAAGTATGCAATTGCAAAAAGGACAAAAAGTCAATATTACCACTGGAAGAAACAACCCGGTTAAATTAACTATGAAGATTGGCTGGACTGCTAGTTCCAACATGAGTATAGATGCTGCGGCTTTTATATTATCTGCTCGGAACTATTGTGAGAAGGATGAGGATTTTATATTTTACGGTAACCCGACTGCTGTGAACGGAGCCGTGGCGCATTCTGCAACAAATTGTAAGGGTGAAGAATCCATTGATATTAATTTGTCCGAACTTCATGAAACGACTGCCAAAATCGCATTTACTGTAACCATTCATGAAAGAGAAAAACAAGGCTATTTTTTTAAACATGTAACCGATCTATATCTTCGATTAATCAATGCGGATAGCGGGGAAGAATTGCTCCGATTTAACTACGGATCTGATTTGTCTAACGAAACGGCCATAGTGGCAGGTGAGTTATACAGGCACGGAAGCGAATGGAAATTCTATGCAATTGGTAGTGGGTTTTATGGTGGGCTTGAAGCATTATGTACAAACTTTGGACTTGAGGTTATTAACGAGGAACCGGAGACGGCTGCATCTTCAGAATCCGTAGAGAAGCCGATTCTTTCAACTATTGATTTGCGTAAAAAAACATTAAAAAATACATTGGTAAAGAAAGAAATTGTTCATGTTAAAGCTAGAGTAGGTATTGTACTAGATATTTCAGGCTCTATGATATCCTTATACCGTGATGGTACTGTGCAAGAAGTTGTTGAACGCATATTAGCGGTAGCCAGCCATTTCGACGATAACGCCTCCCTGGATGTGTGGGTGTATGATCATTATTTCAGCCGATTACCAGCGGCTACGGAACAAAATTTTGACACGTATGTGATAGACCACATACTTAATAATACGGATATTCATAAGTTTGGCACGAATAACGAACCTCCCGTTATGGAAGATGTGATTCACAAATATACGAATGAAGAGAATTCCGACCTTCCCGCGTTTATTATCTTTATTAATGATGGTGGGGTTGTCAAGTCTATTAAGAAAGTTATTACCAAAGCCTCTGTCCAACCGATTTTTTGGCAGTTTGTCGGAATAGGCCGTTCGGATTTTAAAGTGTTAAAGAACTTGGACACAATGGAAGGGCGAGTCGTAGACAACGCGAATTTTATTCATTTAAATGATATTAGTGCTGTTAATGATGAGACGCTCTACGATCAGCTTTTAAATGAATTTCCGTCATGGATTAAAGAGGCCAAACAAAAAAGGATAATTAGGTAATTAAAAAAGGTCATGTGAAGATTAACTATCTTCCATGACCTAATTATTAGCTTGTAATAGTACCATTAATTAATCTTAACTTCGTTAAGTTCTGCAATGGACTCTGCTTTTTCCGATGATGCACTCATTATTAGATAAACGAATAAAATTGTAATTATAAATCCTCCAAACATTATAAACACCCCAATCATTTTTTTAAAAATATATGAATGGTATTGTATATATATGCTTGTAGGATGTCCTTTTCTACTCTTTTTTATTCACTAAATAACGAATGATCCTTTATTATAATTTCTTTCTCAATATGAGTCGCTAAAATACCAAGTTCAGGCTGCTGTAAACTCACTTCATGACCAAGGAAGCTTTTCAAAGCCAAATAAGGAAAATTGATGCCACTCAGACAAGAGATATATAAGCCCCCCGAGGTGCGCGGATTAATCTCTAAAAGTTTAGGTACTTTATTTTGGTAAATAAACTGAATATTAAAATTGTACATAAGCGGCAGTACTTTGTGTATGTCGTGAGACAACTGTATTAACTCGGTATTTTCTTCGAGCTCGCGAATCCTTCCCTCAACTTTTTTTCTGGGAACAGCTGCAAGAAGCCCTTCCTTGTTTCCTAAACAATCCACACTGTACTCATGGCCCTCCAGCAATTCCATAACCATCAGACTTTCGAAGCGATCCACACTTGATAGTATTCGAAGTACCTCTTCAAGAAGTATGCGATTAGTTACGGGTTCGTAAAGGCTATTTATATTTTTAGAAGTCTCTTCGATTATACGAAAACCTGCTCCGCCTTCCCCTTGTGCCGGTTTAAAGCAAACTTGGTGACCCTTATCTTTTAATACCTGATAAGCAGATTCAAATTCAGCAGCGGTACTTACGATGAAATAGTCCGGCAAGGTAAGACTTTCAACTGGTTTTAGCGCCTCGAACAATAGCCCCTTATCCGCAACGATATTTAGAAGCTTATAATCCCCGCTTAACAGCACTCTTGTACCTGTTTTTTCGAATTCAGCAGCATGCAACGAAATTTCGGTTAACCCAAAATGTGGAATAAAAATATCGATTTGATGGTATCGACAAAATTCAATACAGTATTGAACATATTGATCTATGGGCAGAATAGGCTCTAATTCAGCATAATCAGCCACCTGCAGCATAGGGGAATGTTTTTTGGGGTGAGTTGCATAAATTTCAAATTTTAGATTATCTGAGTTATTACGAATCATTTCCACATAATGACTAGCTGCAGAAAATGTACGATTAAACCATATTCGTTTTTTCATACTGGCTCCTTTTTTCCGTTCTCATTCCAGACACCATGCTTATCGCTTCTTTAATTCCATCCAGGAGTTCTTCAGAAGCTTTTATTCCAGCACTCTCAGTAAACCTGTATACGTTCGAAGAGCTATACGTATCGAACAGTTCCCCATGTCCCGGAGCAAAAATAAAATCAGCAGCTAGCAGCATACTTTCATCTAATAATGAATCACCTGACGCTGCAATATAAGAAGCTCCTATTCTTGTCTTCAAATGAAGCAGTGCAGCGCCTTTGCTTATTCCCGATGGGATCATATACAATTTACGTCCTTGGATGGAGAGAGTCCAACCGAGAATGGATAGTTTAATTCTTAAATTTTCGATGGTAGAGGCAGGTAGCTTATCACGTTCGATGATAATGACAAAAAATATATCATCACATAATCTTCCTCTCAGCGCCCATTCAGGAGACGATAGTTCATCAAACAAAGCCTTTACCTCAGTATGAGATGCAGAGGTCTTTAGAGCAGTCTGAACTATTGCTGACCACTCGACATCTGGAACACCTTCAAAAAGAATATTGGCCCCATTACTTGTAATGGCATATTTAGGCGTATATGTGTTCACAATATGAAATACTCTTTGATACTGCTCTATCGTTCGAGTAGTAACCGGAATGAACGTAGCAATTTGAGAAATATCATTCAGTAGAGATAAAGCTTGTTTTGACATAAATGAAATATATTCATCCTTGTAAAGCTCGACCGGAATCAGATCTTCATCATTAATTCCTGGACCCATGGATGTTTTAGAGTAAATTAGAGTTCTGTCTAAATCACTTGCAAAAATCATTCTATTCACCGCCTTTAACCGGCTTAATGATTCCACAGCAAGAATAAGTCAGCCCAGGATAGACTTCAACTGGTACATGACGGTCTTGCGCTAATAAAATAATGTGTTTTAAATTCGGGTTATCCAGACGATCAACAAGTATTTTCCATGGGATTCTTCGTAATAAGACCCTTGTGGTTTCCCCCACGCCAGGTTTAACAAGATTAATGTCGGCAATACCAAAGTCCCTTTGAATTCGTTGGATATCTTTCATACCTTGCCAGCTAGCATGAGGTTTAGAATCCATAAGCCGCTTAGACATTATCTTGGCCTCTTCTGAGATTTCAGTAAAATATGCAGATACTTTATCCACAAAAAGGTTTGAAAGATCTTCAGATAACCACTCTTTGTAAAACTTTGCTCCATGAAACTCGTCCGGACCTATGAGATCATCGCGGAGTACTGTTCTGCTCATTAAACCAGAAACAGTGGAGTTGAGGCATGCACTCGGGATTAAAAAATCTTCTCTTGTGCCATAGGTTTCCGAGCATCGGCCAGGATCAGCTAATACTGCCAGATCGTCATTAAGTGTAATCCCTTTATGGAGAAGCGCTTCCCTAGCCTCTCTTAAAACATTGCGAATAGCGCCTTTCCCTGTCCAGCCATCAATAAATTGTATGTCCATTCCCGGGTGATTCTCTATCATATATAAAACAGCGTTTTCATCAATTCCTTTTCCACGAATGATAGAAATGCTGTAATGCGGCAGGTTTACATTATACATTCTTTTGAGGTATCTCTTAATTAGAATACCTATGGGCGTACCTGCACGTGCCAAAGAAGCTAAAACGATATTCAGGCCTCGCTTTGATACGATAAGTTCAGACACAATGCCGCAAGCAACCGCCACTCTTCTCGCCGTGCTCTCTAATGTATCAAGGAATAATTGGATATATTCATCCGTTGGTTTGTATTCGACAGGTAACATTTCAGAGTAATGTGTTCCCGATTGTATGGCTGCTTCCCGATCCCCCGTCTCTTTTTCAAGTACTACATTACTCAAATCTTTCAAAAGAAAAATTACATCTTCTGATTTATAGCTTCCCATCGGAACAGGTGCATCTATTTTTTTATTTTTGTAATCGTGGAGATTCACTTGGGCAAGTCCTCCTAATTAGATTTATTTAAAAATGAACGATGTGAACGGCAGGGACTTCTGTAGATCCCAAAGCATCTAAGAAAGAAGCGAGATTGTTCTCATCGGTCTCGCGTTCGATAAACACAAAAATTTCATCATAAGTATCCTTGGAAACATTGTAGAAGAAGTTGGGAATCTTCGAATCCTCTGGAGATTCAAAACGATAGACATTATGGATCGCATAAGAATTTTCACTATTTGGGTGAATAGGGCTGCGGGTACTTGATTGATAAGAAACTCCGCTCCCCATTTCAGCTGCGATTCTCATGGGTATGTACATAAACTCTCCCATTCCCATACATAACGTTTTTTGACCGATTCTACAAGATTTAAGGTACTTAGCGCATTCCGCGACTTGCTGGTCCAATTCACATGTGTCTTCGCCGTTCATGCCAAAGCGGCCGGTTAGTTTCAAAAAGGGTAAATGGTTATTACCATTCAAAGAATTTCTCGACGAGAAAGGCAGCTTATGAAAAAATTGTCCTACATGATGTGTTTTTAGTTGAAATTGAGGGTTAGGTGAAGTCCTAGCCTTGTCTGTATTCAATTCAATAGGAGTGCCTGCAACAGAAATTTGACCTTGTATCAACGAAAGACAAGTAATCGTGATACCTAGCTCCTGCTCGATCTGATGGAATCGTTGGATGTCTTGTTCGGATCGCCAGTCAAGAAGACTTGCCACAACGTATTTAGATCTAGGATGCTTCTGGTGAAGATCCTGAATGATATTTAAAGCGGTCTTGCCTGTTGTAATTTCGTCATCCACAAGAATTACGGGTTCATTACCCTCAAAAAACGTTTCGTTTAAGGCATAACATCTATGAGCGGTTGCATGAGAATGTTCTTCTTCAAATTTTAAAGTAGGTTCTAGCTCATTAATGAGGTCTCGTGTGGTGTGAAGGAATTTCGTTGGTCCTGAAAAAATATCGAACATACTATGTCCAAGAGCAGTTGCAGTCTCCGCAAACCCAATAAACATGGTTGGTTCTGACACCTGCAGAGGGGTAGATTTAATCGATTTATACATATTCTCTGCCTGATCTTCATTATCAAAAGCCTGTACAAGATCCTGAAGACAATGGGGCTGTGGTCCACCAAGATGATTTTGCAGCAAAATTCCCAAGGTTGCACCGCTAAGTAAAGCGACATTTGGATTAACAGCTAAGTGTTTACCAAGAACTTTACTCACAAATAAGAAACTTCTTTTTTTATTGATTCTCGCGGCCATCTTAAAAAAGGTATCTAACGGCAGGTTTAATTCATTGTGGGTTATCTCAATTGTTACTTGGAGATCTCCAATAATATTATACAAACGCTTTTTCTTGAACGAACTCGTCTTGTCCGATAAGTAAGGAAGTGAAGTTCTTGTGTTCATGTAGCACCCCGTATACTTGAGAACGAAATAAAATCCGATTAGCCCAATTGAGATGGGGTTTGATTTCGTTCATTTTATTGTTGTACTGGCTTTTAAAAACTCCTAGGCTTCCATTATTATTAGCAATCATGTTTGTGGCATCAAGGAACTCCTCATGCGTTACCACGTAAAGAGATTGCACAGGAAGGTTATGAGTAGGATGTATAATTGTCTTTCCAATGATACCATTTTCTTTGTCCAGAGTGACTTCACGAAGTAGTCCATCCACGTAAATATTAATAAATTCATTTCTCAGTTTTCGACCAGCAGATCCAGCTGAATCTTCGAATGGAGTTTCTCGAAGCTGGGGTTTTAGCAGCCGGTCACTTTTGAAATATTCCCAAACGGGCCCGGATATCACGAATTGATCTTCTACTCTTCCGAAGACGTTTATTATATCCGTGATACAATCCCGAATGACTCCAATATCGTAAATAGTCATATCAGGACCCCTACGAAGACCAAAAAGACTAGAGAAATCAGTAGCCCCGATTCGGACGTTTAATACATATTGTTTATATTGCTCCAGCAAATCCTTAATTCCGAGTAACGAAATCGTTCTGGATTCACGGTAAATAACATCAGAAGTTTCGAGGATAGGCATTCCGTAAAGCGTTGGATAAGCGATTTCTTTTTTTTCATTGTAATTACTAATAGTTTCAAAATAACGGCGTCCATTTTCTGTACTGAATTTGGGAAGCGTAAATCCTGTAACAATACGAATGACTTCCCCAAGTTTCTTAATCATGTAATCTAATTGTTCTGGACTCCGCACTCTAATGAAGATCAGCGGCAGCTTGTCTTCATCAATAGAGCCGCTCTTTAACAAAGAATGGACCTTATACAACTGTTTATATAAAGATTCTTCTGCAAGGCCCACTTGCTTTTCTCCAATTGCATCTTCCAAATCAAGGACCATTGAAACAAGACCTTTAACTCTGCCGGATACGATCTCTTCAGCAATTTGCTGTCTGGTTGCAGGCATATATAAAGCGGCTCCAACAGCATGGGAAAGAATATCTTTGCTAGAGTAATTTGAAAAACAAATAGGCTTCGAATAAAATAGCGTTTTCTCTTCTTCGCTGCTCAAATAATTGAAGTAACGCATTGTTTTACCTCCAGCAATTAATTAAACCTTTATCTTTTCATAAACAGGTAAACCTGATCATTTTCAAGAGGATAAAAATATCCCCCCTGCTCCGAGACGGGATATTTTCAAAAGGGATATTTAGGCATGTCCGTTTAATTAAATAGACTCTGAAGATTTTTCCGCTTTTTTTCTAAGGGCACTCAGAATCATGGCTCCAACAAATACCGCTATCAAAAGTCCAAAGAACAAAATATGAGACATTTCGTAGCCTGCTACTCCGGCAAGCATTTTACCTCCGATAATGATAATGAGAATAAATGCGGCTTTTTCCAATTCGGGAAAACGTTCAATAAGCTTTAAGAACACTTGAGCCACACCGCGCATCATTAGCACGCCTAAAATTCCTCCCAAGAACAATACCCATACCTGCTCGCTAATTCCAAAAGCTGCAATTACACTATCCACACTGAATGCAATATCCATAAGCTCAACAGTTAGGACAGTACGCCAGAATCCCGCACCTTTGTTTTCAACATCTCCTTCATCATTGCCCTTTCTGGCGATATACGGCAGGAGAGGAACGCGACCTATACGAGCAAATCTGAATTCCAAATCGAAAAGATTGCTGCAAGCAATCCACAACAGATAAAGACCTCCGACAATCTTAACCCAAGTTATTTTAACTAGGAAAGTACCGATACTAATGGCAATAAAGCGGAAAACATAAGCCCCGACTATACCATAGAACAAGGCTTTCTTCTGTTGTTCTTTAGGTAGGTGCCTAACCAGTACGGCAAGTACTAAAGCATTATCTGCTGAAAGCAGTCCTTCAAGAAGAATCAGTGAAGCAATAATCCCCCAGTTCACTGGATCGGAAAGTATCGCGGTCGTATGCTCCCAGTTAAAAAACTCCAGGAAGTTATTGAAGAAACTTGCAAAAAAATCATACATTATTGTATATCCTTCCGAAGTTTATAGTTATTTTCTTCCGGCTACCCATCTTAAATTCCAATCATAAGCATGATCCAGTTTTTGATGATCTGAATGATAGTCCACTAATCTTTCTATACTGAAGGTCTGGTTATTGACATTTTTAATCATCGCTATCGCACACATTCTTTTGTTGTTATCGTGTTCGTTAAGCCGTACTTCGATCTCCGGACCCTCACTTTGTTTGATAGTGACAACCCCATCTGCCTGTGACCAGTTCGTTACTCCTTGATATATGAATGCAAACACGACGATTCGATCGATTGCCGAAACAAACTTTCCATTAATCCTCAAATTTTCACCGGAAACAACAGAACCCGTTCGATCGTCACCATCAAGGGCTATATAAGGAAAGGAGGCCAGAGATCCAAATACATTTCCAAGCGCTTGAATGACCCCCTTGCTTCCGTCCTTCATTTCATATAAACAGCCAAGATCGAGGTCTATTCCTTGGGATCCAAAAAAAGACTTTGTTTTCTTCTGATTCCAATTTAAATTGATCAGTATTTCACCGATAGGGCCCGAACCTTTTTGTAGATTGATCGCATCCCCTCGTTTTTTTAATTCGATCTTTTTCAGATTGATAGGAGAAGCCGGCGAAGGTTTTGAGGCAGTTATGATTTTAGGCTGTTCAGGAGGTTTAGATGGTAGCGTAGTTTTAGCTTCTGATTTCACTTTTATTCCAAAGCTGCTGCAAAGTGCCTCAAGACCACCAGAATAACCTGATCCAATGGCATTAATTTTCCATTCGCCCTTGTATCTATACAATTCTCCTACTACAATTGCAGTTTCTACGGAGAAAGCATCTCCGATGCTATAGCGGATTAACTCGGCCCCGCTGGAAGGATCAATGATCCGTAAATAGCTATCGTCAATGAGTGAAAAGTTCTGCTTTCTTTTCTCACCTTCATAAATGGTTAGAGCAAATGATATTCGTTCATATAAGGGAGGAACATTTTGAAGATTAATTGAAAGCTGTGCATGGTCCGCTAGTCCTGAATATGCCTGTTTATTAGATTCAATAACGGAAATTGAATTGTTGGGTCCATGAGGATTCCCGTAAAAAATTAAATCTTCATCCTTTGTCACTTTAGATGATGCAGACAGTAGAAATGCAGAAAAATCAACTTCAATAGAACTATCGGATGTTTTCCAACCCATCCCTACAATTATGTTATTAATCGAGGGATTTGTTTTTGTAAGATCAGCCTTCTGACCTTTTACCAATGGAATGGGCATAAAATCAACCTCTCAAGGCGATATAGAGGATGCTGTACAGCCACAGCATCCTACTTTATTGATTACTGAGCATCCAATCCGTAATTCTTGCAAAGCGCTGCTAAACCACCGCTAAAACCGGAGCCGATTGCTTGGAACTTCCATTCGTTACCTTGGCGGTAAAGTTCGCAAATTACTACTGCAGTTTCAAGGGAAAAATCTTCTCCGAGATCATAACGAAGCACTTCTCTTCCCGAAACTTCATCCACTAACCGAACAAAGGCGTTTGATACGTGCCCAAAATTTTGATTGCGGACCGCTGCATCATGTATGGTAACTGTAATTCCGATTCGTTCAATATGATGGGGAACCTTCGAGAAGTCTAGATTGATCTGCTCATCATCGCCTTCGCCTTCACCCGTACGATTATCACCAGTATGAACTACGGCCCCGTTATAAAGGTTGGAATTGTTATAAAAAAGGAAATCCTCCATACCTTTTGCCTTCCCGTCAGCTCCAAGAAGAAAAGCAGAAGCATCAAGGTCGTAATCCTGGCCCGTATTATATTTGTTAATATCCCAGCCAAGGCCGATAATAACTTTAGTTAAACCCGGATTAGTCTTAGTAAGATCAATCCGTTGACCTTTTGATAAACTTATTGTCATTTCATTCACTCCTTTGAACAGGTTTTAGAATGTGGGCATAAAAAAGGCCGCCTGTCATGAGACGGCCTTTTTTTGTCAGTTAAGGCCAAAATCCTTCACAAGGCCTGCGAGACCATTTTGATACCCGCTGCCTACCGCGCTAAACTTCCACTCAGCACCGTGGCGATATAGTTCACCTACAACAATTGCAGTTTCCACCGAAAAGTCTTCGCCCAGATCATAACGAATAATTTCTTCATTCGTTTCCTCGTTCACGATGCGAACATATGCATTTGACACTTGACCGAAGTTTTGACTACGCTCTTGCGCTTCGTGAATAGTAATACAAAATGACACTTTTTGAACTTCGGCAGGTACCGATGCGAGATCAACTTTCAACTGTTCGTCATCGCCATCACCGTCCCCAGTACGGTTATCTCCCGTATGTACCACAGAGCCATTAGCATTTTGGTTGTTGTTGAAAAAGATGAAATCTTTGTCCGAAGAAGCTTTACCTGTATCATTCAAACAAAATGCAGATGCATCGAGATCGAAGTCTTTGCCGCCATCATATTTATTAGTGTCCCAGCCGAGGCCCACAAGTACTTTTTTAAGACCAGGATTTGTCTTCGTTAAATCGACTTTTTGGCCTTTTGAGAGATTGATAGCCATGAAATTTTGTCTCCTCACTAGTTATGAATTAGATATAGCGCTGTGCCAGTAGATTAATATGAGCAGCATGAGCTCCCTCGCCAATAGCATTAAACTTCCATTCGCCGTTATGACGGTAGAGCTCACCCACGATAAGAGCGGTCATTCCCGCGTAATTGTCTGTTAGGTTGAAGCGAAGCAACTCTTGATTGTTCGAAGGATTAAGAACACGAATATAAGCAGATTTGATCATACCGAAGTCCTGGCCCCGCTCTTCACATTGATAGATATTTACACATGCAAGAATCTTATGAACATCCGCAGGTACCTTATCCAGTGAAATTTCAATCTGCTCGTCATCTCCCTCACCTTCGCCCGTCAAGTTATCTCCGGAGTGACGAACTGAACCACAGGGACTTTGAAGATTATGGAAGCAGACAAGATTTTGTTTTTTCAGCAGCTTTCCATTTTCACCCAAAAGTATCGCCGAAGCATCACAGTCAATATTCGCCTTGATTTTCTTAGTGCCAAAGAACCCCTTTTTCTCAGATTCTAAAGGGTCCCAACCCAGGCCTATAGTAATGTTTTTTAATCCGGCGTTACTTTTTGTTAAGTCTACTTTTTGGCCTTTCACCAAAGAAATTGTCATTTTTCACACCTCCTCTCAAGTAAATATTTCCCTAATTAGATTATAGTCTAGTTACTACAAGATAGGCAATTTTTGGACAAGAATTTTCGATATATTTTGCTATTACGGCAGAATAATTTATTGGTTTCTAATTTCCAGATGGATTATTAAAAAAAGAACCTCCTATCTCGGATAGGGGTTCTAGTTCTAAAGACCTATATCATAAACCAAACTCGCTTGAATTTAAACCAAGTACATTACAAATATCGCGAACAGAGGACTTTTCTTGCTCATCAAAGTCTCCATCAGCTGCACCCACAGCACAACATACACTAATGATAACGCGTCCTACTTCCGGTTTCGTTTTAAATTTACCGATTACACGAAGAGCTTCTTGCTTTCCAACCATTACGTCAAAGTCCATATTTCCTGCATAATAATTAAAACGCTCAATTACTTCGCTCATATTAAAAACATTTAATTCAGGACTTCTTCCAAGGTAACCCGCCATTTTTTGCTTTTCAGAAGCATCTATCGTTCCATCCGCAACTGATACAATTGCGCAACCCGCCACAATCGCCTCAAGCAAGTCTTTACTTTTATAGCGTTTAACTCCATCCATAACATTTCCCTTTGTTCTTGATAGCCAATTTGAAAATGAACTCAGTGTACTCACTGTCATTCCTCCATGAATTGTATTTTTTTATTACTTTAATAATAGAATTACTTCTCTTTAATTTCAACTATTAGGAAGACACATCGTTTATTTACTGAGATACAGCTCTTAACTTTATAAAAGTAACTCCTCAGGTAATTTAATGGTTTTCGCTAAATCCCAAGTTCACCAAAACAAAAAAAGCCGGTTTATCCATCCGGATAACCAGCTTCATTCTCCAAACCTATTCCTCCGGCACCGCATCCAGCCCGAAAATATACTGCTGAAGGGCCTGCGCCACGCCGTCCTCGCTATTCGTACCGGTGACGGCATCCGCCGCCTCTTTCAGCTCCGCGTCGGCGTTGCCCATCGCGATGCCCAGTCCGGCGGCCTGGATGAGCATCCGGTCGTTATGATGATCGCCGATGGCCATAACCTCGTGCATGCCGATCCCGAGCAGCTCGCATACTTTGCGCACGCCTGACTCCTTGGTTACTCCAAGGGCGGAGATTTCCATGTTCGTATCGGCAGAGCGGGTCACTTCAAGCATACCCATCTGCCGCACTTGTTCACGAAGGCCCGCGATGGTGGGCAGATCGTGGTGGCCCATGCCGAATTTCATCCAGTCCCGGTCGAACATCTCTTCCGTCCACTCTTCCCCGTTCGTCAAGCTCTCCACGCTGTAGCCCCAGTACCAGGCATCCGCCCCGACCGCCAGCTTATGCAGCTCGCGGATTTGCTGGCGGGACAAATAGTGGCGCTCCCACAACCGGCCCGGTCCTTTCCAGATCTCGGCCCCGTTGAGCAGCACCATGGGTACATCCAGCCGGAGCTCGTCCCAATACGATTTGGCGGTCTGAATGCCCCGTCCCGTCGAGAAAATAACGGTAACGCCCGCCTCCGTCGCGCGCCGGATCCAATTCCGGTTCACCTCGGATATGCGCTTGTCCTCGGTCAGCGTGGTGCCGTCCAGGTCCAGCGCGACCAGTTTGTAAGCCGACATGCCGCAAGCCTCCTATTCCACGAAATATCTGCCGTGTTCGTTTAATGCGACCGGCTCGCCCCGGCGGACGGATTCGTAAGCCGCTGCGGCTACGGCGGCGGAACGGAGACCGTCCCTTCCGGTAACCGGCACTTCTTTGCCCTCCCGGACGGAGCCGATAAAAGCCTCGACCATGGAGCGGTTCATATTCTCGCCCCAGTGGCTCCACCGGGCTTTGTCCGCCCCGTCGCTGTACACTTCGTTCTTCTGGCCGAAAGCGTCGACGGAAAGCATGCCTTCGGTCCCGACGATTTCCAGGGTGACGTCTCCCCAGTAAGGGAACGAACGGGTACGGGACCAGCTGGTATCGATCGACGCGAAGGCGCCGCTTTCGAACTTCACGTGCAGGAATCCCGTGTCTTCCACCGGGATATCGTGAAACAGCGTAGCCGTTTCCGCATAAACCTCCGTCACATAGCTGCCCAGCATCCAGTGCAGAAGGTCCATCACATGAACGGAGTGGTCCAGCAGCGCTCCGCCGCCGGAGAGCGCCGGGTCGACGAACCAGCCGCCCGGCATCGTCCCGCGGTTGGTTCCTTTGACGGCCACGATCTCGCCGATTTCGCCGCGGTCCAGAGCCGTTTTGGCCTGAATGACCGCAGGGAGAAACCGGCACGGAAAGGCCGTCATCAAGCGGACGCCGCTTTCCTCGCATGCCCGGACCATCCGCTCCATTTCGTCCACATTCAGGCCCAGCGGCTTCTCGCATAGCACGTGCTTGCCCGCGCGGGCGGCCGCAACGGTCATCTCCGCATGACGGATGTTCTCCGAGCAGATGACCACGGCATCGCAGTCGTCCGCCAGCAGCTCCCGGTAGTCGGCGTAATAGCGGATACCGGGGTCTTCCTCCAAGTATTCCCGGACCCTCGCTTCGTTCTCGTCCGCTATGGCCGTCACTTGTACGCCCGGTATGTTTTGGAGCAGGCGGTAAATTCCCGCCGCATGCCCGTGCGCAAAGCTGATCATCCCGATGTTAACGGTAGACATGCCGATTCTCCCCCTCCCGTGCGTTTATATCCCGCAGCTTGACCGGCCGCCCCGTGCGCGCGGATTCGATCACGGCCAGGCTGGTCCGCAGGGCGCTGCATGCGTCTTCGGCCGTCACCTCAGGCTCCCGCCCGGTACGCACGCAATCGGCGAAATGGGCCAGCTCCAGGTAATACGGATTGTACGTCGACGGGCTTTTCGGTACCGGAACAGCCGCCGCCACGCTAGACCCGGCCGCTGCTCCCTTCGCTTTAAACACGCGGAGCGACACGGCATCCTCGCTGTTAAAGCGGATTACGCCGCCGGTGCCCGCCAATTCCACACCTGTCGTAAAAGGACCCGGGAATCCCCAGTACGCTTCCAGGTGGGCGATCTCCCCGCTGCCGAAACGCAATGTCGCCAGCGCGTAATCGGTGTCTCCCTGCCTCCGGTTCATCGCATACACCGATACGGCGTTGCCGAAAAGGGTCTGCGCGAAGTCGATATCGTGAATCATCAAATCGAGAATGACGCCTCCGCTTCTGTCGCTGTCCGCGTACCAGGGCTTCGCCAAGCCCGGATTAGCCCCCATGCGCTTCGCGTGCAGAACCGCCGGGGTGCCGATCGTCCCCTCGGCAGCCTTGCGCCGGATATCGGCATAGCTCGGAAAGAAACGGACGACGTGGCCGATGAATAAGCGGACGCCCTGCTTCCTGCATTCGGCGGCCGCTTCCTCCGCCTCGTCCGCCGACAAGGCGATCGGCTTCTCGCAGATCACATGCTTGCCGGATCGTGCCGCCCTGAAAATAAACTCTTTATGCAGATGGGTAGGCAGGCAAATATCCACGATATCCGGATTCGCCTCCCCGATCATCCGGTCGAAATCTTCGTAAGCCTCCGTCTCCAGTCTGTCGGCCAGACTGCGCGCAGCCCCTTCCTGCGCGTCGCACACGCCGGCAAGCCGGATACCGGGCATTCTTTTCCATTCGGCCGCGTGAGTACGTCCCATCGTCCCGCAGCCTATTACAGCGACTTTCATCTGACACTCCCCCAATTCCACGCGTATCGGATTCCTCTTTTTCCATGAGTTCCGCACGTAAGCGTACTGTCTATATCCAACATCTAGTTAGCCGGCGGGCCCCGGTCTTCAGCCGCAGAGCTATCCTTTGACCGCCCCGAGCGTAGCTCCCTGCATAATGAGTCTCTGGAAGAGAATGAACACAAGCACGGAAGGCACCATCGCAATCGTCACACCGGCGAACAGGGTCACCCAGTCGGCCGTATATTCCATCATCTTGTTCGCCTGGTACATCTGTACGGCAATCGTATATTTTTCCGGATCGCTCAAGTAAATGAACGGCCCCATGAAGTTATTGTAGTACCCGAGAAATTTGAAGATCGCGACCGTCACGATTCCCGGCGTGGACAGCGGCACAATGATGCGCAGGAAGATTTGAAAAATCGAAGCGCCGTCCATATTCGCGCTTTCTTCCAGATCTTTGGGCAGCGATTTCATAAATCCGCCCAGCAGCATCAGGTAGAAGACGCTCTCCCCTAAGGCGGATAACAAGATAAGCCCTGTAAGGCTGTTCGTCAGGTGCAGCTCCCGCATGATCACATATTGGGGGACAAGCGCGTTTATGCCGGGCAGAAACAAAGACAGCATAATCAGTCCCCAGATCACCTGACGGCCCTTGAATTCCAGCCGGGTCAGCGCGTACGCGTTGAGCGTCGTAAAAATAAGGCTGACCACGAGGCTTCCGCCGACATAATACAGCGTGTTCAGCAAAGACTTGCCGAAGCCGTATTCGGTCCAGGCCGTCTTGTAATTGGACCATTCCAGCTTTGCCGGAAGGCTCCAGATATCTTTAAAAAATTCAGGATTGCTTTTGAGCGATTCGTAGAACACCCAGCACAGCGGGAAAATAATCGTAAGCGCCCAGGCGTATAAGCAGAGACGCCAAATCACATCCATAAACGTCCGTTTTTCTTTCACTGGAATCCGCTCCCTGTCCGTAGGTAATGACTAGTATTCAACGCCCCGGTTCGGTAAAAATTTATCCATCAGCAGCTTGGCCGTCACCAGGATAACAAAGAGAATCATGCCTACCGAAGAGGCGTACCCATAGTTGATGTACTCTTTGCCGAAAGCGAGATTGAACATGTACAAGCCGATCACATCCGTCGAGCCGGAGGGCCCGCCGTTGGTCATGATGAGAATAAGCTCGAACGTTTTCAGCGTACTGATGACCAGGAACAGCACGCTCACCCGGACCACCGGCATAATGAGCGGCAGCGTAATTTTAAACAGGCGGGTCATGTGACCGGCGCCTTCCAGAATAGCCGACTCGTACAAGGACTTCGGAATCGCGGTCATCGCATTGACGAAAATAATGACATAGAGGCCGACGCCGCCCCAGACCCACGGAGGGATCAGGGCCCATAAGGCCGTATTATCACTGCCCAGCCAGTAGAAATTTTTCAAATCGATTCCGAGCAGTCCGAGTGCCCCGTTAAGGAGCCCGTACGTACCGTCGTAAATGAACGCCCACAGCAGAGCGACGACCACAATGGACAGCACGTTCGGGAAGAAAAACAAAATTTTCAGCAGCTTATTTTCCCTATAAGTCTTATAAGTGACCAGATAAGCAAGGACCAAAGAGATCAGGACGACAAGGGCAGGCACCGTCAGCATGAAAATCAGATTGTGGCGCAGCGCCCGCCAGACGTACTCATCCTGCAGGGCCGTCACGAAATTTCTCAAGCCGACGAACTCCGGTTCTTTCAGCCCGTCCCAGTCCAGCAGCGCATAATACACGGACAGAACGTTGGGAAACAACGTAAAAAGCAGATAACCTCCAAACGGCGGCACGATGGCAAGGATCAGAAAAATCCACTTCTGCGTCTTCGCTTTATCCAGCCCCATCCGGCTGGTCAAACTTCTTGGCGCTTTCACGGCTATTGGGTCCGACAAGGGAAGTCAACTCCTCTTATGAAAATGAAAGCGAAGAGGGTTCCCTCCCCGCTTGCTGGCTTTTATTTCTTCTGTGCGGCGACCGCTTTCTGAAGCAGCGCTTCCGCTTCCTCCAGAATCGGCTTCGGATCCTGTTTGCCCAGTACGATTTTGACGGTGGCTTCTTCGACGATCTTCACCGCTTTCGCGAGGTTCGGGTCCGAAATGCTGACCGTTCTGTGCGCTTTGTAGGCACGCGCGTCGTTTTCCTTGATGTAGGTCAGAATCGCCTGCGCCGAGCTTGAAAGCTTGACTACTTTCGACGAATCGTCCGTCAAGTCTTTGCGCATCGGCAGGGCGCCGGATTTCTCCGCCGCAAACTGCTGGTTCTCCAGCGTAAGCAGCCAGAGGGCGAATTCCTTCGACCATTTCTTGTTCAGCTCGGGCTTGCCGCTCCACAGATAGAGGAAGTTCGTGATGCCGCTTCTCACCCAGAGCTTCTGGTCCGCTTTATCCCGGAACGGCACGGCCATGTAGCCCCATTTGAAATCGGCCGGAGTCGTTTTCTTCATTTCATTCTCCACGTGGCTGCCGGTCGATACCATCGCGGCCTGGCCTTGAATCACCTGCATCTGGGACTGGGTATGCGTAAGCGCCGGAAGCCCATCCGGGAAGTAGCCCTGTTTGCCGAGTTCGTAGAGCCGGTTCCAATGCTCAATGCTCTCTTCGCTCAAGTATTGAGGGCCTGTGTAAGTTTTGTAGTTCTCGATAAATTTGTCCGCGCCGCCTTTCATATCGGCCAGTTCAAACATTTTCGCCGGTCCGAAGGCCCAGTCGTAATAGTTCGGGTGAACGCCCGGGAACGTAATCGGAGCGATCCCCGACGCCTTGATGTCGGCCAGAAGCTTGGTAAACTCCGACCATGTTTTCGGATTCTGGTTCCAGCCGTTTTTCTCGAATAAAGTTTTGTTGTAAAACAGCCCGCCGAAAGAGCTCGAAGACGCAAACTCGTACACTTTCCCGTTCACCCGCGTGAACGACTCGTACATGCCCGGCAGAATGAGCTCCTTGACGGTTTTGTCCGGCGCGTCCGGCAGCTTCTTGTCGAAGAGTTCATCCCAGGGCTCCAGCTTCCCGGCTTCGGCGAGAGACACGATTCCCTGCGCTCCGGCCGGGGGCGTGGTGTTGAAAATATCAAACATATCGGCATCGTTATTGGCCGAAACCTTCGTCTGGATCATATTCTTCATGTCTGCCGATGCGGTGACATCGAAGGATACGTTCGGGTACTTTTCCTTGAAGGACTTCACGGCGTAATCGAACCATTCCCGGCCATAGCCTCCCATAAAAAAGCCCACTTTAAGCGTTACTTTCTCATTCTTAGGGAGCCCGTTATCGTATACCTCTCCCGATGATTGGGGACTCGCCTGCCCTCCCGCATTTTTCGCATCGGAACCGCCCGCACAACCTGCAAGCAGCGAACCCGACAACGCCACAGCCAAGCTTAAAGATGTAAGCCTTTTCATGTTTGGTCTCATTTTTGAAACCCCTTTCATGTTTGCTAAAATGGTTTGGATCCGATCGGGAAAACCGGAAAATAGGTGGAGGCGGTGATCGGCGAATGGTTTCCGACTGTACGCATCCTGTGGTATAATAATAAATAAATCAATTTTATTAATTAATATCGTACCTTGTTTTTCCGGAGGATTCAATACAAATATTTAGAAAAAACACGGTTTTTCTTTTAAAGATTTGTAAAACGATTCGTCCCTATTCCCTATAAACTGGCGAAAATGGTGAATCTTCAATGTTCTTCCAGCTTTCCTTCCCACGTCTATCCGGGGATGGTAAACTAATGGATAACATCCATTTCGTCTTCGTTTTAAGAAAGAGGTTATTCTATGTCCACTTCCAAGCATGCGAGCCATACGCTGCTTAAATCGATTAACCAGCAGAAGGTGCTGCATCTTATTTATTCCGATTCCCCGATCTCTCGCGTGGAACTTGCCCAGAAGACGGGATTGAGCCAACAGACAGTGACGAACATCGTAAACCGCCTGCTGGAAGACGAAGTCATTCTGGAAGGGGAACCCCAGTCGCTCGAAAGCGGCAGCGGCCGCAAACGCGTCCCGCTCCTTCTGAACGGCTCCCGTTTCTCCGCCATCGGCATCGAGCTGTCCGGCACCTACGCCAGAGGAGCGGCTTACAACCTGCGCAAAGAGCGCCTGGCGGAAGCGGAAATGCGCGCGGACTCGTACGAGACGGAGGAGGATATGCTTCGGGTAATCCGCCAGGTGATCAACTCCCTCATCAAAGAGATTCCCCAACCGGACGGGATCAAGGGCATTTCCTTCAGCGTACACGGGCTGGTCGATTCCAGCGAGGGCATCCTTCTCCGCTCCCCCGGCATGGGCTGGAAGCGGATTCCTCTTGGCCGGATACTGGAAGAAGAATACGGGCTGCCCGTTTACCTGGAGAATGACACCAACCTCCTCGCGCTGAACGAGAATATAAGCGGCCGCCTCGTCTCCTCCCGGAACAATGTCACGCTCAAGCTCGGCAGAGGCATCGGAGGCGCCATTTTCGTGGACAAGATGCTCGTCGCGGGTTCCGGCTCCGTAGCGGGCGAGCTCGGCCACTACAAAGCGTTCCTGCCTCCTCGCCTCCACGAATGTTATTGCGGCGGCAAAGGATGCTTGACTACGCTGGCTTCCTCCCACGGCCTAAAGAGAACGCTCGGCTTAAGCGTCGATCAGTTCAGCAGCGCTCTCCGCGCGGGAGAGCCGCAAGCCGTGGGGCTGTGCGAGGCGGTCAAGACAGCCCTTGTTTCCGCGCTGTCCAACATCGTCACACTGCTCAACCCGGATCATATCGCGCTGACGGGCACAATGCTGCCGGTATTCGGCGATTTCTTCCTGGACGAGCTGAAGGACCGTGTTCTCGCCAACGTGCCCCAGACGTGCCGGGATCTCGAATTCGTCCATCTTAGGACAACCGAGGAAGATACCGTTCTAGCCATCGAGCGCGTCCTCCAGAATGTGTTCAAGATTCCCTTGGACAGCTTGTCTTTATAAAACGGAAAGCCCCCGGAAGCGTGTATAAACTCGCTTCCGGGGGCTTTTTTGTGTCCGGCCGTGCGGCTAATCGGCCCGCCGCCTAAAAGGCCGGTCCGGTCAACTCGTGCGGTTAACCGACCTGTGCTGTTTGGCCGGTCCGGCAATCCGCGCGGTTAATGCCGGTGGCCCCTTGTCCGCCGTCTGGACGGGCGCTTCCGCACCGCGTGAAGCTTCCGGTGCGCGGGGCTGGGCGCCAAAGACAGCGGCCAGCCGCATTTATTCTGCCGCCCAGACACGAAGCAGCGCCTGCGCTTTCAGAAGCAGCCACTGCCGGGCTTCCGGAGCTGCCGCATCCTGATGGGCTTTGTTGCCGAGATGCTTCACAAAGTCTTCTATTTTCTTGGCAGCCTGTCTGCTCTGCCCTTTCTCTAGATGACCGGCCGCCTGCTTCAGCGCATTGTCGAGCTGGTTCGTCAAAGGCGAGGTAACCTGACCGGCCGCGACAAACCGCTGCAGACCGGCCCCCAGAGCGGGCAGGTCCATGCTTGTCGTGAACGTGACCGGCAGGCTCATGTCCGAGACGGCTCCCGACTCGTGCACGGCCCGGACGGTGAACGTATACGACGTATCCGGCTCAAGGCCGGTAAATGCGTATACGGAGCCGGTCACGGTCGCCGCCAAGCCCTGCGGTCCGTATACCTCGTAAGTGACGGACGAGGAATCGCCGGGCACCGCTACCGGATTCCAAGAGATCCGCGCGGAATCAGCCGTCACGCCGGAAGCCTTCACTTCCTGGGGAGCGGACAGGGCAAGCCGGGTACGGAAGGAGCCGATATCCGAATAGGTCCGACCTCCGAAGGCATCCTCCGCGGTCGCATACCACTGGTAGACGGTATTCCCGTTCAGAGGGCCCCAGACGGTTTTTGCCGTCGAACCGCTAGCGGCTTCGGCCTCTCCGATTAGTTCATCCGAATATACGTTGACTTCGAGCTTGTCCGTGGCCACCCGCTTTTTCATCGGTTTCAAATCCATCGACAGCTTGAATTCATCCTTGGCCGGGTCGTAATAATTATAATCGTCCAGATAAGGAGAGTACGTGTTCACATAGACGGTATCGGTGCTTGTATCGAAATGCAGCAGCTTGAGGTATCCGTCGCCTCCGTTCGGAATGCCCTGATAGTCGTTAAGAATCTGGTACACTTTGCGGTCAGGCGTACCGTCCTTATCGTCGTCAAGCTGATCGGTCCGAAGGGCGCTGCCGGTAAAATGCCCGCTCATCACCATTTTCACATTCGGATTCGGCACCACCACGTTCTCGTAAATCCGGTTGCCGGCCGCCGAGCGGTTTCCGTTGTTCTGCAAATATTCGTGCACCACGATGATCGCTTTACGGTCCGAATGCTCCTTGAGCACGCCGTTCATCCAGGCGTAATCCTCGTCGCTCATATCCCAGCCCATATAGACGAAAATAAAGTCGTTGCCTTCAGCCGAGATGAGGTCGTAATGGCCCCGGTTGTCTTTATAAGAACCGCCGTAATAAGGCTTGTCCTTAAACCGGCTTTCCCCGAAGTATTTCGAGAATTCCGAGTAATCCGGCTCCGAGTTGGCTCCGCCGTCAAACACGTCATGGTTGCCCGCGGCCACCCCGTAAGGGATTTCCGCTTCGTCCAGCACGTTCATGAACTTGTCCACCCGTTCCCACTGCCCTTTAATCCCGGCGGAATTGACGATATCTCCTACCTGCATCACGTATTTGATGTTCATGTCATCCTTGGCGTCGCGGATAAAATTCACCTGAGATTCGAAGTACTGGGGTAAAATTTCCGCATAAATTTGCGTATCCGGCATGGACACGAATGTAAAATCGTATTGGTCCCGGCGGGGGATTTCATCCTGAATCATCGCCTGTACCTTCCCGTTCCGCGCATAAGGAAGAGCGTCAACCCCAGCGGAAAGCGTAAAATCCTCCTCGGACGGGGCCACCATCGAAGCAAGGGAATCCCACTTCTCCGTCCCGTAGTTCCACGCGTACAGGCTGACCTTCCGGCCCTTCAAGGTGTGGCCTTCCCAGTTCAGCTCGATCCGGTCGCCGGCGCCGGTTTCCTCGCCGACCTCCACCTCGAACCGCTGGTAAGGGAACTGCCCATCAGAATCGGTCGTTACATAGCGGTCATCGGACGTTCCCGCCGAAGCTTTGTCCTCTGCGGAGAACGGCGTCTCCCCCGGTAAGGACAAGACAGCCGGAGGCTCTCTGTCCGCAGCGTGCGAATAGGCCGTCATCCCGGGGTCGCCCGCCGTGATCCGCTTTCCTTTAAAGAACTTCACGTTCAGCGGATCGCCTGCCGGGTCGGAGACGGATACTTCCAGCGAAACGTTCCCGTCCGCATCCTGCGTCCCCTCCGCCGGAGACAAGAGGACCGGCTTATGCGGAAGCTCTTCGGGCGTCGTGAACTTGACGGTCTTCTCGGTCGTCTTGCCGCCCGCGTCGGTTGCCTTGAGAAGAAGCGTATGCGCGCCCGGGGGCAGCGAAGCCGATGAAGCCGCGTACGGCACCCGGATGGGCATGCCGTCCAGCTTGACTTCAAAGGACTTCACACCGGAAGCCGCGTCGGAGGCGCTTGCCTGGATGTCGAACGATCCTTTATAGGATTTGCCCTCCTCTATGTTCGTTGTAAGGATAGGCCCCTGGTTATCCACCGTCACATCGGCCGAAGCTTTGCTTCCGTCCGGAAGCTTCACTTCCACCTTATGGGCGCCGTCGGCCGAAGCTGTCGTGTCCCAGCGGTAAGAAACGCCTTTCCAGTAAGACTCCGGAACCGCGAAATTAAACGTGACGACCGGTAGGAAGCGCCCGTTGTCCCCCATATCCAAGATCGTAGCCGGATTGGCGTATTTCGGGTCTTTCACAACCGTGCCGTCGGCAAGAACGAGCCGGACGTTGCGGATATTAAAATCGTCCAGCCCCGTTTCGGGCTTGTCCTCGTAATAAGGGCGGTTGACGGAACCGGCGCGGATGGCGATCGGGTTGGCCTGCCCGTATTTGAAAAGCTCGGGACGGACGGGCACGACCATCGTTTTGTAATCCTGTGTCCCGAACGGAATGAGATGAAGCGTATCCGCCCCCATCGTCACGACGTTCTGCCCTTTGTCGATATCGTCCGCCTCGAAGACGAAATAGGCGGTTTTCTCCAGCGCCTTGGCCGTCGGCGCAACCGCTTGGCCGTCGACGGTCAGCGTCATCGGCCCGGTCCCCGCGGCCGAAGAGCCGATCAAGACGCGGCTTCCCGACAGCGTCTCCCCGTCGCGCACGTTCAGCGCCGGACTTTTCTCGCTCCCCTCAAGGCTGAGGGTCCGGGGCGCGGTAGCCGTCGTGTTGAAGGTGTCGGATGCCTCGAAATAATACTGCAGAGACGGACTGCCGAACCATTCCATCATTTCAACGGAATAGCGGAACTTGCCGTCCTTTCCGGGGGGAATCGCGACCTTTTTATAATCCGCGGTCTTGTTGGACTTGTAATACAGATTGACGGATGCCAGCAGCCGGTCGTCTTCCGCTTCGGCGGTCAGCTCAATAGGACTGACAAGATCTATTCCGGACGTGTCGGTGACATCCCTTACGGTCGGTGCGGCGGAATCGGCAGCGATGCGGACAGGCTCCGCGGGAACATGGGCGGGATCGAACGTGCCCGGGGTCGCTTTCGTCTGAAGCACGCTAAGCTTCTTCATATCCAGGCTGCCCGCATCGGGCGTGCCGTACTCGATACTCATATCCGCCGCGGTTTCCAGGACGCCCTGGTTATAGCTGGCCCGTACGATGTCCCGGCCCGTGTTGGTCGCGACGACGATCGTTCTTTCCCGCAAATTGTTCAGTCCGCCGGGAATACGGACGATATCTTTATTTTCCGTGAGGGAGGTCTTGAAGTGCGCGTTGAAATCGGCTACGGTTTTTGTTTCCCCGGCGGGTGTGACGGCCCAGAATACCATCGCTTTCCCAGGCGGAATCACAATCTGCCCATCCGTGTAAGGGCGCCAGAACAAATCTTTTCCCGGTTCGCCCGGATACCGGTACAGAATAGAATAATCTTTGAAATCAACCGGCTGATCGCTGTTGTTGTACACTTCCACGTACTCGTACGGATCTTCTCCCCCCTCCGTGTCCCCTCCCGAATCGGGCACGATTTCCGTAATCAGCATTCGGGGTGCGGCAGAGGCTGCGGCAGATGAAACAGCGGTAGGCGTTCCCGCTTCTTCCGCGGTCGCGGGACGGACGAAGGCAAGCGATGAACCCGCCGTCAACTGGATGGCCATGAAACAGGTGAAGCAGCTGGTAAACAGTTTCTTGTTCACTTTTCAACTCATCTCCTTTTTTTCTGCTGGCAGAATACAACCACAGTTACACGCTTCTTCTCCACATTTAATTTATATATCTATTGGATTTATTAATTTCACTTACTCTATTCGCTATCTTCCGAAGTTTTCCTCTATTAACTTTTTGTAAAATAAAAAAAGAATTCACAGGATCACTACGCTCCCATGAATTCTTGTGTTCTTGACGGCTCCGCTTCCTGAACGCCGAAATTTTCGTGGACCTCTAAAATTTCCGGTACTGTGTCCAGCTTAGGCAGCGGTCAATAAAAGGGATGGCCGTCTCTATGCCGTTCTCCCCCCTCAAGCTTGCGCCGAGCTCGGCCGTTTTGTTTCTCACTCGTTTATTTTCAAGGGCCCTTAACGCTTGCGTCAGTTTCTTCCGGGTTACCTTGTTCAGGGGCAGGCAGCTTCCCGCTCCCGCTGCGGCGGTCAGTCTTCCCCACACGTGCTCTTCTTCGGTACCCGGACAAACGAGAGCGGGAATTCCCGCTCTCAAGCTTGCATGGGCGGCAGCGGACGATCCCCGGTGCATGATGCTCCGGCAGCGGGAAAAAAGCCAGTCACAGTCCGCCTGCTCCACGGGCAGCGCATTTACGGGCAGCTCATGTCGGAGCCCGCCCAGTGCCTGCCAGTCGGCCTCAATGACGGCTCTGCAGGAAAGCTCATTCGAGGCATCCAAAGCGGTTTGGATACAATGCGCCTGTGTCTGCAAAGGCAGCCCGCTAAAACCGAAATAAAGAGGAGCCTCTCCCTCATCCAGCCATTGCCCCGTATCTTCACGGAATTTACTTGAACAGATGGAACCACCGGTGCCTCCTATCATTCTCCATTCACCCGTTACGGTCTGTCCGGCCAGTCCTTCCGATACGCCGTGTCTCTCCAGGAAACATGCGCTGTATGCGTGCAGGACAGGAATATCCCGGGAAACCGGCTTGATAGAGGCCGCTTCGCACGTTAGCGGCCATCCATACCCCGGTTCCCGTTGGCCCGCTGCTCCATAGAAGAAGGGAAGCTTCCGAAGAATTCCTGATACGAAAGCGGCACTACGGGACACGGGGCAGGGAGGAGTCAGG
Source organism: Paenibacillus sp. JT31N7 (assembly GCF_059692095.1). Lineage (NCBI taxonomy): Bacteria > Bacillati > Bacillota > Bacilli > Caryophanales > Paenibacillaceae > Paenibacillus > Paenibacillus sp. JT31N7. Next base: position 187,410 of record NZ_JCAUAT010000005.1, read on the forward strand.
GCGGCTGCCATAAGTTTGCTGTTAAGCTCATCCGAAACGGCCAAGGCGTGATCAAGCATGCGCAGGTCGGAAATAATCAAATCCGATTCCGCGCAGACTTCCCGTAAATTTGCCGTTCCGCCACCGGCATTTTTTCCCTCCAATCCGCCCTCTCCCGTCCCGAAATATCTCCAGACGCGCTCGTGCATCCGGGCGCGGCCTGTGCCGGAATAGGCCGGACAGATATCCGAACCGGCAGGTACCGCAACCCCCGCTTCGTAGCCGCCGGATTGAAGCGCGGAAGCGAGTGCGGCAAAAGGCTTCACCGCTTCCGGATTACCATAAGCTAACAATGTGATTTTCATACGTTTCACCTATGATTCCTGCCAAACTTTCCGAACCGCCGGGCGGTGCCCCTAATTTATTTTTACGGCAAACAAATAACTCGTCTCGCCTTGATCCCAATAGGAACGCAGCAAAATGGAATAAACTCCCGGCTCTCCCGGCAGACGGATTCTCCCTTGATCCATGTTTATGACCGTATATTTTTCCTTCCCGCCCACGTTTGTGATCAAGGAGCATTCCATCCGGTTCGGCTCTATCCCTTTCGGATAACGGATTCCGATGTACGCGCCGGGTTTGGCGTCGACTGCAGGATATTCCGCCTGCTTAAGCATGGTAAGATCGGATCGGGGATCCCGGATGCAGCCTGCCCAGCACGAATTCCCCTGCAGCAGGGGAATATCCTGCATCCATACGGACTCGTTCTCGAGTCTCTTCTCATAGACGACCTCGGGCTTCGGAGCGGCCACGACATCGTCGAACCTTACACTGTGCTGGTCGATGCTGGTTATTCCCGTAATCGCGTTATATCCGACGTCGGAAGCCATATTTTCGGCTACAAAGCGAAGGGGAACGTACACGTGTCCGTTATAGTCAATGACCGAGAATTCCGTCTGCTTTCCGTTGACAATGAATTTCTGGGAGCTGAGAAAATCCAGGCTGAAGCTTAACGCGTAAGCCAGTATGCTCATTAAAGCCAATAAGCCGAGTGCTGCCGCTGCGATAATTTTTTTCAAAAAGACCGGCCTTTCTTTATCGGATTTAAAGACGATCCCTTCTTGTCACTCGTTTAAATAGGTTGTCGCTCTGTTCTGAATCAGTTTGGCCACTTCTTCCGCCGGCTTCTGTCCGCTGAAATAGGCCGGTGTTTCCTCGTTGATAATCGACAGCACTTTCATATCAAAAGCGGAGAAGCTTTCGGCTTTCCGAATCAATTCTTTATAAAGATTAAACTGATCGTCGGATATCTTCGCCGTTTTTCCTGTCGGGAGCTTAAACGTTCCGGCCTTTACCTGCTTTTGGATCTCATCCAGCTTTTTGTCGTTCACTTCTTTAAGCAGGGAAAATCCTTTCAAATCCTGCAGGGACTGCACGTCTTTAGAGTAAAGGAAGGAAAGGAACGTCCACGCTTCCGCCTTGACGGAGGATTTGGCCTGTACCGCAAACTCGTGAGCCGGAATGATCCGGATTCCCCCCTTCGTGCCCTCGGCATGCGGTTTCTGAAGCAGCTTCGGATTGGAGTAATACTCGTGCGGATTTACGACCATATCCTGAGGCGTGAGAAAAGCGGCCGAATAAAACAGGGCGGTTTCTCCTTCTGCAGTTTCACTTTTCATTATTTTCTCGTCGTACATGTTCTTGATGGATTTCAGCAGATCCGTGAAAGCGGGCGAATCGAACTTCGCTTTCATAGTCGCGGGATCGACAAGCTCCCCGTAACGGTCCATGATGATCTCCTGCAGGGTTACTCCCGGGTCTTCCGCAAAAACGGGCCGCTTCGCTTTGCCGCCTCCCCCGTCTTTTTCCATCACCTTTTTCGCCGTTTCTTCAAACTGGTTCCACGTCCATTTGGCATCATCGATTTGGACGTTCGCCTTCTTGATCGAATCGCCGTCTCCTATGTAGGTTCTCAAGTAGAATGAGGCGGGGAGCGTATATAACCCGCCGTCCTTTTTCTTCATCCCGCTTAAAATGTTCAGGTTTAATTCTTCCTTCTTCAACGTTTTGTCTTGGTCGAACATCTCGTTCAGATTGGCGAGAAGCTTGCCGTGCACATATTTATCGACGGGCAGATCGCTTAATTCGACAATATCCGCCCCCTTGCCCGACAGTAAAGCCGTGTTCGTCGTCTTCACGTATTTCTCAAAATCCCCGGCTCCCCATTTTTCGCCCGCCTTCTTATAGGATTGAATCTGCAAATCGATGTCCGGGTATTTCTCCTCGAACTTCTTCTCGACCGTCTGGAAGAACGGATCGGAACTTTTTAAGGACAGGGTCACGACGGTTTTCCCGTCTTTGCTTTTCGGCTTTTCTTTAGCCGAAGTCCCGCCGGCCTCCCCGCTTCCCCCGGCTCCGCAAGCGCTGGTTGCAAGCGCCGCACAAATGAACACGACCCACATAGGTTTTTTCATCATCCGTAATCCTCTCCTCTATCGGTTATCGTCTTTCGTTATCGTCTTCGCAGCGATTCCTTGCTATTGCAGGCGAACCCGGTTGTTATCCTGCAAGGGCTCGCTGCTTTTGAGAATAATGAGATCTTTTTCATTCAGGCTGTCGGTTTGAATCACGGTCTCCGAACCATTGGCTTCGCTGAAACGGACGGGGACTCTGCGAACTACGAAAATGTTGCCCAGCGCGCCCCTCTGCTCTTCGATCTTATAAATGAACTTGCCGTCGCGCTCCTGATGGACCGCGTCGCTTGAAACCTTAAATCCCTGCTGCACGGAACGCTTCGTGAGCTTGACGAAGGCACGCTCGCCGCCTTTCAGCTCCGGGTTCTCCACTTTAACGCGCAGCGTTTTCCGCGTCACTGTGAGGACCTTGCTCTCCTCCGCCTCCCCGCCGGGAGGGCCCGCCGCCGTTGTCAGCGGTTCCGCATCCCCCGCCTCTTCAACGGTGCCCTCGATAAGCCGGGGCTGCTGATCCGGCGTGCCGAGCCCTACCTCCAGCTTCGTCCCGGCGGTAATCCCGAGGCTGGTCAGCAGTGCGGCATCGGCGGCGAATTCGAGCCGATATCCCTTGGCGCTGTCCGTGATCACGATTTCGGGCTCTCCCGCCGTCGTAGTTCCGGCGCTGGCGTTCACTTTCGTGATCACGCCCTCGAACGGAGCGGCCAGATCTTTCCGGTCTGCCAGTTCTTCCCGCAGACCTTGGATTTTGCGCTCCTGCACGCGGATATCGAGCTTGCGTGTCTCCAGCTCCCGTCTGACGCTCCGGACCTTCATTTCGTCGCCCTCCTTGGACGCCTCAATGAACTGGTCCTGCGCGTTTTGCAGCTCGATCTTCAGCTTCTCCAGCTGCGTGGTTTCGTCCAGCAGCTCCCGTTCGGCGGACTTGCTGTCGTAGACGACCAGCTTCTGTCCTTTTGTCACACGGTCTCCTTCTTTAACGAGAACCGCTTTGATCTTCCAGCCCGCAGGACTTCCCAGCTTCTCTTCCGCAAGCGGACGCAGAACCCCGGTTCCTTCGAGCGTATGTACAAGACTTCCGTAGATCGCGCTTTCCGTTCTCACTTTGGGTAAAGTCAGTGCCTGCAGCGTATTGCCGAATAAGGTGAACAGGATCAGTCCCCCGATAAACAAACCGGCAATGATCCGGATATTTCTTTTGCGCTTAAGATCTTTAATCGCTTCCTGCTCCATTCCCGAGCTTTCCTCCCCTTGCAGAAGCTACCCTTTGATGCCGGACAATTGAATGCCTTCGATAAAATTCGTTTCCGCGTACAGAAACAGCAGCACCATCGGCGTCATATAAAGCATGGATGCGGCGAAAGCGATCCCTCTCTCCCCTTGATGCACCCTGGATAAGTAAACGGAGAGCGGCTGCTTGAACGGATCGTCCAGAAAAATAAGTGGCTGCTCCACCATGTTCCAGTAATCGACGAACAGCAGCACCACCAAAGCGGATACCCCCGGTTTAACCATCGGGATAATAATCGTGGAGAAAATCCGCCAATGCCCGGCTCCGTCTATCTTGGCCGCTTCGATATAAGCGTACGGGATGTGCAGCATGTACTGCCGGAGCATAAAGACGCCGAAAGCGGCAAAAATTCCGGGCAGAATGATGGCTCCGGGACTGTGGAGCAGCCCCAGTTTATCCGCCATGATGTAATTGGGCACGAGCGTCACCTGAAACGGCATGAGCATCGTCAGGACATAAACGAGAAACAGGGGCTCCCGGCTGCGAAAACGCAGCTTGGAGAACGCGTACGCAGCCAGTGCGGCTACGGCCGTCTGCCCGGCGATGATGGGAACCACCAGAAAGACCGAGTTCCAGAACATCCTCATAAATCTCGGACTATGAATCAGCACTTCGCCGTACTGTTCCAGCGTGACCAGATCGGGCAGCAGCTTCAGATTAACGAAGGCGTCCGCTCCCGAACCGGCTTCGTTCATCTGGCCGATGAGCCCGTAGTTCATCCCGATTTCCCGCTCGGTCATGAGAGAGTTTGTGAAAGTTATCACGACCGGTACTAGCAGCATTCCCGCGATAACCGCCAGCATGACCGTTATCGTCCCTTTTTTCAACAGCTTGAACAGTTGCAATCGTCTTCCCCCGCTATTCAAGAAAACTCCGGAAACGGCGTTCCAGTGCAAAAAGGACTAAAACCAGAAGCAAAATACAGCCCGTCATCAGTGTGGCCGCTGCCGTCAGCTTGGGAACATCCAAGGACATGAACATGTTGTTCATATAGTGCTGCAGCATATAGATGCTGTCTTGCGGATAATCCCCCGCTATCAGGTACGTTTCGCGGAACACCTTGAATGAATTGATGACGGACATGATCGTGACGAAAAACAGCGTCGAGGTTAAGTAGACCAGCGTAATACTGCGGAATTGGCGAAACGGGCCCGCTCCTTCGATCCTGGCCGTTTCGTAATAGTCATGGGGGATTTGCTGAAGCCCCGCCAGGAACAAAATAATGTTATACCCGATATTCTTCCACAGATAGACGGCGATCACGACGCCTTGGGCGGCATCCGTCTTCATCCAATCCACACGCGCCCAGTGGAAATGGCTCAGCCAGGCGTTAACCGATCCGTTCCAGTCCAGCAGAATCTGCCATATGAGAATGATCGAAGCCGCGGGAACGACAAGCGGCAGCACGAACGCGGTCCGGAGCCATTTCCGGATATACAGGTTCTGATGAAGCAGCATCGCCAGGCTTAGCGACAGAAGAATCATCAGCGGAACACTGACCAGCGTAAAGGAAGCGGTATTCCGGGCCGCCTTGCGGAACGATTCGCTCGCCAGAAGCCCGCGGTAATGCTCGAAACCGACGAACCTGCGGTCGGCCGTACTTTCCACGAACGAATCATACACGCCCATGGCAAACGGGATGAGATAGAAGATCATAAATCCCAGCGCGCTCGGCGCCAGAAACATCAGAACGGCCGCCTTATCCGAGCGGGCATGTCTAAACATCCGCGGCTTCAATCGGGTACACGAACTGTCGTGGTTTCATACTTGGACCGGTCCTTTCCTCGTTTTCGGATAAGCGGAGACTCTCACCGCCAGTTCCAGAATAGGAAAAAAACTTTAAAGAACAAGTAGGGTAAAATTAAAATTTTTCTTAAATCGTTTGCTTAAGGGTTGCCCCCGCTTCGTGTTCCGATTCATTTCTCGGCAGCCGGACCTCGAACAGCGTCCGGACGGGATTGCTCTGCACCGTTACCGTACCGTTATGACGCTCCACAATATTCTTCGTGATGAACAGGCCGAGTCCGGTACTTCCCGTCCGGTGGCTGCGGGCCTCGTCCGCCGTATAAAACATATCGAAAATACGCGGCAGCTCCTCCGGCGGAATACTGTCCCCGTAATTGATGACTTGAACGACTGCCTCTTCTCCTGCGGACGCCGCGATAACGTCGACATACCGTCCGTCGCCGCCGTAGCGGATCGCGTTCGTCAGAAGGTTTTCGAACACACGCGCAAGCAGCTCCCCGTCCCCCCATATATGAAGGGGCTGATCCGCATTTATTCTCAGCGTGAGCTGATTTTTCTCGAACATCGGGTACAATTCCTCGTTAAGCTGGATAAGCAGCTCGCCGAGATCGATCCGGTTTCTCTCGACCTTGAGCATGCCGTAATTCATCCGGGTAATTTCAAACAGTTCGTCCACAAGCTTCTCCAGTCTCTGCGACTTGGTGAACGCGATCTGGGTAAAATGCCTGACCTGCTCGGGAGACAGCTCCTTGTCCCCCAGTATAAAATCCAGATAGCCCAGTACGGAAGTAAGCGGCGTACGCAAATCGTGCGCCAGATTGAGCACCAGCTGATCTTTGCTGCTTTCCGCAAAATCTCCCCGGTTCACGGCTTCCTGCAGCTTCTCGCTTGCAAGGTTAATGTCCTTGGCGATGTCTCCGAATTCATCGTTGGAAGCCACATGGACCCGGCTGTTGAAGTCGCCGCCCGCAAGCCGGTGGATACCGTCCGATATTTCCCGGAAATAGACCGCATACGACCGCGTAAAAAAGAAGAAAAACAAGATCGCCATCGGGATAAAAAACAGCAGAAAAAAGTTGATATCCCCGATCTTGTGCAGAAACAGACGGAAATACGCGAGCGGGTCTTCAAACTTGACTTGGGTACGATAATACATTTGAAGAGCTTTATAGATGAGATAAGTAATAAGGCCGGCCAGAAGCATGCTTACGCCGAGCAGCAGTATCATTTTAGTCCGGAAACTCCGCAGCATATTAGGCATTGAATGTGTACCCTACTCCCCAGATCGTTTTGATCAGTTTGTTCTTGTTTACATCTTCCCCGAGCTTTTTGCGGAGGGTACGGATATGGACCATGACCGTATTCCCGCCTTCGTAATATGCGCCTCCCCATACCTGCTGGAAAATGTTTTCCACGCTGAACACCTTCTTCGGGTGTTTCGCCAGAAGATACAAAATATCGAATTCCTTCGGGGTCAATTCGATCGGATTTCCGTACAAGTTGACGGTACGCTGCTCGGGGTAAATAACCAAGCCTCCTGTCTCCAGGATCGGCTTGTCGGCCGCCGCCGCCTGATTCAGCTGCAGAAACCGGCGCAGATGGGCATTCACGCGGGCGACCAGCTCCATCGGGTTAAACGGCTTCGTAATATAATCGTCGGCGCCTCTTACGAGACCCGAAATTTTATCGAGATCCGTCGTTTTGGCGCTCAAAAAAAGGATCGGCATATTGTGTTTCTCCCGGATCTGGCGAGTCACTTCATACCCGTCCATTTTCGGCATCATGATGTCCAGAATCGCCAAATCTACCGAATGGGTCTGAACGGCTTGCAGGGCATCCTGTCCGTTATGTACTTTGAGGCAGTCATATCCTTCTTTTCTCAGATGCATGTCTATTAAATCCGCAATTTCTACTTCATCATCGGCTATCAGTATGGTAATGCGCTTCATGCTATCCACTCCCGTATCCATTCAACGTTTTATAAAAGCGGCAAATCGGTTCCATCCGGGCTTTCATAAGCAGTCCCGCCCCACAATCATACTCATTTTTTCCCAGTAAGCCCAGACGGTTATAAGCACAACGGAAGTTCTCTTAGAGAATTGTAACTATTTTGAAAGTTTTTCTTAGGGAGAACTTAAAATTTAGGCCCCATACTAGTAAACAGCTGAAGCCTCGCGACAATGGAGAGGAGAAACACCATTTATGAATTTGAAAACGATCCTTCTGGGTGGAATTACCGCCGCAGTTGTACTGCTTATAGCCTGGAATTCCCTGACTCTTACCCGGCACGGCGAGGCTTTGCCCGTACCTGATTCAGTTGTATCCGAATCCGCTGCAATACAGCCGGCTTCCGGCAAAGCGGATAAGGAGCAGCCTTTTAATGAATCGATAGAGGGGGAAGCCGCCGTCCTGATGGATGCCGAAACCGGAACTTTTTTGTTCAAGAAAAATAAAGACCTCCGCCTCTATCCGGCAAGCACGACCAAAATCGTAACGGCGCTGGTTGCGCTTGAAAAAGGCGGCTTGCAGGACCGGATTACGGTCGGTGACGAAGTCCGCTTGAAGACGAAGGGAGAAAGCACGGCGGGATTGCAGGAAGGCCAGAGCCTTACGCTCCGGGACCTGATCGTTGCCATGATGCTGCCCTCGGGCAATGACGCCGCCAGAACGGTCGCCCGTTATATTGCGGAGAAGGACAAGGGCCGGAAGCTCTCCGCTCAGCAGAGCATCGATTATTTTGCCGGGCTGATGAATGCGAAGGCCTCCAAGCTCGGCGCCAAAAAGAGCCATTTTACAAATCCGCACGGGCTGCACGATCCCGATCATTACACGACTGCGGGCGATATGGCTCTATTGGGCCGCGAAGCCATGAAAAACAAAACGTTCAGCTCCATCGTCAGTGAGCCTAAGCAGGCCGTCACCGTATCGTCCGGTTCCCGGACTTATGTGAACCGCAATCAGCTTCTTCAGGAAGAAAGCGAATTTTATATCGAGGGGGTGAACGGGGTGAAGACCGGCTTTACCGACGAGGCCGGCTATTGTCTCGTATCCTCGGCCGTCCTGAACGGAAAGAAGGTGATCGGCGTCGTGCTTCATTCGAGTTCGGGCGGCATCTATACGGATACCCGCTCCCTGCTCGCGTATGCCGCGAACGAATAGGATCGTTTGGCTGCCTGTACCTCGCAGTAAACGATCAGGCGGCTGCCGCCCTCTTACGAGAACCGCTCCGCCGTTCTTCGCAAGCCTCCCGGCATACCGTCCGCATACCCGATGGAAACGGCGGCGATTTTGCCGGGCTCGTCTGTCGTATGAATTCTCCTGCAGCCGGATGCTTCCTCTGCCTTGGGCCAATCCACATTCGCATAGAAAGGCTCCGTGATGCTGCACTTTTCTCCGTTTCCTTCATGTTAGCTTCCTCATCTTAACGATTTGTAACTTAAATATTAAGAATAGATATGAAGAAAATAACATTATAGTTAACATTTCAAGCCATTTCGGGAGCCTATTTCGTTTGCTCTGAGAAGGCTTTCCGCTTCCTGGGTGACGAATTCGGTTCCGGCTGTATTCTTTCCGCAGGCCCATATAGTGATTTGAGGGATTCAAAAGTGCATTTCATCCGAAAATGATCTATGCAAAGCCAAAAAATTATATCATGCTTAGATGGGGTTCTAAATAATAGAATCGAATCTGAGGGGTGTCTCTTATGTATAGAGTGGCGATTTGCGACGATGTGGAAGAACAGCGGGACCTTGTTAAAAACATTCTGATCACTTTATCGGTTAAGACCAACATAGAATTTGAAATGAGTTTGTTCGGTTCGGGAGAAGAACTGGTATCCTATTATGAGCGCGGGGAAACACCGTTTCATATTTTAATCTTGGATGTTGAAATGGGCGGGATGAACGGGATTCAAACCGCTGCAAAAATAAGAGGGATGAACCGCCTCGACGAACAAATTATTTTTCTGACGAGCTATCCGGAGTATATGGTCGAAAGTTTTGACGTCATGACATTCCAGTATTTGATAAAGCCCGTTGCCCCCTCTATCCTGGAAGAGAAAATCATCAAGCTGTGCCAATACTTTCAGTCACTTGATAAAAAGTTTATGATCATCAAATCAGCCTATGAAGAAGTCGTTATCAAATATGATGATCTCATTAGTATTGAAGCTGCCAAAAGTTTAACCATAAAAAGCAAGCTGCATTTTACGACCGTTAATCAAGCCTATGAAAGCAAAGGAACCCTTTCGGATTATGCTCTTGCCTTAAAAGATCATAAATTTCTACAAATCCACCGATCCATTATTATTAACCTGCTTCATGTGAGGAGGTTTGCCAAGGGAGTTGTTCTCATGTCCAATGGCATGGAATTACCCATAGGCCGTTCTAAAGTTAAAGAGGTTAAAGATGTATACACCAAATTTATGATTATGAAGGTCGATGGCTATGACTCAAACTAATTTACCCATTTTCTTTAGTATGGTACTTGTAATGGGTGTCCAAATTAATTTTTTCTTCAACTCGGTTTTCGATAAAACCACGCAAAAACGCAAACGTTTCATTTACTTTCTTATCTTCGGGCTGTTCGATTACCTGTACCTCGTTACTTCCTTATCGCCTGCGTTATCTTCGATTGTATCCTTGCTTCTCATCTTTACTATTGCGCAATCTTATCAAGTGGAATTTAGAATGAAAATTATTTTTTCCATGCTTTACGGCGTTTTGATGTCTATCTCTAATACGATCTCCCTTTATATTTTATATACGCTGGATAACGTTGAATTTGACACCCTTGACCTTGTAACTCAGCCCACCGCTCAAATTTCCTACACAAAGCTTATTTTCCTCAGCTGCATGATCATGTTCGTCGTCATTCAGATTATACGACTCATTGCCAAACGCAGAAGCTTTTCTTTGCCTTATCGTTACTATGTCTTATTTTTGGTTATTCCACTCCTAAGTATCTATCACTTGAATATTCTAACGTATAAGAGCTTCTATTCTTTCCTTTCCGCCATCGGCTTTCTTTTCTTAAACGTGATGATTGTCTATATTTTCGATACGATTATGGATAAATTTCAATTCATGCACGAGAATGCCCAGCTCCAGCAGCAGATGGACTATCAGGATGCGAATTACGAAAAAGTCGTTCACAGCTTCAAATCCATCAAAAGAATCATTCACGATACGAATCAACAGTTCTTGTATATCGAAGAGTGTATCAAACGAAATGAGCTAACGGCCGCAATGGAACATATCAAAACGACCTTAAACAAAGTCGAAGGAGCCTATCAGCGGGTGAATACGGGAAATCTGGTTATAGACGCCCTTGTCACCAATACACTTGATATCGGACAAGCCAATGGCATAAGAATCGATACCAGGCTTAACCTTCGCTCGCAAGAAATCCCCATTGACCGTTATGACCTATGTGTGGTTATGGGAAATATGCTGGATAACGCACTTGAAGCTTCCAAACAGATCAAGATCGCGGAAGACCGGTACATTCTCATAAAAATACATGCGACCGAGTCTGCCCTTCTCATACACATCTTGAATCAGATGGAGAATGAAGCTTCCCACTTACAGAGCCGGAAACCAAACCCGGAATTTCACGGGATCGGTTTAACCAATATCGCCAGAATTTGCGACAAGTACGGCGGTCATATGACCATCGAAACGAAACACAAACAGTTTAATAATATGGTCCTGCTGCCTTTCTTAACGAACAATCCTTAGACAACATGTTGTTTAGGGATTGTTTTTTTCGTTTCAGGGCGTTTTTTTATTCGTCTATCATTTTCCATATATGATTAATTCAGCAAGAAAATTTCAAACTGAATTGCAAGGAGGAATTATTCATGAAGAAAATGGTTTCCGTATTGATGACCACCATGCTTTTAACCGTGCCGGTCACCTCTGCATTTGCTCAAACGACTCAGGATCCTGTTAAGGAAAAGGCAAAGGTACTGGCTTCGAAGATTGTGTCCGACTATGGGGCAAGCGGGATACAGTATGCGATCAGGGATCACGGATCCGTTGTTTTATCCGGCGGCGCAGGTGTAAAAGATAAAGCTGCCGATAGCCCGGTAACGAAGGAAACAATGTTCGGAATAGGTTCTGTAAGTAAAGTGTATGTAACGGCCGCAGCGATGAAGCTCGTGGATACCAAACAAATTGAACTCGATAAACCGCTGACCACGTATTTGAAAGACTTTAAGATGGCCGATGAACGATACAAAAAAATTACACCGCGCATGTTGATGAATCATTCTTCGGGACTTTACGGCAGTCACTATGAGAATGGCTTTTTGTTCGATGACAATGATACGAAAACTCATGATGAATTACTAGCCAAATTACGATCCGAACACTTAAAGGCAGACCCCGGTGAATTTTCGGTCTATTGCAACGATGGTTTTCAGCTGCTTGAAATCTTGGTTGAACGCATAAGCGGGTTAAGTTACAGCGAATTTCTTAAAACCCATTTTAGCAAACCTCTTGATTTAAGCTCTACGGAAACACCACGCGATACATTTGACAGAAACAAGCTTGCAAAAACGTATGCTCCTGAAACCGGTCAAGTTTTGCCTGTTGAAAATGTCAATCTCATCGGGACGGGAGGCATTTACTCCACGGCTGAAGAAGTAAGCAAGTTCGGCGATCTCCTAATCGGGAACCGGACGGATATCTTATCCGAGAAGTCGGCCAAGGCTATGCAAAGTCATGAGTATAGAAAAGGACTGTGGGTACCGGAAGAGACCAACACCATTAATTACGGTCTCGGTTGGGACGCCGTCAAGTTAGCCCCGTTCGATGAATACGGGATCACGGCGGTATCCAAAGGCGGCGATACGCAGATGTATCATGCGAACTTAACCACCCTTCCGGAACATGATATTTCTATAGCGGTGCTTTCGTCAGGTGGATCTTCCATCTACAATAGTATTATGGCATCGAATGTTTTATTGGAATACGTAAAAAAGAAAGGCATCATTAAAGAGATTTTACCTGAAAAAAAATTCCAGCCAACCGTGAAAGTGGATATGCCTTCGGAACTGCAGGCTTACTCGGGATTATACGGTGCTACCGATAAAACAGTACATCTGGAGATCAAAAACGGAGAGATTGATATCCCCTCTTTAGGAGGGTTAACCCCGCCTCAAAAATTTGTCTATACCGGCAAGGGGCAATTCAAGAACAAAGAGGGAAATCTTACCCTAAGCTTCGACCGGTTAAAGAATGGAAAAACGTATTTGAAATTTAACAGGCACCTGGACTTTCCGGGATTAGGCCAAACGGTCATGGCTGCGTATGAATATCAAAAGCTGGACCGCAATCCTCTTGACCAACCAACCAGAAAGGCTTGGGAACAAAGAAACGGGAAGCGTTACTACGCCTTGGATGAAAAAATCACTTCCGTCGGTTATGGGAACCAAGCGCTTTTAACCAAAGAAATAACCGTTGATGCCGATTACGGATACGCCTCCGGCACTAAAATTGTGAACAAGAATAAAGCCGTCAACGTAACGGCTGTTCCAATCATGAACGGTAGAGATTCTTTCGACTTGAATTTTTATAAAAGGAATCATACAGAGTATTTAACAATCACTGGACAATCGTATATCCGTGAAGATGATATTCAGCCCTTCTCCCAAGGAAGCTCTGTAATTCGCAGCATATCATCCAATGGTCAGGCCGCATGGTACAAGATTGATAAACAATCGGCCGGTCGGACGTTAACCGTTAAGGCTCCGGCAAGCGGAGGATTCGCCGTTTATGACGCGAAAGGAAAGCTTGTGAACTTCTCAAAGATAAGCAAAAATGATTCGGCCGTACTGCCTGAGGGCGGGCTGATCGTTTTCGGCGGTAAAGCTGGCGATGTATTCAAAATCGACTTGAAGAAATAAAACGAGATAGCGAAGAAACCAGACAGCGGACCGCTGCCTGGTTTCTTCGTTTCTTTTCAATGGATAGATCTCTACGGTTCTTGAACGTTATTTGACCGGCTGAACGTCATAACCTTTCGCTTTCAACTGGTCGATGACCATATCTTTCACCACATAATGGGCGGAACCGACGACAACGAAAGAAGTTCTTTCACCGTCTTGCTCCAGAAGTTCCGCAATCTTCTTGGCCATGTTTTTATCGCGCTCGCCGATCAGTTTCTTGTTAAGCTCGCCTTCCATCAAGCCGCCCCGGACAAGTCCGTCCGCAACGCCTTTCGCATCGCCTTTACTCCAATCCAGCTGAAGCTGCTTGAAGGAGTTTGCCGCTTCCTTGCCTCCGTCCGCGAGAAGTTGATCCAGCAGGCTGTTCAGATCTTTCTCCTGGGCTTCGGGAGTCAAGGAGTTGAACACGTCGGCTTGCAATTTAATTCCTTCCAGCTCATGAACCGGTTTTCCCGTCAGCAGCGCTTTAGTGAGAAAATAGTGATCAATTCCGGACGCCGATGCCGCTGTAATTTGTTCGGGTCGGTCGAAAAAGGAAAGCATCGATAGGTTGCTGGAGACGGCAAAGGGCTTATATCCGTCGAGCGTCTGCTCCGGAATCCCCATTTTTTTAAGTACTTTTTGCAGTTTCTCGGACGTTTCCTTCGACACATGATCCTGGATCTTCGTGCCGTCGTCATACGTCATCAGATTGGTGAAATAGCTCATATCTCCGGATAACGTATCGGCTTCCACCCACAGATCATCCGAAGCTTCGAATGCTTCCTTTATGTTTTTCTGGAGCGGATACATCTCGGGGATTCCCAAGTGGACCGACCCAAACAGGTACAGGGTGTTATTGTTATGCTTCACCTTCCAGAATACGCCTTTCGCTCCCTGTCCGGCCGTATCGTAACTGAACTCCACCAATCTCGAGGCGAGTACGGCGGCTTGTTCAGACGTACAAGGCTGATCGAGCTCCAATCCTTCGTTTGATCCCTGTACGATGCCTTTCTGCTGAAGGTATTCGATCGGAGAAGAAGACCCGAGCCCGAAAGTGGCCGGCAGCTCGTAGCGGGCCAGTAAGCCGTGCATGGCACGCATAACCGTGTCTCTGGTAATCACTTTATTTTCCGATACCGGCAGAGGTATCTCTTTTTTACTGAAACCGAGCTGATCGAGTTTGGCCGCCGTGCTTTCGATTAACGATTTAAACTTTACAGCGTCAATCGCTTGTTGAAATTTACCGTCGTAGTACCAGCCCATCGGATAAATCCCGTATTTCTCTCCCTCGTTAAGAGTAGAGAGAGACCACGTGCTGATCGATGGGGTCGGGGCGGGAGGTTGCTCTGCCCTTACGGTTAAATTGGTTCCCCCAAGCAGCATCGTAACCCCTAATACACCGGCTGCCATTCTGCGGTTCCACTTGCTCCATAGATGAACTTTCATTTGCAACATGCCTCCTGATCTTAGATGAGAAAAATAACTTTAAATCGGGTGTTAACCCGTTATTACTACTACAGCAGCGGCTGTGCAGATGCGCCTTACCCCTGAAAAGCCTTCATCGCTTTCCGTAGTTCCTTCCAGGACGGGCGTTTGCCGTACATCAGCACGCCGGTGCGGTAAATTTTTGCGGACAGCCAACCCAGTACGAAGATCGAACCGAGCATGATCGCGATCGAGATGACGATTTCCCACCAAGCCGGGTTTCCGAGACCGATGCGCAGGAACATAATGAGCGGCGAGAAGAACGGGACATACGACATCGCGATGACAAAAGGTGCCTCGGGGCTCTGCAGCCCGAACATAGCCGTCATGAAGGCGATGATGATAAGCAGCGTGACCGGCATAACCGCCTGCTGCACTTCCTCGCTGCGGCTGACCAGCGAGCCGATCGCCGCGAAAATAGTCGCGTAGATAAAGAACCCGCCCAGGTAGAACAGAAGGAAGTAACCAAGCAAATCATAAGGGATCAGGGACAAATCCAGATCCATCGACTGCAGCGCCGCCCCGTTCCACGGAAGCATCAGGTTCACGGCGACCACGACGCCGAACAGCACATTTTGCAGCAGTCCCATCAGACAGATGCCGATGATTTTACCGAACATCTGCTTAAGCGGCGAACCGCTGGAGATGAGAATCTCCATCACGCGCGAGCTTTTTTCCGCGGTGATTTCCGTAGAAACCATGCTGCCGTAGCCGATAACGCTCATGTATAGCAGGAAGAGCAGCGCATAGACCAGGATAAAGGCGATTCCCAGCTCCTCCTTGGACTTGGCGGGTGTTTCCTTCAGCGCCACCGCTTCCGTCGTCAGCTTCACAGGCTCCTGGATTTTCGCCAGCACGGCCGGCTCTATACCCGCCTGAGAGATCTCGCTGTTCGTTTTAATCGTCTGCAGCGCGATTTTCAGCAGCTCGGCCGTCTCATCGGTGCCCGGGTTCATGGAGAATCCGCTCGCTCCCGTTTGATAAAGAAGCTGCGGGAATTCCCCGGCACCTGCCGGTTTAGCGGTCAGGACACCCTTGACCTCTTCGTTTTTGAGCTTCTCCAGGACTAGTGCGGCATCCGCGTCCGCACTGCCCTTGCTTTCCAGCGCCACCACCTCGACCGTTTTGGTGCCTGTCTTGTCAGCGGCAAAATACTCCGTCAGCTTCTGCTGAATATCCGTGCCGTCAGCCATAACCCCGATTTTAACGGCGGCCTTGCCACCTTCGCTGGAAAATTGCTGAATGATTGCCGGAAGATTCACGACGGCCGATATAAGCAGTACGAAAATAAGTGTCGTGATTTTGAACGACTTCGTTTTTAACCGGTTCAAGAGGGTGAACCGGATCACAGTCATCATGCTATTCATGAGACGATCCCACCTTTGCGATAAAGATTTCGTTCAGTGTCGGCTCCATGAGCTGATAGCGGTAAATATCCGTCTGTGCGGCCGCGTGGGCCAAAATACGCTGTGCGGCGCCGGCTTCCCGGATACGGATCTCGTAACCGTTCAGATGCTTTTCCACCGAAGTGACTCCTTCAATCGTCTCCAATCCGGGGACCGCCTCCTTCGTTTCCAGAAGAACGCGCTCTTTCGGGAACGACTGCTTGATCTCGCGCAGGTTGCCCTGCAGCACCGTGTTGGATTTATGCAGGATGCAAATATTTTCGCAAAGCTCCTCGACATGATCCATCCGGTGGCTGGAAAACAGAATCGCTTTTCCTTTGTCCCGAAGCTCTTTGACCGTTCCTTTCAGAAGCTCGACGTTAACCGGGTCCAGACCGCTGAACGTTTCGTCCATGATAATGATCGACGGATCGTGCAGGACGGACGCGATAAATTGGATTTTCTGCTGATTTCCTTTGGACAGCTCCTCTACCCGCTTGTCGTAGTATTCGGGGACGTCGAACTTGTCCAGCCATTCCTTGAGCGTCCGGTCTGCCTGCTTCCGCTTGATGCCCCGGAGCTCCGCCAGGTAAATAAGCTGCTCCGAAACTTTGTATTTCGGGTACAATCCCCGTTCCTCGGGAAGATACCCCATCAATCTGCGCAGCTCGTCGCCGTACCCCTTGCCGTTCCAGCGGATGGTTCCTCCGTCCGGATAAATAAGTCCGAGCGACATACGCATCGTCGTCGTTTTCCCCGCGCCGTTTCCTCCAAGCAAACCGTAAATCTCCCCCGGCTTCACTTGCAGGGAAATTCCGTTGACGGCCGTTTTTTCTCCATATTGTTTCGTAACGTGTTCCAGTTCCAGCGGCAACATAGTGATTGCTCCCTTCTCGATCGAATGGTTAATTTTTCTCTATCTCTCTTTGTTTTCTACCTTTTTCGCTATCTGCTCCTGAGCCAAAAGCTCCAAAATATCTTCAAGTTCCAGAGCGGTCGTCCGCACCGGTGCGTTACCCTGCGAGGCGAGGGCCGCTTCCGTTTCACTGGAGGACCGGGATATAATCGGGATGAGCCCTCCGTGCTCTCCTGTACCCATGGACACTACACCGGGCAGGGGACCTGAAGCCGGCTGCGGCGTTTCGCGGACCCATATGCGCTTCCAGTCATCCAGCAGCTGATCCTTCTCATAGACACCGATGAGGCGGCCCCGGTTGATATACACAATGTAATCCGCAAGCCGCCGGACTTCCTCCATCACATGGGTCGAGAAGAAAATGCTCCGGCCTTCCCGGTCCATAAACTTCACGAGATGCTCCATCATCCGTTTGGTGGCAAAAGGGTCCAGACCGGACGTCGCTTCGTCCAGCAGCAGAAGCTCAGGCTCGTAAGCGGCTGCCAGAATGTAGCTCAGTTTGCGCTTCATTCCCTTGGACAGCGTCTTCAGCTTCAACTTGCCGCTTAACTCAAACTCTTCCATCATGCGGCGGTAGAGCGGTTCGTTCCACGTCGGATACCAGCGGCAGACGAAATCATGAAGTTCTCCGATCGTCGTGCAGCCAAGTTCCTCCCAGTTCGATTCCTCGGACACGTAGCCGATACGTCTCTTGATGTCGGTTTCGGTGTCGTCCTCCCCGTACGGTCTGCCGAGCAGTTCCACCTTACCGCTGTCTGCCTTGGTCAAATTCATGAGCATGCGGAAAATCGTGCTTTTGCCGGAACCGTTTTGTCCGACCAAGGCCACCACCGTTCCGGTTTCTATCTCCAGGTCGATCGGCCCAAGGGGCATATTGCCCAGTATCTTTTCCACTCCGGACAGCCGGATGGCGCAACCTCCGTAACTCGCAGCCTCTCTATTCATTTCCTCCCTATTCATTTCCTCCCTATTCATTTCGGCTCCCCCCCTTCTTCCGGTTCTATGGCAGGCATAGCTAAAGCAGGGATTTCCGCACTCATTCCTTTGTTTTCCTGATCATCACTGCCGGAATTATTTGTACCCGGACTTTCTGTGCCCGGTTGATGGTTCCCCGCCGTTCCCTGTCCCTCATTCGTAATTTCCAGCAGAGCCTCTTCGAACAGCTGCTTCAGTTCCTCAATGGTACAGCCGACACGCAGCCCGCTGCGCAGAGCATCTTTCATCGCTTCCACCACCGCTTCCTTCCGGTATTGCTCTCGGATCACTGTACCGACCTTAGCGACAAAAGTACCTGTTCCCTGACGGGTCCTCAGAATACCTTCGTTCTCCAGATCCTGATACACACGCCGGATCGTGATGACGCTGCATGACAAATCTTTCGCAAACTCGCGGATGGATGGCAGCAGCGTACCTTCGGGCAAATGCCCGCTGAGGATCAGTTCTTTAAGCTGAACTTGAATCTGATGATATAAAGGCTCCGGATTGTCCGGCGAAATTTGGATCGGAATATGCAACTGCATCACCTGCTTTCAAGCTTTCGTCATTCTCGGCAAAAGGTACGTCACTCATGATGCAAACAAATCCCGCTGTCCGAACTTTCTATTAAGGATCTTCCAGGAGCTCCCTAATGCAGCTGCACCGATTAGGACCGATCCTGCCGGCACAATCGCCCCATATTGTTCAATCCCGCTTATCACAAGAGGCCATACCATGTAGTTCCCGGCCCACCATAGCAGGATGGAAAGGATCAGCGTGGCCAAGAGCAAGAGCAGACTGAAACGGAAGAAGGCTTTTCCCCTCATCGACATTTCTCCGTACAGGTAGACCGAACCAACCGCCAGCACCGTTCCCCACCAGAAGAAGATCATGCCCAGCCAGGTGCCCCATCCTACGGGTTCGAGCCATTGCAGGGACATCATCACACGGATGCCCACATGCAGAAGAAGAATAAAAAAGCTTGAGTACAGAATGTAAACCAGAAACCGGCTCGTCACGATTTCTTTGTTTCTTACCGGCAAAACCCTTAACTGGAGGATTCGCTTCGTATACGTATCGTTTTTCCAATAATTCATATTTCGTGAATCGATCGGGTAACCGGCCACTTGAATGATCGATAGGACAAACAGGTTGAACACCACCGTCAAAAACCCGTTCACCCCACCCTCCATCGAAACTTCGGGCTTCATGAAAACAAAGAGCACAAACATGGCATTCAAATAATAAAGCAGGCTCCAGATATATCCACCATAGCGGACCATTTTAATATCTTGTTTGGCCAGCCACCATACATTTTTCCACACGCTCATGTGAACACCTCACTGTGTCTACTGTACTCACTGTGCTTGCTGTGATTACTGTGTATATTTATATTAACAGTAAGCACACAGTTCCGCAACCCCTTTTCCACTTTTTTCTTCTTCCTATTCTCCACTCCCTATTTATTTGCTCCCGCTAATTTCTCTTATTCATTTCTCCTGCTCGCTGCCTTACCTTGTAGTCTCACCTTATATCCCCTGCTTGCTGCTCGCTCTCTCCTGTTCACTTCCTCCTTCTCATTCTGTTTGCCACAAAAACAAAAAACAGCCTCCTGTTTTCGTTTGAAAACAAAAGGCTGTTTAATCTCGCCTACGCGGCTATGTGTAAAGGTTCAGCTCTTCTACAAGCCGAAAATCGCATCGATAAGAGGTTTCGTCTCCCCGCCAGGAAACAGAATGTACAGCAGAATGTAAACCACTACGCCCGTAGGTGCCACGAACAACCAAATGGTTGCCGTAATAGGTCCTACTTTCCGGTGGCGTATCCAGTTCTTTTTGAATGCGAGAATCAGGGTGACGATACCGAACACGGCTCCCACCGTAGCGAGCGTAATATGGAAAAATAAAAAGATATGGTACGCAAGCTTAAGGCTTTCCGGTCCGTCAAATGAAGTATTGCCTTGAAAGATGGTACGCGACATATAAATGGTGAAAAAGATCAGCGCAGAGATTGCCCCCGCAATCATCAATTTCGTATGAGTCTCCCGGTTGCCCTTACGAATCTGATACCAACCGAAAGCGACGAAGATGGCGCTGATCACGATAAACATCGTGCTGATCGTCGGCAGTACATGCATGATTTAAATCCCATCCATTCCCTATATTAAGACGCAGAGTCAGTGGCCAAATGCTCAGGCCGTCGTCAGACCGCTGTTTTCCTGCTGGTCGTCCGACAATTCGTCCTCTTGTGCCCTCTCCGTACGATACCACTTGAAGAAAATCATAGCAAGGGCAGAACCGTAAACAATTTCTTGAATCACTTTCATCAAGACTCCGCCGAGCTGTTGGTCGTCAAGCAAAGGCAGCGCATGGAACGGAATCACCACATTCGCATACATCGCATAGATCGGTTCGCTCGCAAAAATAATGAGCGCACAGGCCGGAGTGAGCAAAATGCCGTTCACCGCGATATAAGCCAATTTCATCAGGCTGGACAGCTTTTCGTGCTCCGGCAGCGGTGTGAAGACCGGGAACCACATGGCAAAAGCCGTAAACAGCAGAATCGCGTGATAACCGAGCAGCATCCATTCGTTTTCCATCAGAGTATCCATAATAAGCGGCAGATGGTAAATCGAGAATAGCAGGTTAAACGCCAGAACCGAAATTAGCGGATGGGTGAAGAAACGCAGCAGGCGGTTCATAACGGCCCCTTTGAAAAGAGGGCGGATCAACCAGGCCGGCAGCCCGTTCAAGATAAAGATTGGCATGATCAGATACAAGAGAGACTGCTGCAGCATATGAACGCTGAACAGATAGTGATGGCCCAGATAGTTGATCGGGCTTCCTTGCCCGATGTAGAACAAGGCTATCCCGGTGTAGAACGAGAGCTTGACCTTGGAACTTACAGGTTCTTCTCCCGCGGCCGCAGCCTTGGAAGGAGAGGTCAAACTACGATAGACGAGGCCGACAACCACAACGAACAGCAGAACAACAGGGTTCCACATCTCAAAAAAAACCATCGCTGTGTCAGCTCCTTTACCTTTTATTTTCTTGCCGGATGAAAAAAAGGAGCGGCTTGTTGCAACAATAGCCAACGAAGCCGCTCTTCTTCTTTTTAACTTACCACCAGGTCCAGTAAACCCCTGCGGCAACGGCCGTTAAGGCGACTATGCCTCCAAAGATGATTCCCACGATCGGGAACAAGTGGCCTTTTTCCTTCATGTGCATCCAATAAGCAAGTTGAAGGGCTATTTGGATTAACGCCATGAAAATAAGGAATCCGTACAGGAAAGACTTATCCAATCCACCGTACATGACAAGCGCGAAAGCAATCATGGTCAGGAGAATCGAAGCAATATACGAAAAGTAATGGTTCGCCGGGCTTTCCTTCTTGTAACGTTTACTTGGTGAAGTTGTTTCGTTTGTGCTCATCTTAAGGACCTACCTTCCCCATCAGATAAACGACCGTAAAGATAAATACCCATACTACGTCGATAAAGTGCCAGTACAAGCTGGCGACATAGAACTTCGGTGCGGTAACGACGGTAAGACCTTTGCGTGTTCCCTGGATGATCAGAAGAGCGATCCACAGAACCCCGAAAGCAACGTGGCCGCCGTGGAAGCCTACGAGCGTATAGAAGGAGGTCGAGAACGCACTGGTCGTAAACCCGTGTCCTTCATGTACATATTCGTAGAACTCATACACTTCAAGCCCAAGGAAGCCAAGACCGAGCAATACCGTAATGGTTAACCAAAACAGCAAACCTTTTACGTTGTTTTTGTGCATCGCCATGATGGCGAATACACTGGTCAAACTGGACGTCAACAGAATGAACGTGGCCCAGGCGACCGTAGAAAGCTTGAACAGTTCCATCGGAGTCGGACCCTCCGGAATCTGGTTCCGGAGAGCGATATAGGTGGCAAACAGCGTACCGAACAAAACCATCTCGCCGCCGAGGAAGAGCCAGAAGCCAAGAACCTTATTCTTGCCTTCCAGCGTAGCCTTCTCGGGCTCCAGCGGCAACGTACCCGCGTCGTGCGTATGCGTGCTCATCGTTTAACCCCCTTGTCGTTAAGCTCCTCCGGTTCGATATGCCAACCGTGGTCGTCAAAGACGGAACGAAGCAGCATGCAAAGGAGTGTAATGCCGATACCCACGATACAGATCAAATAGATGTGGTACATGAAGCCGAATGCGGCAATAAACAGCCCGAGAGCCATAAACAACGGCAGGATCGATGGAGACGGCATATGGATCGAACCAACCGGTTCAGCCGGAGTCATCTCTTTGTTGCCCGCCATTTTTTCTTTCCACAGAGCATCAAGACCGCGAACAAGCGGAGTTTGTTTAAAGTTGTATTCCGGTGCCGGAGAAGGAATCGTCCACTCCAGCGTACGGCCATCCCACGGGTCGTTCGGAGCATCTTGAGGTTTTCTGTTCGTCGCGATCATGTTGATGATGAACACGAGAGTACCGATTCCCATCAGGAATGCGCCTACCGTACTGACAAGGTTACCAGCAGTAAGGCCCGGATCGTAAGTGAATACGCGGCGAGGCATACCCATCAGACCGAGGAAATGCTGCGGGAAGAATGTCAGGTGGAACCCGATAAAGAAGGTCCAGAAATGTATTTTACCCAAAGTTTCGTTCAGCACGCGGCCGAACATTTTTGGCCACCAGTAGTAAGAACCGGCGAACAGGCCAAGAATCAGACCACCGACGATAACGTAGTGGAAGTGAGCGACAACGAAATAAGTGTCATGATACTGGAAGTCGGCAGCCGGTACGGAAAGCATAACCCCGGTTACCCCGCCCATTACGAACGTCGGAATGAACGCCGTTGCGAAAAGGCTGGACGTCGTAAAGCGGATTTGTCCGCCCCAAAGGGTGAACAGCCAGTTGAAAATTTTGATCCCTGTCGGTACCGCGATCGCCATCGTGGCGATGGAGAAAATCGAGTTGGCGACTGGCCCCAAACCTACGGTAAACATATGGTGAACCCAAACCATGAAGCCCAGGAAACCGATCAGAGCCGTCGCGAATACCATCGAGCTGTAGCCGAAAAGGCGCTTGCTGGAGAAGGTACTTACGATCTCGGAAATGATACCGAACGCCGGAAGAATCAGAATGTAAACTTCGGGGTGCCCGAAGATCCAGAAGAGATGCTCCCACAGGACGGTGCTGCCGCCGCGGGCCGGATCAAAGAAAGCTCCGTCGAAGATACGGTCAAACATCAGTTCAACCAAACCTACGGTAATCGCAGGGAAAGCGAACAAGATCAGTGCGGACGTGATAAACGACGCCCAAGTAAACATCGGCATACGCATATAGGTCATGCCGGGTGCACGCATGTTGATGATCGTTACGAGGAAGTTAATCCCCCCGAGGAGGGTTCCCAGACCTGCAATCTGCAGACCGAGTACATAGAAATCAACCCCGGTCGTATTGCCACCAATCGTCACGGCCTGCGTACTATCTACTATGGTTGATAGTGGAGTGTATGCCGTCCAACCGGCATTGGCTCCGCCGCCCATGAACCAGGAAAGATTCAGAAGGATGCCCCCGAATAAGAAAAGCCAGAATCCAAGGGAGTTTAGAAACGGAAACGCAACGTCTCGGGCCCCTATCTGCAAGGGGATTATCGCGTTCATAAATCCGAAGATCATAGGCATGGCCGCGAAGAAGATCATCGTCGTACCGTGCATGGTTGTCAGCTGGTTGAACGTATCACCGATAAAAATTTTCAAATCTGGATTCATGAGCTGAATCCGGATCAGAATGGCTTCCAGTCCGCCGATCAGGAAGAACAGTCCGCCGGCCATGAAGTACAAAATACCGATCTTCTTATGATCCACGGTGGTCAGCCAATCCATCAAGCCGGTGTATCGCTTCACTTGATGGTGTGCTTGCGCATGCGCGTGGGCGTGTGCTTGTGCCAACGTATTAACCTCCTTTTTCCTGAGAAGTCTTACTTCAAGCTGTTCAGATATTTAACAATCTCGTTAACCTGATTATCTTCGAGCGGTACTTTAGGCATTAAAGTTCCCGGCTTCTCGGATTGCGGATCATTGATCCATTTCTTCAAATTCTCGTCGTTGTGTTCCAGAACACCGGCGAGCATTTCACGGTCCGCGTAACCGTTCAGGTTAGGACCGAAACCGAGTCCTTTCGGATCGATCGCATGACACTGCAGGCATTTCTGTTTGAACAGCTCTTCGCCTTGCTTCGCATCTGCAGGAACAGCGGCAGGAGTTTGCATATTCGTCACCCAAGCGTCAAAATCACCTTGTGCGAGCGATTTCACTTTAAAGTCCATCAAGGAGTGGGACGCGCCACAAAGCTCCGCGCATTTACCTTTGAAGACATCGACTTCGTCAGCTTTCAAATAATACACATTCGTCATGTTCGTGTTCGTATCCATCTTGCCGCCGAGAGACGGAACCCAGAAGGAATGAGTAACATCCGCGGAGGTAAGCTCAAGCGCGATGTTCTTTCCTGTAGGGATTACAAGATCCTGAGCGGTCGAAATGCCCAGCTCGGGATACTCGAACTGCCACCAGAATTGGTGAGCGGTCACTTTAACGTGGATAGCATCCTTATCCTGCACGTAGTTCGTAGTGTGCTTGAACGTATAATAAACCGTTGGTACGGCCAGCACGATAAGCAGCAGAATCGGAATAACCGTCCAGACAATCTCCAGCACGTGGTTACCTTCCACTTGCTTCGGAATGCCTTCTTGTCCCTTCCGTTTACGGAAACGGATGATTACGAACAAATACAATGCAAATACCACTACTACAACCAGAAGCATGATGGCGATCGAGATCTTCATCAGAAACAGCTGTTCTGATGCCACCGGCCCTCTAGGTCGCAAAGCGGAAAGCGTCGGGTCACCACAACCCGCAAGGAGGAACGTCATCACCGCAAATAGGGGGACTAGACGCCAATTCTTTTTCCATCGACTCATTGCTTATCAACCCCACTTTGTAAACCAATATTTTTACCACGAACGACAGGCCTATGTCAATCAACCTTATCACTTAATTAACTATAATTAGGTAAAACTTTTTTGTCAATTCTTCTTGGAAAGTTCACAAATTGTTCTAAAAGCTGTTACATTTTGCGATTTTTTTGTTGATTTGTCTTGCATTGATTTCCTTCCTGCTCGGTTTTTAGCATTAGGATGCATCATTGCGTCCCGTATAATTCACACCCTCCCGCTTCATCCTAAATTTATGTCAGTCTTCAACAAGGAGGAGCAATCATGAAAAAGATCATGCGCCGTTTCATCCCTGCCCTTTCCGCGGCCGGCTTCATTATTGTAACTGTATCGGGGTGCTCTAATACGTATCCGAAGGAAACCAGTTACGGACATCCTAAGCAGCGGATTGAGGGACAAGGCCAGAGCCGGGCTTACCAGACCCAGCAGCAGGTCAGCCCCGTTTCCCACAATAACACTTTCTTCGCTTACGATCATGAGCTGTCCACGCAAATTGCGGCCATGCACGGGGTAATGGGCGCAATCGTCATGAGAACAGACCGCAATGCTTATGCTGCCGTCATGGTGGACCACTCCGCTTCCGGAACGAAGGCGGGCCGCAGCGAAACCAAAACGCACGGACCCCGGGACAAGAAAAACCGGCTGCCCCAGCCCTACTACGAGAACCTGTATACGAACGAGCTAGCCTCGGATTTCCTCGGCTACGTGACGGTCCAGGATCATAAGAATTTATCCCATAACTTCAAGCAGGAAATAGCCCTTAAAATCAGGCAGCTCGATCCGACCGTACACGATGTGTACATCTCGGCTAACCGCGAATTCATTAACCAGCTCAACCATTATAAGCTGGATGCCCTGTCGGGCGCTTCTCTCAAGCCTTATGTGAACGAGTTTAATCAAGGAGCGACACGCATATTCGGGACGAAACCGCAGCCGTAACCGGAAAAGGAGATTCATGTCAGAAAAATCTCCTTTTTATAGGAAGAAAGTCATGCGGAAACACCCTCCTTATTAAATAAGTAGACAGAGGAAACCAACCCATAGCTTTCCATCGTGCGGCCGTTAGGGTAGAATGGGAAGCATACCTACATTCGAAGGAGCTTACACCAATATGTCTTTTCCATTTATAGACCTCGGCGTTCGTCCGGAGCTGGCCAAACTGCTGGCTCGAAGCGGCGTATCCGAACCGACTCCCATCCAGCAGCAGGCGCTGCCCGTCGTTTTCCGCGGCGGCGATGTGATTGCCCAGGCACAGACCGGAACCGGCAAGACGCTCGCCTTCCTGCTTCCCATGCTGGAGCGGACTAATCCTACACGCGCCGAAGTGCAGGGGCTTATTCTGACCCCTACACGGGAGCTCGCCATACAGATTGCGGCGGAGGCCGCCAAGCTGGCACCCGCCCTCGGTATTAACGTCCTGGCCGCATACGGCGGACAGGATGTCGAGAAACAGCTGCGCAAGCTTTCCTCGACAGGCGGTGTCCATCTGATCGTCGCGACCCCGGGACGACTGCTCGATCACCTGCGCAGAGGATCCGTCGCTTTGTACAAGATTTCCATGCTGGTCCTCGACGAGGCCGATCAAATGCTTCATATGGGATTCTTGAATGAAGTCGAGGAAATCATTGCCCAGACTCCGCAGAGACGCCAGACGATGCTGTTCTCCGCGACGATGCCGGACCCGATCCGGAACCTGGCCAAGCGGTACATGGTCAATCCGGAAGAAATCCGGGTAAAAGCGAAACAGGTTACACTCACGGAGATTGATCAGTCCGTGGTGCGCGTATCGGATCGCGGCAAGCTTGACGCCCTGTGCAGAGCCATCGATACGGACAAGCCTTACCTCGCGATGATATTCTGCCGCACGAAGCGGAGAGCGGCTTCCTTGAACGCCGACCTGCAGGAGCGCGGCTACAAGTCGGATGAGCTTCACGGAGATCTGTCGCAAGCCAAGCGCGAGCAAGTCATGAAGCGGTTCCGCGACGCCAGCATCCAGCTGCTGGTCGCCACGGATGTGGCTGCGCGCGGCATCGACGTTGAAGGCGTTACACACGTCTTCAACTATGACATCCCGCACGACGCGCAGAGCTACATCCACCGCATCGGCCGGACGGGACGGGCGGGCCAGACCGGTGTCGCCGTCACGTTCGCCAGCCCGCGCGATCAGGTCTACGTCGATCAGATCGAGCAGGGCATTCGCCAGCAGCTCCGGCGGCAGGACGCACCACGCCGTGAACGCGGCGAGGAGACCGACGAGCGCCGCGAACGCGGAGGACGCAGCCCCCGCGGCGAGCGGAGCGGCGACGGCAGAGCGAAGCCTGCGGGCAAAGGCGGCGGGCGCACCCGCGGCGGCGATGGAGCGGGACGCTCCGAAGGCCGCTGGGAGCACCGCACCGACGGGCCGCGCAGCGGTTCGGCCGGCCGGGGCCGCGGTCGTGCGGATGCGCGCGACGCGGGCGGACCGCGCAGCGGCGGCGCTGGACGCGGCGCACGCAGCGAAGGCGGCTTCCGCGGCGATAGCGCGGAGCGTCGCGACGGCGCTGACCGCGGCGGGCGCGGACGCAGCGGAGCGGACTCCCGCGATGCACGCGGACGCGGCGGCTCGGAGCGCGGCGGCTTCGGCGGCCCGCGGAGCGGTTCGGGACGCGACAACTTCGGCGGCGCAGGACGCGGCGGCAGTGCCGGGCGCGGACCTCGCGGCGATAGCGCGCGCGACGGCGGACGCGAGCCGCGCAGCGAAAGCGCGCGCGATGGCGGACGCGGCGCACGCGACAGCGTGGCGGGCCCGTTCGGCGAAGCCGGCTGGGGCGTAAGCGCCAAGCAGCGTGAAGAGGCGGAAGCCCGCAGCAGCCGCGGACGCGGCGGCGCGGATTCCCGCGGTTCACGCGGAGGCGGTTCCGGCCGCGGCGACTTCAGCGGCTCGGGACGCGGCGGCAGCGCCGGCCGCGGATCGCGCAGCGGAGGCGGCTCAAACGGCCGCGGAACAGGCCCGCGTGGAGGCGGTCCGCGGAGCGGCGGATCGAATCCGCGGGGCGGTTCCAAGCGCGGCAGATAGTCAGCCGACGTTTGTTGAGCCGGCAGCTTTGCGGCGGCTGGTTAACGGCCGACGAACTACCTTTTAAGCTTCGCCTCGGATAACTCCTCCGCCTTGCGGAAAGAGGCTAGGCCGAAATGTTTTGCAACGAACCGGAACTTCTTGTTCCGGTTTTCTTTTTTTACCTGGTTTCAACGGGGGTCAGAAGCTGCTTCTTAATATAGAAGAAACTCTACAAAACAAGAAGACACAAATTCCATTTTAGTTAATTATAGGTAATTACCCCCTTGATGCAGTGACTTTCCTCACAGAGCTTTGCCTGAAAGGTCTTTTAGCAAAAATGTGGTATCATATAGAGGAACAAAGGAGGGTGTAATCCAGTGAATTTAGTATCGATTGAACCAACCCCTAGTCCCAATACCATGAAACTTAACTTAGATAAGGCGCTTCCTAAGGGCCGCAGCCTGACTTTTACCCGGAAACAGCGCGACAACGCTCCCGGCTATATTCAACAGCTCCTGGATATCCCCGGGGTAACAAGCGTTTTTCAGGTAGCCGATTTTATCGCGCTTGACCGCTCCCCCAAAGGAGACTGGAAGCAGATTCTCACACAGGCCCGGGAACTGCTCGGCAGCGGCAGCTCTCAAGCCTCTCTGCCCGGCGAAGACGAAGCGGGATCGGGTTTCGGGGAGGTTAAGGTGCTGCTCCAGACTTTCCGCGGCATCCCTATGCAAATAAGGGTAAACGCAGGCGGCGAAGAAGCTCGTGCCGCTCTTCCGGAACGTTTTACACAAGCTGCGATGAAAGCGACCGAAAAATCTCCTCACCTGCTCAAGGAGCGGAAGCTGCAAGAGCTCGATGTCCGTTACGGAGAACTTCAGGATGTGCTGAACGAGGTTGTGCAAGAAGTGGACGCGTCTTACGATGATAAAAGGCTGAGCCTTCTGACGGAACAGGCCGCTGCGGGACTGTCCGAGGCGGACTATACGGAAGCCCAGCGCCCGGCCGAATTGACTGAAGAGGAAATTCGCGTGCTTCTGGACGATCCGGATTGGAAAAAGCGATATGCCGCTTTGCAGAGTGTCAAAGCTACTCCGCAGACACTGCCTCTGCTCGCCAAGGCGCTCGGCGATGAGAAAACGTCCGTACGCAGGCTTGCGACGGTTTATCTCGGCGATATCAAGGAACCGGAAGTACTTCCTTACCTGTTCCAGGCTCTGGAGGACCGCACCCCGGCCGTCCGCCGTACGGCGGGAGATACTTTGTCCGATCTGGGGGATCCGGCTGCCGTTCCGGCTATGTCCAAAGCCTTGAAAGATCCCAACAAGCTGGTTCGCTGGCGTGCCGCCCGTTTTCTATACGAAGTCGGTGACGATTCCTGCCTCGAGGCTTTGCGCGAAGCGGCGGACGATCCGGAATTCGAAATCAGCATGCAGGTCCAGATGGCAATAGCCCGTATCGAAGGCGGCCATGCCGCGGAAGGATCGGTCTGGCAGCAAATGACACGCAGCCGCCAGGGAAACGACCCGAAACAGGATTAAAGTTCATCGTCAACCGTTTGAAGATCACCACACTTGGACGCAGGTCCTACAGCTCTTCCATATGAAAAAAGCGTGCCTTTCCGTGATTTGCAAAACCTGTTTGCAAACCCGGAAACCGGCACGCTCTTTAGTTTAACGGGCTTTTTGCGGAGCAAACTCGCCGAAATACCGGATCCGCTCCTCTATGGTCGGATGGGAACCCAGAAACCACTGCAGGAGCGCCGGCTGAGTGACCGGACTCAAATTAGCAGCGGCGAGCTTCTGAAAAGCACTCACTCCCGCCTCGCCGTCTCCGGTCATTTTCATCGCATACGAATCGGCCCTGTCTTCCATCAGCCGCGAAGCGGCGTTGTCTATTGGAGTCACCATAAGCGTCAGCAGGGAGACAATGGCTAGCAGCAGCGGCAGTCCCGCCATATCCCGCGGACCGCGGAGTCCCCGCGCTCTGCCCCAATTGCGCACCGCTATCTCGTAAATCCGGCTTCCGCCCCAAAGAAGACCGAAACTCATGACAAGCCCCAGTCCGCTCCCCCAGAAGACGTGCCGCTCCGCATAATGCCCCATCTCGTGCGCCATAACGACCAGAATTTCGCGGGTATCCATTTTTTGCAGAAGCGTATCCCACAGAACGACTCTGGCATTGGACCCGATTCCGGACACGTAGGCGTTGAGCTGATTCGTCCTCTCGGACATGTTGACCTCGTATACGTCATCCGCCGCGATTCCGGCTTGCGATGCCAGATGCAGCAGCTCTTTCTTCAGTTCCCCCGCCCGCAGCGGCGTAAATTCATTGTATAAGGGTTCGATAATCACCGGCTGGATAAACTGGAGAAACAGCAGGAGCGGTACGGAAAAAGCCCACAGCCACAGCCACCATTTTCGGGGGCTTCGTTTCATCAAGGCAAGGACAAGCAGGAGAACGAACGTCGTGGTCAGCCATTCGATCCCGAGGTTCTTCGCATGGTCAACCAGCCAGGTCCCCAAGCTGACATTGGAAACCCCGTAATGCCTCTCCACATTAAGCATAAGGTAGTCGAACGGCAGCATAAGGACATACACGACCAGCAGGAACAAAAAAACAAACAAGCCTGTCCGCAGCAGATAGCGCCGGGTCCAGCCTTCAATGCGGTCCCTGAACCGGATAGCCGTTCCCACAAGCAGAATCAGCAGAACAAGCTGCAGCGGAGTCTGCAAAAAGTACACAATCGAGCGGATACGCGATAACGCTTCGGCCCGGCCGATCTCTCCTTCGCTCATAAACGTGTGCGGATCTATGCTGGTGCCCGCCGAACCGGACGGCAGACCGTAAATGTCCCCTCTGCCGAAATATAATCCTACCGCAGCCGCGTAAACGGCAAAACCGAGGATCAGCATGACTTTCCAGTTCTTCATCTTCCTCCCCCGCTTCCTCGGTATTCGGACCGCTTCGTACCTGCAGCGTCCCTCATGATGTATATGCCGTCCGGAAGCCGAAAAAGACGGGTTTGTCCTTATTCCGGGGGAAATTTATTTACTTCGCCGCTTAAGGCGGTCTTCAGTGTTTGTCCGTGCAGCAGCACCTTCAGACGCCCGGGATCAAGCTTCCGCTGTTCCCAATTCAGCCGCAGTCTGTCCAGCGCTTCTTGCGGCGTATCGTCGGCAAGGCGGAACGAGCCGTAATGCATAGGCACGAAAATCTCCGCTTGCGTGTCCGCAAAAGCCTGCACGGCTTCTTCCGGCGAAACGTGCTGAGTGGACATAAACCACTCGGGCTCGTAAGCGCCGATAGGCATCAAGGCGTAGCCGATGCGAAATCGCTCCCCGATCATCCGGAAACCTTGAAAATACCCGCTGTCGCCCGCGAAATAAAGACTGTCCGGGTCCGTCCCCGGCCTGCCGGCATCTTCTATAATCCAGCCTCCCCAGTGGGAGGTATTCGTATCCGTCAGCGAACGGCGAGTCCAGTGCTGCGCGGGAACGAAATGAAAGCGCAGGCCGCCGAACTCACAGCTTTCCCACCAGGAAAGCTCCTCTATATCCTCAAAGCCTTTGCGCCGGAGCATCTTCCCCAGACCTTCCGGGACCAGCAGCTTGGGTTTTCCGGGAAGGGCGCGCAGGGAGCCGATATGGAGGTGATCGTAGTGCCCGTGCGAGAGCAGAACCGCATCGACCGGAGGCAGTTCGCCGAGAGCAAGTCCCGGTTCCGCCAGCCGCTTGTCGAATCCCATACGGCTTGCCCATACCGGATCCGTGACCAGGTTCATGCCGTTTTTCTGAAGCAAAAAGGTAGAATGGCCGATCCACGTGATCGTCGTCTCGCTCCGGTTGGCTTTCAAATAGCCGGGATCTTTATCCGGACATGTTTTTACAAGGAAGGAAAGATCCTTCACTTTACCGCTTCTTTCCTTACGCCATTTGCGGAGATCCGAGAATGTGCTTAGTCCCGCGGCGGGGTCCATGTTTGTATACCTTTTCCTGCTCATCGCATGCTCCTCCATTTTCCCAGCCGGTCATGCGGCCGCTTCGTTTTTTCCTTTATATCCTATTGTACGAACAGCAGCCGCCGAGCGCAAAAAAACGCAAAAAAACCAAGCTCATAGCAGTGTTGCGGTCACAGACCCCATGTGACTTCTTCGCTCCACTGTGCGCGCTATCCTGAAGATAGGCGCCTGGCTTGGTTTTCGGGATGTAAGACTAGCCGACTAGTCTCCAAGTCCCTGTTAGTATCATCATAGTACAAAACGTTCCCGGGCGCCATCCTTTTTTTGCTAATTACAGGCTTATTCTTGCCCGGGTTTCCGCAGAAAGAAGGCACGCCTCCAGGACCTTCATGCCTTTAATGGCATCTTCGGCCGGAAAACGGTAGGGCTCACGGCCCAACACAGCCCGCCCGAAGTCGTCGATCTGCACGGCGTACTGGTTCACGGATGGCGCGGACTCCGTCCGGCGGGCTCCGTTTACCGTGACCGTAAAATCGGCCCCTCTTCCCTCCGGTGCGACAAAAGCGCTCGGCACTTCAATAGTTCCCGCCGTGCCGAGGATTTCGATCGTATTGCGGGGAGCCGCCCACATGCCGCAGTCGAATGTCATAGCGACGCCATCCGGAAACTCAGCGAGCCCCGACGCCATCATATCCACGCCGCCGTGTCCGGGCGAGAAGAAAGCTTGCACCGTAACGGCTTCGGGTTCTCCGCCAAGCAGATAACGGGCCGCATTAAGCGTATAGCAGCCGATATCGTAAAGCGAACCGCCGCCCCACTCTTTGCGGCAGCGGACATTTCCCGTATCCGCGGAGTTATCGAACGTGAAGGAGGCGCGCATCGCGCGTATAACGCCCAACTCTCCGGCCGCGAGAATCTCGCGGATGCGGTCGTACCGGGGATGGTGCCGGTACATAAAGGCTTCAGCGAGGAGAACGCCCGCTTCCCTGCACGCTACGGCCATTTCTTGCGCCTGGGCGGCTGTAAGGGCAAGCGGTTTTTCACAGAGCACATGTTTCCCCGCTCCTGCGGCCTTAATCGCCCATTCAAAGTGCAAATGATTCGGGAGCGGAATGTACACCGCATCCAGGGTCGGATCGGCGAGCAGCTCCTCATAGCTTCCGTAGGCAGCCGGTATTCCGTGACGCCGGGCCGCTTCCGTAGCTTTGAACACATCGCGGCTGGCAATAGCGGCAAGCTCCCCTGTAGACGATGCGTGAATGGCGGGCACAATTGCCCGCAGAGCAATGGAAGCGCACCCAAGAATGCCCCACCTTATTTTTCGGTTCGAAGATGACATGGTCTACCTCCCTTTCCCGCTTTCATGGTACGATAGAGTCAGTATAGCTTACCGCTCCGGTTCCGGATAGAGGATGCGCACGAATCAGGCTCAAAGATTGGACGAAATGCAAAGAAGCGCGCACAATAACTTACAGGAGGTTCTTCCGCCACATGAAATCTTCCCGTGTTCCCACCCGGAGCTATTCCGCTCTGCTGGGCAGCCTGGCGGCCGTCTTCATCTGGTCAGGCATTCGGCCGCACGATTATTTCACCTGGATGTTGGAAGTGACGCCCGGACTCATTCTGATCGCCGTATTAATCGGTATTTACCGGCGGACTCCGCTTACCCTTCTCACATACACGCTGGTCTGGGCTCATGTCATGATATTGTTTGTAGGCGGGCACTACACTTATGCGGAAGTCCCCCTCTTCAACTGGCTTCGGGACACCTTTGATCTGGAGCGGAATTATTACGACCGGCTCGGTCATTTTATGCAGGGCTTTGTACCCGCCATTCTCACGCGCGAGATCTTGATCCGCAAAGTTCCCGTACGGCCCGGAGGCTGGCTTGCGTTCCTTACGCTCAGCGTCTGCCTGGGGTTCAGCGCTTTCTATGAACTTCTGGAGTTCACTGTCGCCAAACTGACCGGCACGGCGGCGGAATCTTTCCTCGGCACTCAAGGCGATGTCTGGGACACCCAATGGGACATGATGTGCGCTCTGATCGGCGCCGCCCTTTCCCTGCTGCTTCTCGGCAAATTGCATAACCGGGCGATGAGACTCCCCGGAAGCTTTTAAATTTGATGTCTCGAATTCACACGATCGAAGGGAGCAGGCACTACCCTATAAACATGAATCAGCAGGAGATGGAAAAACGTATCATCGAGAACTATCAGCGCGACGAACGAATGATGATTCTGATTTTTGCCCAGTGGTGCATCAATCACGGACTGGACCCGGCCGCACTGTATGCGCAGGCCTATCCCCAGCAGGGGAACAACACGGAGCTTCAGCAGGCGCTGGAACTTACGGTTTCCAAGGAAGAAGCGGGAGAAATCCCCGACGACACTCTGCTCGGCGTGTTGTCCATGTTCGGAAATGAAGAGCTTGCTTTTGTGGTGACGGAGGAAATCGCCAAGCGGCCTCCGCGTAAGTAAACATTCATACTTTCCCCCGGCCCCCTTCGTAGAAGCGGGGTTCTTTTGGCTGCGCGGGGCCGGTTGTTCATTCTACAATTTTCCGCAAAATCACTTTTTCCGAATAATTCCATAAAACCGGGTTACATTACTAAGGAACGGAAAGGAGGATTTCCATGCAACCGATAACCGAAAAAGAATTGAACTACCTGGCCGACTCCTTGACCAATGAGGATTTGCTGATCAAACAGGCGGCGAACGCCATCGCCAACGGCCAAAACCCGGCTATCCGGCAGATCGCGGAGCATCTGATCCAAAGTCACCAGCAGCATTACGTTCAAATTTTGTCCACTCTCCAGCAGCATGTCCAGCTTGCTCCCAACCAGCCGCTGCAGCAATAACTTTACTCAAACCCGACAAAAGGAGGGATTTCCTGTGACCCAGCAGCCAAACAACCAAAACCGGCAGCTTTCTTATCAGCAACAGCAGCAGCAAAAGCATGACCAGCGCCAACAGCAGTTGGAGCAGCTTTTCCAACAGGATCAGTCTGCGTATCCGTACTCGCAAGCTTTCCAGCAGCAACAAAACCAACAGCAAAACCAACAGCAACAGCAGCAACAGCAGCAAAACCGCCAAAGCGGCTCCCCCCTGAGCGATAAGGATCTCCTCTACACGGTTCTTGCCGATCATAAGCGCGTGATCAGAGAATATGCAACCGCCGCGACGGAGTCCACCTGTCCGGAGATTCGTCAGCTTTTTAACCACCTGACCCTGAATACTCTCCACCTGCAAGGGGAACTGTACACGTTTATGAAACAAAATAACATGTATTCCCCCCCTTCTCCCGCCCTGCGTCAGGATATCGACAAACAAATTTTTAACGCCCAGCAATCGGGACAACAAACCCAGCAGCGCGTGAATCCTTACCTGTCTTCCGGGGGCCAGTACCAAGGATCCTCTTACACACAGCCTCCCTACACTCAGGCGGGACAAGTGCAGCAGCCCTACACGATGTAGGAGTTCACACGAACTCAGGAAAACGAAGAAGCCTCTTCCCCGGGCGGGAGGAGGCTTCTTCGTTTTCGGCGAGGCCGCAGGTAGCCTTGCGGGGAAGCTGGCGGCCGTCAGGCGGTCCGCCGCCATATTGGTCGCAACCGGGAGCACTGGACGTCGCACAAACGCAGGAACGCCGTAATATCGGACTGAACATCGAAAAAAACTATCTAATTTCCTGTGCGGGAGCAGAAACTTCTCCGGAACTTACGCGTACATATGATAGGAAGACTCTTTTCTTCCGCAGTCGATTCGTACGTTCAAGGAGGCAGCTCAAAATGACAGCCTTATGGGGAACATTAACTTTGCTCATTTTCGGCTTTTTAGTTGTAACCGTTTTCATAAAAAGTATCCAAGGTGCCCGTGACCAATACGGCGTGTCATCGTTTGATTACGAAGAGGAAGGGCACGCGTCCGCAGCCCATCATGAGTGGATGGCGGAACCGGGACCGGACAACGCTTCGGTCAAGGAATGGACGACTGCTGAAGAAGAAAGTGCCCGAACGGATGGAATACACAGCCGGCAACCGGTTCAATTGCGTGCCGCTTCGGAAGCCGCTTCGGAAGCGAAGCAGCCGATCGGTTAGCGCTCGCTTCAGTTCGTTTTAGCCCCCTTGTTCCCGCTTCGGACGGGTTGCGGAACTGCCTGCAAGACTGTCATTCTCGCGAGATTTCGCTCAATATGAAAAACCGTATTCCTCCAGTGGACAAGAGGAATACGGTTTTTGCTTTTGCTGCTGCATACAGCCTGGCAAGCTTGCCGGGCAATCGAACAAGCTATCACGCGCCGTCATTCGCTGTCATGTGTAGACCGATTCTTGGCCTATTTGTAAATCACGCTGCCTTCACGCCGGAATTCGGCGGCTTTATCGGCCATGCCCGCTTCCGCCGCTTGCTGTTCGCCGAGGCCGTTCTCGCGGGCATATTCGCGGATGTCCTGCGTAATCCTCATGGAGCAGAACTTCGGACCGCACATAGAGCAGAAATGGGCGGTTTTGGCCCCTTCCGCAGGGAGCGTTTCGTCGTGGTACTCCATCGCCCGTTCCGGATCAAGCGAAAGGTTGAACTGGTCGCGCCAGCGAAACTCGAACCGCGCTTTGGAAAGGGCGTTATCCCGGTCCTGCGCTCCCGGATGGCCTTTGGCCAGGTCTGCCGCATGCGCAGCGATTTTATAGGCGATTACGCCTTCGCGCACGTCGTTTTTATTCGGCAGACCCAAGTGTTCCTTCGGCGTTACATAGCAGAGCATCGCCGTGCCGAACGAGCCGATCATCGCCGCACCGATAGCGGACGTGATGTGGTCGTAACCCGGGGCGATGTCCGTTGTCAGCGGACCGAGGGTGTAGAACGGCGCCTCCTGG
Source organism: Paenibacillus sp. JT31N7 (assembly GCF_059692095.1). NCBI lineage: Bacteria > Bacillati > Bacillota > Bacilli > Caryophanales > Paenibacillaceae > Paenibacillus > Paenibacillus sp. JT31N7. Next base: position 224,456 of record NZ_JCAUAT010000005.1, read on the forward strand.
CAAACTTCCATCTGCCGGTCGACGTTCTCCTTGATGAGATGCATCGGAACGTGGCCGGGGCCCTCGATGATGACCTGGACGTCGTGCTCCCAGGCAATCCGGGTCAGCTCTCCGAGCGTATCCAGTTCGGCGAACTGCGCTTCATCGTTCGCATCCGCAATCGAACCGGGACGCAGGCCGTCTCCGAGCGAGAACGAAATATCGTAGGCTTTCATAATTTCACAGATATCTTCGAAATGGGTGTAAAGGAAGTTTTCCTTATGATGCGCCAGGCACCAGGCAGCCATAATCGAGCCTCCGCGGGAAACGATTCCCGTCGTTCTTTTCGCCGTCAAAGGAATATAGCGGAGGAGTACGCCCGCATGAATCGTGAAGTAATCGACCCCTTGTTCGGCCTGTTCAATAAGCGTATCGCGGTAGATTTCCCACGTGAGTTCCTCGGCCTTGCCTCCCACTTTCTCCAGCGCTTGATAAATCGGCACCGTTCCGATCGGCACCGGTGAATTGCGCACGATCCATTCGCGCGTCGTGTGGATGTTTTTGCCCGTGGACAGGTCCATGACCGTATCGGCTCCCCAGCGAGTCGCCCACGTCATTTTTTCCACCTCTTCCTCAATCGAAGAAGCTACGGCCGAGTTGCCGATGTTCGCATTCACCTTCACAAGAAAATTGCGCCCGATGATCATCGGCTCGCTTTCCGGGTGGTTGATATTCGAAGGAATAACGGCACGGCCCCGGGCCACTTCATCGCGGACAAATTCGGGCGCCACATTCTCGCGGATGGCGATGTACTCCATCTCCGGCGTAACGATCCCCTTGCGCGCATAATGCATCTGGGTCACATTGCTCCCGGGCTTGGCACGAAGCGGTTTCCGGTTAAGACCGGGAAACACTTCCGTATTCGCCAGCGCTTCCTCGCTGCGCAGCCCGTTGTCCTCCGGCTTCACGGTGCGGCCCTCGTAAGCCTCCACGTCGCCACGCTCCACAATCCAGCCGTACCGGTTCGCAGGCAGACCCCGGCGGATATCGGTTGCCTCTTCGGTATCCGTGTACAAACCGCTCGTGTCATAGACACGGACCGGGGCATTCTCTTCTTCGCCAAAACGCCCGGAAGACGGGCTCAATTGAATTTCCCTCATCGCTACGCGCACGTCCGGACGAGAGCCTTCCACATAAACTTTGCGGCTCCCCGGAAAAGCGGATACGTTAGGCTCCTGGATTTCTGTACTTTTGGTCATTTTAAAAATCCCTCCCGAACTTTATTGGCTCGTTTTACAAGCCTTATTAATGGACGTTTATGGCTTAACGGCGGTTTGACACACCTTCCGAACACGTTTATGACTCGCTAAAAGTTACCTCCCGGTCTAGCAGACGACGGTTACCGGCCGCATACGGCTGTTTATTCCGTAAACCGGCGGGAAAACCGACGGGCCGCTTCGCGCGGATCGTCGGCGCCGCTGATGGCCGAGATGACGGCCACGCCGTCGGCTCCGGCCGCCAATACGGCGGGCGCGCCCTCCGGCGTAATGCCGCCGATGCCCACCAGCGGCAGCGAAATGCCGCCCGCCCGCATGGCGGCAAGGATGCCCGGGCCCTGCACGGCACGGGCATCCGGCTTCGTCGCCGTGGCGTACATCGGGCCCGCGCCGAGGTAATCGGCGCCGCAGCGGGCCGCCTCCCGCGCCTCGGCGGGGTCATGGGCGGATATGCCGAGAATCCGCCCCTTAAATCTTTGGCGCAGTCCGGCCCGGTCCCACTGCGCCAGGTCTTCCTGGCCGACGTGTATTCCGTCGGCCTCCAGCTCTTCCGCCAGGCGGAGATCGTCGTTCACGATGAACGGGACTCCCGCCTGACGGCAAACGCCGAGGAGCTTCCTGCCCAGCTCCGTCCGTTCTTGGCCCTGCAGGGCGCCGGGCCCCTTTTCCCTGAACTGGAACAGCGTGACGCCGCCTTCTATGGCAGCCTGCAGAACGGCAGCGGGGTCTCTGCCCCCGCAGTTGGGGCTCCCCATCACAAGATAAACCTTCAACGCCTCCCTGAGATTGCCGGTATACCGGGCTTCGGCAGCCGTTTTTGTCATCGCAGCCATCCCTCGCCTTCTCCTGCCGCAGCCGGCACCGGTTTGAATGAACCGCCTCCCGGCCCCGGTCTGTTGTATCCCCAATGATTGGTCGGTCCATGTCCGGCTCCTATGTTCAGAGGGTTCGCCAGAGCCGCCTGGATAAAACGTTTGGCGAGCAGTACCGCTTCATCTACAGGAAGCCCCGATGCAAGCCCCGCCGTCAAAGCGGCAGCGAAGGTACAGCCGGTGCCGTGTGTATGCTCCGTCTCTATCCACGGGGCCGCAAATTCCGTAAACACGCGGCCGTCGTACAGCAGGTCCAGGGATTGAGCGCGGTTTCCGCCATGGCCGCCTTTCAGCACGACGTAATTTACGCCCCACGCATGAATTCGGCGGGCGGCTTCCTTGCGATCCGCCATCGTGGCGATCCGCATTCCCGTCAGCGCCTCCGCCTCCGGGATATTCGGCGTCACAATTTGCGCCAGAGGCAGCAGCAGACTCGTAAGCGCCTGCACGGCATCCACCTGCAGCAGGCTTGCTCCGCCTTTGGCGATCATGACAGGGTCCACAACCAGACGGGACCATTTGTAGAAAGATGCACGGTCCGCTACGGCTTCAATGATCTCCGCACTGAAAAGCATGCCTGTCTTCCAGGCGGCGGGCCCGATATCTCCGGCAACCGCGTCGATCTGAGCCGTCACCATGGAAGGAGGGATCGGCTGCACACCGTGAACCCCCCGCGTGTTCTGTGCCGTTACGGCCGTCAAAGCGCTTGCTCCGAATACGCCGAGCTCCTGGAACGTTTTGAGATCGGCCTGTATGCCCGCCCCTCCTCCGCTGTCGGAACCGGCAATCGTCGCAGCCACAGGAACGAGCGGGGCTTGACGGGAAGTCTCCGGCGGATACTGCTCTTTGTTTAAGGACATGTTCATCAGGTTGCACCTCCGTTAACTTGAAGTGGCCGACATTATTCCTCTTTTTCGCATAGGTCTACACGACTATAGAGTTACAGGTAGTCACACAGTCGGCAGCAGGATTTGAAATTCCTAAGGCAAGTACTGTTTCTGATGCGGGTTGGTCTGACTATTGATTCGCCGTTTGGCCCTGGTGTTGGTTTGCTTTTTGGTTCGCTGTTGGTTCGCTATTGGTTCGCCGTTTGGCCCTGGTGTTGGTTTGCTGTCTGATCCTGGGTTGATCACAGTTGTTCCGTTCTTCGCTGTACATTCTGGCTATTCATTCGGGACCATTCGTTCCTGCCGTACATCCCTGCCGTCCGATGCTGCGGCTTTGGATGGCGTTGAGTAATGTTCGCCGCCACAATTCGCTCAAACTTTCGCTCTTGCTCTTACCCTTAAGGCGCCAACCCCCGCAAGCACCACATCCGTCAGCCTACGCTGACTCCCTCCATAGGACTGCTCGCAGACGCATAACGCTTGCGGGGGATGCGTCCGGCTTCATATCCGGCTCTGCCCGCTTCCAAAGCCAGCTTCATGGCATACGCCATCCGCACGGGGTCCTCCGCGCCGGAAACTGCCGTGTTCAGAAGCACTCCGTCCGCTCCCATTTCCATGGCCAGCGCGGCGTCCGAAGGAGCCCCGATGCCTGCGTCCACGATGACGGGTACGCGCGCTTCTTCGATAATGAAGCTGAGATTCAGCGGGTTGATGATCCCCTGCCCGGTACCGATCGGCGAAGCCCCCGGCATGATCGCATGTACGCCCATCTCCTGCAAACGGCGGGCCAATACGACATCGTCCGACGTATACGGCAGGACAAGAAATCCTTCGGCCAGCAGCATTTCGGCAGCCTTCAGCGTTTCTACCGGATCCGGCAGCAAGGTCTTGTCACAGCCGATCACTTCCACCTTGATCATGTCGCAGAGTCCGGAAGCTTTCGCCAGCTTGGCGATGCGGACCGCTTCTTCAGCCGTTTTGGCTCCCGCCGTATTCGGCAGCAGCTTGAACTTGCTTACGTCCAGCATGGACAAAAAGTTCGGCTGTTCCGGGTCATAAATATTCATCCGCCGCACGGCAAAAGTTAAAATCTGCGCTCCCGAAACCTCGACCGCCTTTTTCTGAATCGTGAAATCCGGGAATTTCCCCGTTCCGAGCAGTAGCCTTGAGTTGAATTCGTAAGGTCCGATTTTCAGCATATTGTCAGCCTCCTCCTACAAAATGAACGATTTCGATCCGGTCGCCGTCCGCCACCGTGGTTTCCGCATGCTCTTCCGCCTGCAAAATATGTCCGTTCGTCTCCACGATAAGCAGATTGCGCTTTAATCCAAGGTGCCGGATCAGCCCTTCTACGGTATGTACGGTTTCCGGTACCGTAATGTCGTCTCCGTTTACATGCAGCTTCACTCGTCAAATACCTCCTTCACTTGCAAAATACAGCCCCCGGGCTTCCGAACAGACTGCTCTCCTTGATCGGCCTACGGCCTTACAGCCCCGGCCCCTGCCACGGCCCTTCTGTCCGGCCGGAACGCTTCGAGCAGCTCACGCGCGCCCGGCAGAGCTTCTTCGGCAGCGGCGGCCCCGCCCGTGAGCACCGATGCGGCAAGCACGCCTGTCGCCTGCGACAGCAAAATGCCGTTACGGTAATGCCCGAGGGCGGCGAAGAGCCCTTCGCAGGCCGTTATTTCGCCGATGTACGGCATCCCGTCGGGCGTCTGAGGCCGCAGCCCCGCCCAGGCGCGCTCCCACTCGGCAGCCGCAAGCGCCGGAACGAGCCGCTGTGCCTGCGCGGCCAGCGAAAGCAGGCTGCCGAGGCGCGGGCTGCGGTCGAAGGAGCCGGGCTGAGCCGTGGCTCCCACGATGATCCGCCCGCCCGGCTTGGGCACGATGTAGCAGCCGCCCGAAGCGATCGTCCTCGCGAGAAGAGGCTGCCGTACGGTGAGGGAGAAGCATTCTCCCTTCACCGGATACACGGGCAGCTCCACGCCCAGAGGCGCCAGTATCTGAGCGCTCCAAAGCGAGGACGCCAGCACCGCCCCGGCGCAGCGGATCTTTCCTTCGCGGGTCTGCACACCGCTCACCCGGCCCGACTCCGTCAGGAGTCCGGTCACGTCGGCGTGCTCCATGATCTGCGCTCCGAGCCGCGCCGCGCCGGCGGCCAGAGCGGCCGACAGTTCCGGCGCCAGCACGTGCCCCTCGTCGGGCAGGTGAAGCGCCCCTCGGAGCTCCTTGCTCAGCTCGGGCTCCAGCCAGCCTGTCTCGCACGGACTAAGCCATTCCGCCCGGCCGCCGGCCGCCTGGTGGAAACGGGTGTCCGCTTTGAGCGCGGCCGCTTCGGCATCGGTCCAGGCGGCTTTGAGCATCCCCCGGCGGATGAGGCCGATATCCAAGCCCGTCAGTTCCTTAAGCTCTTCCGCCAGATCGGGGAACATATCCCGGCTCCGGCGGGCAAAATCAAACATCGGCCCCGCCTCGTGCATTTCGGACTGGGCTCCGAGCATTCCGGCTGCCGCTCCCGACGCCTGCCCGGCAATACGTTCCTTTTCCAGCAGAGTCACACGGACTCCCCGCTTCGCCAACTGATAGGCTATTGAGCAGCCGATGACGCCTCCTCCGATCACGACTAGATCCGTATCCCGATTCATCTCAGTTCTCCTCCCGTTTTGTCCGGCTGCCGGGCAAGTTCCAGCTCATACCGGTAATGCTTCGCAGCGTCCGCCGGATTCTCCGCTTCCCATATGCCGCTCATGACGGCCACGCCCGTGGCTCCCGAGCGAATTACCTCGGCGCAGTTTCCCGGACGAATTCCTCCGATCGCGATAACCGGGTGGCCTCCGCAAGCCAGCACCGTTTCCCGGAGCGCTTCCGCTCCGCGCGGGGCAGCACCGGGTTTAGAGCCTGTGGCGAATACATGGCCGAATATCAGGTAATCGGCCCCCTCTTCCACAGCGAGGGCTCCTTCCTGCGGCCCGTGAACGGAGACACCGACTCGCAGGCCGGGAAACCCTTTTTTCACGGCGGAGGCAGGCAGACCGCTTCCCGGAAGCTGCACACCCGCCGCTCCGGACAGCCAAGCCGCATCGGCGCGATCGTTGACGACAATCTTGCCCGGCGGAACCCCGCAGGCGGCAAGCCCGGAGAGCAGCGCCCACAGCTCCCGCGGAGATTGCGTTTTTTCACGCACATGAATGGCCGTTACGTAAGGATGGATGGCGGAGGCGATCCGTATAAGCACCTCCGGTTTCTGTCTTCCGGTTGAGACGGCGTGAAGTTCCGGTCCGGCGGGATATGGGCTCATCTCGTTCTTCTCCTCTCGGCTTGTATAAAACGCCTTACAATACATCCTCGGCCAGGGCCTGCTTCCCGCCAGATGGGGCGGCAATAAACGCAAAAAAAACCACTTTCCGCAGAAAGTGGTTTTCCCGTACACCGTTGCACGCGAGCCTGACGCCGCTCCGCCGTTTGGCGGAAACGGCCGGTGCCGGTTTTCTTCATTCCGGTCTTCTCGTACCTACGGCCGCCAGGCGGTTCGTAAGCAGACAAGATTTCTCCGGAACAACCGGCAGGGGCCTCAGGCTTGCAGTGAACTAAAAAAGACCGGACGGAATATACCGTGCGGCCTTGGTCGGCAGGGTTATTCTCTCTACGCTGGCATTACCCAGATCAGATACGGTTAGTGACATTCGCGGTCACACTCTCAGCCGGACTTCATCCAGCTCCCGAAACATATAAGGTTATCTTTACCTTACCCTATCCATTTTCCAATTACAAGCTAAATTTTACCGAAAAAGCAGCCCGAGCCGAAGTCGTCCTCTTCCGGCAAGCTCCGGCTATCCGCTTCCGCATGTTTCCATCCTCCGCTTTTGCGTCAAAGAAAGGGATCTTCGGGTAATAAAAAAATACGATCGGGCGGTGTTCATCTCTTCAGGAGAAACCGTCCCAAACACGTAACCGAAGGGGAGGAATGTCCGATGGCAGCGCTGACCGAAGAAGAAAGAAACAAGCTGGAGCAGCGGCTTTATAAGGAAAAAAGCGAGCTGGAGCACGTCCTTGAGTCCGACCGGGAGGAAAACTCTCTGAAAGACTCCACCGGAGAACTCTCCTCCTACGACAATCACCCCGCCGACATCGCAACCGAAGCGTTCGAAAGAGGCCGGGACCAGGCGGTGGATGAAAATATGGAACAGCAGCTTACAGACGTCAAACATGCGATCGGCCGGCTTGAATCCGGTTCTTACGGCGTATGCGAAGTATGCAAGGAGCCGATTCCGTTCGAACGCCTGGAGGCGATTCCATGGGCTTCTACCTGCGTGGAACATTCGCAGATACGTGCGGAAGGCGATCTCTTAGAACGCCCGGTAGAAGAAGAAATTCTCGAACCGATTCTGGAGTCTCCGAACGATGACGACACGGGCCGTGCCGAAATCGATGACGTGGACGCCTGGAAGACGGTAGAAGAATACGGCAACAGTTCGGATACCCGCAGTACGGGAAACGCTCAGCCGAAGGAACCCGCGGACGATTGCGGAGACCAGAAGTAAATCATCATAAAAAAAGGATGAGGCATTCGCGAAGAATCCCTTCATCCTTTTTGGCATGTCGCATGTATAATCCCTGCTGTAAGTTGACCGCAGCCTAGCTTTCTTCTTCCGTCAGCCGGTATCCGCAGGTCGTGCAGAACTGCATACCGGGTTCGATATCTTCTTTGCATTGGGGACAAAAAGGCTTCAGTTCCATGATAGCCGTAAAATCCGCCTGCTCATGAATCGGCTCGAATTTCCGCCCGCAGTTCGGACAAAACCGGGTATCCACCGCGACCACGTGACCGCATTCGCACGATTTCTCGTCGTACAGGCTGTAGATCCGGTTCTGCATCGCTTTGATTTCATCTTCGATAGCCTGGAGCTCAGCCGTTACGGCCGCGACCTGCGTCTCCGGATAAGGCTGCTTCTGCTTGCCCGCTTCGTAGACGAATTCGCCGATCTGCGTATACAGTTTCTGCATATCTCTCTGCTTCGCCGCAATTTGCAGCTTCAACCGGTTAACTTCGATCGTCTGCTGCGCTTTTTTCCCCGCTTCGGCTGCGCCCTGTTTAATCTTCCCGATAAATCCGGACATAGGGTACCTCCTTGATGTTAAGATTGCATGGGCACAATCTGACTTTTATAATACCCCCATTATACCCGTTTCCCGCTGGATGCGCTAATTTGGCCTCGTTACAGTGTATGGTCCCTTTCCGGAAAAAAGGACACCAATTCCGGTTTGCCCCGGAATTTAACGAATTCCGCGAAATTTCCGGGTCCGATTTGGAGGCGGTTTGAAGGGCGGGACGCTGCCGGCAGTTGGGTCAGGCCATCAACCGGATGGCGGACAGTTCGCATATGCAGATGAACCGCATTCCCGAGAACGAAGCCGTCAGCCAGCTATTCTTTTGCAAAGCTTATCGCGTCCTTCCCCGCTTTCCCCTGTATAAAAAAGCGCCCCGGCCCTTAAGGCCGAAGCGCTTGCCGCATCTTCCGATCCGATGCTCGAATCCGGTATCTGATACGCGAAGGCACCTGTAAAAACAAGCCCGATCCCGATCAGCTCCGGGCGGTCGCTTTACTTTCGCGGGAGGACGGATCAGGGCTGCTGTCTCCGACCAGCTCCAAATCAAAACCGACCTCGAACATCCGGTTCCACGGCAAATGAACGTTGGCGAGCCGGATATGCCCGGACGTCAGTCCGGCGAGGCGCTCCTCGACAAACGAGCGGAGCTTCTCCGCGATGACGGCTTCGATTTCCGGCTGCTTGCCGGCCAGCCCGAAATACCCCGCTCCGAACGCCGGAAGCACGTTCGCCGTCACATCCTTGCGGATGAGGGCCTGATAGCCCCAGTCTTCTACCAGCCGGTAGAAGTAGAAGGCCCGGCTGCTCCGCTTTTGGGCTTCGCTCCGCAAACGGCCTTCCGGCGCCACGTCTGCGCCGGTGCCGCCGGCGGTTTCCCGCGCGCCCGCGTAGTACGCCTCGATGACGGCGTGCGCGATGACGGTGCCCAGCGTATTGCCCGAGGTGTTCCACCCGGCATACGCGGACAGGCCTTCAAGCTGGCCCTGGCGGGCAAGCAGCTTGAGCAGCACGGTATCGCCGCCGTTGCAGACCGCCACGTCGGCCAGGGCTACGGTCCGCCCTTCTCCGAGATACACGCGCATCGCCTGGGCGAACTCGCGCAAATTCACCTCGGAGAAGTAGGACCGGTGCCGCTGGCTCCACGCCTGCGACGTTTCCGCCATGTCCGATTCGCCGACGGCCGGCGAATTGACCATCAGCACGGCGTCCGCCCCCTGCGAGCTATCCGCCATAAAAGCCCCTGCACTCGTCAGGTGCGCCTTGATGCTTTCGTTCAGGCTGCGGTCCTCGTACTTCGGAATACAGAAAGGCCCCCTCGTGGAGGAATAACGGACGAACAGCCTCGGAAGATATCCTTTGCTTTCGCAGAAAATCCGGGCAAACAGCGTACAGCCGATTTCGTCCGCCCCCGGGTATATCGCAACGCGGTCCGTCAGATCCAGCTCTTCCGAAAGGATCGCGAGCGCTCTCTGCTCCAGCGGGGAGAAGCCGTACTGGGAATTATCGTCGAGCGGAATGATCAAATAATCGATAATGCCTTCTTCCGCGAGCTCCAGCGCCGTCCGGTTGACGAAAGCGTTGATTTCGCGACGTCCGGTGAAATCCTCCAGCACATCCTTCGGAATTTTGCCCAGAATGCCGGCGAAAATCTGTTCTTCTTCTTCCGTCAGCGCTTCCTGCTCCTTCTTGTCCGTATACCAGCCGTACAGGAACAGCTCGCGGCCGTAATCCGCGTAATAATCCGGCTCCTCTTCGCTGCTGGAATAGGCGGGCACTCTCATAATCAGATTAAAAGCGTGAATCCGCAGGTCCGGCTTATTCCTTTTGAGTTCGCGCAGCACTTCAAGACGTTTAAGCGCATCCTCACGGGTCAAATAATGCAGCCGGGAAGGTACGATCCCTCCGTAAACGAGCATATCCAGCGAAACCAAGGCATAATCCGCCCCTTCCGCTTCCCGTAGCAGCCAGTTCCCCAGAGCCTCTGTATCCCCAGGTGTTTTCTTGCGGCCCAGGATGGACACAGACGGAGCGGCAAGCTCCAAATCGGTCATCTCGGCCAGGCGCTGCGGATAGTCCAGATTACACGGCCGCTCGTCGAGCGGTACAAATACGATTTTCGTCATCCCGTTGATCTCCCCTGATCAGAAAAAGTGATAATTGCTACGCCAATCGTCCGGCAGGAACCGGTCTAAACGTGTATACGCACGAAGTCGACAAAACGTTTTGTAATCTGCTGGGGCCTTGTGATAGCGCCTCCGATAACGACAGTATGCGCACCGCTGCGGAAGCATTCGGTCGCTTCTTCCCGGGTATGGATACGCCCTTCGGCGAACACCGGGATATCGGCCCGCGCGGCCATCTCGCGGATCAGCTTGAAATCCGGCCCTTCCTGCTGAGGACTGTACGGCGTATAACCGGACATCGTCGTAGACAGGATATCGAAGCCGATTTCCTGGGCATGGAGCCCTTCTTCAACGGTAGAGATATCCGCCATGAGAAGGACACCTGCCCGTTTTTTGATCTCGGACACGATTTCCTTCAGCATTTCTCCTTTGGGCCGCGGCCTCATCGTCGCATCCAGCGCGATTATATCCGCCCCCGCCCGCCAAACGGCCTCCACTTCTTCCAGTGTAGGTGTGATATATACATCGCTGCCTTCATAGTCACGCTTCCAGAGCCCGACAAGCGGCAGCTTTACCCTCGATTTAATCGCGGCGATATCGACCGGCGTATTGGACCTGATGCCGACAGCTCCCCCGGCCTCCGCGGCCAGCGCCATCCTGACCATCATCTCGCTTCCGAACAAAGGTTCATCCGGCAATGCCTGACAGGACACGATAATGCCACCCTTAACTGCTTCCAATAGGCTGTGTTTTTCCATAGCTGTACCTCCGTTAGTTATAAGACCGTCCGGCACCGCTGCCGGCATTTAAAAGAAAACCCCGTCAATTTATTATATGAAGTAATTATCCGTAATTCAACATAATTTTGGAGCAAATTTTCTTTATTTTTTAGTTAAATGTGATTCCTCTCCACACCCTGAAAATAAGACTATGGACCTCCTGCTCTATATGCGTTTACTTTTATAGACACATATTTCCAACAAAAAGTTACATATTCCGCAGTTTTTTGACTTTATTGTCCCCGCTTTAAGAGCGAACCTGAGGAAAACTGGCTTGAAAAAAGCAGCTCCGGCCGCAGATGACCTCTCGCCAGTTTCGGTAAAGGTACGGTCGATAGGGCGGTAGATTGGCGAGGGTACACGCTTGACTTCTGATAGTCCCTGCAACAAAAAAAAGCCCTGTGCTTTCGCACAGGACTCAAAATCAAGATATTTACTGCCCTTTCATCCATCCGAAAGGCTCGGAACCCGGAAGCTCGGCCGGACTCGGCTGAAGTCCGTCCTGGGCCAGGAACCAGTCCCGCAGCATGGCGAGAAGCTGGGCGCTGTTGACCGGCTTGGTGATATAATCCGAGGCCCCCGCCTCCAGACACTGTTCGCGGTCCCCTTTCATCGCTTTTGCCGTGAGCGCAATGATCGGCAGGCCCTGGAACTGAGGTCTGCGGCGGATTTCCCGCATCGTTTCGTATCCATCCATAACCGGCATCATAATATCCATCAGAACAATATTGATGTCCGGCATCTGTTCAAGGATCTCGATGGCGTCGTGACCGTTCTCGGCGGATATGACCTTCATATTCTGACGTTCCAGAATGGTCGTCAGAGCGAAAATATTACGGATATCGTCGTCGACGATGAGCACCTTTTTCGAATCGATCATTTCGTTGGATTGGTGCTTTTTAATCAGAATATCTCTCTGGCTGTCATTGAGGTTCTCCAGCTTGCGGTGAAGGAACAGCATCGTTTCGTCCACAATCTGAATCGGCGATTTCACTTCCTTGATGACCGCGATGGAACGCAGCTCCTCCAGATCGTCCTCTTCCTCTTTGGTCAGCTTCTCGCTCCGGTTGATCAGGACCGGCTTGTATTTGTTTTTGGCGTTCTTCTGCATTTCTCTCACAAACTGGGCCGGGCCCATGTCCGGCAGGTCCGTATCGACGAGTACACAGTCGAAGTCCTTGGTTTTCAGCTGATTCAGCGCCTTGCGGCCGGTATCGGTCGCGCTGACCTTAATGTCGCTGTTCTTCACGAGATCCACCGTCTGTCTGCGGCGCTCCGAATCGGACATGCCGACCAGAAGCTGCTGGAACGGCTTGGCGCTGAAAGCATTCAACTTGTCGATCGCGTTCTCCAAATCTTCGTTCTTGATCGGCTTGCACAGGAAGTCGAACACACCTTTCTGCAGAAGCTCGGTCGCGTCGTCTTCGATCGTCATCACCGTTACCGGGATATGGCGCAGCTCGATGTCTTCCTTCAGCTGATCCAGAACGGAGGACCCGTTCATGTCTTCCAGACGCAGGTCAAGCGTAATGGCAACCGGCTTGTACCTCTTGGCGAGAGCGACCGCCTTGTTGCCTTTCGGCGTGATAATGGCTTTCAAGCCTTTTCTGTGAAGCATATCCAGCAGAATCTCATTGAATTTCATGTCGTCTTCCACGATCAGGAATACGCGGTCGCCCGCTTCAATGTTCGCACGGTCATCTACGAGCTGTGTCGTATCGAACCGGTCGTATTCGTACTTCTTAGGCTGCGGAGCCGGTACGTCGATCACTTCCGGCACATAAGCGGCGGCCGCTTCCAGCATGGCCGGATCCAGATCCACCGGCAGGAAGAGCGTGAAGGTGCTGCCGACGTTGACAACGCTGAACAGCGTGATCTCCCCGCCGAGCATACCCGCGATTTCGCGCGAAATCGCAAGACCGAGGCCCGTTCCGCCGTATTCGCGGTTCGTGCTGCCGTCCGCCTGCTGGAACGCTTCGAAAATAATCTGCTGCTTGTCCTCTGAGATGCCGATCCCCGTGTCTCCGACGGAGAAGGCCAGCACCATGCGGGCGCGGTTGAGCGATTCGTTGTCCTGGCTCCAGCCGCTGTTGGCCCGGCGCATGAGAAGAACGACTTCGCCCTTCTCGGTGAACTTGAAGGCGTTGGAAAGCAGGTTTTTCAAGATTTGCTGAAGCCGCTTGGAGTCGGAAATAATAGATTCCGGCAGCGCTTTTTCCGCCTTGATTTTGAAATCGATTTTCTTATCCTGCGCAATATGGCGGAAAGTCCGCTCCATATTATCGGTAATTTCGGTAAGCTTGATTTCGGTGAAGTCCGGCGCAATCGTACCGGATTCGATTTTGCTCAAATCGAGAATGTCGTTAATCAAGTTGAGCAGGTCAAGACCCGAATCATGGATGGTACGCGCGAATTTCACCTGATCGTCGGTCAGGTTATGGTCCGGATTCTCGGAGAGCTGCTCGGCCAGCAGAAGCAAGCTGTTCAGCGGTGTCCGCAGCTCATGAGACATATTCGCCAGGAACTCCGATTTGTACCGGGACGTCAGCGCAAGCTGCTCCGCCTTCTCTTCGAGGAAGCGTTTCGCCTGTTCGACCTCGTTGTTCTTGCTTTCGACTTCCGCTTTCTGAATGACAAGCAGCTTCGCTTTGTCTTCCAACTCGTCATTCGTGTTCTGCAGTTCTTCCTGCTGCTTCTTAAGCTCCTCCGCGAGAGACTGCGACTGTGACAGCAGCTCTTCGGTTCTCATGTTCGCCTGCATCGTATTCAGCACGATTCCGATACTCTCCGTCAGCTGGTCGAGGAACGCAATGTCGATCTCGGTGAACCGGCGGAAGGAAGCCAGCTCCATAACGGCCAGCACCTGATCCTCGAACATGATAGGCAGCAGCACGATGTTAAGCGGTGCGGCTTCGCCGAGCCCCGAGCCGATTACCACGTAATTCTCCGGCACGTTCGTCAGCAGAATCCGCTGCTTCTCGATGAGACACTGGCCGACCAGGCCTTCGCCCAGACGGAACTCGTTGGACAGATGCTTGCGCTGCTGATACGCATAGCTGGAGAACATGCGCAGCACCTGCTCTTCGCCATTCGCCTCGTTCATATAGAACACGCCGTGCTGCATGGAAACAAGCGGAGCCAGCTCCGACATGATCATGCGGCACACTTCGTACAGGTCGCGCTGACCCTGCAGGAGACGGCTGAACCGGGCCAGATTGGTCTTGAGCCAATCCTGCTCCGTATTGATCCGCGTCGTTTCCTTGAGGTTGCGGATCATCTCGTTGATGTTATCTTTGAGTGTTCCGACTTCGCCCGCCGCGATGACGTCGATAGTCCGCGACAAGTCGCCCTTCGTCACCGCGGTCGCGACGTTTGTAATCTGGCGCACCTGAGTCGTCAGCGTGGACGCCATGTAGTTCACGTTATCGGTCAAGTCACGCCACGTGCCGGAAGCCCCCGGCACATGCGCCTGACCGCCCAGCTTTCCTTCGGCCCCTACCTCGCGGGCCACGGTCGTAACCTGGTCGGCAAACGTATCGAGCGTGTCGATCATGTTATTGATTGTTTCGCTCAAATCGTAGATCTCGCCCGCCGCGTCTACCATCAGCTTCTGCTTCAGGTTACCGTTGGCGACGGCCGTAACGACCTTCGCGATGCCGCGCACCTGGTTGGTCAGGTTGGTCGCCATGATGTTAACGTTGTCGGTCAAGTCTTTCCAGATTCCGCCGACCCCGTTCACATGCGCCTGGCCGCCCAGCTTGCCGTCCGTTCCTACCTCGCGGGCTACACGCGTAACCTCGGAGGCGAACGAACTGAGCTGATCCACCATCGTGTTGAACGTTTCTTTGAGCTCCAGGAGCTCGCCTTTAACGTCGATCGTAATTTTCTTCGACAAATCGCCGTTGGCGACGGCCGTCGTAACGGCCGCGATGTTCCGCACCTGGCTGGTCAAGTTGCCGGTCATGAAATTCACCGTGTCGGTAAGATCCTTCCACGTTCCGGAAACCCCTTTAACATCCGCCTGGCCGCCCAGCTTCCCTTCCGTTCCGACCTCGCGCGCCACGCGCGTCACTTCGGAAGCGAAGTTACTGAGCTGATCCACCATCGTGTTGATCGTGCTCTTCAGCTGCAGCATCTCGCCTTTAACGTCAACGGTAATCTTGCGGGACAAATCGCCCTTCGCAACCGCCGTCGTTACGTCGGCGATATTCCGCACCTGGTCGGTCAGGTTGCTCGCCATGTCGTTTACGCTTTCCGTCAGGTCCTTCCACGTTCCGGCAACGCCTTTAACCTGGGCTTGGCCGCCAAGACGTCCGTCCGTTCCTACTTCACGCGCCACACGGGTAACTTCGGACGCGAATGTGCTGAGCTGATCCACCATCGTGTTGATCGTGTTTTTCAGCTCCAGAATCTCGCCCTGTACGTCTTCCGTGATCTTCTTGGACAGATCGCCGTTCGCGACGGCCGTCGTGACGACCGCGATGTTCCGCACCTGGTTCGTCAGGTTGCTCGCCATGTCGTTTACGCTCTCCGTCAGGTCCTTCCACGTTCCGGACACGCCCTTCACGTTCGCTTGGCCGCCCAGCTTCCCTTCCGTTCCTACCTCGCGCGCCACGCGGGTAACCTCGGACGCGAATGTGCTGAGCTGATCCACCATCGTGTTGATCGTGTTCTTCAGCTCCAGAATCTCGCCGGTCGCGTTAACCGTGATCTGCTTAGACAAGTCGCCCTTCGCGACGGCGGTCGTGACTTCCGCAATGTTGCGCACCTGATCGGTCAGCGTACTCGCCATGTAGTTAACGCTATCGGTCAAGTCCTTCCAAGTTCCGGAGACGCCTTTCACGTCAGCCCTTCCGCCTAGCTTGCCGTCGTTACTGACCTCGCGGGCTACGCGGGTAACCTCGGACGCGAACGTGCTGAGCTGATCCACCATCGTGTTGATCGTGCTTTTCAGCTGCAGAATCTCACCCTTGGCGTCTACCGCGATTTTTTTCGACAGGTCGCCGGTCGCAACCGCCGTTGTCACCTCGGCGATGTTGCGCACCTGATTCGTCAGATTCGTCGCCATGTAGTTAACGCTTTCCGTCAGGTCGCGCCATGTGCCCGATACGCCTTTAACGTCGGCCTGGCCGCCCAGCATCCCTTCCGTTCCTACCTCGCGCGCCACACGAGTAACTTCGGAACCGAACGTGCTCAGCTGATCCACCATCGTGTTGATCGTATTTTTCAGCTCCAGAATTTCGCCTTGCGCTTCTTCCGTAATCTTCTTGCCCAAATCCCCGTTCGCGACGGCCGTCGTGACGACCGCAATATTCCGCACCTGATTCGTCAGGTTGCTCGCCATGTCGTTAACGCTCTCCGTCAAATCGTACCAAGTGCCGGATACACCCTTAACGTCGGCCTGGCCGCCCAGCTTGCCTTCCGTTCCTACTTCCCGGGCCACACGGGTGACCTCGGAAGCAAACGTACTGAGCTGATCCACCATTGTGTTGATCGTATTTTTGAGCTCCAGGAACTCGCCCTTCGCGTTAACGGTAATCTTGCGGGACAGATCGCCCTTCGCAACCGCCGTCGTCACATCCGCGATGTTCCGGACCTGGTCCGTCAGGTTGCTCGCCATGTTATTGACGCTCTCCGTCAAATCGCGCCACGTACCGGATACGTCCGTCACTTCGGCCTGACCGCCCAATATGCCTTCCGTTCCTACTTCGCGGGCTACGCGCGTAACCTCGGCCGCAAACGTCCCAAGCTGATTGACCATGCGGTTGATATTGTTGGCGGTACGCAAAAATTCGCCCGTAAGAGCGCGCCCTTCAAACTCAAGCTCTACTTTCTGCGAAAGATCGCCCTGCGCCACGGCATTGATCACCCGTACCATCTCGCTCGTAGGCTGAATCAGATCGCTGATCAGATTGTTCAGGGAATCGTTAAAGGCGTTCCAGCTTCCGCCCATGCTCCGGCACATAAAGCGGCGGTTGGTATTGCCTTCCTTGCCGACAACCCGCTCGACCGTCTGCACTTCCTGCACCACGTTCTCCTGCATATCGAGGATATCGTTCAGCGTATCGGCGATTTTACCCGGCATTCCGTTCAGATCATAGGGCATACGTACGGAAAAGTCGCCCTTCTTAAAAGCCAGCAACACCTGAAGCAACTGTTTTTCATCCAAAACATCTAGGGAATCATTGGATCTCTGATCTTGTTCCGACATACGGCTTTTCCTCCGAGTTTGTATATATATATGGAAAAAATGAATCGTAAAATTTTAATGATGCCAATTTTAATAGTAGTGTTTCTAAAAACCGAATACAATAGCAAGTAGAGGAAATTTTGTATACTTCTTCGCATGCGGGAACCCTCTTAGTCGAAGTCAGATCCCCTGCCGCGTTACCGCTTACATATCGCCGGTTTATCCCCCTTTTCCGCTCAAATGACAAGTTTATTCCCTTTGGCCTTACACGTCCTTTGTAAATACGTCCCCCTGTGCAGATAGTTTCTGTCTGCAAAAAATTGTCACAACAACAATTCCCGGTGAAAGAAGTACGAAACATTTTTCGACATTAAGGTACGTTGATGCGCTTTTATACCCGATTTCGTTAATCTTGAAACAGGGTTTTCGATTTTTTTCGAAAAAATGTTGTGGGGTTTTAAAGGAATCGCGCGGGGCCTGATAAAAGGCGGAAATCCCGGGAATTACGAGTGCGTTGAAGCATGTTTAGAGTATAGTGCGGGGATAAAAACGGCCTGCTATTCTATTAAAGTAAAGCGTACCGAGTAATAAGGAGGAAGCATGACTATCTTGCCGAGGGTAAGGAGTTTGATTTCGCGGGAACTTTACGGGGACGAAGACGGATTTACCGGTGGAACCGGGTACGGATAAACTGCCGTTTTTCATTTACAGGGCAGCAGGCTTCTCCTATAATAAAGAAGTAAAAATTCTTTTATCATTATATATTAAGGAAAATTAATTCTTCTAAAATCACGAAGCGGGGGAAAAGGATCATGTCTTCTTACGCAGCGATCGGCATCGACATTGGGGGCACCCACATTAAAAGCGGCCTCATCCTTCCCGACGGGAAGGTGCTTGCTTCCCGCAAAACCGAGACGGAAGCGTCCGCCGGCAAAGCCGGTCTCATGGCCAAGCTCGCCGGACTTATGCAAACGTATTCGGAAGAGGCCGCTGCCGCAGGCGTCAAGCTCGCCGGCACCGGAATCGGGAGCGCCGGCTACATCAACCGCGAAGGAACCGTAGCTTTCGCGACCGATAATTTGCCCGGCTGGAGCGGAACGACGCTGCGCGCGGATATCGAAAAGCTTTCCGGTCTGCCCGCGGCCGTCGACAACGATGTCAATGTCATCGCCCTCGGCGAGCAGTGGCTCGGAGCCGGACGCGGCTGGGACACCTTCCTCTGCGTAGCGCTGGGCACGGGAGTGGGCGGCTGCTACATCCGCGAAGGCAGCCCCTTGCACGGGCGCGACGGCTTCGCGGGAGCTTACGGCCACATGGTCGTGGCTTTCGGCGGCGAGCCGTGCACGTGCGGCCACCGCGGCTGCTGGGAGCAGTACGCGTCCGTGACCGCGCTGAAGCGCCTCATTCGCGAACGGGGCGGGGAGACGCTGGAAGAAGCGTCTCCGCCGGAGCTGTTCGCGCGCGCCCGCGCCGGGGACGAGACCGCGATGGCCATCGTGCGGCTGTACGCCGAGTACGTCGCCACGGGGCTCAGCGGTCTCATCCACGCGTTCAACCCGCCCGCCATCGTCGTGGGCGGGGCCGTCACCGAACAGGGGGACTTCCTGTTCGATCTGATCCGCCGGCATGTCCTGGACATGACCATGCCGGCCTATACGGCGGCGCCTGTCCCGGTCGTGCCGGCCGAGCTCGGAGGCACGGCAGGCATGTTCGGCGCCGCCAAGCTGCTGTTCGACCGCCTGAAGGCCGAACAGCCCTAAAGCAAAAAGCCCTTCGCATCGTGCGAAGGGCTTTTGCTTGTTTGCGCCGGGCGCCGCCAGTCCTGCTCGAATCGCTGCAGCGTCCCCGCTCTATCGGCGCAAATAAGCACGGTAGGGCTATGAGGCGAGAGCGGCTCCCACGTTTCATCCCGCAATGCTGAAGTCATTGCTGACTACTGGGCGCTGCCTCCTAAGTCCTTGCACGGACTCATACAATCTGGCTATGCCGCTAATGCGTAAATCCGGCTCCTCCAGATTCGCCCGACAGTTCAGCAAGAGTTGGGAATTTGTCGGCGGTCGATAGAGGGCGGACCTTCAAAACATTTGTAGGAAGCCTTACTCCCTTTTCCCCGCCTCCTGCCACACCGATACCTGCCGGCTACCTCATGGCAGACTGCCGCCTGTTCCGGTAGCTCCGGTACGTCCAGATACAGACGCCCAGCCAGAAACCGCTGGCCAGATATCCGCCCAGTACGTCGCTGGGATAATGCACACCGAGATAGATCCGGGCGAGTCCCATCGCCACAATCAGTGCGGCCGCCAGCACGACGAGAACGGCTCTTCCCGCCGCACTCGAAATATGCTTCCACAGCAGATAGACCAGAATTCCATATAAACCGACTACGGCCATGGAATGTCCGCTGGGGAAGCTGAATCCGGCTTCTTCCATAATAATATGGATGGTCGGACGTTCCCGCTGGAAGATCTTTTTAAGAATCGTATTTAAAATAGCGGAGCCGCCGATAGCGGCAATGAGCAGAATTACTTCCGACCGGTGCTTCAGCACGAAGTATAAATACAAAGCGGCGGCGATCGTAATAAACGGGACCACGGCCGAAGAACCGATTTCCGACAGCAGACTAGCCGCCGCGGTTAATCCGGGGCTTTCCGCCCCCTGCACGAACGAAATGATCGTCTCGTCGAACGAGGCAACCTGCTGGCGGCTTACAAGCAGCGCCACCATTCCGAAGCATAGGGCAAGTAAAAGACAGACGAGAAAAGAACGGGTCAGCAAAACGTTTAATTTCGTATTCATTGCAATAAAAAGTCTTCCTTTCTTCACCTAATTCCTGGTCCTGAACAAAGAGATCGGGAACAGCCTGATCATACCATATTTTAATAAATTGTAAAAAACTTGCCTTTGAAATGCAAAAGGAGCTTTCCGTTAATCCCTTAAGGAATCACTGGAAAGCTCCTGTTATTTAACGCCTCGGCGATTGCCCGAAATGCTACGGTCAGCGGCTTTTGATAAGAAGCTCGACGGCTTCCTGCACAAGTTTGCCCGTATCCTTGCCCTTCTCTTCTTCCTGCCGGATGCAGTGTTCGAGATTGGTGGCGACAATATAAGCCATCGCTTTATCGGCCGCGCTTCTGACTGCGGAAAGCTGAGCGACGACGTCTTTGCAGTCTTTTTCTTCTTCCATCATTTTGAGAATGCCGCGTACCTGGCCTTCCATCCGCTTCAGCCGGCGGACTATGCTTTCATCGTAGTTCATCGCGATCTTCCTTTCCGTATAATGCCGTTTGCGTCGTTGTTAAGGGCAGCCTGCTCCGCAGGTCTTCTCGGGACCAGTCCCCAAAGCGCGAAGTTCGGAACGAAGCTGCATGGCGTACAGCCCCTTGAATCCGCGCCTTTTCAAAAAACGGGCCGCTTTCTTGATGTGACGGTTGGAGTCCCCGACCAGCAGAACCCGGTCTTCCGGAGAGAATTCATCCTTCCACAAGTAAGGCAGCCGGCCGACGGACATATTAATGGAAGGAAAACCGGACGCCTCTTCATAGTCCGAAGCGTCACGCACGTCCAGCACCTTAATCCGTCCTGCTTCCTTGGAAACGACAAGCTCCCTCGCCTTCTCCTGACTCAGATAAGATAGCCCTCTTACCGGAAGCCAGCTCAGCGCAATCGCCAAGACCATCATTCCCGCGATGATCTCCCACATAATCATTCGACAATCCCTCCATATTCACGCTGTTGACAGCTATAAATCGGTTGCCGGTCTATCTGCCGACTTTGCGGCTCTCGATCTAACGTCCGGATGAGATACGGTCCGTCCAGTTGTTCATACCGCCGGTCATATTAACGACGTCGTAGTTTTGCTCCGCCAGCAGTTCGCAAGCCAATCCGCTCCGGTTGCCGCTGCGGCAAACCACCGTAAGTTCCCGATTCCGGTCCAGTTCGTCCAGTCTCTGCATCAATTGCCCCAACGGAATATGAACGGCCTGCGCGATATGCCCGTCGGCCCATTCCTCATCTTCCCTGACATCCAGGATATAAACATCCTCTCCGTCGTGAATCCGCCGGGCGACATCCTCCGGTGTACGGTTCTTAGGTATTTGAAAGGCCATTCCAGCTCTCTCCTATATCGTTTCTGTCTTTATCATCCTGAACTCATATACCCATACGGGTATGTTTCTATGATAGGTTTTAAAGCCCTAACTGTCAATATAAAAATTACAGACTAGTCCGCGCAAAAAAACTGTGGACAACCCTGCCTGTGGGTATGTTTATAAATATTTCAAACTTATGCACAGCCTAATATTTCAGGTTGTTGATTTGTGTATAAACCTGTGTATAGATTTAAAATTTCAAAACGGCGGGTTTTATATCTTACCATCATCCTTTCCAAATTAAAAGAAAAGAACTCCGTTTCCGGAGCTCTTTTCGGGATATTTTACTTAGGAACTTATGTACGTTGCCCTTAAAGCTAATCAAGCTACCTCCTCAGCGAAGGCCGCGTTCGAACAAAAACGCAATATAGTCGGTCGGTGTGCCCTTATGACCGAGCTGGCGCAGCATGGCGGATATATTGCCGCGATGATACGTCCCGTGATTCACCACGTGCTGTACCAGAGCATAGACCCTGGTTTCAAGGGAGCCGAACTGGGGATGCGACGGAGCCGTTTCGGCGGCTGCGCCTTCTCCCTCGGCGAAGAAAGCCCGGTACTTCTCCACAGCCAGAGCGAATTTCTTCTGCAATTCGTCCAGCGAGTCCCCCCGGCCCTGCGCGTAAAGGTCCGCCACGACCTTCCTGGCTTCTTCATAGCCGCCCCCTTTCATAATGACCAGCCACATTTCATCCATCATGTAGATATGATTCAAAGCGTCGGCGACGGACGGAAAAATACTCTGGATCTGCTCGAAGGAAAGCTTCTCGGGCAGGGCCTTGAGGCCTGCGAAAACCTTCTCGTTTGCCCACACATGATAGTCGTACTGCTGCTCCGCATAACCGCTTAATACAGCGGCCTTTTCCAGTTCCTGATTTTGCGTATCCGAAGACATTCCGGTTCCTCCCTGTTTCTGTGGATATGTTGAGGTGTTGCTTTTAAGGCCTGCGTATAACTCCGTGCGAAGCCGGATAACTGTTTGACGGGTGACCGCCGTCATGCACGCTCCTCTGCGCGCACGGAAATTCCGCCGTCCAGGCTGCTCCTTTTTCCCGTAAACTTCCTTGCTTTCTTAGGATAACCCGGATTAACTGATAATTCCGGTCAGTGAAGCTAAAGCTGTTTATAAAATTCAAGCAGGCCCGACGTCACGTCAATCAGCTGCTCTTTCAGCAGAGGAGGTTCAAGAATCCGGATCGACTTCCCGTAGATCATCAGAAAATAAGGGACGTAGCTGCGGATCGCTTTTTCTTCCAGCTTCATATGGATCTGATCCGTCGTACGCTCCACGATCGCATGGCTGAAAAGCCAATGATCGCACAGCTCGGCTATCGCTTGGGGAGCCCCGTGTATACGGATGGAGACAAGCTGATCCTGCCGGCTGGTATCAGGCAGAAGATTATTCATAAAAAACTGACGAGCGGAAAACCCCGTCGGCCTGGTAAAGAACCCTTCCGTATGGGACAAAGCCTGGATACGGTCGACGCGGAAGCTTCTAAGCTCGCCGCGAAGGTGGCAAAAGGCGACCAAATACCATTTGCTCTTCCAGTGAACGAGCCCGTACGGATCCATACTCCGGCTCTGGCTCGCCGCGGAGTTTCCCTTGCTGTATTCCATATGGAGGGTATGCCCGTCGGCAACGGCTATCTCCAGCATCTGCAGGTAAGCCTCCAGCGAAGAATCGGTCGGAGGATGAATCACATCGAAGCCAGCTTCGTGCCGCTGGATGGCACTCAGCTGCTCGGGGTTCGTATACTGCTTGAGCTTCCCCACGGCGCTGCTCAGTGCGTCCCCGAACGGGTAGCCCGCTTCTTGCGCGAATATGGCGGCATGAACGAGAGCCTTCTGCTCGGCGGCATTAAAGAACAGCGGAGCCTCCCGGAAACTCGGCAGCAAGCTGTATCCGCCGTTATGTCCGGAATCCGCCAATATCGGCACTCCGCTGGCGCAAAGCGCGTCAATGTACCGGTACACGGTCCGGATGTTGATTTCAAGCGCCTCGGCCAGTTCCCGGGCGGTCATTCTTCTCCCCGATTTCAAGTGCCACAGTATGGCAAGCATATTATCCGCTTTGGACATGTTCCATCACCTCGCGCTCCTTTCCGGACATTTCCATTCTAGGGCCGCGGGGACGAAGTTTCAATCGGGGAGGTTAGAGAGGACCACGTTCCTGACTTTTGGCCCGATATCAGCAGGACGCTGCCGAGGTCGCAGTTGAGCATCATTTTTACCTTTTCCGGAAAACCGGCGGTAGAAAATAAGGAAACTCTTGCGGGATTAAGACACTTAAATTACTTTGACAAGCAAAGTACATCTGTTTATATTGTAATACGGAAGGCGAGGTTTTCGTGGATAAAGAGAGCAAGTTAACTTCAAACTTGATACGGGGACACACGAATTATTCTCAAGCTGCTCCGAAGCGGCGATAAATACGGCTACGAAATTAGCAAGCTCGCTGTCCTCATCCCGGACCTGCTTCTATAGGAAGGGGCGGTCCTTGACGGACACAAAGCGAACCGGGGTCGTGTCACGGCCCTGTAAATCATTTCATTGAATCGGAGGAAACAAGCTTTATGGCACCAGCTAAAACCAAACACCTGGGCATCGTCATTGCGGGGCTCCTGCTCGGCATTCTGATGGCTTCCATGGACAATACGATCGTCTCGACGGCCATGGGAACGATTGTCGGGGAGCTCGGCGGACTCGACAAATTCGTGTGGGTTACTTCCGCTTACATGATAGCGGAAATGGCCGGCATGCCGATCTTCGGCAAATTGTCGGATATGTACGGCCGCAAAAAGTTTTTTGTATTTGGCATTATCGTCTTTATGATCGGCTCCATCCTGTGCGGAACGGCAACTTCGATCGTTCAGCTCAGCATCTACCGGGCGATTCAGGGAATCGGCGGCGGAGCGCTCGTTCCTATCGCGTTCACGATCATGTTCGATGCGGTTCCCGTGGAGCAGCGCGGCAAGCTCGGCGGACTGTTCGGCGCCGTGTTCGGCATGTCCAGCATTTTCGGGCCCCTCCTGGGCGCTTATATCACGGACTACATCCACTGGGAATGGATTTTCTACATCAACCTTCCTCTTGGATTAATCGCTCTGGTCTTTATCGCGGCCTTCTACAAAGAATCGCACGAGCATTCCAAGCAGAAAATCGACTGGCTGGGCGCGGTCACCCTGGTCGGGGCCATTATTTGCCTGATGTTCGCTCTGGAGCTAGGAGGCAAAGAATACGCCTGGGATTCCGCAGTTATTCTGGGCCTGTTCGCAGGTTTCGCCGTCCTGGCGGTTCTGTTCCTGTTTATCGAAACACGGGTGGCCGAGCCGATTATTTCGTTCGGCATGTTCAAGAACCGGCTCTACGCCACGAGCAACGCGACGGCAATTTTCAGCGGGGCTGCTTTTATAACGGCGTCCGTCTATATTCCCATCTTCGTCCAAGGCGTACTCGGCGGATCGGCCACGAATTCCGGCATGGTTCTGCTGCCGATGATGCTGGGCTCCGTCGTAACGGCCACGGGAGGCGGTTTCCTCATGAACAAGGTGAGCTACCGCGCCATCATGATCCCGACTACCGCCATTCTCGTGGTAGGTACTCTACTGCTCACCACGCTGAACGCGGATTCTCCCCGCTGGCTGGTCACGATCTTCATGGTGATCGTCGGCCTCGGAATCGGAGCTTCCTTCTCCGTGCTGAGCAATGCCGCGATTCATCTGTTCGATGCGCGCCAGCGCGGCTCCGCGAGCAGCACGCTGAACTTCCTCCGCTCGCTCGGCATGACGCTGGGCATTACGATCTTCGGCATCATCCAGAGCCACGCGTTCACCCGCAAGCTCACGGAATCGTTCGCCGGACAGGCGCAGGCGCCCCAGGGACTCGATACGAGCGATGCGCGCAGTCTGCTCGATCCGGCCAAACGGGCGCTTATCCCCGCTCCGGTGCTCGATAAGATCACGCAGGCGCTGTCCTCCTCCATCGTCCATACATTCGCATGGACGGTACTGCCCGCGGCGCTAGCGCTCGTATGCGCCATTGCGATGAGCCGGGAGAAGCTGGATCCGAACCAGCAGCAGGGGCCCGCTTCGCATTGAGGAGGCGCGCTGCTCCCCCTGCTGTTTAAGCAGACGCCAGCGCCAACCAGGCTCCTCGCGATGCTGCATAGCGACACCGGCGGGATGCCAAGCTTCCCGCGATACCGCGCTGCAGAAGACAGACGCAGTATCGCCAAAAAAGGCCTCCAGTTCCACCCTTTCGGGTGTGACTGGAGGCCTTTTGGCATCCTCCTCCCGAGACTCGGGAGGAAGTGCCAGGCAGTTCCGGATGGCTCCGGAGGGCGTTACTCTACTGCTGCTTACTTGATGCCTGCGCTGACTTCTTTGACCATTTCGGCTACGGATACAAGTCCGCCGCCGGACAGGTACCAGTAGTCCGGGTTCAGATAAATGATGTTGCCTTCTTTGAACGCTTTCGTCGTTTTCACCAGTTCGTTCTCGATGACTTTCTTGGCTCCCGCGCTTTCCGTACCGATAGCGGAGTCACGATCGACGACGAACAGGTAATCCGGGTTTTTCTCTACGATAAATTCGTTGGAGATGCTTTGGCCGTGTGTGGATACTTCAATCGTTTTGTCTACGGCCGGAACGCCGAATACATCATGAATGATGCCGAAACGGGAGCCTGGACCGTAAGCGCTGATTTTACCGCCGTTCACGAGGGTAATCAGACCGGTTTTGCTGCTTGCGCCTACTTTATCTTTGATTCCTTTAATCGCTTCGTCCACTTTGGCAAGCTCTTGATCCACTTGAGCTTCTTTGCCGAAAATTTGGCCGAGCTGTTTCGCGTTTTCTTTAAAGGACTCCATGTATCTCTTCGCGTCTACGCCCATGTAAATCGTCGGGGCAATGCTGCTCAATTCTTTGTAAGCGTCCTGCTGTCTGCCGGAAATAATGATCAGATCCGGTTTCAGCTTGTTGATCACTTCAAAAGCCGGTTCTTTCAGGCTCCCGACATTGGTGTACTTGGCTTCTTTGTATTTTTTGAGGTAAGTCGGCAGGCCGTCCTGCGGTACGCCGGCTACTTCTACGCCCAGTTTATCCAGGGAATCCAGGACGCCCATATCGAACACGACAACTTTGGCAGGGTTCGTTTTCACTTTTGTTTCGCCCAGTTGATGCTTGACGGTCAGCTCTTTAGAAGCCGCGGCCGTTGGAGCCGTTCCTTCTTTCGACGAAGTTGTAGCCGCCTCTTTATTGCCGCACGCCGCAGCCATAACGGCCAGTACGAGGGTCATGAGAAGCAGGGATAATTTCTTACTCATTGCAATCACTCCTATGGGTTTAATTGGGTTTGTAGTTAGCGGGCATGACACCGTCCGGCATCATCCGTCTAATTGGTTACCATTTGTAAAAAAAGCGGTTGATGGGAATGTGTTCCCTAAGCGAAGTACGTGCAAATCCTGCTGCCGTTTATGTTGTGAATCTCGATATCCATATCGTAAATCTCTTTCAAAACGGCGGAGTCGATGATCTCGTCCGTTGTGCCTTCTTTCACGACACGTCCGTTCTTCAGAGCGACGATATAGTCCGAGTGGCAGGAAGCGAAATTGATATCGTGAATGACGATCACAATCGTTTTGCCCAGCTCGTTGACCAGCCTGCGAAGCACTTTCATGATCTGGACGGAGTGCTTCATATCCAAGTTGTTCAGGGGCTCGTCGAGCAGGATGTATTCGGTATCCTGGGCCAGCACCATGGCGAGATAGGCTCTCTGCCTCTGGCCGCCGCTCAGCTCATCCAGATATTTGTCCTGGATATCCCCGAGTTCCATGTACTGAATGGCCTCGTCGATATATTTCTTATCCTCTGCGGTCAAACGACCCTGCGAGTATGGAAACCGTCCGAAGCCGACCAGATCCCGGATCGTCAAACGAATGTTGATATGGTTGGACTGCTTGAGAATGGAGATTTTCTTGGCCAGATCATTGCTCTTCCACTGTCCGATCTCCTTGCCCTCGATAAGCACTTCCCCCTGATCTTTGTCGATCAAGCGGCTTACCATGGACAGCAGCGTACTTTTACCTGCGCCGTTGGGACCGATGAAGGAAGTGATTTTGCCTTTGGCGATCTGGACCGACACGTTCTCGACCACATGCTTGCTGCCGTATAGTTTGGATACGCCCTTGACTTCTACCACGTTTTTTTCTCCTTTAATAGAAGATAGATAAAGTAGACACCACCGATGAAGTTAATGATCACGCTCAAAGTTGTCGAGAAGGTGAATACCCGCTCTACAATCAGCTGGCCTCCTACTAAAGCGATAATGGAGATAAGGATGGAACCGGTAATAAGAACGCTGTGCCGGAACGTCTTGAGAAATTCGTGCGCCACGTTCGCGACAAGCAGGCCCAGGAACGTAATCGGCCCCACCAGAGCGGTAGCGATCGAGATCAGGATGGCGACGACGACGAGCAGCCTTTTGACCACATAATCGTAATCGATGCCGAGGTTGACGGCATGTTCCCTGCCCAGCGCCAGGACATCCAGATACTTCGTGAATCTAGCAAAATAAACACCCACCAGAGCGATCATCACGACGGAAATGACGAGCAGATCCGTATTCACGTTGTTGAAGCTGGCGAACATTTTGTCCTGCACGATCAGAAATTCGTTGGGATCGATCAACACTTCCATAAAGGAAGAGATGCTCTGGAAAAACGTCCCGAAAATCAATCCCACCAGCAGCAGGAAGTACAAGTTCTGGCCCTGCTTCTTGAAAAGCAGCTTATACAAGACGCCGGTGAAGGCAACCATCAAGCCGACGGAGATAAGAAAATTCACGTTCTTGTTCATCAGGAAGCTCGCGGAGCCGGCCAGGAACACAATCGCGGTCTGAAACAGCATGTAGAGCGAATCGAGACCGATAATGCTCGGCGTCAGAATCCGGTTGTTCGTGATGGTCTGGAACACCATCGTCGAGAAGGCGATAGCGCCGCCCGTCAGGACAATCGCCAGGATTTTCTTTCCCCTGCGGGGAAGCACGTAATCCCAGTTGCCGGAAGCGTCAAGCACGAGAAACAGCGCGATAAGCACAAGCGCGAGTACGGCAAGGAGGCTGATTTTAACTTTTGCTTGTGAATTCATAGGGCCTTTCTCCTTGCCAGCAGCATGTAAAGGAAGATTCCGCTTCCGATTACCCCGACCGTTAAACCGATCGAAATCTCATACGGGAAAATGATAATCCGTCCCAGAATGTCGCAGAAAAGGACGAACACGGCTCCGAGCAAGGCGGTGTGGGGCAGCGCCTTTTTCAGATTGTCTCCCATGTAGAGCGTGACGATGTTCGGGATAATCAGCCCGAGGAACGGCAGCGTACCGACCGTCAAAATGACGACGGAGGACACCAGGGCCACGATGACGAGCCCGATATTGACCACCTGCTTGTATTTCAACCCCAGGTTAGTGGAGAACTCCTCCCCCATGCCGGCAATCGTAAACCGGTTGGCGAACAGGTACGCGATAACGAGCACCGGGATCGAAATGTACATGATTTCGTACCGGCCTTTCATCACCATCGAGAAATCTCCCTGCAGCCACGAGGACATGTTCTGAATGAGATTGTTTTTGTAAGCGAAAAATGTGGTGATAGAGCTCACGATGTTTCCGAACATCAGACCCACCAGCGGGATAAAAATCGTGTCCTTGTATTTCACACGGTCGAGAATCTTCATAAAGATGAACGTTCCCAGCAGGGCGAATACGAAAGCGATCAGCATTTTCTCCAGCGGACCGGCCGAGGTGAACAGCATCATCGAGACCAGAATGCCGAACCTTGCGGAATCCATCGTACCGGCCGTAGTCGGCGACACGAACTTATTGCGGCTCAGCTGCTGCATGATCAGACCGATGACACTCATGCTCATGCCCGCGATCAGGATGCTGACCAGCCGGGGAAGTCTGCTGACTAGCAGGATATGGACTTTATCGTCGCTCAGGTTGAACAGATCCA
Organism: Paenibacillus sp. JT31N7; assembly: GCF_059692095.1. NCBI lineage: Bacteria > Bacillati > Bacillota > Bacilli > Caryophanales > Paenibacillaceae > Paenibacillus > Paenibacillus sp. JT31N7. The sequence goes on from NZ_JCAUAT010000005.1 coordinate 253,827, forward strand.
ACGGGCTGATGTCTTTCACCCCGATAAAAATCGATGCGACGGATAAAACGATAAGCGCGATCACCAGATATCTCTTTTTCATAAGCTGTCCTTTGGGCGGGTAATTTTGTATATGTAGCTCGGTAGTAAGAACGTTTCTCATTAATAATGAGATTCATTATCATTTGGGTTCGTAGAGTATTATAACATCTCCCCCAGTTGTGTCAACCGGAAGGGGGGATTTTTTAGTAGTAGGACAATAAAAAGAAAACATTCAGAAATTAATTACCAAAGACACGTTGATAAATGTAGATGCCGTCCATTAATCCTTGCTTGTACATAAGTTCAATTGCCAACGCGGTTTGGATTTGTCCCTCTTCTTCGTATTTCAACAGCAACTCTCTTTGTTCATCCGACGCTTGTTCAAGAACTTCATTAAATTTTTTCTTAAGCAACTCAGATAAAAGTTGATAATCCTTATGTCCCATAAGAACATTTTGACCTAATTCATCCGTTCTTTTCTCAATAAATGATTTCAAATAGCCGTTTAAGTTTTCGAGCATATCTCCCACTCCTTTCCGATACCAAAGTGATGTCACTTAATTCCAATTCTATAGTGACATCATAACGATATCAAGGTGATCGTATATCGTTTTATTTCACCTTGCTATAATAATGACATCACTTTGAAGGAGGCCCGTTTTATGGCTACCAATAAAAGAGTCTTCACTCTGCGCCTAGAGGAAGAAAACTTCGAGAAAATAAAATACATCGCTGAAAGAAACAAACGTTCTATCGCGATGCAAATAGAGTATTTAATTGAACAATACGTTGAAGAATTTGAGAAGAAGAACGGCAAGATACGGGTTGAGGACTAACTCAACTTAATATTCTAAATTCATGATATAGTGCATCACTTTTAAAGAATGGGTTGAGCATTTTCGGGTTTGCTCGGAAAGTATCGCTTCAAGCTCATGTTTTTTATAGTATTTGCTTTCTTATAACGTGGGTCCTCTTTATCCCATCGCTCACTTTCAAACCATCCTACCAGGTATATTCCATATTTTTTTATTCTTTCAAATATCTACTTACTAATTGAGTTTCAAGCGCCTGAGATGTTCAAAGGAAATAAAGTATTTTCTTAGTGCTTAGGTTAAGATAAGTCCCCTGTTTAAGCACTACATGCTACCCACGTACGTTCTTTAATAGGTGATTGGAAATGGAATATAATGAGGAGAACGTAGCCCAAGCGAAGACGGAGAGCGTTCTTTTTATTGAACTAACTGGCAGGATAGATGAATTTTGTGAATATACTTCAGGTATGCGAACGATAAAAAAATAAGTTTAACTTTTAAGATTAAAGACGTGCTACAGTCTTCAGAGTTCACTGAATTCGTTAAAGGAAGTACGATCGCAGAAAAAAGAGGTCGAACCAGTAAGTTCTGGTGACCTCAAATCCGATCGGTTAGGTTATGAATTCATGAGAGATATAACCGGGCTAAAGAACAGGGAATCTTGCTAGGCCTGACAGACATCCAATGCAAGTGACGATCTATTCTTTAGTGCTAAGTGACAACAAGTGTTTTAGATTGTCATCAATAAATTGATTATCGGCACTGTTGATTCCACGACCGGCAAAATGGCCCCAGATCGATTGGATTGGTTTCAAGACAGCATTAGGTATACGCTTAGCTTCGTATTCATTATCGTCCGCTGTGCAGAAGAGATCCGTGCTTCCCGGCATGATACAGGCAAGAGCTTTTATGCTCTGAAGTGCTTTATCAAAGTCTCCGTTATAGGAGGGGTTTGCACTGATATCTGCATGTTGGCCTGTCCATAACATTGCCAGAACATTATGAGGATCCATATTCATAAAGCTATCTTCCCAGACACCAGCTACAAAATCCTCCAATGTGTCAAATCCCATCTCACGGTAAAGCTCTTCTCTATAAAATGCATGTGATAGTCCCCATCCCGCATACACCCGACCAACGGCACGCATGTCTGTAGAACTTAGTTGGTTTAATTTACTTGAGTCGAAGCCGACTGCAGATAGCAGTGAGGCTTTTACACCTTCCAGCACTACATATGTGTGAGGCCAAGGTTTGGCGATGCCTCCGAAAGGTGCGATTCGTTCGACCATCTCCGGGTAACTTGCCCCCCATTGAAATGCCTGAATGCCGCCCATCGACCACCCGACGACGAGAGCAATCTTTTGAATACCGAATTTTTCGGTCAGCAGTTGGTGCTGGAATCGAACGTTATCATAGATGGTTACCTGTGGAAAGTTAGCCCGATCAAATGGAGGAGGCGTGTTACTGGGAGAGGAAGATAGCCCATTGCCCAGCAAATTGGGAACGATAATAAAATATTTCTCTGGATCGAGTGCCATCCCGCTGCCAATGAGCCATTCATTCTGAACATGCTGATCCCCAAAAGCCGTTGGATAGACAATAACATTATCCTTCTGTTCATTTAATTTTCCGTATGTTTTATAAGCAAGAAAAGCATTTGGTAACGTCACTCCTGATTGTAAGAGTACATCACCCAAATTAAAAATTTCATAGTCCATCGTATAGTCGCTCCCTTCAAAATGAAAAACCACATGTTCACTGTGATCTCTTGTGCTCAGTATAGAGCTGTGATACTCTCAATAAAAGTGAATAGAATTCAAGATAGCATTCAATAAAATTGAAAGATGAAGGGGGAGCATCGGATGGAATTGCGTCAACTGAATACGTTTTGTACGGTTGCAACAACATTGAATTTCACGCGGGCAGCAGAAGTGCTGAGCTATGTTCCTTCCAACGTCACGATGCAAATTAAAGCATTGGAAGATGAGCTAGGTGTTCGTCTCTTTGATCGGTTGGGCAAGCAACTCGCGCTCACAACTGCGGGTAAACGCTTTTTAACACACGCCCAAGGCGTTCTTGAAAAAATGGACGAAGCTCGTAGTGCTGTCCATGATAATGAAAAACTAAGTGGTACATTAACGATAAGTGCGAATGAGGTTATTTGCTCCTACCGGCTTCCACCTGTCTTCCAACGGTTTCGTTCGCAGCATCCGGGAGTTCGTCTAATCTTCCGCTCAGTTCCGAATCAAGAGCTCAAGCAAACGCTCTTTGAGGGAACCACGGATATTGTTTATATGTTGGATGAACCCATTCGCTCGAGTGGACTTTCCGTGGAACCTTTGCTGGAAGAACATTTCCGATTGTTAGCTGCTCCAGATCACCCGCTCGCCAAACGAACTGTGCTTCAGTTGGAAGATTTTCACGGAGAAGTATTCCTGACGAATGAAAAGGGTTGTCCTTATCGAACTATGTTTGATCGATCATTTGAGAAAGAGGGCATTGATAGCATTACATATTTAGAGTTTCAAAGTGCTGAAGCCATTAAACAATGTGCAATTTCAGGAATCGGTATTGCCTTTCTTCCTGAGATCGTCGCGGAATCCGAAGTTGAACGCGGAGAACTTGTTGTCCTCCCATGGCAAATTCCGGACTTGCAGGTATATACACAGATGTTGTGGCATAAAGACAAGTGGCTTTCACCAATCATGCTATCTTTCATAGAAGCAACCAGCGCAGTTTTTGGTTCACAGAATGAGAAACTAGTTTTTCCGACCAAGGGCAAGAACTTAACTCCATAGCTGAAAAGGTTAAGAACATGGACCAATGTCGATTAGAATATTAATCTGTTTCGTTAAGCTAACGGGAAATATTAGTTCAATAAATAGGCTTTTACCACTTTTGAGCAACATGCTAAAACACCTTAGTACCAGTTAACCGCCCTTTTGTTGGATAGGAGAACCATATGCTTTGGTACAGTGCAATTCAGGAACCCGAAAATGATATTTACCAAGAAATTGATGAACCTGATTTTTCTATATCAACCCTACCATCTACTAATTCACCTGCATGGAATAGAATTAAAGACGATTTAATTCTGCAGTGGATCATTTGCCCATTTCTTAAGAAGAAGGAAGGGTTGTGCTACCAGGTTCCGATTCATACACCGGAGATACAAACTTACATTTTAAATCATGTGGCAGGCCACTTTAATACCGTTCAAGGTATCTATGAAAATCAAGAACTTACGATGATCAGACTCAGCGAGCTTAAATTGGCGACTCAAAACTATTTTCAAGACAAGAAGGGGAATATGCAGCTAATTAACCCGATTGTTTTTGACTTTTATATGAGGAAAGATCTCGGTTCGCAAATAAAGGGAATACTTGATTGCGAAAATGTTGAAATAATGATTCGAGAATTTCGCAACCTCTGCAAAGTGGAATTTGACGAGATGAATGATTCCTTATGGAAGTTCTTCAAAGAGACGCATCTCGATTATGAGGGAAACATAATTCTAGTTCCTCAAAACTGGCTTTTTAGCGACGAGCTTCTCACTTCCGAGACTTTAGCTTATTTTTCACGATTTGCACACCGTATAATCCTCACAATTAACAAAACAAATAACCATGTACGAGCAGTTGAACTAAGGTAGAACACTCATTTTAACGTAAGAAGATAAAAGTTGTTTCCTGACCCCTTCCACAATAATGCCTACTATATTTTAAGTCAGGCACAATTTGCTTGCTTAACTATTCGTAGCAAAAAGAAAAGCCGGAGCGCTCTGCTCCGGCTTTGTTTATTTCTAGTATTCTATCGGCGAAGCCCAACTGTCACGATCTCATGAGGCGCGACAGGTTCAATGGGAAAATAATACTAGAATAGAATTTTGCCATTGAATTAACGGTGAACGTTGGTTCAACATGAATACTAGCAGGTCGCCGCATATTAGTAAGGAGGAGTGGGAAGTATGTTTCATGTAAAAGATATTTTATCCGATCAGTTATTGGCAAATGCTAATGACCCTAGTTGGTACCTACCATTTTCAGCTGCAGTCGAAAATTTGTCCGAGGAAGCAGCTTTTTGGAAACCTAGTGAAGATAGCAATAGTATCGCTGAAATTGTGCAGCATTTACTTTATTGGAATGAAACATGGCAAACCAGGTACCAAAAATCTGATGTCAATACCGTGCCTTCCATAGGAAATAATAATAAAAGTTTTATAATTCCTAAGGACAAAAAATTCACTGATTTAAAAGATCAATTATTAGATGTGCTTTTAAAATGGCAAGATCTACTTACTGAAGAAAAAGTCGAAAGTGATGTAACCGGATTTCCAGTGGCTGCCAAGTGGTGGGAGTTACTTGGAAATTTATCAACTCATAATGCATATCACATTGGTCAAATCTGTTATATTCGGAAGCTACAAAAGAGCTGGAATGTAGATGAAAAACAAGAAATAATTTGACGAGATGCAAAAAGAACAAGCCGGAGCAGAGCGCTCCGGCTTTAATCATTTTATTATTCTATCGGCGAAGCCCGATGGTCACGATCTCATGAGGCACCCCGGTTGTGTCAACCGGTTGGGGGTATTTTTAGTAGTAAGAGTACCCATGCCCAAGCCATATGAATACCCTATTTTATAATTCTGTGAAGGGAATGAGGAAACTCCATGTATTACGCCAGAAATACGTTTCCATATCCATACTACGTTAACGCACCCGCGTATAACTATGCCAGACAACCTGTGGACCGGGCTATTCCACATGAATTAGAGAATGCAGACCGATTTGGTCATCGGCACCCCTCGAACACAAACGGCAAAATCGAGTTAAAAGATTATGGAAAAACACCGTTTGTCGTGAATATTAACGAGGCCGCAAAGCAAAACAATACTTATCGCACTGTCATATGGACAGGAGATCATTTACAAGTCGCGCTGATGAGTATCAACCCCGGAGAAGACATCGGTTTAGAAGTTCACCCCACAACTGACCAATTCTTGCGTATTGAACAGGGTCAAGGTCTCGTTCAAATGGGGGATACTAAAGATCATTTAAATGTTCAAAAAAGAGTTTACGATGAATACGCGATCATGGTACCCGCCGGTAAATGGCACAATGTAACCAATACGGGCCATACACCACTTAAGCTATATTCTATTTATGCGCCGCCTGAGCATCCATTCGGTACGATTCATAGAACGAAAGCAGACGCAATGGCTGCCGAATAAAAACACCATATACCCGCAGACATCCTCCATTAAGGTAACTGGATCTGTAACGGACCGTTCTTTAAGGACAAAAATAAAATCGGGCAGACTCCGGCCTTAAAAGCCGGAGTCTGCCCGATTTGTTTGATTTCTCTTCTAACGGCGAAGCCCGATGGTCACGATCTCATGAGGCGCGACAGACACGCGGATAGCGCCGTCCTCCGCAGGGATCGCCTCCCCTGCTTCCTCCATGATGGTGCTCTTGTAGAAGCCGCTGTGAGGCAGCGAGGTGCGGACAGGCAGCTCTGCCTGCTCCGAGCTCATGTTGAACCAGCGCAGCAGGATGTCTCCGGACTCCTCGTTCATTTTGAGCGAGGAGAAGGCCAGTTCCCGGCCCTCCCATTGGACTGGTGCGTAAACAGGCTTAACGGCGCCTGTATGCACGCCGGTCTGGCTGAGGGTCCACGGGATCTGGAACTGGTACGCCTGCGCATAAGCGCCGGAGATGACGCCGTCACCGCTGTGTGGAATAAGCATCAGGCGGGCCGTCTGCTCGCCCAGACACTGCGCCTCCGGTGTCGGGAACAGTCCCCAGTCGCCGAGCTCTCCGACTGCACGGAGCAGCGTCACGGCGATGGTGTTGCGTCCGTCGCGCAGCACTTCGTACTCGCTCAGGCCGAGGTTGGCGACGGTCAGACCGGCCTGTGCCTCGCTCACATCGACAAACGCCTGCTGATGCTGCGTGTTGCTCGGGTTTTCCCACTCAGCCGCAGGCTCGTTGTCCCGGCGGGCGATTTCGAAGACGGAATCGGCCGCATGAGAGCTTGCCTGAAGGTCCGTCGGGAACAGCGCGCGGATGCGATGATCCTTCGCCTGATTGTTGAAGGAGACGGACAGCTCCACGCCCTTGCCTCCGCGGTCCAGGCTGACGACGGTGCGAATGACCATCGGCACGGTCTCGGTGGAACGCTGGGCTTTGCGGTGCGGGAAATACACGATTTCCCGCTGCTCCCGGTCCAGCGTCTCGTCTGCGGACACGGGGATTTCCCACTCGTGGACGATTTCCACGGAAGCGCGGAAAGCCGTGTCTTCCAGCACGCGAACCTGTGCGGGAAGACCTTTCGTGGTCAGCGCGGTTTCGCCTTCCGGCTGCTTGTACATGTACTCGTTGCCGATGTCTCCGGTGTTCTCGTACACGCCGAGATCGCGGTACGTCCGTCCGCTCGCCTTGTCGGTCAGCGCAAACGATCCGTCCGGTGCGATCTCGACTTTGAGGCTCTCGTTCTCCAGCATGCGTTCGCCTGCGAACAGGGAAGCAGGCGCGGACGGCGCCTTATCGCTGCGCACCCACGCGTAGGTCTGGAGTCCGAGCGCCGGAACGTTCCGCGCTTCGAACGTCAGTTTCACCTTGCGGCACGAATACGGCTGGCGGAACTGATCGTCCGGCAAGTCGTAGCCGAACAGGAGTCCAAGGTCCTCCACCGTGCACGGGATGACCTTGCCTTCCGCGTCGACAAGCACGCGGCCCGACAGGTCCACGTTCTTCATGCGGCTTGCCGTTTCTTCCAGGGAATAGCCTTCCCGGAAGTACAGACGCGCCGCATCAAGCTCGATGGAGACGGTGCCGGTGCGTTCCCAGCCTGTCGTGTTGAACACGACAACGGGAAGGGCATCCTCGCCGAATCCCGCGAACACGCTCGTGTCGATCGCTTCGGCGATGGCACGCTTGCTGTCGTCCACGATGGATTCCGCCACGTGGCGGCTCTTCTCGAACCGCGTCACCATTTCGCGGTGCACTTCGTCCACGCTGCAGCCGCAGATGCTGTCGTGCGGATGGTTCTGCATCAGCGTTTTCCAGGCATACGTAAACAGATGATGCGGGTACTGCTCTCCGAGCAGATGCGCGAAGGAAGCGAGCGGCTCGGCTACCTTTTCAAGCAGCGCCTGGCCTTCCTGGTTCATCTGCTTCAAGTAGACGCGGGCCGACGCCGTGTTGACGAGCGTAGACCAGCCGTCCGTACGCTGGCTGCGCAGCTCGCCCTTGACGGAGGACAGCTCGCGCTCCACGCTGCCGCCCAGCGCCTCCAGATAAGCCGCGAAGCTCGAATGGACGAACTCCGTGTCCGGGTACAGCTTCCGTGCCGTTTCGATCGCTTCGGGCAGGTCGAGCTGGATCGGCTGATGGTCGCAGCCGTTCATAAACAGCAGCTCGCCCGTGGACGCGTACTTCTCGGCGTCCGCAAGCTTGCGGGCCCAGTACGCCTTCGCTTCCTCTTCTCCGGCCGGCACTTCGTTGCCGTTGGAATACCAGTTCGCGAACAGGACGCCAAGCACCTTGGAGCCGTCCGTTCCTTCCCAGATCAGCTCCGAGAACGACGATTCGTATCCGGAATCCGATACGGTGTTGTTAAAGCCGGTCGGCTTCACGCCGCGTCCGAAGAACGCGTTGCGGATGCCCGCCTGCCGCAAAATCTGGGGCGCTTGCCCGTAAATGCCGAACGTATCCGGGAAATAACCGATTTTGGATATTTGTCCGTACTTTTTGGCGTCCTGGTGCCCGATTTGCATGTTCCGCACGTTCGCCTCGGGGCTGGTCAGAAAAGCATCCTGCAGAATGTACCAGGGACCGATAAAAATGCGCCCTTCGCGGATGTATTTCTCCAAACGCTCTTTCTGCTCTGGACGAACCTGCAGGTAATCTTCGAGAATGATGGTCTGGCCGTCGAGATAAAAACTTTTATAATCCGGGCCCGCATCCAGTTTATCCAGCAGCGTATCGACCAGCTTCACGAGCCGGACGTGGTGCTTTTCGTAAGGCAGATACCATTCGCGGTCCCAGTGTGTGTGGGAAATGATGTGCGCCGTTCTTTTTTTGCTCATGATCATTCGCCTCCTGGCTTTTCTTTGTCGTGATGCCGTTTGTTTGCAGATCTTCTATTGAAAAAAGGGCCGGAGAGCTCCGCATCGAGGCAGAGCTTTCTCCAGCATAATTGTCATTAGTTAAAAACAAGCGACTGCCTGACGGGTCAAGGATAACGCAGGTACGTGCAAACGTACCCTGACGCTCCCTCCCGTCTTATTCGCTGTCTGCGACGATTTGAACCTCGTCCGGCCGGTAAACGGCAAGAAGCTTGCCTGCCGAATCGGCCGCGAAAAGAACGGACCGCTCTTTCTCCAGCAGGAAGGAGTAGACCGCGCCGGTCTCCGTGTCCTTCACTTCCACCGGGGCGTCCCAAGCGAATTCGGAAACGAACACGAAGAGCGAGCCTTCCTTGAAGCTGATTTTGCGTCCGTAAACGCCCGGCAGATTACCCCCGCGGCGCCATTCCAGACCGCTTTCGCAGCCGGCCGCCTCAAGGGCGTACCGGTAGAGTTCGGCCACGGCTTCGGTTCTCTCGTTAAGCTCGACGGGCAGCGGGCTCCAGATCAGGCGGCCCTTGCCCAGCGGTATATCCACAACCGGGTCGCCTTGCGGGCTGTCAGCTTCTTGTCCCGTTACGCCGGTTGCGGTTCCGGGCGCGGATGCCGTGCCGATGCCGTCTCCCTCGGCCGCACCGTTCTGTCGAACTTCCTTGACGGTTTCCGCGATGCGTCTTTGTCCGAATGAAACCGGCTGGACGGAGCCGCCAATGTTCAGCATTTCTTCCCGCCGCACGTTGGCGAGCTTGCCGCTGCCCAATACATCGTCCAGGCGGTCCGTCTCTCTCCAGTAAGCGTCGATGCCCAGCGGACCTGTCGCAAGCAGCACGGCTCCTGTGCGTTTTACAAACTCCACGAGCTCCGCCATCGCTTGATCGTCCACATTATGGGCGCTCGGCAGCATAATCAGCTTGACCGGCCCCTGCTCCAGCGCATCCAGGTGATACTCCGATGCCGCCCGGAAAGGCTGGTTAAGCTGGTAAGCCAGCACACGCGTCAGCCGGGTCGTGGCTTCGAAGGCCAGCTTCCGGTTCGAAAAATCGTTCGAATACGGGAAAACGGCGACGATATCTTCCAGTTTCCGTTCCCGGAATAAATCGCGGATACCGGCCATAAACGTTCCGAAGTCATAAGAAACGTCCGCTTCCGGCTTCTCCGTGCCGTCCGCCCGCAAAGCCCCGATATGCGATTCGTTGGCATTATCCATATAGAAGTTCGTGTTCCAGATCCAGTGGACAGCCCCCGCGCCGCCTGTCGCGAACGCGTAGGCATATTTGCGTTCCAGCAGGTTCCGCAGCTCCGTCTCGGTCCGTTTCGCCCGGCCGTCCGGTGTTTCCACGTACATGATGCCGGTTTCTTGGACGAGATTCGGCTTATCCGCCGTTTTGGTGAAAATGCCGTCCCACAGAAGCTGATCGTTCAGCCACCAGGAGTGAACGGTCGTATAGTCGACGGCTTCTTCGTAGAAGAACGGCGATGGTCTCTGCGCTCCCAGCGCTTCGTCCTGCCCGACGGTCACGAGATGATCCGGACACTGTTCCTTGATCGTCTCGTAAAGCTCTTTGGCCCAGCGGTTGTGCATGTCCATGGAGAAAAGGCAGTAATCCAACCAGCGGGTCCCTTTCTTGCCGCGGTGCATATCCTGCACATCGAAATTGATCTCCCCGGCTTCCGGCACGACAGCCGCCTCAAAATCAGGAAGCTGCTCGGGAGACATGTTCCAGCGCTCCTGGAGCGCTTCGATCGTGCCGTGGCGCTCGCGGAGCCACTGGGTAAAGGCCCTTTTCTCAAAAGGATCGCGGCAGGAGCGCGGGCCGTCGGAGAAGATTTTTTCCGGCTCGAACATGGACGGTTCGTTGATCAGATCCCAATCCACGTTCTTCGTATTCCGGTGGCGCGAAACGATGGAGCGGATAAACCGCTTCTGCGCTTCCACGCTCTGCGGATCGAGGTAAGGATTGACGCCTTCCCACGTTTCCGGCGTGAAGGAGAAGAATGTGAACGTGACCTGCAAGCCATGTTTCTTGGCCGTCATCAGGAACGCGTCGATAGCTCTGAGCACATCCTCCGACACGTGGCCGTCCACCTGCATAATGTTGCGGTAGGCGGTCCAGATGCCGGTGCGGATCCAGTTGATGCCCGCGCGGGCCATTTGAGCCATATCGCGGTCCCATACCGCCGCGTTGGGCAGGAACAGGAACTTGCGGGCCACGTCGGAAGTCATGTAGGTCATGCCGACGACAGGCAGCGGCCTGCCGTCTTGAATGAAGTAGTCGCGGTCCCGGCCGATCGGCTCGCCTTCCGCCAGAAGCTTGGCGTCCAGGCCCCAGAAACCCTGGCGCAGGATGCGGAGCTCACCGCCAGCGGATTCGGCCCGGCATTCCACCCGGTACAGACCGCTGCGAATGTCGAGCGTCACCGGGATACGGACAAGGCCGAATTCGCCGGTAACCTCCTGTTGAAGCTCATACGTCCAGCGGTCGGAGGAGCTCTCGTGCTCCACGGTGATGGAGAACGTCCAGTTCTCCGCCAACTTCGCACGGGATGCTTCGCTTGCGCGTGTCATCCGCTGGGTCTGCAAAGTAAGCTGCGGACGCTCGCCCTCCTCGTAGGACGCGTAATTCGGCTTCAGCCACAGCTCGGTCACGCCCGCCGCGCAAAATTCCGTCCACTGCTTCAGCGCCGAGGCGCCGCCCTGCTCCCAGAATGTCGAGCCGAGCGGCTGGTTAACGAACAGCCAGCGCGAGCCTTCGAACTTGCCGCGCGAGTTTTCCCACAGCACGACGGGGGCCGACACTTCGCGGCCTTCCGCGGTAATCCCCTTGAGCAGCGGATAAATCTGCGTGTTCATCGGTCCGGCGGAACCCATTTGATGCGGGAGATCGCTCGTTTTGGTGACGTGCGGCACGAGATTCCACGTGTCCGTCACACTAAACAGCGATTCCTGACCCGCCAGCAGAGGGACCGTGTCGGAAGCGGACAGTCCCGCTGCGGATGATGCGTCCACGCGAAGCGCCTCGTGGATGTGCAGCTCCTGGTGGTAAGCCGTCTGCTCGGCTTCCACGTGCCAGCCGCCGCCCTCGCGGCGTACCGGATGCTTGAACGGCGCGCCGCCGACGGAGATGAGGCTTCCGCCTCTCGTCAGGAAGCCGAGAATGGCCGGCCACGCCGCCTTCGGGAAGTATGGCGCGTGCAGGTTCACGAAGCAGCCGCCGGCCGCTTCGTCCAGGGCTTCGGCCAAGCCGTCGGCGCTGACGAACCTCCCGATACCCGCCAGGGTATCGGTCTGGAGCGCGGCGCCGGCAGCGCCGGTCAATCCCGCACCGGAGCCTGCGTCCGGCTGCCGGGTCTCTTGCCGCGAAGCCGGCACGGTCTGCCGGCCTGTTTTCACGTTTGCTTGTTCTGCGGTGCTTATCGGAAACGACGGATCATAGAAAAGAACGACCGGCTGATTCACGCTCATAGCAGTCCGTCCTTCATCGCCCGGTACACGAGCTGGGAGAACAGGCTGTTCGACCATGCGAACCAGGTTCTCGTGAACGTGTTCGGATCGTCGGCATTGAAGCCCTCGTGCATAAAGCCCGTATCCGCGTCGGTCGCTTCGAGCATGGCGATCATCTCCAGCTTCTCCTCGGCCGTAGTTGCGGTCAGTCCCTGCATGGACAAAGCCATATGCCAGATATAGCCGGGAGGGGTGTGCGGGCTGCCGATTCCTTTTGCCGCCGTGCCTTCGTAGTAGAACGGATTCTCTTTGCTGAGCGCGAAGCGTCTCGTGTTCTGGTAAACGGGATCGTCCGCGTTCACGTATCCGAGGTAAGGAATGGACATAAGTCCCGGCGTTCCCGCATCGTCCATCAGGCAGTAGTTGCCGAAGCCGTCCGTCTCGTACGCGTAAATCGGTCCGAATTCGGGGTGCCGGTAAATGCCGTACAGCTGAATCCCGTGATCGATATCCGCTTCAAGGTCTTTCAGTTCTTTCAGGAACTCCATATCGCGGAAAACCCACTCGGCGAATTCCTGCATGTGGCGGAGTGCCACCACGGCGAACATATTCGCCGGAATATTGTAATGGAAGTCGCAGGCATCGTCGCTGGAACGGAAGCCGGACCAGACCATGCCCGTATAATTGACCGGCATACCGAGCCCGCTGTTGCGGAGCGAATCGGTCGGAATGCCGTTGTCGCGCGTGAAACGGTAAGGAGACTGTTCGAAGTGGCGCTGCTCGGTTTTGAACAGCTCGACGATTTTGCGCATCGCGCTTTTAAAGCCCGCGTCGAAAATGTCCGTGAGTTCGGTTTCTTTCCAGTACGTGTAAGCCAAACGCATCGAGAAGCAGAGGGAATCGAGCTCGAATTTGCGTTCCCACACCCACGGGGACATGTCTGTAATGTCGGTGGTGTTCCAGTGCCAGTCGTTGGCGGATTCGTTGAACGCGTTCGCATACGGATCGATATGAATGTAAGCGATATGGCGCTTGATCAGGCCGCCGATAATACGCTGCAAATCCTTGTCTTCTTTGGCAAAAGGCACATATTGGATCACCTGCTCGACCGAATCCCTCAGCCAGGAAGCCGGAATGTCTCCGGTAATGACGAAGGTGGTGCCGTCATCCATCAGTTTCGTTGTCGTTTCCAGCGTGTTCGGGAAACAGTTCTTGAAAAGCTGAAGCAGCTTCGGGCGGTGCGCCAGCTTCTCTTCGGCTTCGTTCAATACTTCCTGGATGGCCTGCGGGAGCTCCAGCTTAGGCATCGGAATTTTGGGCAGTCTGAATTGTTCCATGGCTTCGGTTCCTCCAATAATTTCCCAGATTGTCTGCTAGTTTACCTGATCTATCTCGTTTCTTATATGTGTAGGTTTTGACCCGGTATGTCACTTCTGCTCTCATGAGGCAAAAAGCGGCATCCGGCGCGGAGTATCCGCTCCCGCTCCCGAAGCACGAGCGGCCCCGCAGGAGGCAGGGCCGTTATGTGCCGCTTCCGGGGTACGATCCCGGAATTAGACGGGGTATGCCCGCCCGCCGGTTCGCCGGGAGCGCCTTCCGCCTCCGGCTGACCGGTCCGCGACGCGCGGTATACATTACGTGCGGGTAACACCGAGTCGCGTGTTTCGAAGCATTCGTGCGGAACGCGACGCACGGTCCATCTATTCTTTCACGGCGCCGATCGTCAGGCCTTGAATGAAGTAACGCTGGAAGAACGGATACGCGAGAATGATCGGTCCGGTCGCCAGGACGACCATCGCCATCCGGGACGTATCCTGCGGCAGCGACTGCAGCACGCCCATCCCGAGCGACGGGTTGTTCGTGTTCTGCAGCAGAAACTGCATGCTGTTCTCGATCCGCATCAGCATCGATTGGAGCGGAACCAGCTTCGGATCGTCGATGTACAGAAGCGCGTTGAACCAGTCGTTCCAGTAGCCGAGCGTACTGAACAGGCCGATCGTCGCCATGCCGGGCAGAGCCAGCGGCATGACGAGCTTGTAGAAGATCTGGAATTCGCCCGCGCCGTCGATTTTACCGGATTCGACAATCGCGTCCGGCACCGAGGTGCTGAAGAACGTCCGCATAATCATGATGTAGAAGGCGTTCCCCGCCAAGGGCAGAATGAGCGCCCACAGCGAATCTTTCATTCCGAGCAGCTGGGTCACGACGATATAAGTCGGTACCATACCGCCGTTGAACAGCATCGTGAAGAAAGCGAAAAATCCGAAGAAATTGCGGTATTTGAACGTTTTACGCGAAATGGCATAAGCGAACAGCGCCGTCATAATGACGGAGATGACGGTTCCGACAATCGTGACGAGAATCGTCACGCCGTACGAGCGGAGAAGCTGGTCGCCCGCTTTGAACAAATAGCGGTAAGCCTCCAGGCTCCATTTTTCCGGGATAAGCTGATAGCCGTTGGCGGCCAGTGTCGTTTCATCCGTGAAGGAGATGATCGTAACGAACAGGAACGGAAAGACGCAGGCAAAAGCGAACAAGGCTGCAATCAGGTTAAAGACAACGTTCCAGACGGTCGGGAGCTGATGAAAATCGCGGCTTTTTTTTCTCGTTTGGGCTTGCACAGCCAATTCCCCCTTTCACATGCTGATCTATTAGAACAAGGCATTCTCTTTGTTGAATTTGCGTACGATGTAGTTCGAGGTAATGACGAGAACAAATCCGACCAGAGACTGGTAAAGACCTGCGGCGGTGCTCATGCCGATTTCACCGGTCGTTTTGAGGCCGCGGTATACATACGTGTCGATAACGTTCGTCACGGAGTAGAGCGTGCCCGAATCTCTCGGAACCTGGTAGAAGAGACCGAAGTCGGCATAGAAAATGCGGCCGATCGCCAGCAGCGTCAGGATCGTCATCAGCGGCTTCAGCATCGGGATCGTAATGTGGATGATCTGCTGCCATTTGCTCGCGCCGTCGATCATGGCTGCTTCGTAGAGGGACTTGTCGATCCCCATAATGGCGGCCAGGTAAACGACGCTGTTGTAGCCGACGGACTTCCACAGGAACACCAGAATGATGATCAGCGGCCAGTATGTCGGGTTGTTGTACCACTGGGTAGGATCTACGCCGAACATGGCGCCGACTTTGTTGACGAGACCTTTGTCGAAGCTGAGGAAGCTGAATACGAAATAGCCGACGATGACCCAGGACAGAAAGTACGGGAGGAACATGCCGGTCTGATATATTTTGGCGAGCCGTTTATTGACGATTTCGGATAGAACGATAGCCAGCAGGACCGAAAGGACCAGGCCGACGATAATAAATACGGAATTATACAGCAGGGTATTGCGCGTAATGATGTAAGCGTCGTTCGTACTGAACAGGAACTTGAAGTTTTGCAGGCCGACCCACTTGCTTTCGATAATGCTGGCCCAGAAGCCGTCCCGGCTGTACCGGTATTGTTTGAACGCAATGACCATACCTGCCATCGGCAGATAGGAGAAGAACAGGAACCAGATCGTGCCTGGCAGTACCATGAGAAGGAGTGCTTTATTTTTGTTGATGTCTTTGAAGAAATTCGTAATCCTTGTCACACCCTATCACCCCTTTTGAGAAATAATTCGAAGCCGGTAACGCTCGCGAGCATAAAAAATCAGGCGAATGCGGGAAACATTCGCCTAATCCGATTCTGATTCTCTTACTTCTTGGAAGCTTTCCACTCATCGATTTGACGTTGAGCTTCCGCCATAATTTTATCCAGACCCGCAGCTTTCATTTTCTCGTTAGCTTGCGGCAGGTATTGATTCGGATCTACCGTACCGGTCATCAGTGAAGTCCAGAAAGCTTCCTTCACGTTCTGTACGGCGGCGATTTCAGTTGTCACTTTCGAAGTGTCGAAGTTAAAGCCGAGCAGCGGAGCCGGTTTGCCCGCGTCGTTGAACTTCTTGAACTCGTCCCACTTGTTGGCAGGGTCTTCTTTGTTCAGGTAGGTAATAATGACGCTGCCGAGCGAGAAGGTCGGCATGTCGTAGTTCTTCGCATCCGGAAGGTTTTCCATCACGTTGTCGCCGAGTTTCTTGTAGTGCACGCCTTCGATGCCGGAGTCCACCATGTTGCGGAGCTTCGGATCGGTATTCAGCAGGTTCAGGAATTCCATCGCTTTCTCCGGATATTTGGAGTTGGCGGAGATCGCCTGCATGGAGCCCATTACGGACCAGTTGAAAATGTTGGACGGACCGGCCGGAGTCGATACAACCGGATATCCGTAGCTTGCGGACCATTGGTTGTCGGCGAAAGGCTGGTTGGTCGCTTTGTCCGCGAACCATTTGCCCGTTGCTTGAACGTCGCTCAGCGAGTTCAGTGTAGCCGCTTCAGTCGGGATGTAGCCGGCTTTATAGTACTTGTTCATCGTTTGCAGCGCCTGTTTCATTTCCGGTGTATCGAAAACGTTGACTACTTTCAGGTCCGTGCTGTCGAGCTTGACGGCCATCGGCATTTTTTCGATAACGTAGTCGTAAGGAACGTACAGACCGAAGTTTTTGTCCGCCGCCAGCGGGAATACGTTCGGTTCTTTTTCCTTGATCGTTTTGAGCAGCGGCTCCAGGCTTTCCAGCGTGTTCACGTTGGTGATATCCAGGTTGTACTTGTCGAGCAGCTTCTTGTTGAAGCGCCATACTTCCTGTGCCGGAAGCTCTTTGTTAGCCGGAATACCGTAGTTGTGTCCGTCTACTTTGGAGCCTTCGAGGAACGCCGGGTCGAGCGCGTCTTTAATGCCTTTGCCTTGTTTATTCAAGAGGTCGTCGATCGCCAGGAATGCGCCTTTTCTTGCATTCTGGACATAATCGAATGCCCACGAAGAGGTAAACATAATATCGATCGGCTCACCGGAAGCGGCCATAACTTGCAGCTTCTGCGAGTAGTCGCCGAAATCGATTTGTCTCATTTTGACGGTAACGCCGATTTTCTCTTTCGTGTACTTGCTGACTTCTTCCATGACGCGGTCCGTGTCTTTCTGCGGAGTCCCGATGGTGTACCAGATCAGTTCTACCGGCTTATCGGACGTTCCCTCGCCTTGTTTGCTGTCTTTGCCGCCGCAGGCGCTAAGCACCAGAGTAAACGTAAGCAGCATGGCAAGTACGACAGCCAGACTTTTCTTGCTTCTGTTCATGTGTGTATCCTCCCCTTAATTCATCCGCCATCTCTGCACGAACAGGCAGACGGTTTTCTACGCGATCTTCTGCTCTATTCATTGTGCGGAACCGGGAAATGCCCTATGCATGGGGCTTTAGGCCGCTATCCGCTTGCTTCGAGGACTATCTTTACTGTACGTGATGAAAGCAGTTTCAAATAGAAGAGAAATTAAAGTTATCGTGTCTAAAATAAAGAAAAGAGACCGCCCGCGGCCATCCGCTAGAGCAGTCCCTTGAAATCCGTAGGTGATATTCCCACATATTTCTTAAATTGTTTGTAAAAGTAACCCGTTTCCCAGTAGCCCACATTCCGGGCGATTTCATGCACTTTCAGATGGGTCGTTTTCAGCTGTTCCTTCGCCTTCTCGATCCGGTATTTGTTGATATATTCCGTAAAGGTTTCGCCTGTCTCCCTATGGAACAACTGGCCCAGATAGACGGGATGGATATTGTACAGCCCGCCCAGCGCTTTCAGCGAGAGCTCTTCGGCATACGATTCGTGGATGTAATTGAGCACCTGCTGGACAACCGGGCTCTTGATATCCCGGACCAGCGAATCGACCGTAAGCCCCGCCACGTCCTGGATGGCCGTGATCAGCTCGCGCAGGGTGCCCGCCTGCCGCACTTTCTCGAAACCTTCCTTGTAGAGTTCGGTTTCTTCCACATGCTTGATCTCTTTCAGCGCCATTTTGAACAGAATAATGACTTCCATGGCGATATCCTGGATGTCCCCGGGGGTGACGCCGTCCAGCGTCTGCATCTCCTCGAAATCTTCTTCGATACGCAGGAGCAGCTTCTCCCGGTCTTTGGCCATGATCAGCTTCGTATACTCGCTCCAGTCGATGGGGAACGTCGCTTTCCCCGCATCTTTGCCCGAAGGCAGGTCGCTGTAGTCGATAAGGCCGTGCTCCGGGTAGAGCAGGAAATATTCCTGCGCCTTCTTCGCATGCCGGTAGCTGAGCGGCGCCTGATCCGGAAGCGGCTGCACGCTTCCGATGGAGGTGCGGATGGGCTGGTACGTCGTCAGCCGGTCCAGCAGTTCTTCGATTGTGCCGATCATCTCGCGCTTGCCTTCTTCGGGATCGTCCATCACGAAAAGGATCACAAGGTCTCCGTCCACATCCCGGAACGGGATGATCGACTCGTTGTATTTCATCTGCCGCGAAATCAGCTCGAACACCTGGACGAAGTTCTCTTCCAGCCGCATAACCGCGGCGGCCATGTACGGCTTGTCCATCTCGATGCCGAGCAGATCGGCCCGTTCCCGGTACTCGCCGGACGCAATCTGCCCCGTCAGCCAGCGGTGCATCATGTTATCCTTCAAAATCTGCACGCCGTATTCGTTGAACAAGCGTTCGGATTTTGAAGCATTCAGCTTCTCCACCGCATTGTCCAGCGTCGCTTTCAGCTCGTCCAGATTAATCGGCTTCAGCAAATAATTTTCGATGCCGAGCCGGATGCATTCTTTCAGATACACAAAATCGTTAAACCCGCTGAGGACCACTACCTTCAGGTCGGGATGAAACTCCCGCGCCCCTCGGATCAGATCAAGCCCGTTCATAACCGGCATCGAAATGTCCGTGATCAGGAGATCCACCGGCGTCTTCTTCAGCGCCTCCAGCGCCTCCCGGCCGTTCTCGGCCTGGCCCACAATTTCGAGCCCGAACGAGGACCAGTCTATGATGTCGTAAAGCCCTTCGATAATGAACGGCTCGTCATCCACCAGAAATACTCTATACATGGGCCGCCTCCTGTCCCTCTGCGCCGGGATAGCGGACGATTATCGTCGTGCCTTGTCCCGGCTCGCTGTGAAGTTCAATCCCGTATTCGCTCCCGTACTGCAGCTTCAGCCTCTCATGAACGCTCCTCAGACCGAACGATTCGCCTTCCGTTTCCTCCCGGTCCAGCTTCTCCGTGATCTCGGCCAGCTTCTCTTCCGTCATGCCGTTGCCGTTGTCCTGCACCCGGACCCGGACAAACCCGTCCTCATCGCCGATCGTGATCGTAAGGCGGTTATCCTTGCGGTCGCTGCGGATTCCGTGAACGACGTAGTTCTCGATAATCGGCTGCAGGGACATTTTCAACATCTGAACGTGCGCCAAGTCCCGCTCCCACACGATCTCGTACGAAAAACGGTCCTTGTACCGGATACGGAAAAGCTCCAGATACATCCGGCACGCCTCCACTTCGTCCTTCATCGTATAGATCGTCTTCTGCTGCACGAAACTTTTGAACAGCACGGATAAGCTGTATATCATCTCGCCGACATCGCTCGCCCCTTGGGACAACGCCCTCATCCGGATCACTTCCAGCGTGTTATAGAGAAAGTGCGGATTAATCCGGGCCTGAAGCGCGGCCAGCTCGGTATGCTTCTGCTTGATCTCCGCCTTGTACACGCGGTCGATGTAGTTGTTCAGCTCGTCCAGCATATCGTTAAAGCTTTTGGAAATCTGCCCGAGCTCATCTTCCCGCGTATCGCGAATCCGGGCTTTCAGGTCTCCCCGCTTCACCCGCCGCGTGAACTGGATGATCCGGTTCGTCCGCTTCGCGAAGTTCATAATGAATAGCGACGGAATGAGGATCGCGAACAGAATAGCAATCGCGCTGACGAGCAGGATCGTATTGCGCAGGCCCCGGTAGGAGGCCGCAATCTCTTCCTTGGGCGCGGCCCCCATGACGATAAAGCCGCCCCGGCTCTGCGTCAGCTTCGTCAAATACATGCCGTTTTGCAGCGTGCCCGTATCGTACAAGCTGTTGATCCGGTCGGTGTAGGGGAACTTCTTCCCGTAGTATTGCCCGGAGGAATCAAACATCACATCCCCGTCGGGAGTCATGACGAAGATTGTGCCTTTCAAATCCGGTTTGTAGCTTTCGAGCGCCCGGACAATTCCGTCGGAATTGAAATAAAGAAGCAGCTGCCCGATATTTTTGAGCGAATATTTATCGTTCACCGGTACGCGGATGGAATACAGCCGGGGGTCCCACTGGTTCAGCGTCTTGCGCATCCATACGTTCGGCGGAGAAATCGTGCGGGTCTCCTGCGCCATAATGTCCGGAATGTAGGAACGAGAAGCGTTCGTGGAAATCAGCTTGCTCAGCCGGTTGGAATTGTACGTGTAGAGATACTGCTCCTCCGCGCTGTAAAGCATGAGATTCTGGATATCCGGGTCCGCGTCCAGCTTATTTTGCAAATATTTCAGAGCATCCGTCGAGAAATTCGTATCTTTATAAAATTGATCCAGCCGGTGCTCGGCATACTCCTGATAAGGATGCTGGAGAAAATACGACATGTTGGCCGACAGGGCGTCGTTCTGGTAAATGTCCGTGAGCAGCGACTGCACCCACTCGAATTTGCCGTTGACGTACGAGCTGACGCTTTCCATCGCCTTTTTCTGGTTGGCCAGTTCCCGCTGCACAATCGATTGGGACATAAAAGAAAACATCAAATACGAAAGGGTAATGATGGTCAGGATCGTGATCAGGGAAAACATCAGGATCATTTTCAGAAACAAGTTGTTTTTCAAATAATTGCGGTAAATTCTCCTGACACCCATGCGGTCTGCCCTCCCTGAACTGAACGTTATCCGTCTCGATTATAGCATGCCGCCGCCCCTACAACCTAACCGCCTTTGTCAGTTCATCGGCTCAGGGCTTGGGCTCCCTCCAAGCCGGTGCCTTATAGTTTCGGGGCCGTTTGGAAACCCTATCCATGGCAAAGCCATCTTGTTAAAACGGGAGCTGTATAGGCACCCATAGAATGCTTCATAAGCTTCTTTTAGCCTGCGCATTGTAATATCGTCTTTTTTGAGTACATAATCGGTATATCGGTATATGGAAAGGGGATTTGCACATGCGCTACCTATACGAGTTTATCAAACATCAAGATGACCTGCCGTATCGTTTATTCGTGAATAGCGTCGCGTTTGTCCCGTTTCATTGGCACAGGGAAGTCGAAATCATTTACGTCCTTCACGGAGCCGTTACCCTTTGGCTGGATCAACACCAATATGCGCTGCATAAGGACGATATTATCGTGGTAAACAGCATGTCCGTCCACAAGATTGAACGTACCCATCAAGACAATGTGCTGCTGACGCTGCAATTCAGCCCGGATCTGCTTGACAGCCAAGTGTTTATCGACTGCAGCTCTTTGCGGCAGACGCCCGTCAACCGGGAACGCTATGACAAGGTACGCCATTACTTGGCCCAGTTGACGTGGGAAGCGAGCAAAAAGGCTCCCGGCTGCCGCAATTTTTCGATAGGCCTGCTACACTTGTTAACCGGTCATCTGTTCCGCTATTTCACAGCCGGCCCCCATGAAGCTTACCAAGAAGACAACAAAGCTTACGACTATAAACGTCTTAACCGGGTATTGAAATATATCGATCGTCACTACAGCCAGAAAATTACGCTGCAATCCATTGCCGAGCAGGAGCATCTGAGCCTCCATTATTTCTCCCATTTCTTCAGCGATAAAATCGGCATTCCTTTTCAAAAATACTTAACCTCGATCCGCCTGGAGAAAGCGGTGGCCGAACTTACGGAATCCGCCAAAAACGTGACGCAAATTGCGCTGGATTGCGGATTCGCAAACGTAAAACTGTTCAATAAATATTTCAAAGAGAAGTATGAAATGACTCCCGGCGCCTTCAGAGAGGCCGCAAAGGAAAAGACGGCATCCCCGGAGAGAAAGCCGCTGACCTACGATGACTCGCCAAGCGGGGACTATTACGAGACCGACACCATTCAAGCGATGGAATCTTTGTTTCATTATTTGAATCTTAATGAAGACAAAACGGACTTGCCGGGAGCCAAGGAAATCGTTCACGACCAGGTTCATATTCGTGTCCGTGCGGACGATCCGGGCCGTTCTTATGAGCCGCACTGGCAGCGATTAATAAATGCGGGCAGAGCCGCAGAAGGGCTTCGTGCCGATTGGCAGGAGCAATTTATAGACTTGCAGCGAAGCTTGGCCTTCACCCATATCCGCTTTCACGGCATCTTCAATGATGAAATGATGGTGTATAGCGAAGCGGAGGATGGGAAAGCTGTTTATAATTGGGCCTATGTGGACAAATTGTACGATTTCTTACTGCAAGCGGGCATTCGTCCGTTCGTCGAGCTCAGCTTTATGCCGACACTGCTGCGCCGTTCCCGGGAGACGATTTTTTGGTGGAAAGGAAATATCGCCCCTCCCGCGGATCCCGACAAATGGAACTCGCTTGTTCGCGAGTTTGTCCGCCACTGCCTGAACCGGTACGGCCTTGAAGAAATGAAGAATTGGTATTTCGAGGTATGGAACGAACCCGATCTGACGGGCGTTTGCTGGGCCGGAACGAAGGAAGAATATTTTGAATTTTACAAGTCAACTGCTTGTGCCATTAAAGATGTCGCTGCCGAACTGAAAGTAGGCGGGCCGGCTCTCGGCTACGGATCGATCTGGAATGATACCTGGGCGGAGGACTTCATGGCTTACTGCCTGGAGAATAACGTGCCCCTCGACTTTTTCTCGTTCCACGTATATTCGGAATATCCCAATAAGAAGGACGAAAAAGCTAAATTAACGACGATTATGCCGCCATCGTTCTATGCCGACAGCATCAAGCGGTTAAGAACTCAAATCGGTTCCGACCAGATACCCGGGCTGGAGCTTCATATGACCGAGTGGAACTTTTCTCTCTATGACCGGAACTACATCCACGATACGATGTTTATGGCAGCGTTCGTTATCCACCAATCTTTTCTCACGCTGGGGACGCTTACTTCGATTGCTTACTGGTCATTCACGGATGTATTCGAGGAAAGCCAAGTTCCCGTGTCTTTGTTCTACGGCGGCTTCGGCCTTATAAACCGGTCCGGTCTGAAGAAACCGAGCTATTATGCCCTGGAGCTCCTTAACAAGCTGGGTGATAAACTGATCACGTATGGAGAGGGTTATGTCGTAACATCCCGGGCAGACGGGAGTATACAGGTGTTAATGTACCATTACACGCATGTAGACCAGCTCTATGCCAGCGGAGACCGGTCCGGACTGACGGAAAAGAACCGGTACACGATTTTTGAAGAAAAAGGAGACAAAGCGCTTCATTTGAAACTGAACGGCTTAAAGGGCAGCTATAAAATGAGTAGCTACCGGCTTGACCGCGAGCATGGGTCGGTCTTCGACGAATGGCTTCGTTTGGGCATGCCCGTCTACCTCACAGAGGAAGAACTCCTCTTTTTGCGCAACAAAAGCGGTCCGGTCCTGCAAACGGAACTGCTGACGGATGTCGACAGCTATGACGGGACATTTATCCTTCCCCCTCACGGAGTCATGCTGGTTACCTTCACAAGACAATACTAAGCGTGCCGTTGATGCGCGCGGGAAGGCACCCTTGCGAAACAGGGGTGTTTTTTGCTATAGGCAAAATTCCTGAAAAAACGAAAAAACCGCAGAAAAAAGTTTTCGGCAAAAAACATACCTCCACTCGGCAAGTAAGAACAAGAAAGCGCTATCAAAAAGCTCTATCATTGGTTACACGGCCACTTGGTGACAACATAAGCATTGGAGGGATCACAATGAATCGTTTAATGAAGTGGATGGCGGAAAAATTCGCGCCCCGCATTAATGCGTTTACGAAGAATGTATGGGTCGATTCGATTCAGGAAGCGATCATGGTTACGCTGCCGATGATTTTCATCGGTTCGTTAATAACGCTTGTCTCTATTTTAAAGGACTTTATTCCCGGCATGCCCGACTTAACGCCGATTACGACGTTCAGCTTCGGCCTTCTCGGCATCTTTATTTCTTTTCTGACCCCCTATATGGTCATGCAAAAGAAAGAACGCCACAAAATTAAGCTGATCTCGGGAGCGACCGGCCTATCGCTGTTCTTGATGCTTTTAAATCCGAAATTCGGGGATGACGGCACCGTCCAATTCGTGCTGGAGCGTTTCGGGCCTTCCGGCATGATTACGGCGCTCCTGGTAGGTATAACGGTAGCGGTCGTAATTAATGCGTTTAATCGTTTTTCCTGGTTCAAAAAGGATACCAACCTGCCCGAGTTTATTGTGGACTGGTTCGATTTTCTCGTACCGATCGCTCTCATTCTGACTTTCGGTTGGGTGCTTATTTATCAATTGAATTTCGATATCTTCGAACTAATCGTAAGTCTATTCCAGCCGCTTAATACAATAAGTCAAAGTCTCGCGGGCTTTGTGCTGTTTAATTTCGTCGGCGTGCTTCTTTATTCGTTCGGCGTCAGCCCCTGGGTGATAACCCCGATCCTATATTCGATTTGGATCCCGGCGATCGAAGAGAATGCGAAATTGGCCGCTCAAGGCTTGCCACCCGTCAATATCAACACATTTGAAACGTTTTTCTCCGGCTGGGTCGGTGTGGGCGGGCTGGGCGCGACGCTTCCGCTGGTCATTTGGTTCCTGTTCGCAAAATCCAAGAAATTGAACTCCATCGGAAAGGCGACGATCGTGCCTTCGCTGTTCAATATTAACGAACCCGTCATCTACGGAGCGCCGATCGCGTTTAATCCCATCTTGATGATCCCCATGTGGATCAACGGCATTATTACGCCCATCATTGTCTACCTGACGCTCGATCTCGGACTGGTGGACATTCCTAGCAAGGTGTTCCAGTTATGGTACACGCCTATGGGGTTATCTACCTATCTGTTGTCCGGGTTCAAGGGACTTCTATTGCTGGCGGTTGTCTTATTAGTTGTGTTTGTCGTTTGGTTTCCGTTTTTTAAAGTGTACGATATGCAGGAGTTGAAGAAAGAACAGAATGAACTTCCTCAACAATAAGGGGAAATCGCAAGAGGAGGATGACATCTATGAATCCGTCAACTGAAACTTTGTTAAAAGAACTGACGCTTGAGGAAAAAGCCGCTCTTTGCTCGGGCTTGAATATGTGGATGACCAAAGGAATCGAACGGCTGGGTATCCCGTCTATTCATATGTATGACGGCACGAACGGCATACGCAAAACGAACAGTGACGAAGAAATGGGCATCACGGGAGAAAATATACCGGCCACCTGCTATCCGACGGGCTCGGCAATCGGCTCTTCGTGGAATACCGAACTTCTTCACGAAGTCGGCACCGCTCTTGGCGCGGAAAGCAAGCAAATGGGCGTAGAGCTGCTGCTCGGGCCGGGAATCAATATGAAACGCACGCCGCTCGGAGGGCGCAATTTCGAATATTATTCGGAGGACCCTTGTCTGTCGGGCGAGCTCGGGGCGGCATTCGTAAACGGGTTACAAAGCCAGGGCGTCGGCGCATCGGTTAAACATTTTGCCTGCAACAACCAGGAGTACGAGAAAATGGTAACCAGCTCGGAAGTCGACGAGCGCACGCTGCGCGAAATCTATTTAAGCGCTTTTGAACGCATTGTCAAAAAATCGAATCCCTGGACGATTATGTGCTCCTATAATCTCGTGAACGGCTCCTACGCAAGCGAAAACGAACATCTGCTTCATCATATTCTCCGCGAAGAATGGGGATATGAAGGGGTTGTGCTGTCCGACTGGACGGCTGTCAACGACCGGCTCCGCGGCCTTAAAGCCGGACTTGACCTGGAAATGCCCGGGCCGGCACAGTACAATACGAATGCGATTGTCGAAGCGGTCCGGAACGGCCATCTGAGCGAGGCCCAGCTTGATAAAACGGTCCGCCGCATTCTCGAACTTGTGCGCAAAACAGTCGGAACAGGAAGCGGAAATGAAAAGGAACACCCTGCTGCCGATTATCATGCCCTTGCCAGAAAAGCCGCGGCCGAAAGCATGGTGCTTCTGAAAAATGACAATCACATTCTTCCGATTGATGCCGCAAAGGTATCTTCTATAGCCGTTATCGGCAAATTTGCCAAACAGCCGAGAATCCAGGGCGCGGGCAGCGCCAAAGTAACGCCGACTCATATCGACATTCCGTGGGATGAGATGGCTAAGGTTGCGGGCGATTCCGTCTCGTTCACCTATGCGGACGGTTATCCGCAGGATGACAGCGTGGATGAGAACCTTATCCGGGAAAGCGCCGAATTGGCGGCGAAGACGGATATGGCGGTCTTGTTTGTCGGACAACCTGAGTATGCGGAATCGGAAATGCATGATTTGGACGGCATAGAGCTGCCTTTGCATCAGATCAAGCTCATTGAAGCGGTGTCCGCCGTTCAACCTAAGTGCATTGTCGTTACAAGCAGCGGAACGGCGCTGGCGATGCGTCCTTGGGTGCATCATGTGCCGGGGATTCTCCACTCTTGGCTGAGCGGACAAGGCAGCGGCAGAGCGATAGCGGAAATTTTGTTCGGCCGCATAAATCCGTCCGGCAAACTATCCGAGACGTTCCCCGTCAAATTGTCCGATAACCCGTCGCATATGCGCATTCGCGGCGAAAACGGAAAGCTGTATTACCGGGAGGGCTTGTTCATCGGATACCGGTACTACGACAAAAAAGAGATAGCGCCGCAATTCCCGTTCGGACACGGATTGTCGTATACTACCTTCGCTTACTCTAACTTGAAAGCCGTACAGAACGGCGGCACGGTAAAAATTACGTTCAGCGTTGAGAATACGGGAGCTATGTACGGGAAAGAAGTCGTCCAGTTGTACGTGCATGACGAGGAGTGCAAGTGGGTCCGCCCGGAGAAGGAACTGAAAGCATTCGCAAAGCTTGCCCTGCATCCCGGCCAGAAAAAAGACGTAAGCTTTATTCTCGAAGAACGGGACCTTGCTTACTACAATACGAAATATAATAAATGGGTCGCCGAAACCGGGTATTTCCAGTTCGCGGCGGGCAGTTCCTCGCGGGATATCCGCATTCGCGAAAGAGTGTATTGTGATTTCGGAAAAGAAGTTATTGCCCTTCATAAATTCAGCTTATTAAGCGATTGGCTCGGCAACCCGACGGCGAAGTCGGTCTTGGTCGAAAGTCTTGAAGAAATGAACGCCCATGTGTCTGACAAGGTATACCTTAACGAGGAATTTGTCGGCTTCTGGGGAGATTTTCCCGTCATCAAAATTTTCCAGATGTTCGGACAAAATTGGCTGGCCGATACATCTCCGGATGTGCTCCTGGATCAGTTGATCCAATCCTTCGAGCATAAACGGCGGACCGAATTATAAAAAAAAGTGCCCATCCATGAGGATGGGCATTTATGCGGTCCGGGGGACCCGAATTACATGAATTTCGTCAGGGTGATAGATCTGTCCTGCTGTCCCCATTTAACGTCCCAGCCGAGCAGTTCCGTAATAAACCGCAGCGGCAGAACGGTTCTTCCATCCGCATTGACGAATACGTTGGAACCGATATTTTTCTTCATGCCGTTAAGCTCCATATAATCTTTACCGATCCAGAACTGCATTTTGTCGCTGCCGGCCTTAACCCAGACGGACTGGGCCTCATTGTCCCAAGTCACTTCCGCGCCGATTCCTTCCGCCAGGTAACGCAGCGGGATGTAGCTCATGTCATTCCAGATGAACGGAGTCGTGTCCATCTTCGTTACGGTCCCGTTGATGTTCAGGTCATGGCTGCCGATTTGCATCCACACGGTGGTCATGGACGGGTCCGCCTTTTCCTGGAACTTCTCGCCGTATTGCGTCACGATGGCATTCCCAAGCGCCTGGCCTACGCCGAACATGACCTTGAAGCCTTCGCGGTCGGTTTTATAGGCGGCTGCATAGTTGCCCGCAGCGTATTCGTTCAGCACTTTCTGTACCTGACCTTCATGCTGGCGGAGCACATCCTGGGCAGTAGCGGCCGGAAGGTTGCCGGCGGTCGCCGTACCGAGGAAGTTAGCAAACTCGGTCGTAAACCCGTCGATTCTTTTCTCCACGGCGGCTTTTGCGGCCTCGTCTTTGTTTTTGACGGCAGTCACATAATCGCTTTGGGCGTTCACGTGGTTCGTGACCCAGATTTTCTCGAAGGCCATGCCGCCTTCGGCGCCGTAGATCGAGCCCATCGCGGCTTTGAAATCGGCCGTATTGCCGCTTTCCGCCTTGATCAGAGCGTCGGAGTCCTTGCTCCCGTCGTACTGCTTCTGCATTTGCAGTGTAGAGAGGGCCAAGTGCTCTGCGGCGAGATTGTTCAGAGCCGATCGCAAATCAGCCGCCGGCGTATCCGCCTTCGTGTTGTTGAACTTCTCCGGCATTTGCGTGGTGATAGCCGTGGACAACGCTTTGCTGATTGTGAACATTTCCTTGAAGCCTTCACGGTAAGCCGTGTAAGCCCCCTGATAATCGCCTGCGATATAGTCGTCGAACGTTTCCTGAACCTGATCCTCGTGAAGACGGATCGCCTGGGCGGCAGCCTGCTTCGGAAGCTTGCCGGCGGTCGCTTTATCCAGGAAGGCCGAGAATTCGTCCACGAAGCCCTGCACCTGTTGTTCCGCTTTCTTGCGGGCTTCCTGGTTGTTCATCTTGGTCGCTTTGACGAGATCGTCCGTGTACTTATTGTGGGCCCGGAAAATCCGCTCGAACTCGGCCGCGCCTTCTTTCCCGTAGAGGGAGGCAATCGCCGGCGTCATATCCAGCGCGTTCTGATCCAGTGCCTTGTACGCTTCGGCCGCATCTGCGGAGCCGTCGTACGCTTTCGTCATGGCGGTAACCGCCAGCGCGAAGTGTTCGGAAAGCAGGTGATCCAAGCTGGCCCTCAGATCGGCGGCCGGTGTGTTTACCGTAGCCTTCGGTGTTTGAACAGCGGCTGCGTTGGCGGCCACCGTCGGCATAAGGATGGACAAGCTCAGTGCCGGAAGAAGTAATTTTTTCATTTGCATGGACGTTCACTCCCTTGGTCTATGTGTTTTCGCGTTTCCGTTTTGGCGATGCTTGTTCTTGTTTGGTCTTTACATAGGGTGTAACGCAGGGGAATGAAGTTTGGATCACTGTTTTCCAAAAAAGTTTTTTGGGGAGTCGGACGAATCCGTTTTTTTACTTTAATTGCCAATTTAATCAATAGCCGCTACACTAGAGAAAACATCCACCCTCCCCGGAGAGTCGGCCACAAGTGTCTTTCGTTCATACAGCTTGCTGTCCGAACCCGGACGCCGAACGGCTATACATTTCACGTCATTAACTTTTATTCAATCCGAAGTCTTTATTAAGTAACAGGAGGAAAAGATGACTAAAAAAGCGATCACCGGGATTACTGCGCTTGCTGCTGTGGTCCTATCAAGTACCGTTGTGTATGCGGCCAATACGACAGCCGGACTAACGCCCGCCGACACGGCACGTCCGTTTATCGAAAAATATCCGGCCATCGTGTCCCCAGAGGCCTCCTCTAAACCCATTCCTTATAAGGAGTTTTCCCACGCTAGCGTATATTCGAAATTAGAAACCTCCTGGAATAAGGCGATTCAGGCGCTTAATCAAAAGCCCTCTAAGGAAGCAAATCAAGACTCCAAACAGCCGGTCGCGTTCGCTCAAGATCAGTGGAACTTGATTGCGGGTCCCGATATTGAGGCTGAATTCGAAAGCAAGCTCGGCCGGAACGAAGCTTCTTCTTTCAATGAAGTTTTCATTACGGCGACTCGCGGGCTTAAACCCGGCGATCTTATGTATGCGCTGCTTCTGCGCGACAACAAAGCGGAAGCCAAGGTTGTCTGGCAGCGGGCCAACGGGGATATTCATGTCTCGCATCTGCGGCAGTCCAAAGACCTCCACGGCAATGCCGTATGGTCGCTGCTCGGCAGCGAAGAGATTCCTTCCGGAGAGTAACGCAGCGGGCAGCGTACTATGCGTAGCATGCGGCGAAAAGCATAGGGGAAGCGTACTATCCGCAGCATGCGGCGGGCAGCACAGGGTGAGCGTCTGTGCGCAGCTTCCGGCAGGAAGCGGCGGCGTCTGGTTAAGCACGCCGATCAGGTAGCCGGTCAAACCGTGAAGCCACCGGGGTCTCTCTTTGCACCGGCGGGCTCGCTCCCGTGCACAGCCCGGACGCACCGTCTGGTGTCCCCGGCCGGTACCGTGCGAAGCCGGACGGCGAAGACACCCACCGGCGTAAATAAAAAGGGAAGGAGTCGGACTCCTTCCCTTTTTGACGCAGCCTTGCCCTGCCGCCATGTTCACACCGCGTGCAGTTCCCGGCGCGCGATACGGCGGCGGCACCGGGAGCTGCACGCGGCGGCGCCGGACCATCGCACAACGGCTTCGCTCTTTTTCCGCCGTCAAATAAACAGATTCACCTTCGCCTGCGAGGCATCGCCCAGGTAAGCGGCTACGCCCGCGTACTCGATCCCGTCCAGCAGTTCTTCCTTTTGCAGGCCGAGCAGATCCATGGTCATCGTACAGGCGACGAGCTTGATGCCCTGCTCCCGCGCCAGCTCGATGAGCTGCGGAAGCGTCAGCGCATTGTGCTTTTTCAGCACATGCTGAATCATTTTCGGGCCCATGCCCATATAGTTCATCTTGGACAGGCCCAGCTTCTTCGGCCCTCTCGGCATCATGCGGCCGAACATCTTTTCCAGCCAGCCCTTCTTGAGCTTGACGGGTTCATCCTTGCGCAGCGCGTTCAACCCCCAGAAGGTGAAAAAGATCGTCACCTCGTGATCGTAAGCGGCCGCGCCGTTCGCTATAATAAAAGCGGCGATAGCTTTATCCATTTCTCCGCTGAACAAGACAATCGTCGTTCCTTCTTTATGATTCTCCATCATGTCACTCCTTTATACATATACCTGTATACGTATGAAAATTGCGAAAATTTTAGCCGATCCGCAGCGGACCAGCTTACTTCAATAAAATAGGCAGCCATATTTTAACTGCCGTGGCGGCAATGAGCACAATCAATGCGTACCGCAGGTATTTCACGTTAATCCGGGCCGACAGCCGGGAACCGAGCGGCGCTCCGAGCAGACTGCCGATGACCGTAAATAAGATCGGAAGCAGCGGAATATGCCCCGCCCCGATTTTCCCGATCACCCCTCCGACCGCCGAAATAAACACAATGGCCAGCGAAGAAGCGATCGTGGTGCGGGTAGGAATTTTCAGCAGGGTCAGCATGATCGGGATTAGAATAAACGCCCCGCCCGCGCCGACGATCCCCGAAACCAAGCCCACTGCCAGCGCCGAAAGTACGGCGAGCGGCTTGTTGAAAACGAGGCCGCTCCCTTCCTCCTGCCGCTTCCCCTTAACCGGGATTAGCATCAGCACCACCGCGATTACCGCCAGCACGCCGTAAATGACATTAATCGTGTCGCCCGGCATATATTTCGAAGCCAATCCGCCGATCAGACTGCCCGCAAGTACGCCTCCGCCCATATATAAGACAAGCCCTTTATGAACGAGGGAGGGCCCCTTCTTCCTGCGGCTTTGAAACAGGACACCGGACAAGGCGGCGAAGAATACCTGGAACATCGAGATCGCGGAAACTTCCTGAGCCGTAAAAGCGGCCTCCCCGAACAGAGGAGGGACGAACAGCAGGAGCGGATAGTTGATGATGGCTCCCCCGATTCCCAGCATGCCCGAGAAAAAAGACCCGGCGAGCCCCAGCGCCAGCATGATGACCGCTAACAAAATATCCATAACATCCTCCTTGTCTGACCTGATGCGAATCTTTAGCACAGCATTCCGGCGGCGGCATAAATTAGAAGGGAGAAGCGCTGTACTTCCATCCCCGATCCGGCTATAATAAGTCAAAACCAAGTAATTTAGTTGGAAAAAGGGGTTTTAAGAAATGATTCAACAACTCAAACGGTTATTCGTTTCCGCTTGTCCCCATTGCGGGCAGCACCTCCAAAGCGATGAAGCTACCTCGCACTGCGTAGTTAAAGTTTGCCCCGGCGGTCACTACACCGAAGAAACCTACGGCCATCTGGGTGTCCGTGTCGTTTATACCGATAACTGATACGGGAGTTGCGGAAAAGCCCGGAGAATCGCGTTTTCAGGCAGCCTGTGCCAACGCTCCCGCCTTATTTTTTTCTCACGTAGAATGTATATACGCCGTTATCTTCCTCATGCTTGATCAGCTCGTGCCCGGTCTGCTTAACCCAAGCCTGAAAATCGTTCAGCGAGCCTTTGTCCGTGGACAGAACTTGCATAATGCCTCCGGATTCCAGCGAATCGAGTGTCTTCTTGGCTTTGACGATCGGCATCGGACATGCCATTCCCTTCGTATCAACCGTTACGTTCACTTCCATATTGTTATCCTCCTCTATCGTTTATCCCGTTAAGGATTGCTCTTGTAAAGAATCGTATTATTGATCGTGCACGGCACAGCGGTTCGGACCAATCTCCATTTCGCGCTGTTCTTCTTCCGTCGGCATTATTTTGCCCATATTGGTTTGCCGGATTTCCCGGTACGCATTGGGCTGAGGAGGCAAGTTCTCCGAAACGGTTTTTCTGAACTCGTCTTCGTCGCCGATATTCAGCCCCGGATTATTCGCGAAAAGATCGCCGAGTCTGGCGGACACTCTTCCGCCTTCGTCCAGCTCGGCAAACCGCCCGAAGTGCGCCGGGAGCACGATCAGCTCTTCGGACAGCTTCTTGTAGCGGTCGTACAACGTGGTGCGCAGATCCGCGACCCAGTCCTCCGCCTTGCCGGCCAGATCGGGACGTCCGATGGAAGCGACGAACAGGATGTCTCCCGTCAGCAGATAGCGGTCGTCCACAACAAACGACGTGCTTCCGATCGTGTGGCCCGGGGAATAGAGCGGCTGGATCGCGATCCGGGTGGAGCCGGCCGTAATATCGGCGCCTTCCACCAGCTCCGAGTAGCCGAACACCACTTCTTCCGCATCTTTGGGCGGCAGCCAGTAAGACGCTCCCGTTTCTGCGGCCAGCTTGCGGCCTCCGGATATATGATCGGCATGCAGGTGCGTATCCAGCACATGCTTGATCACCGCCCGCTTCTCCCGGGCAAAATCGATGAACACCCCGGTCATCCGTACCGCATCAATCACCGCGGCTTCCCCGCCCGAGATCACCATGTAAGAAAGGCAGCCTTTGCCGATTCGTACGAATTGGTAGACGGCTCCTCCGTCTTTCAGATCGCCCACCTTCACGGGCTCCAGGTGCTCGCTCCACGATTTCATTCCGCCGACCAGGTACGAAACATCGGAGAAACCCGCTTCCACAAGCTGCTCGCCCACGAATTTCGACGAGCCTTCTTTGGCGCATACGACCAGCACTTCCCGGTCCGTCGGGATTTTACCCGTTACGGCCTCCACGCCGTCCAGCAGCTCGAAGTACGGCACGTTCAGCAGCTCGATCTGATTGCCTTCGATTTTCCAATCGGCAAAGTCGCTTTCATTGCGTACATCTAATATAAAAAGGGTCTTCTTGCTAAGAACCTTCTTCGCCAGCGCGGCGGCCGTCATTCCTTTAAGCCGCCCTTCCTCTTGATTTCTCGCATTCATCCGTACAGCCTCCCTACCTCTTAAAAGTGATTCATGGTTTTAATGATCCGATCCGTTAATTGTCTGCCCAGGCAGTTCTCTCCCTCTCCCTCAAAAGATCAGCATAACGTCCGCATCGACAGCAAGATCAAGAAAAGTCGCGGCACCGCCGACTTCAATGCCCTTTCCGAAATCTTCCTCCGTAAGGCCGCGTCGAATATGCCACCATTGGATGCGATAATCGTTACTTTTCTGCTCATGGTGAAGTTCTTCCTAAGATGTTGGATTCAAGTCCGTTAAAATTTCAGGTGGTAAAAGGCTTCCCGCCGGCCGGGTGTCAAATGCCCGCCGACTTCTCCAGCGGACCCATCCAAGCGGACATGCCCGGAAGCACGTTGCGGATGTGCTTAAAACCTTGGCGCTCCAGCAGCTGCGCGGCCATATCGCTGCGTCTGCCCGTCCGGCAGACGATATACAGCTCTTCCTGCCCGTTCAGCTCGCCGATCCGCTGCTCCAGCTCGCCCAAGGGGATGGATACCGCCCCCGGTATGTGCCCGAATGCGTATTCCGCGGGTTCGCGTACATCGAGAACGTTCGTTTGCGGCTTTTCCCGCAGACACTGCTCCAGTTCATCGTTGGTTGCGGTATGCGGAAATTGCCGCTCTTCTTTGACCTCGGCAGGATCGGATTTGCGGATAAAATGGTGCAGCACCTTCCCTTCTTCGGTGGAGCCCAGGTACTGGTGGCCCGTCGTTTTGGCCCAGCTCCGGATATCGGCCAAAGAACCTTTGTCCGTAGCCAGAATCTCCAGCACCTGGCCGGAAGCCATCTGCTCCAGAGCTTGCTTCGTCCGTACGATCGGCATCGGACAGGCCAGTCCTTTAGCGTCCAGTATTTGATGAGTTTGAATATTCATAACGTTGAGTACCTCCCTGATGTTATTCCGCGGCGGCATAGCCTCCGCCGTTTTGTCCTCCCCGAGTTCATTCGGGATTTTTTATCGGCGGATCGGGATTCGCTTTATACTTATACCCGTATAGGTATATTGATACTATAACTTCTTTACAATAGTTCGTCAATCACCGTGTCCCTGGTTATGTTTGTAAACGGCAAAACCACGTCTGTCCGCTAAGTATGATGGCGTAAGAACTGCGGTGTTTGCAAGACATCAAGATTCATTTTCACTTAAATGTCGTTGTCGTGCTCGTACATCGCTCCCCCAAAAAACCTAAAGCGCGTACCAGCCGACTGAACTAAAAAAGCCTCCCGATGAACCTTTCGGTCCAAAGAGAGGCTTACACAAGCATTCACAGCGATGTCAAACGGGCGCGCTTAGTCCGTTTTCGTGTTGAGCGGCTTCAAACCCGCTTCAATCTGCGGACGCTTGGATTCCAGAAACGGCGGAAGCGCCAGCGACTCGCCCAGATGACGGATATCCTCGTCCGTATCGAAGCCCGGACCGTCCGTCGCAAGCTCGAACAGAATACCGTTCGGCTCGCGGAAGTACAAGGACCGGAAATAAAACCGGTCCACGAAGCCGGAATTCGGAAACCGGACCTGCCGGACCCGGTTGATCCAGGCGCGCAGCTCTTCCTCGTTATCCACACGGAAAGCGACATGGTGTACGCCGCCGCGGCCGAGCTGTTCACGGGAGAGATCGTTCCTCTGCTCGATATGAACCTCGGCCCCGCTGCCGCCTTCGCCGGTTTCGTACACGACGATGTCTGGCTGTCCCGGCACGTCGGCCGCGTAGCGGCCTTTTTCGCGGAAGCCCAAAAGCTCCGTCAGCACAATTACCGTCGGTTCCGGGTCCTGTACCGTCAATTTGACAGGGCCGAGTCCGAGGATGCCGTATTCGGCGGGAACCGGGCTTCTGTCCCATGGCGTGCCGCCCGGGACCCCTTTGTTGTCTTGGTCGGACACCAGGATCAGGCGCTGGCCCTCGAAATCACGGAATGCCAGTGTTGCGCGTCCCGCACGGTCTTGAATCTCGTCGTGATCGACGCCGAATTCGTTGAACCGTTTTTTCCACCAGCTCAGAGCTTCATCGCTGGCAACACGCAGGGACGCGGCCGAAATGCTGCTGACCCCCTCGCGGTTCCGTGCGGCCATCGGAATTTCGAAGAACGTCAATTCCGTCCCCGGGCTGCCCTTCTCGTCCCCGTAAAACAAGTGATACACGCTAATATCGTCCTGATTGACCGTCTTCTTCACCAGACGGAGTCCCAGAACCTTCGTGTAAAATTCGAAATTTTCCGGTGCCTGTGCGGTAATGGCCGATACGTGGTGGATGCCTTTAAGTTCCATGATGATGCCCTCCCCGGTTGTGTGTTCAGGATTGTTTCTGGACTTTTTTCAGCAGCTCCAGAAGCTGCTTCTTCTCTTCCCGGTCCAAAGCCTCAAATTGGGAAGCCTGAAACTGTTCCTGCTGCGGAACGACTTCGTCAAACAAAGCTTGTCCTTCCGCCGTCAGGGAAATATATTTGGTCTTCCATTCCTGCTCACGCCTGATCCAGCCCAGCTCCTCCATTTTACCCAGCAGCTGCGTAATATTTCCCTTGGTGACCAGCAGCTTGTCCGCCAATTCCTGCTGAGTCAGCCGCTCGTGCGCGCCGACCTGAGCCAACACATCGAACTGCGCGGCCGATAAGTTCCAGCCTTTCAAATGCTGGTTGGACTGCCGGATGCTCTGATTGTACACGCGCGACAGCCGGAACCAGATCAGCACCCCGAGCTTTTCCTCCTGCTTGGAGAGAAGCGGCTCCTTCTGATTCTTTTCCATGGGCTCACCCCGCTTCCGTTGATGACTTAAGTTTAGTACTAAACTGATAAAAAGTCAACGGCTCACTGCCGTCTCTGGGCAAACTAAAAACCGTTCCGGGTTGGAACGGTTTTTAAGGGAATAGGGCCGCCAGTGTCTTCGCCGATTTTCCCGCTCCCTACTTTGGGCTTCCTTTCGGATTTAGCCATTCCCGCGCTTCTCCTAGCCGTTTTTCTTGCCGCGCTTTTGCTTCTTGGATTCCTGCTGTTCCGGGTATGACGAGGTAACTATCACCTTCACTTGATCATCGTGATCGGAAGCCGGCCTGGTTT
The DNA here is from genome assembly GCF_059692095.1 of Paenibacillus sp. JT31N7. Classification (NCBI taxonomy): domain Bacteria; kingdom Bacillati; phylum Bacillota; class Bacilli; order Caryophanales; family Paenibacillaceae; genus Paenibacillus; species Paenibacillus sp. JT31N7. The sequence continues at coordinate 290,827 of NZ_JCAUAT010000005.1, forward strand.
TAACGATCGGGTCGATGCTTGCCGCCATACGATGGATGGCATCGAACACAAGCCCCTTGTCCATCAGCCTTTTTACTTCATCCAGATCAATTGGCTCCGCAGAATCTTGCCGTGTTACGTGTACCGAAGACGTTTGCGCGTCATCTTTGTTGTCTCGGGGCTCTTCTTCCTTTTTCAGCCCGGACGCCCTCATCGCCCGTTCCATTTGAGCACGCACCGCCTCGACTTGATCTTCGATCTCTTCTCCCGGCTGGTCTTGTCCCGTCTCGGAATCGGGAGGAAGCGAATCGAGAAGAAGCTCGATTTCGTCCATTTGTGCACGGATCGGCATAAGCGTATCGTGTACGTTGATCAGATCGGTCAGTTGCTTTTCGTCGATGGCTTCGATTAATGCCAGTTGGGCGGCCAGTCCTTTCTGGACCTCTGCGAATTGATAGCTGCCCGACAATGCTTCAAGACGATTCATTAACTGATTTCCCTTTGTCTGGAGCTGTGAAAGAATGCTTTCGTTCTCGTGCTCCATCGCAATCAGCTTCTCTATCTTCTCTTTAAGAGAGTCGTAGCTTGTCTTAAGAGCTTCTATCTCTTCCCGCAATGCTTTTATAAGGATGCGGCTATCCCTCATTAATCTATTCGTAGGAATATCCGCTATTCGGTGTTTAAGTTCCTCCAGCTTTGCCCCGGCTGTATTCATTTCTTCTTTTACCGGACGCAAATTTTTCTCCGTTGCACGGCCTTTATACAAATCTACAAGAGGACTTATCATCTCTTCTAATTGAAAATACTCAAAGTGGAGTTCTTCCGCTCTCTGTGCAAATTTCTTTTTGTTGGATCTTTGAGAAAAAAAGGCAGGCCAGAAAATGCTGGAGTAAAAACCAACAAGAATGACAAAAATCCAGAGTATCCAATCTACTATAATAGACATTCTACTTCCTATCTGCTCCTTTTATCGGCATCGATTTCACAATCGCCATTCCCCGGCACGGAAATGGGCTCGGATTGATATATACGGGCTTCTTCTGCCGCCTTGTCCTGCCCTATTGGATGCGGCGGTCCTTCGGACAGCAGAATCAATATAACCCGTCACAGCACCCAGCCCTCACCCGCCCGCAAAAACTATTTAAAATTCACGTTGATCACAACGTTTTTTCTGTCCTCTTCGTCCTCGTATTCCTCCTGCTGGCCGGCGATTTGCTCGACGCGCGCGCGGTAAGCCTGGACATCGGTAGCCATCGCTTCCGTATCTCGTCTGAGACGATCAAGCTGGATAGGAGGACTGCTCATCCGGCGGTCGATCAGGTCCTTCTGCTCGTGAATTTTGTATTTCAAATCTCCGAGATCACGGGAATGCAGCGCTTCTTCCAAACCTTCCGACGAAATAAACGACACCGTCTCCTGAAAATCCATCCAGCAAGTGTGCACGCTCTCTCTCAGACCGTTCAGTTCCTTATTGGCCGCTTCATACGCCTGAAGGCGGGCATGTTTCTTTTCGGCCAGCTCGTACTGCTCCATCAGAGCGATGAGTTTTTTGCCTCCTTCGTTAAAACGCCCTTGCGCCAGCAGGTTTTCCACTTCGGGAAGCTTTTGAGTGATTTCGCGGAACAAAACTGTAAATTGATCGAATTCGCCGCGCATAAACGACCAGACGGATTCCGCAAAATACGCTTTTACCCGCTTCAGCTCTTCCTTAAAGGCCGGTTCGGGATAATCCAGCTCCCGCATGCCGCTTTTAAGAAGCCGGAGCGTCTTGGACAAGCTTTCCCTGAGCTCAGCCAGTTCTCCCGCAGCGATTATCGAATGCTTGATCAGGCCCGTCACGTCCGAAGAGATACGTGCAGCTTCCCGGATTCTGCCTGCGTTAAGCGCCTCAAGCATAGAGACCGAGACCGCCTCCGCACGATCCAAACTCGCAAAGGAAGTCAAATCCGATGACTCCAGCCCGTGCTCCAGTATGGAACGGTTCACTTCATCCCGCGCGTTCCCGATCTGTCCTTTGAATTTCTGCTGCCGGTTATGCAGCTCAGGCAGGTCCGCAAGCAGCCGTTCGATCTCGGCCAGCTGTTCCCGTTCCGGCGCAAGGTGCTCCTGCACATCAATAAAATCGCTCATCTGCTCCCGGTCGATGATCCCGATCCGCTTTTGCAGACCGAACAGTTCCTCTTCCAGATCGTCCACCCGGTATGAGGCCGAACGGTCCTTCGCCCGGGCCAGAAGGGACTCGATTTTCGCCTGAAGCTCCGCTACGACTTTGTCGTTCTGCTTCTCCAGCTCACAGAGCCTGTCGATGCTGCCTTTCAGACTGCCGTATACCCCTTGATACTGCCTCAACAGCACCCGGCATTCTCCCATCGTTTCTTCCAGCGTTTTGACATTGCCGATAAAAGAAATCTTGATGCCCGAGATCATCCCCGTCATCTCATCCAGAATGGAAGAAACATCTTTCAATTCGGCTTCTACGGGGCAGATGCGTTTTTCGGACGAAGGCCCTTTGTACAAATCGGCCAGCAGCCCGAGGCGCTCGCTGTCCCGATACAGATCCGTGGAATAAGCCTGCGCTTCACGGAGCAGCTTTTCCTTCCTCTTTCGCTGCCGGAAAACACGAATCGATTGATAGATAACGAAAAGGATACCCGCAAAAATCCCGAGTTCCTTAAGCCCTATGTGATTCACGTTCTCATCCTTTTCGTGTGACGCCAGATTCATACCGTCCGCCCAGAAAGGAGCGGCCGAATTCATCTCTCCCGCTTCCCTTATCTTGCCTGACTGTACGGTATAACCGTGAACGGCCGAAGTCCGGGAAGACTCTGCCGCAGCTTCCGGGGTCATAAACGATGTATAGACCATTCCGGTCAAAAGGGAGAACGCAATCAGATTGCGTATCCATATATTTTTCATGATAAACCTCCGCAAATGTGGGATGAACCCTCTATCCTCTGAAATTCCGTATAACTATCCCAAAACAGCGTCCTATCAAGTCTTAACGTTTTAGGCAATCGGTACATTTCCAGATCAGGGCCCGTATGTGAGAAAAAGGCTCATTTTGTCATCTCTATTCATTAAACCATAGGACACAAGCATAAATGCAGTAAATAAATTCCATAATACGAAACCTTTTTATAAAAAAATCCACCTCTAACCAACCTGAATTCAGGGACTTTAGCCCTTATTTCAACAGCAAAAAAAGAGATCACCGCTTACGCGCAGTGATCTCCTTTTCCCGTGCTTCGTCTTTACGAATTTAGAACGAATGGACCGTTAACCGGCCGATCTGGCCGCTCTCCTGTGCAAACCAAACGGTTCCGTCAGGTCCGACGGCAAGTCCGTGCGGCTCCGCCTTCTCTCTGGGGATCGCATATTCCGAGATTTCACCGGCTGTAGTGATCCGGCCGATCTTGTTGCTTCCCCATTCCGTAAACCACAAGTCCCCCTGCGTGCCTGCTGTAATCGCATGCGGCTTTGCTCCCGGCTCCGGAAGAGGGTACTCGGTAATCTCGCCCGTTGTCGAGATCCTCCCGATCCGGTTGCCGTTAATCTCGACAAACCATAGGGCGCCGTCAGGGCCTCCCGTAATCCCCACCGGACCAGCCTGTCCGGACGGGAGCGGATATCCGGTTATCTCTCCCGCAGAAGTAATGCGGCCAATCCGGTTTCCCTGATTTTCCGTAAACCACATCGCTCCGTCCGAACCCCGTGCAATAAAGGAAGGAAAACCCCCAGGCAGGGGCAGTCCGAATTCCGTAATCGTACCGTCCGGTGTGATCCGGCCGATTTTATTTCCCGTCAATTCGGTGAACCACACAGCTCCGTCCGGTCCCTCGGCAAGGCCGAACGGCCCTGAATCCTGCGCGGGCAGCGCAAACTCCGTGATTTCTCCCGTTAAACGGATCCGCCCGACTATACCGGCTTTATAACCGCTGAACCATACCGCACCGTCCGCTGCCGATAGGATCACGGAGAGGCCGGCTTCTTCCGCGGTTACCGGGAACTCCGTCACCGACCCGTCCGGTGCCATGCGGCCGATCCGGTTTCCTTTCTGCTGGGTAAACCAGATCGCTCCGTCTTTGCCGTACGTCAAACCGTACGGGCCCGAGCCCTCATCGGGCAGCGCAAATTCCTCAAACGTATAAGACATATGAGAACCTCCTACATAGACATGATAGGCGTGGCTTTGCATAAGTTGCTTAGGTGCTTCTCCTCCACTATACCGTTTTCCGCAAGGACAAGGTCAGCTAAAAAACAAATTCAACTGTTTTTTCTGAGTTTCTGCACAAAATGATCTGCGCAAGGCCCCTGACCTCGGTGCTTGGCGCCACACGAAAGTGATAAACCACGGGGCTAACGCAAAAAACCGGAATCCCCCTCTAAAGGGCCAATTCCGGTTTTTTCAACACTGCCATACAGCTCTCAAGCTTCCGCTTTTCTGGGAGCTGCATTTGCCGGAGCTCTGCCGAACCGGTAGAAATAAATACCCGCCGCCGCCAGAACGAGAACAGCAAGCCCCAAGTAAATGTTGCTGTACACGGAAGCTCCCTGGTAAAGATTAAAGGGATTCCACGTCACTGTCGCCCCGTTGTCGAGAAGTTTGCTGTAAATAGCCGACGAGGACGCGATTCCGATAAAATTCATCATGGCCATCAGCCCCATCCCCACGCCGACCTGGTCTCTTGCCAGAGATCGCGAAATGGTGTTGGACAGCGCAATCTGCATGAATGTCATGCCTACGTTGCCGAAGATGAGCAGAGCCGACACGAGCACGGGAAGAGCGCCGGACAAGGAGGACAGCAGAACAAAGCTGATAAACAGCAGGAAGGACGCGAGATACACAAGAAAGGAATTGCCCTTCTCATCCGCCAGCCTGCCGCCTCTGAGACCCATCATTGCGGACGCGGCCGCTCCCGGCACCATCATAAAGCCGATCATACCGGGCTCTATATGATTCACGTGCGACATAAGCTGAGGGATCAGGAACGATAAGGAAAAACCGAGGCCGACAATGATCAGGGAAACGATCAGCCCCGTTACATAATGTTTGTTCAAAAACAGCCGGGGCTGGATAAAAGGCTCCTCCGCCTTCAAGATGCGGAGAATAAATAGTCCGAGCAGCACAACTCCGCTGATTACAGTGATCCAGCCGCCGTTCGTAATGCTCAGCAGCAGCAGGCTGACGGTTCCCGCCAGCAGGGCTCCGCCCCACGCATCGATTTTACCGGCCGCCCCGCGCTTGTCGTCCAGCAATTTGCGGTAGGAGGGCAACGTCAGCAGTGTGAGCAGGGACAGACAGAACAGCCAGTGCCAGTCCGCCACGCTCATGATAAAGCCCGATAGCACCGGTCCGAGCGCATTGCCGAGCGCCATGCCGATAGCCGAGATGCCCAGGGCTCTGCCGCGGGTCTCCGGCGGAAAAAACCGGATCGGGATAATCATCGCGGCGGCGGGAATGACCGAGGACCCCACGGCCTGGAATCCCCTTGCCAGAATGACCATCCAATAGGCGGAAGCCGACAGGCCGATAACGGACCCGAGCGCAAAAACGGTAAGCCCGAACGTGATAAGCCGTTTTAACGGATATTTATCCGCGAGCTTGCCGTAAATGACCGATCCGATGGCGTAGACCAGCATGTAAATGGAAGCCACCCAGCTGACCTGGGCCGAATTCAGATGAAACTCCGCACTGATCTGCGGCAGCACGATGTTGAAAATAGAGGCGTTCATAACCGAAATGACCAGAGTGAACGCCAGAACCCGCATAAGTTTATCGCCGGTTGTTTTTTGTACAGCGGTTGACACGGCTTTCGCCTCCTAGCATGCAATTGATATCCGAATACTTCGGTTAATCTCGTTAATCATTAAAGCTTTGTATGGTTGTACTCCCTAACATAACGGGCCGAAAAAAACTAGGGAGCAAGCGCCCTAGTAAAAACCTTTACGCTTTCCCGGATAAAATCATCAAGCGGAATATCGGCGAATGTCCCCTCTCCCCAACCGTCCCGGTTATTCATAAACGCGCCGTAATTCATCCACATGAACGAGACCGCATGGAGCTCGGGATTCGTCGTTGCCATTTTTCCCTGCTCCGCCATCTTCACGAAATAATCCGTCAAAAACTCTCTTAATTGGCGGGGATGCCTCTGCGTCTTTTCCCGGAAACCGGGCAGGCTTCCCGATTCTCTCAGGCTGATCTGGATCATTTTGCGGTTGCGGTTCATGATATCGTGGTAGGTCCGGCTGATCAGAAGAAGATCGGTTTCCAGTTCCCATACCAGCTTTTCCGCAAAAAGCTTCTGCATCTCCCCAGCGTAATGAAACCGGTCGAAAGCGGATTCAATCAAATTCTGCTTACTTCCGAAGTGCCGGAACAGCGTCATTTCACTTAGTCCCGCGGCAGCGGCGATTTCTTTGGTGGTGACGCATTTGTAGCCTTTATCCGCTATAAGATCGATGGCTGCCAGCAGCAGTTTGTCCGAACTGTTTGAAGATGAGCTGCCGCTCATACTTTCCCCTCCTCATGTATCTGTACGTTTCTCTCCATTAAGGAAAGCAAACGAATAATGTTTGTTAGTACTCACTATCATTTTGTTTATTCTATTCCCCTTTCCAATTGCTGTCAACCCCCAAACAAGGAAGCCAAACCGCTCTCTATTTAAGACCGCCCGCAACTCAGCCGCTCAAATGCAAAAAACCGCCGCATTCCCGATGCGACGGTTTCTTCGGCCTGCGGCCGGACTGAAGCCGATTTTTTTCAATCAGCCGTAATTCTGTAAAATTCCAGGCTTCTCGCGGACCCTACTCTGTCACGATGTCGTGAATGAGGACAGGCGCTTCAGCGTGGTCGGAAATACGGATGTTGTCGTAAATCATGGCGATAACATCCTCCACGTTTTCGCGGTTGGCGTGGATGGTTACGAGGGATTCGCCCGACTTGACACTCTCGCCGATCTTCTTGTTCAGCATGAGACCGACGGCCAGATCGATCTCCGACTCCTTCGTGGCGCGTCCCGCTCCGAGCAGCATAGCCGCCGTACCGATTTCATCGGCAACGATCTCGGCTACGACACCGTCTTCGCGCGCCGGCACTTCGATCAGGAACTTCGCTTTAGGCAGCTTCTCGGGATCGTCCACAACCGACGCGTCCCCGCCCTGGTTCGCGATGAATTCCTTGAACTTCTCCAGCGCTTTGCCGTTGCGGATCACTTCTTTGAGCTTCTCTTCCGCTTCTTCCAGGGAAGAAGCTTTGTTTGCCAGGAAGACCATTTGTCTTCCCAGGGCGAGGCAGAGATCTTCCAGATCCTTCGGCCCTTGGCCGCGAAGCGTATCGATGGCCTCCCGCACTTCCAGCGCGTTGCCGATGGCGGCGCCGAGCGGCTGGCTCATATCGGAAATGACGGCCATCGTCTTGCGGCCCACGTTGTTTCCGATGCTGACCATGGCATGCGCCAGTTCCTTCGCGTCCTCGGGAGTTTTCATAAACGCGCCTGCGCCCGTTTTAACGTCGAGCACGATGGCGTCGGAGCCTGCGGCGATTTTCTTGCTCATGATGGAGCTGGCGATAAGCGCGATGGAATCTACGGTCGCCGTTACGTCGCGAAGAGCGTACAGCTTCTTGTCGGCAGGCGTCAGGTTGCCGGTCTGCCCGATCACGGCGATTTTGTGTTCGTTTACCAGGCTTACGAACTCATCCTTGGAAATCTCCACGTGGAAGCCTTCGATCGCTTCCAGCTTGTCGATCGTACCGCCGGTGTGGCCCAGGCCGCGTCCGGACATTTTCGCAACGGGAATATCGAGCGCGGCTACGAGCGGAGCCAGTACCAGGGTCGTCGTGTCGCCCACTCCGCCCGTGGAGTGCTTGTCTACCTTAACCCCTTCGATAGCGGACAGATCAATCGTTTCGCCGGAGTTGACGATTGCCATCGTCAGATCGGCCCGCTCGCGCGCCGTCATGTCCTTGAAGTAGATCGCCATCGCCAGTGCGCTGACCTGATAGTCCGGAATATCCCCTTTCGTGTAGCCTTCGATAATAAAGTTGATTTCTTCCGTCGTCAGTTCCTTGCCGTCACGCTTCTTCGCAATCAAATCGACCATTCTCATCGTCTTTTCTCCTCGCTTTACCAGTAAGTACTCTTAATTAATTCCTATTCACGGGGGTAACCGATCAAAACCTGTGTCCCGTTTATCCGTTATCCGTTTGTTGTTGTCTTACTTGTCTTGTCTGTCTTGTCTGTCTTTTCTGCATATTGTCCAGCAACTATCTTATAGCCCAGCTGTATCTGAGGTCCTCGGCGACTATCCGGTCTTACAGCGAAATCGCCGTATCCAAGGCCACTTCCATCATCTCGTTGAAGGTAGTCTGCCGCTCTTCCGACGAGGTTTCCTCGCCTGTCAGAAGGTGGTCGCTCACGGTCAGAATCGTCAGAGCGTTCGCGCCGAATTTAGCCGCCAGGGTATAAAGGGCGGTCGTCTCCATCTCGACGCCGAGCACGCCGTAATCCATCAGCTTCTGCACGACCGTCTTGTCGTCGCGGTAGAAGATGTCGGAGCTGAAAATGTTGCCGACATGAAGCTTAAGCCCCTTCTCCACGCCGCGCTCGTAAGCGGCCTTAAGCAGCGGGAAGCTCGCGATCGGGGAGTAATCGAAGCCGCCGAAAACATGGCGGTTCGCACTCGAATCCGTGCAGGACGCCTGGGCCAGGATCACATCGCGGACCCGGACATGTTCCTGCATGGCTCCGCACGTGCCGACGCGGAGCAAGTTTTTGACGCCGTACTGGCTGATCAGCTCGTTGACGTAAATGCTGATCGACGGAATCCCCATGCCCGATCCCTGTACCGAAACCCGCTTGCCCCGATACGTGCCCGTAAAGCCCAGCATGCCGCGGACTTCGTTGTAGCAGATTACGTCGGACAAGTAAGTTTCCGCAATGTACTTCGCTCTCAGCGGGTCGCCCGGCAGCAGGATCGTTTCGGCGATATCGCCGGGTTTTGCACCAATATGAACGCTCATGAACGTGTACCTCCGTTATAAATAAGATAGAGCAGGACGGCTTACCGTCCCCGCTTTATTTCAAGTCCGCCAGGAAGCTTGCGCCGTGGGCGGGCAGTGCAACGCCGAAGTTGTCCGCTACGGTAGCGCCGATATCGGCGAACGTGCGGCGCAGCGGCAGCTCTTTGCCGCCATCCGCAAAACGCGGCGAGTAAACGAGCAGCGGCACGTATTCCCGCGTATGGTCCGTCCCGCGATAGGTCGGATCGTTGCCGTGGTCGGCCGTGACAATCAGGAGGTCCTCATCCGTTAATTTGGCGAACACTTCCGGCAGGCGGGCGTCGTACTCCTCCAGCGCTTGTCCGTATCCTTGCGGATCGCGGCGGTGGCCGAAGAGGGCGTCGAAGTCGACGAGATTCAAGAAGCTGAGTCCGGTGAAGGACTCGCCGAGCGTGTCCACCAGTTTGTCCATGCCGTCCATGTTGGAGACGGTCCGGACCGCTTTCGTCACGCCTTCGCCATCGTAGATGTCGGAGATTTTGCCGAGCGCGATCACGTCGAAGCCTTTGTCTTTCAGCTCGTTCATCGTCGTGCGCCCGAAAGGCTTCAAGGCGTAATCGTGACGGTTAGCCGTCCGTTTGAAGCTGCCGGCTTCTCCGATGAACGGACGAGCGATGATACGGCCCAGCATATACGGATCTTCCAGCGTAATTTCGCGGCAGAACTCGCAAATTTCGTAAAGCTCCTTAAGCGGCACCACGTCTTCATGGGCGGCAATCTGCAGCACGGAGTCCGCGGACGTGTAAATGATGAGCGCGCCGGTTTTCACGTGCTCTTCGCCGAGCTCGTCGATGATTTCGGTGCCGCTGGCCGGCTTATTGCCGATCACCTTGCGGCCGGTCTTCTCTTCGATGCGCCCGATTAGTTCATCCGGGAAGCCGTCCGGAAATACACGGAACGGCGTTTCGATGTTAAGGCCCATGATCTCCCAGTGCCCGGTCATCGTATCTTTCCCGTTCGACGCCTCCTGCATCTTCGTAAAGTAAGCCAGCGGCTTGTCCGCCGCAGCCACGCCTTCGATCGGACGGATATTGGAGAGACCCAGCTTGGCCATGTTCGGCATGTTAAGGCCGCCCCTCTCCCGGGCGATATGTCCGAGGGTATCGACATCGAAGTCGTCGAATTTAGCGGCGTCCGGCGCCTCGCCGATACCGACCGAGTCCAGTACAATCAGGTGAATCCGTTTAAACGTAGTCATGTTTCACGCTTCCTTTCCTATTCAGCTTACAGGAACAGCCCCGCAATCGTAGCCGACAGGACGCTGACCAATGTAGCTCCATACAGTAATTTTAAACCAAAACGGGCCACAACGTTGCCCTGCTTTTCGTGAAGCCCTTTGACCGCACCGGCGATGATCCCGATGGAAGAGAAATTCGCGAAGGAAACGAGGAACACCGATACGATTCCGACGGTCCGCGGGGACATGGTCGTATGCTTGGCAAGGTCGAGCATGGCGACGAATTCGTTGGATACCATCTTGGTTGCCATAATGCTTCCGGCTTCGACGGCTTCGGCCCAAGGCACGCCCATTACAAACGCGAACGGAGCGAAAATATACCCGAGCAGGGACTGGAACGAAATGCCGAAAATGCCGCTGAAAATACCGTTGATCAAGGCGATCAGGGCTACGAAACCGATCAGCATGGCCGCCACGATTATGGCGACTTTAAAACCGTCGAGAATATATTCTCCCAGCATTTCGAAGAAAGACTGCTTCTCTTCTTCCTGTACTTCAAGAATATCTTCTTCTTTCGTAACCACGTAAGGGTTAAGAATCGACGAGATAATAAAACCGCCAAACAGGTTCAGCACCAGCGCCGTTACGACAAACTTCGGCTCGATCATCTGCATGTAAGCTCCGACGATGGACATCGAAACCGTGGACATGGCCGAAGCACAAAGCGTGTACAGACGGTGTTTCGGCAGCAGGCCGATTTGCTTCTTCACCGAAATGAATACTTCCGATTGACCCAGAATAGCGGATGCCACGGCGTTGTAAGATTCAAGCTTACCCATGCCGTTGACCTTGCTGAGCACCAGACCGATGTATTTGACGATAAACGGCAAAATTTTAGTATACTGCAAAATCCCGATCAATGCGGAAATAAATACGATAGGGAGCAGCACGTTCAGGAAGAACGGAGACGTCTTGTCGTTCGCTATACCGCCGAACACAAAATTGATCCCTTCAGACGCATAAGCGAGAAGCGATTCGAATACACCCGCGAAGCCGCGGATCAGAAATTCGCCCGCGCTCGTATTCAGAAGGGCGAACGCCAGGACTACCTGCAGGGCGATCATGACGAACAGCGGACGGTACCGGATTTTGTGACGGTTGTTGCTGGCGGCGTAAGTAAGCCCGAACACGACAAGCACGCCCAGAATAGCAACTAAATATTTCATGTTAGTGTTTCCCCCAATGGTTGCTCGGCATTAGCAGATTTGAATGCTGGTACAGGTCTCTGAACCTGCAAATCTATTAAGCGCTTACATTCAGTTTACAAAAAGAAGTTTCATAACCGTTTTTACTTTTTCTCCATATCATCGGCTTGAAAGGCTCCCGGGAGCAGCCGGTCGATCGTCCACTCTTCCGTATTGCCATGAAGATTGGTCAGGTATACTTTCGTGTTGCGGTCGCTGAACTCGGCGATAACCTGTCTGCATGCGCCGCATGGCGATACCGGTCCTTCCGTGTCCGCCACGATGGCGATAGCTTCGATCTTGTGCCCGCCCTCGCCTTCCGAAACTGCTTTAAAAATAGCCGTTCGCTCCGCGCAGTTGGTTAAACCGTAGGATGCATTCTCAACGTTGCATCCCCGGTATACCTTCCCGCCCGTGAGCACGGCCGCTCCGACCTGGAAGCCCGAATAAGGCACATAGGCCTGCTTGCGGGCTTCAATCGCTTCTTGAATCAGCTGGTCTTTCATGGATCCGTCCTCCTTGAAGGTCAGGGTTTAGTAAGAAGAAGCGGACTGGCCGCCTTCCATGATTTTAACGCCCGAGCTCGCCCCGATACGGGTTGCCCCGGCTTCGATCATGCCGTTCATGTCTTCGAGGCTGCGTACGCCGCCCGATGCTTTGACGCCTACGTCGGGACCGACGGTTTTACGCATAAGCGCTACATCCGCAGGTGTCGCTCCGCCGGTCGAGAACCCGGTGGACGTCTTCACGAAGTCCGCTCCCGCTTTAACTGCCAGCTCGCTTGCGCGTACTTTTTCTTCGTCCGTAAGAAGGCTGGTTTCGATGATGACTTTCACAAGTGCCTTGCCCGCGGCCGCGTCGACAACAGCTTTGATGTCGCTTTCGACCCGTGCGTCGTCCCCGGCTTTCAGGGCGCCGATGTTGATGACCATGTCGACTTCCCCGGCTCCGTTTGCGATTGCATCTTTCGTTTCAAACGCTTTCACGGCAGACGTTGTGGCACCTAGAGGGAATCCGATGACCGTACAAACTTTCACGGGCGTTCCCGCGAGCTGTTCGGCCGCATAAACGACCCAGGTCGGATTTACGCAGACGGATGCGAATTCATACTTCTTGGCCTCTTCCGTCAACTTCGTGATTTCAGCCTTTGTCGCATCTGCGCGAAGCAGCGTGTGATCGATTATTCCGGCTATGCTCATGTGTTTACACTCCTTGATTATGAGTTATCATGCCCTTTAAAAAGACAGTGTTCTGTAGGAATTCCATGCCTTCATGATAGCACATGCGTGAACATATGTAAAACACATCGTAAAATTATGTTCATGTCATTTTTGTGTCTTAAGGGCTTCTTACGTTCTTTTTCCGGGCATAAAAAAGAGCCCTTCACAACCTTCTTCACCAAGAAGGCCGTAAACGACTCTAGTATGCTTCTTTTCGGTACGTTTTACTAAGGATACCTGAAATTTCAGGTCTGATCGTTCTTTATGTACGTTTTGACTTCCGGAGCTTTGTAGGAAGCAAACTGTTCCAGCAGCTTGGCCGGGTCTTCGTTCACCAGCACCATCGAGCGGTATTTGTCCTGCATAAACTGCTCCTGATTCATCCGGTCGAAGAGAGCGACGAGGGGATCGTAATACTTGTTGAGATTGACAAGCCCGAACGGCTTCCGGTGAAGACCGAGCTGTCCCCACGTGTAAATTTCCACAAACTCCTCCAGCGTGCCCGGTCCTCCCGGAAGGGCCATAAATCCGTCCGCAAGGTCAGCCATTTTCGCTTTGCGCTCATGCATGGACTCGACGACGATCAGTTCGGTCAGCCCGTGATGGGAAATTTCCCGGTTCTCCAGCATTTTCGGGATCACCCCGATAACTTCACCGCCGGCCTCCAGAACCGCATCGGCCACAGCACCCATCAGCCCGACACTGGCGCCTCCGTATACGAGTGCGAGGCCCCGCTCCGCAAGCTCGCGTCCGAGCCTTACGGCCCCTTCCCTGTAAACCTCGGATGCTCCGTTACTTGATCCGCAGAAAACCGCTATGCGTTTCATTGTCTGATCTCCTCCATCCTTTTTGTACAAAATCTTCCTTCATTATAGTGGAAAGCGGGGCGGAGGAAAACCGAGCGGCACAGCCGCTCATTGTCCTTTTATTCCTTTTGCTTCCATATTCTCGTGTATTCTAGGTCTTAGCGAATTTTTGCTGTCCTATTTCACTCCTATTATCAAGCACCGGGCGGAAGTTTATAATGGGTAGAGAAGGAGGTGCGGTTAACGGATGAACGAGGACGCTATTTTCAAATCCGTCTATGAGACGATTTTAAGCAGAGATACCCGCCATGACGGGCAGTATTATGTGGGCATTACGTCTACGGGCATATTTTGCAGGCCATCCTGCCGGTCCCGGACTCCCAAGCCCGAAAATGTGAGGGTATACGAAAGCATCGAAGGAGCTCTGGCAGCCGGTTTCCGCCCCTGTAAAAGGTGCAAGCCCGAGAATCCGAGTCCCCACGGACCCGATGCGGAGCTGGCGGAAACCGTATTGGGCCTGATCCGCACCCGCTACGGCGAAAATCTGACGCTGCACGGGCTTGCCTCCGAGCTGAACATGAGCCCTTATCATCTGCAGCGTACGTTCAAACGGACGACCGGAATCAGCCCCTCGCGCCAGCTTCTTCTTACCCGCATGGAGGAGGCGAAGCGGCGGCTGTCCCGGAGTGAAGAGGCCATCGGCGAAATCGCGGCATCGGTAGGCTTCCGCAGCGCTTCGCATTTCTCCTCCGCCTTTCAGAAAGCTGCCGGCTGTACGCCGAATGAATATAGGGAACGGAACGCGCGGAACTCCTGAGCGAGAACCGATGCCGAAATAAAGCCAATTCAATTCAATTCATGTTAGTTCAATTCAATTCAAACCAAGAAACCGAGATATACAGGAGGCAAATATAATGAATACTCTTCCAGCGACAGTCGAAATTTATTGGGCGGCCCTGGTGCATCCCCTTTTCCGGAACAAACCTTTATATATAGCCGCCACAGACCGTGGATTGTGCCGCATTACGTGGCCGACCGAGAGTCTGGACACCCTGAAAAGCTGGGCCGCCAGGCAGATTCCCGGAGCCGTGCTGATTGAAGACCAAGAACGGATGGCCGGCTATCTCCTTCAACTGAAAGAGTATCTCGAAGGAACCCGGCAGCAATTCGACGTTCCGCTCGATATGCGGGGTACGGCTTTTCAGACTTCCGTCTGGAACGCTCTTGCCGAAATTCCGTTCGGGGAAACGCGCAGCTACTCCGACATTGCCGCAAGCGTAGGCAGTCCCGCAGCCGTAAGAGCGGTCGGTACGGCCAACGGAGCCAATCCCGTCCCCATCATCGTGCCTTGCCACCGCGTTATCGGCAAGAATGCGGCGCTTACCGGTTTCAGAGGTGGCCTCCAGGTCAAAGAAGAGCTGCTCAGACTGGAGGGATTCCATGACTATACGGCAGAAGGACACGCCCGTTTTCAGTTTTGACGAACACACGGGAATCGCGCAAATCGAAACTCCGGCGGCGTTCAGTTATCCGGAAACGCTCCTGTACCTGACGCGCTCCCCCCTGGAGTGCCTTCACAGCGTGGAGGACCGCCGCATTTACAAGCTTCTTGAGGCGGGAAAGGAGATGCTCCCGGTCGAAATCAGCGAGCCGGGTCCCGGCCGGCTGCAGCTGCGGTTTATGCAGGGCCCGCCCGTCAACCCGGACGCTGTCCGGGAAGCGGCGGCCTACACGGCGGAATGGCTGGACCTCGCCAGAAATATGACGCCCTTCTATGCGCTGGCACAGTCCGACCCGCTGCTCGGGCCGTTAGCTTCCGGGTATTACGGGCTCCGCATTATCGGCGTGCCGCATTTGTTCGAAGCCCTCTGCTGGGCTATCGCCGGGCAGCAGATCAATTTGACGTTCGCTTATACGCTCAAGCGCAGGCTTGTGGAGAATTACGGAAAGAAGTTGGACTGGGAAGGCCGCACATACTGGCTGTTCCCGAAACCGCGGGATTTGGCGGACGTGACCGTGGACGAGCTGAGGCAGCTCCAGTTCACCGGCAAAAAGGCCGAATACATCCTCCATGTGGCGGGTCTGATGGACAGCGGCACGCTGTCGAAGGAAGCGCTTCTCGCCTCCGGTTCCTATGAGGACGCCGAGCGCACCCTGCTCGCCATACGCGGCATCGGTCCGTGGACCGCGCATTATGTGCTGATGCGCTGCCTGCGGAACCCGGCCGCTTTCCCTATCGGGGACGCGGGACTTCACAACGCGCTGAAACAGCTGCTGCACCGCACGCAAAAGCCGGCTCTCGAAGAGATCCGGCGGCTTTTCGCTCCCTGGCGGGGATGGGAGGCTTATGCGGTGTTTTATTTATGGAGAAGCCTCATGCCGGAAGGTTCTCTTTCTATTGAAACACCAGATCTTCCAGACGCAAAAACGTAACCCGATTCGGAAATGCATCCGAAGTCGAGCAAACCGACAATTTGTAAGGCCCCTCAAGCTCATACTGCTTGAAAACATGGGTCGGCTGCGGCTCCAGCCCGAACACGCCGCTTCCCCTCTTGCGGATGGAAAAAGAGTCCAGCGGAATCGACAACCCTTTGCCGACCGCTTTGATGTAGCTCTCCTTCAGCGTCCACAGATCGAAGAAATAATCCAGCCGCTCCTCCGGAGGTAGGCTGAAGAGGTCGTCTTTCTCCGCGGCAGAAAAAAAGCGCTCGGCAATATCCAGATCCACCTGCTGGATCTGCTCTACATCGATGCCAACCTCTTCTTCCGAAACGGCCGCCGCGACCCAGCAGCCCGAATGCGTCACGTTGTAATGGACGCCGGTACGGGGAGCAGTCACGTGGGGCTTGCCGTAGGCATTCGTCCCGAAGCGCAGCTCCGGGTTAGCGGCGGCCAGTTTCCGGCACAGGCACCATCTCGCGAGAGCATCCGCGGCAACCGCCCTTATGCGGTCCTCTTGCCGGTAAAACTTTCGAGCTTTGGCCCGCTTCTCCTCTGACAGATAGACCATCAGCCGGTCCGCATGTTGTACAATCTCTTCTTCGTCGAAACGTATGTTTATCGCAAAAATATCCATCTTCTATCCCCAATAATCGAAGTTGTTGGCTTAACCGAGGCAGACAGGGCTTTATTTTCAAGGGTACCTGTCCTTTCTTCCTTATTGTACCAAATGTAAGAGCTTGTGTGGGACATTCCCCTACGCTCACCATTTCTTTTATAAGGCACGGGTAAAATGTCGCCCGTGACTACTCCCGGCGCGTAATGAGGTGGCATGACAGAGATCACCGAGTGCGATCGACAACGCCTTCTATGCTCCGCGGCCCGGGCCTGGGTCCGGATGCTTCATCGCATGCCAAAAAAGCCTGGCGATACCAAGTATCGTCAGGCTTTTTTTGGTGCCTCCCCTATCGACGCGGCACCTCCCGGAGCGTAGTCCTGCTGTTACTAAAAATGACAGTTCTTCTTTAGCTTTTGATTGAAAAAGTAGATTGTTATGAAACAGCGGCGACCTAAGACCTGATAATAAAGTCTTAGACTGCCGCTGTTATTATTTAACTAACGAACCCGTTAGCTTAACATCTTTAGATAGCAAGCTGAATACATTAAATTCTTTACAGATAATCCAAACTATTAAAAATCAAAATCAGACCAACGATACACATGATCCACGAAATAGCCGATCCTGAATACTTTGAAATCTTGATTTGAAGCTTTTCCAATGGTCTTTGCATCACACGCCCTAATATTAAATGCAAGGAAAACACAATTAATGGCGGAAGTACCATTATGAAATTATAACCGGCTAAAATCGGGAGCCACTGAAAAACTGCTAAATTGGAGGTTGTCATAAGACCAATCGCAGCAAAATATGGAAATGCTGTACCCACTTCAATCAATGATGTCGAAAACCCGAGTGCAATCATGGATGTCTTACTTTTGGACTTCGACCTTGGCAAATCCGTTTTTTTACTCTCTGGGTAGTAAAAGCTGGCTATAAACAGAATTCCCCCAATGATCAGCGTAACCCAACTCACAATCCGATTTTGAAAGATAGAGGAGAACACAGCTAGTAACATATCCATGCCTAACATGAAAGTTACACCTACCAAAAAATAAAATGCCGCTACTGTAACTAAGTAAATCATTAAGCGTGAACATAATCGCTCCTTTTCAGTTAACAGCAAATATACCGTCACCCCTAATGTTGTAGGACTCAGCGTATCTAATAAGGCTAATCCCCCTACCGAAACAAGGAGTTCCGGACTCATGATTCTCCTCCTTGCTCGAAGGAATAGTCCTGTAGGCAAGAAATGTGAATGTCATAGGCTCGTTCCATAAAATCAAGAACTTCCTTATCTATAGGATAAAGTCCGAGTTTCTCAGATTGCTTTGAGGATTTCCTCAAATCCCATAATTTATTTATAAATTCGTTTTCGTCTTTGAATTCTTCCATTTGTTTTTCCAGCATACGGCGTATTATGTTTTGCACTCTTGATGAAGCAGGATCATCTTTCGTATATCGTTTTATCTGACCTAACAAAGCAATCCACTCCAGAGAATCAGGGTCTTCTCCCTTCATTTTGGGGAGCTTTGTCCACAGCTTAATTTCCTTATCGTTAAACATATTTTCCTTAAAGGTTAGCAATCTTTTTTTATTTTGACTCGATAAATGAATAAGTTTCTGTACCGCAAGCCATTCATCCCCGCCTTCGACTGAAATCCCATTTATCAATTCCCTTACAGACGATTCTATTTCTCTTAATCTTTCCTGTTCTTCAAGGATATAAGCTAACTGGCTTTTCAAACTGTTCGACCAATTCCAATTAGAGTCAGATAATATATCTTTAATATATTGCAACTTGTAACCCATTCCTTTGAAGAATTGGATATATTGAAGCTTCTTCATTTCCTCATCAGAATATAGACGATGTCCCCCTTCTGTTTTGGATGAAGCCGTCAATAATCCGATCTGATCATAGTACCGAAGTGTTCTGACCGTGATTTCAGTTTGTTTCGCTACTTCTTTGATATGAATCAAGCTGACACCTCCAACGATGGACAATTCTAGTTTTCTTTATCTTTATATACAGCAGATTTGATTAGATACCCCAATCCTAATCCGACTAATACTCCTGGAAATGCTTGATCCAACATAAGTCCAATTCCTGCTCCTATAATGACACATGCATAAATAATGATATCTCCTTGTTTCATTTTTACACATCCCTTTTGTATAAATCTCTTTTCCCCTGACTTAATGAACATAACTTAAGAGGAGCCTCATCATTTGCTTGATTATACAAGATGACGCAACGTCACTTTCAAGTTTTTTATCATTAGAATATTCTTTGCACAAGTAAGCTTGATGTTGACGCAACGTAATCTTATAGAATCATTTTCACAATATGAAGAAAACGAAGATCTGCAAACTATTTCACTCACAGAAGATCAACAAAAGAAGCCTGCTTTCCATCTTTCTAATGGAACCAGGCTTCTGATATTCTTGATTCATCTGTTAGATGTCGTTGGATGCGGGATGAGCGGCGATACGGTTCCCCTCTCTTCTTGCTTTGGTAAAGCATTGAACACACCTTTTCCATCGTCTTCCGTAAACCAGAAGACGATGTTTTTTATACTCTTGCGATCAGCTTCAACATGAATTTCCTTTATTAGCGCCCGAAGCAACATCCGTTTCTCTTCGTTCGTTGCATCTTCGAACAAGCTGTCAAAGTTCATCAATGCTTCCAAAATGATTTCTTTGTTATTTGCGAAATAATGCTTGGGCATCCGCATCGGCTTTGGCCAGCGAATAGGTCGCTTTGGTAAAACTGAAGTTCATTCGTTTAAGCATCGCGCTGACGCCACGGACACTCATAGTGACGCCAAACGTCAGTTTGATCCACTCGGCTACCAGCGGAAGCGTCCAGGTGTAACGCGCTTCAAAGCCTACATCGGCTGGGGTCTTTTGCTCCAGCCTGGCACCCAATTGACTGCGTTGCTCATCCGTGAGCTTCGTCGGTTGTCCGGGGGAATGATCCATTTCCAGTCCAACAAGTTCTCTAAGCTCCCTACGACAAATAAACCACCTCAGAGTACGGTGGTTTATTTGAATTATCGTTCTTCTTTAGCGTAGTCTTAACCTTTAGATGTAACCCTTATGTAATAACCATCAGGATCTATTATTCTGAAATCCTTTGTCCCCCACGGTCTTTTGGTTAATTCAGAATGAATCGGGTAATTGCAATTTTCGATTCTTTTAAGATATTCTTCAATTTCATCAACTTCTAATACTATTTCAACACAAACACCCTTGCGTTCCGATGCCGTTTTGGGTTTTAAGTAATGACTGTCCCCAAGTTGGGTCATCGCACCAAGACCAATAACGGCATTACCATTCCTCAATGATATATACCTTTCAGATTCTTTTTCTTTTGTAAAACCCAACACGTAATTATAAAATTTTGCTGATTCAGTTAAATTTTCAACGAACAATTCCATTCTCATAAACATAAATGTATTCCCCTTAAATGATTTTAATTTCTTTTTATTTAAACTGCCTGTTATTTCAACCTCACTTACTTACAAAACTTTATTGTATGATCCATGAAATCTACTTTTTTGTAAGCATTGTCAATTCCCTGATTTTTTATTAATTCTTTAGAAACAGTCTTGTATCTTAGCTTTGTTTGAAACTCTTTATCGAAAGGGAAATTACTAACACTAATTTGCTCTTCATCAATCCATTTAGTAAATATTAGACTTTTTTCTTTATTATCAAAGAACTCTGAGTGCCTTATTCCTTCTCTATACCAAAGGTGTTCTCCATTCTTTTCGACTCCTGGTTCATTCAAACAAACATACAACGATAAACGATCACAAAATTGTAATATCCTAAGATGTAATGATATTGTTTCTTGATTTACATTTATTGAATCTAAAATGCTCTTCTGCCGTAAGTTTTCTCTCTCTAGAAACGCTAAACATTCAGGTTGTAGCCCATCTTTAAAAAAAGATGAATAGTGTAAACTACTTAGTAAACACGCATACTTACTGATCTTCTCGATTTCATCTAGCCCTAATTGATATAGGGCTAATTTAGGTAATAAGGGATAATCCATAAACGAATAAGGAACATGTTTCTGATCATTCCACAAGGCTGTATCATCCAGAGAAATCCAACTAGGATCATGCTCATAGGCAACTATTATTAGTTCGTCAATATTATTATCAATATAGAATTCTCCCCGTAAATGCTTCGCTATATCTCCAAAAATAGAAGCATGATCATGTTGCTGTATTATTACAAATTCATCTTTTCTTTCTCGAATTATCAAATAATCACTTGCTACTTCCTAGTAATAGACTCTATAAATACTTAAAACGTCGAACCTCATAAAATCTCTTTTCATTTAAGTATACCATAATTATCCTATTTCATTTTCTTCTTGTTTTAACAATTCCGTCCGTTAGCTTAATTATTGTTTGTGAATTACAAAGGACCGGATATAGCGTCTCTGGTACTTTGTAATTCGCATAATTATATTATTTTAAACTCACCATTAACTCCACTCTCCGCTTTACCACTATTTGTGATACGGTTCACCGTAATTGATCTTATACTAAGAGAACGTGAGTTATTGTGTCTATTAGTTGCTCAATATGCCATTTTGGATAGCCGAACATTGTCTAAGCCCCAAGAGATTGACAATTTGATCAACCAGTCTAATAAATGTGTCGTTCAAAATAAAAAGCCGATTGCTGCGGGGGCAATCGACGCTTGAAGCGAGAAACTTTCCAGGTCACTCACCTTAATATCGTAGCATAGGTACCCGACTCGGACTCTAGTGGATGGCCGCCCGTTTTGCGACGCCGATTATCGGGCTCCGGGAGCTGCATCCCCGTGCGGATTCCCCTTTTTAATGAACGAACAGAGCGGAAGCCACGAAGTTCAGAACAAAGAGCGCGGCAATTGCATACAGCAAAGGCGAGCATTTTCTCCACTGGCCGATGGCCACCTTCGTCAGAGGATACGCAATGAAGCCGAAAGCGAGGCCGTCCGCGATGCTGGACGTCAGCGGAATACACACCACGATCAGAAACGCGGGCAAATATTCCGAGAAATCGTGGAACGGAATGTCCTTCACGCTCATCATCATCAGCGCTCCGATGATAATGAGCACCGGCGCGACGGCGTTGCCGGGAATCAGCCCGATGACGGGCAGCGCCAGAGCGGAGAGCAGGAACAGAACCGCCGTTACGAGCGGAGGGATGCCTGTCCGGCCGCCTTCGGAAATGCCGGAGGTGCTTTCGGCGGAAGCGATGGTCGGGCTGGTCCCGAAAAAGCCGGATACGATCGTGGACACCGCCACGACCCGGTAAGCTTTCGGGAACTTTTGCTTGTCCGGCAGCATCCCGCTGAGCAGCCCCATATTCTCGAACAGGACGATCATCGTCATGGAAAAGACCGCGATCCAGAACGGAATCTGCATGACGCTGAAATCGGCGGCTCCCAGAACCTGCCCGTAAGCCTTAAGATCGACCGCTTTGTCGGCCAGGTCTCCTTTGCCTGCGAGTCCGAGCGTCAAGACGCTCGTAAACCCGATCCCGATGAGCAGGCTTCCTTTTATGTTGCGGACAAACAGCATAAAGGTGACCGCAAGCCCGATAAGCGTCGCCAGCGTAACCGGACTCGTAAAGCTGCCGAGCGCCACGTAGTTGACGGAATCGGGCTGAACGATCTGGCCTTTCTGCAGGCCGATAAACGTAAGCATGAGGCCGATCCCCGCGGTAATCCCGTGCTTCAGCGACGCGGGCACCGCCGATAAAATTTTGCTGCCGAATGAAGACACGCTCGCAAGCAGGAAAATGACACCCGACACGACGACAACGGCAAGCGCCTGCTGCCAGGAAAGTCCCAGCGACTGGACGATCGTGTAGGTAAAGAACGCGTTCAGCCCCATGCCGGGGATGACGATAATGGGCGCATTCGCCCACAGGGCCATCAACAGACAGCCGATAATGGTCGCCGCAATGGTGGCAAGTACTCCCGCGCTCAGCGGCATTCCCGTATCCTGCAGGATGAGGGGATTGACGAGCATAATATACGCACTCGTAAAGAACGAGGTGAGCCCCGCCATCAGCTCTCTTTTCCACGTCGTCCCGTGGGCTTCCAATTGAAAATACCGGTTAAGACCCCGAATCACTTCTATTCCTCCACTCTGCCCCGGACCCGCCCGTTATACCGGATGCTTAATCAAGCTCGGGTATAACCGTAATTGAACGTTCTCTATGATAATAAAAATAACGGGTACCGGCTGTGCGTTCGCTCAACCGGTCGATCGTTACTGAGGTTCTATTATGAAAACTGACGCTGCCCGCTAAACGCTTATCGCATCGAGCACGCTGCCAGCGCGCAGTGCGTGCGCGGCGCATAACCGTGGTCAACCGCACAGCCTCCGAACGCATTGGGCCTCTTTTCAACCCTTTCGCGTCCGGGCGTCTAAAATTCTTGCTTCATTAATATAGCTTCCGCTTTTCGTAGTCCGCGCAGCGGGTTTATTGAAACTCAGCCTGTAAACGGTTGGCTTCCGCAAGGATCTTCTCTTCGTCGATCGTCAGGCAGCTTCCGCCGCGCACAACGGCCGCTCCGCCGACATACACATCGCAGACGTCACGTCCGCTTGCGGCATAGAGCAGATGCGAAAACGCCTGCTCCAGCGGCTGAAGGTGCGGCTTATCCGACGGATCGATGGTGATAAAATCCGCCTTTTTCCCCGGCTCCAGCGATCCCGTATGGCCCATGCCGATAGCCTCGGCACCGACGCGCGTGGCCAGAGACAGCACTGTTTCGGCGGGAAGCTTGCTCGCGTCTTTGTAGATCCCCTTCTGCAGCAGGGCCGCGGTCCTCATCTCCTCGAACATATCGAGGTTGTTGTTGGAGGCCGTGCTGTCCGTGGCGATGCCGACCTTGACTCCCGCATCGAGAAGCGCGGCAACGTCCGCCACACCCGATCCCAGCTTCAAGTTGCTGATGGGATTATGGGCCACCCGCACATCGTATTGATGAAGAATCGATCTTTCTTCATCGTTAAGAACGACCCCGTGGGCCATCACGGTCGGCTGGCCGAACAGGCCGAGGCGGCGAAGGTGCTCCACGGGGCGCACGCCGTAGCGGCTCTCGATGTCGCGGATCTCCAGATCCGTCTCCGACACGTGGATATGCACCATAAGGCCGTTCTCGGCCGCGATTCGCGCACTTTCCTCCAGCGCCGCGGGCGTGCACGCATACGGGCTGTGGGGCGCAACCATCGTCGTCAGACGTCCGTCCGCGAACGTGCGGAAATGTTTCGCGAACCGCTCCGCGCTGGCGATGTTATCCCGCTGCTGCCGCTCCGTGCCCAGGCTGAAAATCGTATGCGAGAACGCGCCGCGTATGCCCGTATCGGCGATTTCCTGCATGATGCCGTCCAGGTCGATGCCGTTCGGATTGAACATATCCGAGAAGGTCGTCGTACCCGACTTCAGCATCTCCAGAATGCCGAGCCGGGTGCTGACAGACGCGATCTCCGGCGTAAATTTTGCTTCCATCGGCCAGATCTTCGTCTCCAGCCAAGGCTTCAGCAGCATATCGTCGCCGATCCCCCGCAGGATGGTCATCACGATATGGGAGTGGACATTGACGAGCCCGGGCATAACCCATTTGCCGCCCAGATCGACGACCCGGTCCGCCGCGGCCAGCCGCTCTCCGGAATGAGCGCCGATGTAATCGATCGCGTCGCCGCTGACGACCATCATTCCGTTTTTGTACTGCCGGCTGTTTTCATCTATCGTAAAAAAGTGACCGTTTACATAAGCTGTATTCAAAACCATCTCTCCAGACTTATCTAAGTTGTAGAAAAAGGTAATGCATCGAAGCCCGTTATGTCAGGGCTAGTATCTGTGAAACCCGAATACATTACACCTATTATAGGTATGATATGAACATATGTAAATATTAATTTGAAATTTATTTTATGTCTGTCTATTCTATTTTATGCCGTCCTTCTTGCAAATCGTTCCACTCCCTTATCCGGGCGCAAAAAAAGAACCCTGGACGGCAATATCCAGGATTCATTGGGTACCGGGCAGGCGGCCGGACTGCCGCTACAGGTCGCTGCGACCGATGATGCCTTTGATCAGCGCCACGAAGTTAGCGCGCACCATCTCAGTCGTCTCCATGACTTCCGCATGGGAAAGCGGCTGCTCCAGGATGCCCGCGGCCATGTTGGAAATGCAGGAGATGCCCAGCACCTCCAGCCCCGCATAGCTTGCGGCGATAGCTTCCGGCACGGTGGACATGCCTACCGCGTCTCCGCCGAGCGCACGCACCATGCGGATTTCGGCCGGCGTTTCGTACGAAGGGCCCGTGAGGCCCGCGTATACGCCTTCTTTCAGGTTCATGTTCAGCGAACCGGCTGTTTCGCGCACCTTTTCGCGCAGCCTTTTCGAGTAAGCCTCCGACATATCCGGAAAACGCGGACCGAGCTGCGCGTCGTTGGGTCCGATCAGCGGGTTGGACGCCATCAGGTTGATGTGATCGGAGATCAGCATGAGATCCCCCGGCTCCAGGCTTACGTCTACTCCGCCTGCGGCATTGGTCAGAAGAAGCGTCTTTACGCCGAGCTGCTTCATAACGAATACGGGAAAAACGACCTTATTCATGGCGTATCCCTCGTAATAGTGAAAACGTCCCTGCATGGCGACAACCGGCTTGCCCTGAAGCATCCCGCAGACGAGCCGTCCGGCATGCCCTTCCACCGTCGATACCGGGAAGCCGGGAATCTCGTGATAAGGAATCACGACCGGATTCTCGATTTCATCGGCGAGAACGCCTAGGCCCGAACCGAGAATAAGGCCGACCTGCGGCGTGAACGTCAGCTTGTCCTTAATAAAGGCAGCCGCCTGCGATACGTGGTTAGTCTGTTTAGTCTGTGTCATCTCATGAAGTCCCCCTGGTATGGTACGGTACAAGACAGCTCGGCCGGGGCACGCCGCGTATCCTGCAGGCCCGCCGTCAGGCTGTTGCCGTCTGCCCGCCGTCATGTTTGGCGATGAGCGCTTTGGCCGTCATCTGGTCGGTTATAAGCGTATTCGCATATCCGCCGCGGAGCGCGCCGTAGATGGCGTTTACCTTTCCCATTCCGCCGGCTACGAGAATCGCTTGTTCTTTCTCCTTTAAATCTTCCAGCTCGATTCCGATGGTGCGGTCGTTCAGGCTGGTATGGCAGATCTGCCCTTTATCGTCGAAATATCGGGAGCAAATGTCGCCCACGGCTCTACTCTGAATAATCTCCAAATCTTCCTCGGTCATGTAATTGGACTGGATCAGCACCGATTCGGCATCCGGCAGCCCGACCGTAAAGATTGCGATATTGGCAAGCTTCCCGAGATCCAGCACGCGGCGGATATGCCGGTCGGACTGAATCGCCTGCTTGACCAGACTGTGATCGACGATAGCCGGAAGATAGAGAAAATACGGCGTGACATGAAACGCCCGGCTGAACAGATAGATGATTTCGGACGGAGAGATCGTAATGTCCGCATGGCTCACGCCCCCGTTCAGCTGCACGACGCGCGAATCCGTCAGCCCCTTCTGCTGGAGGTTCGCCGCCACCTGGTACATCGTGGTTCCCCACGAAGCCCCGATGATATCTTTGTCTTTGACCGTCGTCATCAAGTACTGCGCGGCCGCCTCGCCGATAAATTTCTTGACGATTTCGTCGTCGTAAGTCGGCACGAAAGCGACGACCGCTTTTTTCAGATGGAACTTCTCCCGTAAGGTAACCGCAAGAGCTTCGCAATCTTCCGAAGGGTCCGCGATATGAATCTTCACGATTCCTTCTGTCTTCGCCTGCTGCAGCAAACGCGACACGGTCGGACGGGATAAGCCGAGCATTTGCGCGATCTGGTTCTGATTATAGTCCAGCTGGTAGTATAGTTTGGCTACCTCGATAATCTTTCTGAGCTTTTCATCTTCCATTGGGGCTTTTCCCTGCCTCGCATCATGAAATTATGTTCAATATAAAAGTGACATCATTTCATTCCCTGAGTATAAAACATCCTATTATGAAAATCAATCCAATCCAGGCCGGAAATGAATGAAGATGAGCGTGAATTCAATAAGCACTTCTCTTCATTATACCATTTTTGAGAGCGTTTACGGCGGCATCCGTGCACAAATTGACAAACTATGTTCGCTATACCTCTATTGTTGCCCCGAAAGGCTCATGTTACAATGAGTCTACTTTTGTTAAGGGGGAATTCTTTTGTTCAAAGGCAAATTTGTTTCGGCTATATCTGTAAGCGCAATCATTTCTTCCATTCTGGCAACGTCGATTTACGCCCAGACTGCACCACAGATCACTCATACCGACTGGATGCAAAAGAAAGCGATCATCGAAGGCTACGAAGGCGGCGGCCTGGCACTGGACCGCAGTGTTTCGACAGCGGAGCTTGCGACTATTCTCGCCCGTTCCAAAGGAGCTTCCCTGACGGCGGATGCTTCGATTTCCCACTGGGCTTCGGCTTCCCTGTCCTGGGCCAAAAAGCAGGGACTCCTGAGCGAAACGGAAGCAACTAAGCCGGACGCCGTTCTAAACGCCGCAGCCGTTACCGAAATCGCCAAAAAAGCCGGCTATGACGTCAAACTGACGGCAGGTGCCGACTCCGTATCCCGGAAAGATTTTCTGCAGGCGCTCGGTCAAGCCCTCACCCTACATATTACGATCGGACATACCAACGACGTTCACGGACATATCGAAGAAAACAAATCCCTGAAAGAGTTCGGCTACGCCAAAATCGCAACACTCGTTAAAGAAATGCGGGCGGAAAACCCTAATTTCATGCTGATGGATGCGGGCGACACTTTCCAAGGGACCGTTTTCGCCAACCTGTTCAAAGGCGAGTCCATCGTGCCGCTTCTGAACTACCTCAATTACGACGCGCAGGCGGCGGGCAACCATGAATTCGACTTCGGCTACGAGCAGCTGCTCAAGCTCAAAGGCATGGTCGATCACCCGATCATTTCTTCCAACGTGTTCAAAAAAGAAGACGGCACGGAGCTGCTCCAGCCGGTACATTATGCCGAAATCGGCGGCAAAAAATTCGCCATCCTCGGCTTTACTACCGCAGACACACCTATCGTGACTCATCCGGACAACGTGAAAGCGCTGGAGTTCAAGGACCCGATCGAAGTAGCGAAGCAGCTTGTGCCCGAGCTGAAAAAGAAAGTCGATCACGTCATCGTCGTTTGCCATAACGGCATCGAAGTCGACCGCGAAATGGCCAAGACGGTGCCCGGCATCGACCTGATCATCGGCGGCCACTCTCATACGCAGCTGACGAAGCCGGAGCTCGTGAACGGCACGTACATCGTACAGGACTGGGAATACGGCAAGTCGATGGGCCGGGCGGACTTGTACTATTACAACAAGGAGCTTGTCGGCTTTACCGGCGGCCTGATCGAGTACGACGAGAAAGTAGAGCCCGATGCCGAGATGGCGAAGCTGGTGAAAGATATCGTCGGCCGTGTAGACGGACAGCTTGATGTGAAAATCGCCAAAACCGACGTTCAGCTCGACGGGGAACGCACCCTCGTACGCGCGAAGGAAACCAATCTCGGCAACCTGATCGCCGATGCCATGCTCGCCAAAACCAAGACGATCGGCGGACAGGAAGCCGATGTTGCGCTTATTAACGGCGGCGGTATCCGGACCCAGGTGAATGCCGGAGACATCACGAAGAAAAATCTGTACGACGTTCTCCCGTTCCCGAACACCCTGGTCGTACTGGAACTCAAAGGCAGCGAGCTGAAAGCGGCACTCGAAAACGGAGTCGGCAAAGTGGAGAGCGGCGAAGGGCGCTTCCCGCAAATCGGCGGCATGACGTTCACCTACAACCGCAGCAAGCCTGCAGGCGAACGAGTAGTCGAGCTGAAAGTGAAAGGCGAGCCGGTTGATCCCGACAAGACCTACAAGCTCGCTACGAATGACTTTATCGCGGCCGGCGGTGACGGCTACGCCATGATGAAGGATAAGAAAGTGTTCAACTCCGGCTTCACGCTTTATGATGTCGTGGAAGAAGCCCTAATGAAGCAGGGAACCGTTAATCCGAAGGTTGAAGGACGTATTGTCGAAGTAAAATAAGAACCGAACGCCGCCCCTATCAGGGCCGGCACGTACAAAAAATAGAAAACCCGCAGACAAAGTGTTCTGCGGGTTTTCCTTTTTTCCGGGGCGGCGCGTTCGCCGCCAGATCCGTTGTCCGCAAGGCTCCTTGCGTAACCCGCCTCCGGCGCTATTGCAGGGACCGCCGACGTGAGGCGGCCCGCCTGCGGCGCCATCGAAGGGACCATCGGCGATGAGGCGGCTTCCCCTTGCAAGCATCCGACCCGGCGGTTCAAAATACAGGCCCGCGGACGACCGCGAAGGCTCCGCCAGCGTGAGCCTTCGCATGTCCACCGCGCGTCCCCCGTTAACGGCCGCACCGGTCAGAGCCCTTTTGTATCCCTCAGTTCGATGATCGTCCCTTCGGGCGCCATCAGCTTGCACAGCTTCCCGTTCTCGACGGTGTATATTTCTCCGCCGTTTTTGAGCCTGAATTCCGCTCCCGAATCCTTCAAACGGCGCACCTCTTCTTCAAGATCCCCGGTCCATAAACAAAAATGAACGATTCCCCGCGAACTCGTATTCACCGGTTGAAGCTCTTCACCCGCCTTGCCGGTTTGCAGCTCGATATAGAACTCGCCGAGCCGCAGCCAGGAATTATAAGCCCGTGTATGAAAATCGGGCGTTTCCTGTACAACTTCGAAGCCGAGCGCATCCCGGTAAAATGCCAGAGATTGTTCATAACAGTTCGTCTGAATGCAGATATGGTGGATAACTTTTGCGGTCATGACGCGATTCTCCTTTGCCGCCTGCTTATGAATGTGCGTATGTGTACAGGCTGTGCACAAACCCGATGATAATCCATCTTCAGGACCGCCGCAATGTTTGATCCCCGGTAAAAAGAACAAGCCGCCGTCTGTAAACTACAGACGACAGCTTGTTTTGCAGCATCTTCTAGGCCTTAACCGCTTCGGCCGAGTAAACTTTCACATCGAGCGGTGCGGCGAGAAATTCGCCCGCTTTGCCGGTAAAAGCCGTGAAATGAGCGCTGGAATTATGGCTGGCAACCGCCTGCTGATCTTTCCAGACCTCCACCATTGTGTAAGCATTCTCCTTTTCCGCATGTTTGTACAAATCATACGAAACATTGCCGTTCTCGCCTCTCGAAGCTTCCACGAGCGGAAGAATCTCTTTCAGGAATACCTCATCTTTACCCGGCTGAAGCTGCATGGCCGCGTGAATAATAATCATGACTCGTCATCCTCCTCTTATGTTAGACAGCCTCTCCCGGCAGGGGGCTCTCTTGTATGCTTTCCAAACGCAAGTCTTCTTAATTACTTCAATAATAAAATATTTATCTATAAATAATATAAAAGAAAAAAAACCGAAAAGCAAAAAAGGCCCCGGCCCGCGCCGAAGCTTTTTCAACTTTACCGGCAGTCTTAAACCCTTCCGCTCAGTCGTGTCCCGACAAGAAATCCTGTACCCGGCGTCCCAGCGTTTCCCGTTCTTTGTAGCCTTTGTACAGACGTCCGTTAACCACCGATGAATCTCCGAAGAAAAACCGCTCGTAAACCGCCTGCCTGCCGCCGAACGCGCTGACGCCAAGCTCCCACGCAAGCCGGGATAATTTCACGTTTTCCTCGGCGCTCAGATCAATGCCCTTCAAATAGCGGTTCAGTTGGCCGCCGATTTCGGTTCTAAAATCCGCTTCGTCCGGAATCATGATCAATCCGCTCGCTCCGATCAACTGGATGATTTCCACAAAACGCGGATACACTTTCGGGAAGTAAACGTTAGCCGCAAGCAGAGGCTTCGGATCGGGCAGCATGCTCCCCCATTTATCCCGGGACGCCCCTTTCTCGGCCGCAAGCTGCAGCGCCTTCAGCGTCTCCAAGGCTACGATAACCTCCGTTACTTTCTCGGTCACATGGCTGTGGCTGTCAAGCCCGCCCGCCTCGACCAATCGTTGGAGCGTCCCTAGGATGAACTCCGTTTTGGCGATGTTTTTGCACATAATCTGCATACCGGCGTGGGTATGAAACCGGCTTTCCTCCACAAGCCGCCAGGCCATCCTTTCGTCCCCGCATATAAACACCCGATCCCACGGCACGAGCGCATCCTCGAAAAGAACGAGCGTATCCATTTCCTCATACCGGGAGCTCAGAGGATAGTTGTACGCCGACTCGCCCCCGACGAAGCTCTCTCTGCATACGAAGCTCACGCCGGCCAGATTGCTGGGCACCGCAAAAGCGAACGCATATGGGCTCTCCTCGCTGCCCGCGTACGGAAAAGGGGCCGGAAAAACGAGAATTTCATCCGACGTCGCCCCCTGCGTATCCAGCAGGAACGCGCCCCGTACCACGATCCCCTCTTTATTCTTTTCGACCACCCGGGCGGCGGCGGGTTCCTCGAAGGTCCGCAGAAAAGTGGACATTCTCGCTACTTTCGGCTGAATGAACACGTGAGAGAGCGTCACGTCGTTTTCCCGGCAGTATTCGTAATACCGCCTCAAGTTATCCGCGTACTCGGGATTTTCCTTCTCGATCAGTCCCGCCGCTGCGGAGAACGCCATCAAGGCGGTGTTCATATAATCGGGAGCACGCCCCAGGAAGCCGTGATGCCTGGCTGCCCACGCCTGCATCATCTGCCTGCGCAGCGCAAGATCCTTCTTCGTCTTCGGCTGCAGGAAGGACAATCCGACCGGGTCCCCAGTCAAAGGGGAAGAATACGTCATTTTCGCTTGCCATTCCTCCGCCTGCTGCATATCATACATGGAAGCTTGAGTCGCCATCAGTCCTTTGAAAGCTCTATGCTCCGAAATCAATCCCTGCACCCGTCCCCCCGCAATCCAGACGCCGGGAAGATGCCGGTTAATCCGTTCTATATAGTCGCTGCCATTTTTAACGGGCATTGGAATCGCCTCCTCGCTCTATGGTTACTGTATTCGGACAAAGGCGGTTTGGTATAAACGCATACCTACAGGGCAGGTAACGGAGAAGATTTCCGTCCCTGGACGAGATCGCCGAAAACCTGACGGACAAGCCTGATTCCGTGTAAGCGAAAAAAAGGCTCCCTGTTCCTCACGGAACCGAGAGCCTTTCCTTTCTGAATGCGGCCTTAAAGAAGTCCAGCTTCCGCCGCCTTCTCCACCGCCTCGTCCCGGTTGCGCACGCCGAGCTTGGCGTACACCGTGGACGCATAGTTTCGGACCGTTCCGTCCGACAAGTACAGCTTGGAAGCGATAGCCTTGTAGCGGAGCCCTTTGGACAGCATCCGCAAAATCTCGACTTCGCGCGGAGTGAGGCCGCAGCTCTCTCCGGCAGAGACCGCCGTCTCCGGCAGTCCGGCCGCCTCCGAAGTCCCGGAGGCACCGGACGCCCCCTTAGCTTTGGCCGCTTCCCCGAGCTCGCCGAACAGCCTTGTCGAGAGATCCTGCGCGATCATCGTGCCTCCGCGATGCACGAGGCGGATCGTCTCGGCCAGTTCCCTCGGCTCAATCGACTTGAACAGGTAGCCGTCGGCGCCGCTGCGCAGCACCTCAAGCGCTTTGTCCGGCGCCTGGAAAGTCGTCAGGATGACGACCCGGACATGCGGCCATTTCTGCTTGATCGTCCGGGTAGCGGCGGTGCCGTCCATATTCGGCATATCCAGATCCATCAGCACGAGATGGGGTTCCAGTTCCGCACAAAGCTCGACCGCCTGCTCACCGTCACCGGCAAGTCCCGCAACGGTCATATCCTTCTGTCCCTCGAGGATGGTCCGGAGGCTTTCGCGGATGAACGCCTGGTCGTCGGCGATCAGCAGACGGATCATCTCGCCTCCCGGCTCGGCCTGACGGGGCAGGGTACACGTCACGGTTGTCCCCGCGCCCTTCTCCGAGTAGACGGAGACCTGTCCCTGGAGGCTTGCGGCCCGCTCCTTCATCGCCTTCAGGCCGAAGCCCTCCGTCAGGATCTCGCTGCCCTCGCCGTTATCCCGCACCTCCAGCCGGATCTGCCGGGGTTCGAACTGGAGCGCCGCCTGAACTTCCGTGGCCTTGCCGTGCCTCACCGCATTCGTGAGCGCTTCCTGCAAGCAGCGGTAGAAGGTCATCTTCGCCTGCTGTGGCAGGGTCGTCTCTTCTCCCAGCACCCGCAGACGCACGGTCACCCCGGCGCTGGCCTCGAATTCGCGCACCAGCTGCTCCAGCTCCTCCCGGAGCGAAGACAGCTTCTGCGAAGCGCCCATCTCGTGCAGGAACTCCCGCACATCGCCCATGCTTTTGCGCGTCACCGCCAGAAGAGCCTCCAGCTTGTTCTCGCCTTCCTCAGTCGCGATATCCGGCCGCAGTGTTTCAAGTCCCATAAGGAGCGAAGTGTACGAATGACCCATCGTATCGTGCAGATCCTTCGCGAGCCGGTTCCGCTCTTCAAGCAGGGTGACCCGCTCCACTTGGGACATGTACTGCTCCAGAACGCTGTTCTGGCTGCGGATGATTTCATTTTGCCGGTAATTCACCACCAACAGATGGAACGCGTACCCGATCGCATAAGCCAGCCCGATTTGAGTCATCATTTCCCAAAACGGCTTCGCTTGTTCGGATAATTCATACATCATGAGGGGCACCAGCAGAACGGCGGCCGGTCCCGACCAGCGGTATGTTTTGTCCGCACTGTTGGCTGCGATCAGGGCGGCGGGCACGAGAAAAGTCAAATAGGCCTCGGGAAATAACGAAGTTAAATAAACGCTGACTCCCCCGGACAAAATGAGCTCGGGAATCAAATATGCCGTCGTATTCACCTGCAGCAAAATCCATGGAACCGAGAAAGCGGAGATTTGCCAGCACAGAACCAGCCACAGGGGAAGGTTTAAATCATTTTGAAACTGGATGGTCGTAAGTATGGTGGAAATAAAAATCAACAGACGGATGATAAAGAGCGCCCACTCGTACCAGAACCACTGCTTGACCGCATCGAACATGTCTGTCACCTCTCTGTCTGGCTGCCCGGCTTGTCGCCCGGCTGTTCTTGTTCTTACTATGCCACGGCAAGCTTCGGCTGTCTATGTGTGAAGCCGTTTGAACATATGCCGGATATAGTTTCCGGCCAGCAAAGCCGAGCTCCGGCCGAGTTTTGCTCCCGCATAAGCGAGCAGAACGCCGCCGGCCATCACGAAGAGGGATTTTACAAACGTGTCCACCGGCATTCCCGCAACGTTGATATCCAGGTATGGAACCGCAAGCGGAACCAGAATGAAGATGACAGGCGCGATGTAGCACAAGAAAGCCAATAGAAGGGCAAGCAGGCCAAGCGGGAATTTCAGCATCAGCCAGCCGATGATCGTCCAGTTGCGCCGATCCGCAAGCTCTTCTTTCGCCTGCTGCCATACGGAGCTTCTGTTTTTTTCCGGCCGCTCGTAAGGTTCTATGGAAATATCCGTATAAATTTTGGTTTGTATCCTTTCATAACGGGCAAACGTCCGCGTACTGCGCATAACGTAGGTGATCATCGGCAGCCCGATTAATGTAAAGGCCATGCTTAAGCTGAACACCAGGCTGACTAAATAGAAGCAAAAGTAAAACACTCCTGTAGCGAAAGTAAGCAGCAAAAAGTAAAAAGTTTGAAGACTTTGCACCATTTCTTTTTTCATGGGAATCCCGGTCCTTTCGTGTACGTTCTTTTGATTTTGTTATTCACGCTGACTTATCTATCTGCATCCTAAACCGCCCGCTGTCAGCTGCGCCAGTGAGCAAATGTCATATGACACTCACATCCGAGTAAATGATGGTTTCGTGACGGAAGATCACTGGCTGATTTGACGGGAAGTCTGCGATGCTGGGGATACCACGGCAGGAGACACCCTTTTTTAACGGCACTCCTTGCCTGAACTCAAGCACACAGCGTTCACACAAAAAACAGTACGCGAAAAGGAGAATATACTATGAAAAATACGGTACGCCACGCAAGTCTTGCTCTGCTCGTCCTGTCTTCCTCTATCTTTACGGCCTGTACGCCGGACACGCCTGCCGCCAAGCCGCCCGAAGCGTCGCAGCCCAATAAAGGCGCCTCGCAGGGACCTGTCGACACCAAGGAGGTTGAAGCGTTTGCCGATCCTATATTTGCCGAGAAAATGAAAAAGTTCAGCGTCAACGGTTCCAGCTTCGTGGTCGTCAAAGACGGCAAGGTCGTGTTGAATAAAGGGTACGGCTATGCGGACAAGGAAAAGAACATCCCCGTCGACAAAGACACCGTATTCCAGATCGCCTCGGTCACCAAAACGTTTACCGCCCTGGCCGCCCTGCAGCTTGTGGACGAGGGAAAAATGGAACTGAAGGGTGACATCGAGCCCTACCTGGGCGGCCTGAAGGTGCCCAACAAAACGGGAACGCCGCTCACGTTATTCGATCTTCTCACCTATACAAGCGGGATCGATTATCCGGATATAGCGAATTATGTAGGACCCGATCTCGTCTATCAGGATATCCCCACGAAACCTTTTCTCGCCGAGCACATGCCTACGGTTGTGCGCAAGCCGGGAGAAGCCTACACTTACGACAACTACGCCTTTCTGCTGGCCGGGCATGCCGTTGAGAACGTGAGCGGGCTGCGTTATGACAAATACATGCAGGAAAAGGTGTTTAAACCGCTCGGCATGACTTCCACCAGCGCCCGCTTTACACCCGAGCTGCTTGCGAGAATGGCGGCTCATTACGATCCGAGCGGCAAGCCTGTGCCGACAGACGGGCATGCGCCGACGGACGGACCGCAGGGAAGTATCATCTCGACGGCCGAAGATATGTCCAAATATATGATCATGCAGCTTCAAGAGGGCAAATACGACGGCAAACAGCTCGTCAGTCCCAAGAGCGTGGATCTTATGCACAACTATCAGGTTTTCTCGGAAAAGTCGCTGCCCATGACAACCGTCGGCTTTGAGGGGTATTTTAGGGATCTCATGAACGGCCACCACGTGATAATGAAAGGCGGCAGTATGACGGGACACCAGTCTTTGATGGTTCTGCTTCCCGATAAAAATACGGGATTTTTCATGTCCTATAACAATGACTCCATGATGAGTATCGACGTATTTGAGGAATTCATGGATCACTATTTCCCTGCCGAGAAAGAACCCGAGAAACCGACTTACCTTCCTTTGAATGAAAAAGATGCGCAGCAGTACACGGGCATGTACCAGAATACACGCCTGCTGTTCCTGAAATCTAAATTTTCGTACGATAACGGCAACCTGATCATGGAAACCAATTCTTCGGGCAAGCATACCCTGAAAATGATCAATCCGCTGCTTTTCGAAGACGAGTCCGGAAACAAGTTAGCATTCAAGAAAGACAGCCACGGGCAGATCGAGTACTACTATTACACGAACCGGGCCAGTATGGAGTTCATTTCCGATGCCCAAAAAGTGCATGAGAAAACTCCGTTTGATGATGTCGCTAAAGACAGCCCCTACAAACCTCACATCGATAACTTGAATACGTGGGGAATTATGGGCGCGTCTACAGGAAATTCGTTCCAGCCCCAGAACACGATGACCCAGGGTGAATTTGCGGATGTGCTTCTGAAAGCCCACGGCTGGTACGGCTTTGCATACGCGATCGCAGACAACAAAAAATTGATGGTCGCGGATATCCCGGGCTTCGACCGGAACGCTCCGGTCACACGGCAGATCGCCGCCGCCATGATCCAGAACATGAAGCAGCTTGAGCCTGCGTCGGAAATCAAGCTGACCGGGACGACCGACGAGTGGGCGGTTAAAGCCGTCACCGCTCTTGTGTCGCAGGGTATCGTAGATCCGGGCGCCTCCGTTAAACCGGACGGCTCGGTCGATTTCCGCTCCAAGCAGCCGCTGCTGCGCCAGGAAGCCGCCGTTCTGCTGGATAAAGCGTTCGGCTACTATACGCTGCCGCTTAAAGTGCAGTAAACCCGCAGTTGGAGGCGACGTCCGGTCCGCCGAACCGAGGCCGAGACCGACGCGCCGTGAGGAGCATGGAGCCGCTTTTTCTTGAAAAAGCCCCCCTGTTGCTCTTGTTGAAACCGGTCCTCCGGAGCTTGCGGCTTCTCGCCTCCGAATCCGCAGCGGACCGGACACGCTCGGTTCCCGGCAGACGGAAACAGCATAAGGTCGAGCCCGCACAAGGCTTCCGGTGCGGCGGACTTGGCGTTACAGACCATGGTCATTCACTTTTTTTCTTGTCGCCGGAGGTCTGACGCCGCTCTCTCTCTCTCTCTTAAATGTCCGCCGTCCTGTGTTCTGCCGATATCCTTTGATTCTCAGGCTTCTCCGTGCATGTTCATTGTCTGCCGCCACCCTTAGCATATGACCGTTCTCCTGCGTAATCACCGGACGCGGGACGGAATTCACTCTTCTTCTCCGGCAGATGTCAGCTTCCAAAAAAAGAAAACCCTCCATTTCCGCTTAAGCGGAGTGGAGGGTTTTTGACTTTATGTGCCGGTATACTTGTCCCGAAACTGACGGCTTTCCGCCGTAACCTCTACAGCCTTTCAGCCTCGCAACCTTGCTTGAGCCCGGCGGACAAGGCCGGGAACAGCCGATCCGACGCAAAATCTTCCCGTGTTCGGCCGTTCTTAACAGCTCGTCGATACGGGAACTCACTTGAATGCAGCGTTCGCGGATATACGCATTCAACGGGTTACTTTTACAACCATTTGCTCGCTGGCGGTAACACCCGAAGCATTAATAAGCTCCGCGCGGTATTCATACGTTCCGGGAATCCGGCCCGTAAGGCTGGTTGCAGCGCTCTGGGCACCCGGAGTCGCTTCTTTCAGCGCTTTCGTCTCGATAAGCTGGCCGTTTTCATACAGCCGGTATTCGGAAGCGTTGGTGCCCCACCACATATTCATCGTTACCTTGTAGGCGCCGTCGCCGTCCCAGTTATCCTGGGAAAGAACCGGCTTGCCGGGTGCGGCGTTCGTTACCTTAACGACGAGTGGAGAACTTACCGTCGTCCCGTAAGCGTTGATCAGCTCGGCCGTATACGTGTACGATCCGTTAGCCTTGCCTTGGATGCCGGTTCTGACCGTCTGGGCGGACGGGGAAGCGTCCTTCAGCGTTTGTGTGCCGATCAGCACGCCGTCCTCGTACAGCTTGTACACGGAGCCGTTGGCGCCCCACCACATGTTCATCGTCACGGTAAAGCTGCCGGCCTTAAGACCGTTGTACCCGTTGTCGGACGACAGCACCGGTTTGCCCGGAACGCCCGTTGCCAAAGGCTTGGCGGACGTAACGGTAAACGCGCCCGACACGACGGTGACGCCGCCCAGCGTTACCGATGCCGTCAAGTCGGCGCTTCCTTCGCCGACAGCCGTCAGCCTTCCCTGCGCGTCTACCGTAACCGCCGCTTCATTGCTGCTGCGGTATACCACTTGCGCCACGGTTAAATCGGCTGCGGTGCCGTTGCTCCATGTGCCGCTCACACGGAGGTCGGTCGTTTCACCGGGTTTCAAAACGGTTTTACCCGCCGTAAGCTCGACCTTGCTGAGCGTCAGGCTCGCCTTTACATTGAAGCTGTATGTATCTTCCGCCGTATTGCCGGCAAGATCCGTCACGCGGTACTGGACGGTATGCGGGCCGACAGCCAGCACGCCTGCTTTCAACGTCTCGCCGTCGGCGATTTCCTTGCCGTCCAGAAGCAGCTTCCGGTCTGCAATGCCCGATCCCGCATCCGTACTCAGCAGACGGAAGATTAAGGAATCTTTGTCTGTCACATCGGAGACAGCCTGTCCGTTCAGCGTAAGAGACGCGGCCGGAGCCGTTTTATCCAGCTTAATGCGGAGGGCTTGGGCTTCCTCCTTATTGCCCGCAGCGTCCGTGGAATAGTAACGGATGATGTTCGAGCCTTCGGTTTCGACGGTGAACGGCTCCGAATAGCCTTTTGCCTCTCCGCCGTTGATATCGTACTGTGTCAGAACCGCAGCTCCCTCATTATCCTGAGCCGTTAAAGTAACGGTAACGTTCTTGTTAAACCAGCCCTCCGCGTTAGCCGTTTCGGACAGGCTGGCCACCGTTACGGGAGCCGTCGTATCCGCTTGTGCCGAGAAATCGGACAGTCCTCTCGGTTTCAGTTGGAAAGCTCCTTTGAAAATCGCCGCTGCCCCGCGGATATCCACGGTTTGTCCTTCTTTATAAGGAAAAGAAGCCAGCGTAAGCCCCGTGCGCGCGTCGATGCGGATGTGGTTCACCACGTCTCCTTTGACGGCGTCAAACTCGAAGGAGCCTTCCGGCACCGCGCTTTTGATGGCGCCGATTGTCACCCCGCTCAGCTCGATGAGCTGTCCCTGGTTGACGGCCGTAACGGCATCGGCCTTCACAGGCGCAGGAACGGCCGAAGTACCCGTTTTGGCGACTTCGACCGGATCGGTTAATTCCAGTTCCGAATTGTAGACGGCCGTAGAGGCCGTCACCTTCACTATATCCCCGGCGTGAAATCCGCCGAGGTTCTGGTACACATAAATACCGCCGGTTGCGTCCTGCAGGTAGAAGGACTGGCCGCCGAAGATGCCCGGCTCTGTCGTAACGACGCCTTCCAGCGTCACCAGAGCCCCTTCGCCTTTACCGCGCGCTTCGGCAACGGTAATCTTGGCCGGAATCGGCCCCTGCTCATCCGGCAGTGGCTCGGCCGGCACGTTCGCGATCGACACGGCTTCCGTCTTCAGGTTGGAGCCGTTCTGGCGGAGCCGGAGGTTTGCCGCGCCGGTCGTGCCCGGCTTAATACGGACGGTAAGATCCTTGTAAGCATGACCCTTGCTGTCGGATGTCAGGCTGAAAGCCGCGCTGTATCCGTAAGAGGCGGGCCATGTGCCGTCCGCATTCCGGACCTGCGCCACCTGCGTGCCTCCCGTGGCCATATACACGCCTACGCTGAAGCCCGAAACGGTCGTGTTCGCAGGAAGATTATCCACCACGACGCGGATCTGGAAGTCCGCCGCGTTCGGCAGAGTCGCCTGGCGGACGAAGCTGTACGCCGGGTTGGAAGGCACCGTCGTACCGCCGCCGCTGCCGTAGGAGCCGGACTTGAACGTGCCGCGGTCATACCACTTGTAGCCCGCGGTCGGCGCCGCCCAAGGCTCGGGCTGCGGCTCGGTCGAAGCGGCCGGGGCCTCGAAAGGCAGCAGAGCCGTCGGCTGGTCGAGCTGAAGGCCGCTCACCTGAGACAGGCTCGTGTAGCTTTCTTTCTTCGCCAGCCAGTTGATCGTATTGACGAGCAGCACGCCGTCATTCGCTTCTTTGAAGCCGTCGTAGGTCGTCTTCTTCGCGCCCGTATCCTCGCGCAGATACTTCGGCGTGGCGTCCTCGACCGGAGAGGAATCGCCGATGAAGGCCGCTTTCCCCGCGCCCTTCTTGGCTACGGCCACATAAGGGCCTTCCGCCACTCCGCCGCCGTTGTAGACGCCCTGATCGACCGCGTTGCCCCAAGCCGCTTTCGTCTGCGGCAGATACACGATGCCCTTCGCCTTGGCCGGATCGATAATAGCCAGCGTGGAGCCGGCGTGCATCGCCACCGAGGATACGCCCTTCGTGATGCCGAAGGCCTGCTCCGGAGCTACAATGTTGTTGGCGGTAATATCGCCGAGCGCATTGTAGCGGAAGCGGACGCCGAACTGGGAGCCGAGCCAGTCGGAGCTCACGACGTTCTGCATAGCCTCTGAGCCCGCTTCATCCGCGCTCATGCCTTTCGCCGGATTGTCCCAGGCGCCGCGGCGGTAGCCGTTGAATACTTCGGAGCCGTCCCAGCGGTTCTTGTTGCGGTCCGCGTTGTAGTGGTCGCCGACGAAGAAGATGCTTCCGCCGCCTTCCACATAGGCCGCCATGGCCGCCTGTTCGCTCGCCTTGTATGGAATATTCGCTTCCGCGACTACAAAAACATCGTATCCGCTCAAGTCGGCCAGCGTAATCGGCGTCGTTTTGCGGAGTTCTTTCACGTAGTAGCCGTTACTCGCCAAAGCATTGCCGAAATCGGAGAACCCGCCGTCGATAACCCAGTCCGCGGCTCCCGCCGTTTGGGCGTGGGTGTTGTCGAAAAGCACCTTTTTGCCGGCGTTCTCATTGACGACTTTCGCTTCAATGTAGGGAGCCGGATCGGCCGGCCCTTCCGCCTTTACCTGCCAACCATCGGTCAATACTTGCACGGAAAGCGCCGCGGATAGGGCGAGTGAAGACTTGAACACCTTTGCCTTCCACCCTGCGAATCTCTTCTTCATGAATTTCCTCCTTTATACTGGAAGCTAGTGAAACTTTCGACCTCATTCTACCATGGATAAGTCAGGAGAAGTGGTATTTTTTTGTAAAGATAAACCGCTTTTCTTGCACTTCCTTTCACGGACAAAATATAGAATTTTACCGCATTCCACCCCCTGTTTTCCGCAAAAAACGGCCGATCAGCCTGGGGCTGGCGGCCGCTAAAGAACCATCGGACGGTCCTCTCCTGCTTGTGTTTGCGGGTGCAGGCGGGAAGTTATACGGGCCCTCCGGCTTTAACCGTTCCTGCCGCTCCGCCCGTGCCGGGCGTGT
The DNA here is from genome assembly GCF_059692095.1 of Paenibacillus sp. JT31N7. NCBI lineage: Bacteria > Bacillati > Bacillota > Bacilli > Caryophanales > Paenibacillaceae > Paenibacillus > Paenibacillus sp. JT31N7. Next base: position 331,982 of record NZ_JCAUAT010000005.1, read on the forward strand.
ACGTGGAGGTACCGGTGCCGAAGAAATAGTTGTTCATGCCGTTGCTGTCCCAATTGTTGTTCCCGTCGTTAAAAGCCGCTTCCAATTGGGTCGCCGCGCCGATATTGACCGTTATTTTGGCATAGCCGCTACTTTCGGAATCGGCCATTTTCACGCCGGGTACGGCCGTCCAGGTTCCGCCTGCAGGACGGTAATGGATGTACGGACTCGCGTAACCTTTCTTGTAGTACACGGTTACGGTATTGTTCGTCCCGCCGGAACCCGTTCCCGCATGGCTGATGACATACTTCTTGAAGTTCGCCAGCTCGCCGGTTGCGGAACCGTCCGCATTCACGACGTTAGCGAGACGCAGAAGCGTAAAGCCGCTGAATCCGAAGCGGGTCAGCTTTTCCTCGATCTTCTGGAACGCGGCCGTTCCCGAAGCCGGAAGCGCATTTTCCCCGTTGAGGCGGACGCCTTTGGCGCCCGCGATACCCGCGACGGTGTCGACAAGAGTGGATGGCATGGAATAATTCGGCGCGCTTCCGCCGTCGAACATTTCCAGGCAGGTGAACGTCAGATCCAAATTACTGTCCTTGAACTTCTGCAGCAGACGGTTGTAATCGTAATACCCCGCGGCCTGCTCCGCACTGTGCGGCATGGACGGATTCGTCATCTGCCAGTGGACGCCGGATATTTTGGCTCCGATCGGCACAGCGAACACGGGGTCGAAATTTTTGTGCGCGGCACTGCCGATTACGCCCAGATGATTTTCCAGTACGCTCTGGTACCAGGACAGAAAGTCTTTGCCGTAAGCGGTCTTGTAGCCTCCGTTCGTATAGAAGCCGTCTCCGTCATTAGGAGGACTGATCTGATCCACTGAAGTCAGGCTCAGGCCCCACGCGCTGTTGACTCCGCTCAAAGAACCGTATTTGGCCGTCATGGCCGTGCGGAACGCCTTTTTCGCGGTATCCGTGTAAGCCTGAAACTTGCCCCGGGACGGGTAGCTCCATCCGGCAGCCGGATAATAAGAAGGAAATCTCAATTCTCCGGACGGGCCTCCGCTTAAATAGATCTTCGGAATCATATCCCTATAGGAAGCGAAATTAGCCGCAAAAGAAGCGTAAAGCTCGCTGTACTGCGTGCCCAGTCCGCTCCAGAAAGGCGACACGGCTTCATTGTTCACAAAGCCGGTTTCGCTCTTGAACTGCATCTGGTCCGCCGTCCCTTTGGCCCAGAGCCAGCTCGGCAGCGGTATGTTGCAGTCGTCTCCGACATTGCCGCCGCATTTGTGCGTGGACAGGATCGGAACCCACTTAAGCCCCGCTTCCCGCACGGCGCCCGCGTATGTCTGGTAATAGCTCCAGTCGAATTGGTTATCGCCCGCGCTTTCCACCATTCCCCACCAGACATCCGTCGTGACGGCGTAGACTCCGTTGCTTATCAGCGTGCGAAGCTGGTTCTTGAAGGCGTTCCAGTCCGTAACCTTCGTCAGCGGCCCCATCACCGAAGCCTGAAAATCACCGGCGACCGCAGCACCGGCCTTGGCTGGCCCCCAGCCCAGAACCGTAGTAAGTACCAGAATGAAACCGAGCAGCTGCAGGGCCGCTTTTTTCAAGCTTTTGTTCGTCAAACTCATCCCATACACCCTTCCTTTATCGTGCATTTTATCGAGAGTACAAGGGTCCCCGTGCCGCAGCCGGCTGCCTTTTTCCCTCATTCGCTTATCCTTCGTCTTATGTAGTCCGGTTAAGCTGCGGCTTTTCGTATGCGCTGTTTCATAAGGCTCGGTCGGTTATAGAATGTTATTTTCCTCCTTTAAATGAAATCGTTTACAATTTGTATTATAAAGAACGTACAGGCTGCAAAACGACCCCAAAGATTGTCAATAGGGTGGACTATATTGTCTGTTACGAGCCTCACGGCAAAACAAAGACGAGAAAGGCTACCTCTCCCGCCTGCTTTTGCCTGGTCTCATTCCCTATATCGGATCGCCGCGGCTTCCGTAACCTCTTTATTAAAGTAAATGAACGGGCCGCTTTCACAAAACTTATACATAACGACGATCTTCCTCTGACAAATGACAGGTATGGTAAGGAATGTAAAACACATTCCGATAACTGAGGAGGCTCTATGTTACGTAAAACGTTCCTCTCCGCAGCCCTGTCGTTGTCTCTTCTGGCAGCCGCAGTGATTCCTTCCGCAGTCGGCGCGAAACCCGGGAAAGAGAAACCGCTTCTCGCTTTTCCCGTCATCAGCGACATACACATCCAATCCTGGGACCCGCAGTCGCATCAAAAGTTTAAAGCGGCCCTGGCCGATCTCCAAACGCTCGGGCCCGATGCGGACGCGCTCGTCATCAACGGAGATCTTACGAACGGCATGCCGGATGATTACGCTAAACTAAGCGAGCTGATGGAGCAGAATCCCCATCCCCGCAAAGTGTTTTACACGATGGGCAATCATGAATATTACAAAGCCTGGATCGATGGCAATGGCTCCTGGAATGCGGACGCGTTTCCGAACGGGGAGACGGAGCAAGCGTCTATCGGCCGGTTTCTTCGTTTCTCCGACGGCAAAAAAGTCTACGGTGACCGGGTAGTGAACGGCTTCCGCTTCATCTTCCTGGGTTCGGAGCAGTATCGGCAGTCGGATCCGAGCAACTTGGAGGATGCCTGGCTTTCGGCGGAACAGCTTGAATTTCTGAAAGCTTCCCTGCGAAAAGGAGCCGCCAGCGGCAAGCCCGTCTTCGTCTTCCTGCATCAGCCGCTTCCCGGCACCGTATCCGGTACGAGCTTCTGCTGCGTCAATAACCGGGCCATCGTTCAGCATGAGGAACTGAGAAAAATCCTCTCGGCCTATCCCCAGGCGATCTTCTTCTCGGGCCATACCCACTGGGAGCTCAAACTGCCGGGCACCCTCGTCCAAGACAAGTTTACGATGGTGAATTCGTCCTCCGTCATCCAGCCCTGGACCGACAACGGAAACGGCGGCGAAATGCTTACGGGCCCGGATGAAAGCGAAGGCCTCTATGTCGAAGTGTACAAGGACAAAGTCAGCATCAAAGGGCGTGACTTTTACCGGCAGCGCTGGATTCCGGAAGCCCAATTTACCTTGCCCCGGAGCGTACGCGATTAAAAAAACAAAACCGCGGTTCTCCTATCCGCGGTTTTGTTCCGGTTGCGAAGCCTACCGTCCCGGCCGGACTTTCTCGTTATCCATCCCCCGAAAGTAAAAGCACCCGAAGTCCCCAACCAAACCTGAAAGCCCGCCGGAATGGTATACTGGTTAGGACATTTCCGGCGCTTCACGCGTACCGCAAAGGAGAACGAGCATTTTGCAGCTGCTTTATGAAGAAACCGGCCCCTGCCAAGGGATCCGGGTTTACGATACCAACGAACTGTACGGCGAGAAAGGCCGCTTCCGCGTCCTCCAATTCGCGAATGAGGCCATACAAGGGGCGCTCGATCTGAACAATCCCGGACGCATCCTGTTCGAATATCCCAGAGCGATCATCCATCTCATGGAGACGAACCGGCCCGCCTTCGAGAACGTGTTTATGATCGGCCACGGAATCGGCACTTTATCGGGCCACTATCCGCAGAAGCGGTTTACCATAGTGGAATACGATCCTACAGTCGTGGAGCTCAGCAGAACCTATTTCGGATCCGAGCGGGAAAATATTATCCTCGGCGATGGCCGTGAGATTCTGAATGAGGAGCCGCCGGAGGCGTACGATTACGTGATCCTGGATGCCTTTACCGAGAAAGGAACTCCCCGGCACCTGATCACCCGGGAATTCTTCGAGCTCAGCCGCAGCAAACTTCATACAGACGGTGCCTTCTTTATGAATCTGTTCGGCAAAAGCGAGCACGACAATCATATCAGCGCCATTTACACGACGCTCGGCGAAGTTTTTTCTTACAGAAAAGCTTTTTATCTGCCTTCGGAAGGCTCCCGGGATACGCTGAACATCCTTCTGGCTGGCGGCGGCAGCCCCCTGATGTATCAAGCCCGCCACATGGCCGGCTTTGTGGAATTTGAACCGGGACAAGGTTATGTGATTACGGATCGTTTGTAACTACATTGTGACCTTTCCATGCGCATTTTGGTTTATGATGAGAGTAACAGCCCGACAGAGCGTTTTAAACCGGCCCAGCCGGGTAAAGAATCTGTAAGAGCATCCTAACCATTTTTCCGCAAAGGGGTTTACACACATGAAAAAGATGGTTTTTTTCACTACACTCATGATATCTATGCTGGCTTTCGTCACTTCCGCCAATGCAGTCGATTCCGAATATACGCCCGTTCCCAAGAGCGAGGACACCGTAACCGTAATGATTTCTTCCCTGGAGCAGAAGAACGGCGCACTTTACCTCCAAGGAGACCAAATCGAGTGGTACGAAGGCGCAGAAGCCGATCGAAAATTCCTTGAACATGAAACGGACATCGACGATATGACGCACGCTCCCGACGGCTACTATATCGTTAACGATCAAGAGAAGCTCGAAAGCTTCGAAATCGATCCCAACGCGCAGGTCCTCATGCAGCTTTACGATCATGACGGTACTTTCAAAGGCGTGGACATCAAGTGGAACGAAGAAGTTTCGCTCACCAAGTTCCTGGCCATTTATCACAATAATAACCTGCTCGATGTGAGCACATTCCCGTTCCATATAACGATCAAGGACCATAAGGTCGTGAAAATCGTTCAGCAATACATTCCCTAATAAAAGCGCGTTCGACTGAACACATGCTATGAGCTTGCCGTTGCAAAAAAGGACCCGATCAAGATCGGGTCCTTTTTGTATAGAATTGCACTCACGCACCGGATCTCATACCTGGTAAATCATTGAAAAGCCATCGGATTACTTTGATTTTTCCTCATACGAAAACGAACGAAAGGATCTAATGAGTCAATGTTAAAGTAAGCGTTGTTTTTTTCGAGATAGCAGATGGTTTGTCCAGGTTTTTCTCCGAATGAATGTCCCGGATACACCTTTACATGCGAAGAAACCATGTTCTGAATTCTCTTCACGCTATGATACAACTGTACCGGGTCACTTCCGTCTGAGCTGCACATACCGCAACCTTCCGTGAAAATGGTATCTCCGGTAAATAAACTGCCGGAAAGTAGATAACAACACCCCCCTGCCGTATGTCCGGGAGTGAGTAGGCACGTAACGACTGTATCTCCTATGTGCAGCTCTTCCATATCTTCTACAACATACAGACAGGGACAATGATAATCATAATATTCCTTTTCTACTCGCGTCATGTATACCTTGGGATGAAACAAGCTGCACAGTTGGGGGACTAAATGAACATGATCCTTATGTGAATGCGTCAATAGTATGGTTGTCAATTTCGCTTTATGGTAAGCCAGAGCCCGTAAAATAATTTCCAGCTCCCAGGCAGGATCAACAACTGCCGCCATTTTAGTAGTTTGATCAATGATCAGATAGCTGTAGTTGATATATGGTTGGCAGCAGACTCTCATGGATTCAACATAATAAGTCATAAGTCAAACTTCCCCTCAATCGTTTGCTACTTACATGGCTATCGCGTTCAGGCTGCCGTCTTCTTCCCCATATCTACGGTTTTTAAAGGGGATACTACCACCCATAAGAACGAAAAAACTCCTCCACATGCGGCAACGACTATCGTCGGATACAGACCAATTCCTGTACCAAGGATGCCTCCCATCAAGGCCCCCAAAGGAATGATGCCCCATACGACAAAACGCATCGTAGCATTCATTCTTCCGAGCATCTCAGGCTCCGTGATGGATTGCCGAAAGCTGAGTTGCGCTACATTGTATACCGTGGTGGCTAGCGACACGATAAACATGGATACAAAGATCATGCCAAAAGACAATCCCTTACTGCCGACGGCCCCGATCATGAACAGTAAACCTATTCCTTGACCAAAAGAAGATCCCACTATCACCGGGCCAAAACCAAACCTCGCGATTAACCGGTAACCGAACGCGATGCTCAGTATAGCACCGATAGAGCCCAATGTAATGACCAGTCCAATCTCCGCCGGACTGAATCCCAGAATCCTTGTTGTGTACAGGATCATGACAGCCTGGATCATATTGTAAAAGAAATTGAACGTGGCTGAGCACGCGGCGATGGATCGAAGATAAACGCTAGTAAAAACCAAGCGAATCCCTTCCCCTATTTCCTTCCTCATGCCGGACGTGAGCTTCTTTTCTTTATTTCGTTCCGTCTCATTAACAGATACCGTGCAAGTCAGCATTCCTGAAATGAGATACGAGATCGAGTCCAGGATAATGGAAATAACCCCAGTCAACCATTGCACCATCATGCCCGCAAGTCCAGGACCGGAGACTCCCGCTACGGATCGGCTGAATTCCATTTTGGCATTCCCGTCAATCAAGAGATCTTGCTTTAACATGTAAGGAAGAATCGATTGGTACCCAATCGAATAGAAGGTAGTTAATATTCCAACCAGAAACGAAACCAAGCATAAATAAAAGAAGTTCAGCAATCCCATCCAGGCTAGAAGCGGAATCGTGATCAACAAGGCTGCCCGCCCAAAGTCCGCTGTAATAAGAAGGATTCGTTTGGGCATCCTATCTACCCACACTCCCGCCAATAGACCGAATAACAGGAAAGGGGCATATTCGACTGCATGCAGCACTCCCATTTCAAACGGTGTGGCATTCAAAGTCATTGCAGCGATGAGCGGAAGTGCAATCATTGTAATTTGTGAACCGAACATGGATAAGGATTGTCCCGTCCATAATTTCAGAAAATTCCTTTCTCCCCATACTCCACGCGCCTTTCGAGTTGGTTCTACTTCTTGTTGTAATTCCATAATCTCACCTACTCTATATGTGCGGACCCTCTAACCTTTATAACTTGAACAAGGGATCTATACTAAAATCTCTTCCTCAACAGGGGTAAACCATGCTCGTAATTGATTCAAATGCTCCAGCCCATCCATTACCTGCTGAAAATCCAGGCCAAAATCAAGCAGACAGGAAACTTCATCCACTCCAATCCGGTGAAGCCGCTCAATCATGGACGCACATTTTTTCTTGGAACCCATTAATGAACTCATTTGAAAATATTTTTCAAAGGCAAACGTGATGAGCGATTCCCTGCTATTTGTCAGCATGCTGCTCACTTCGGAATTGTCGTCTTTCAACGGATTTAACGTTTCATATTGGTCCAAGAAGGTATCCAAATAATCGCGAAGGGGACCGCGTACAAGTTCTTTCACTTCACTATCCTTCTCCCCTACACAGGTATGCAGCATGACTGATACCATACCGGCTCCTGGATCATGTCCATGCTCTTTACGCTTTTCACGGTAGAGGCGAATCCGATCCTCTAGTGCCTCTATCGTATGCGTGGCCATCGAACATAGAACATTAAATCCCCGCTCCCCTGCCTTGCTCCATGTCGCAGGATTGCCTGAAGCGGTAAGAAAGACGGGAAGCTCAGGCTGTACGGGTTTAGGCAATATGTTTACTCTCGCCTCGTTGCCGGAAATATCTTTGCAAGACACCGATTCACCCCGCCATAGCCTCTGAATGAGATCCAAATGCTCAAGCATGATTTCTTTTCGGTTTTCGTAATGTTCCGGATTTAAAATGAAATCTGCAGGATGCCAACCGGTTGCTACCGAAATGGCCGCTCGTCCTTGTGACAAATTATCAACCACCGACCATTCCTCAGCAACACGCAGAGGATGATGCAGCGGCAAGACGACGCTTCCTGCCCGCAGCTGAATGCGGCTGGTTACAGTAGCAAGCGCGGCACTCAATACCGACGGATTGGGGTACAACCCTCCCACCGCCTGGAAATGGCGCTCTGGGGTCCATACGGCACTAAATCCGTTTCGGTCAGCAAATTTTGCACTTTCGATCAATAGACGGTACTTGTCCAGACTATCTGTAGAACCATCTCCTGAAAAAAAGATCAACGAGAACTTCATCCCTTTTTTCTTTAAGCTTTCCGAAATCTCTACGTGTTCTTTCTGATCAGCAGAAGCATCTGATGATGTTTTTTGCTTTAAGCGTTGTTCCAGCAATAGGCGCTGCTGCGGAGAGAGCGCGGAGAGTCTTTTTTGCAAATCATTCATCGCGTTACCACCATTTCCCGAATTTTTAAATCCCATACGTCACATGGTTTTTCTCCGCTGCTTCAACTTGTTCGTCACGTGGTCATGGTTCGTCTGGAATAAAAAGTCCCACAATGAAATAAAAAACGAGTAATTGCATTTATAGAGCTTATGATGCTTGAGGTGAAATACGCCCACCGGGATATAATTCGTAAACTTGCCCGTAAGATTAGGATTATGATCCAGCACGTTTCGAGACAGAAAAATTTCATAGAAGTAATGGAATACAAAGAGGATTATCCCGTATAGGGGATCAAAGAAAATCAAGACAACGATAGGTAGGGTAAAAGTAAGCCAGACGTCCAGAGTTTCCTTCCATCCTCCGAACCAGAAGAAAAAGTCATGTAAAGGAGGCCATTTGGACTCCCCGTAATCGTACTGATGATGTGCCATATGAATTTTATTCAGGAAGTTTTTCTTGTGCGGGATATGAGCAAGTACATGCATCGTATACGAATAGAGGGTCCATAACAGGAAATACACTACCAACTTACCAGCGAAAATTAACATATTACCCCTCCAATACCACGGGTAAAAGATTTTGATGAATATCGATCCATCTGCCTACTTCCGCATGGTGCACGATAGAAAAATGATCGGCCTGGACGGGATGAATGGATAGATTGGCTACTAGACGTCTCCATTCACCTTCTTCTTCATGAGAATCCTCTGCACGGAACAACTGCACATGCTCAATGTCCAGCGTAGGTCGGGGGCCTGGATTGTACGCTTGAAAAGCATGTACGGTATTCATATAAACGGTAAACAGTCGGTTCAACTCTTCGGTAGTCGTGCCAAGTGGGAGTAACTCCAATGACTGAAGCTCTGCACACAGGGCATCCCTACTCAGATCCAGGGACCTCCAAGACATCAGCATCGTGTCGGAAATATGGCGTCCCGGGACGGCTGCTAACTGCTTGATAAAGTGGTACATGATCGTTTCTTCCGTCGCATCACTCGTCTTGGACAAATAGCTATCAATTAAAGCGAGCTGAATCACGTCATGCCCTGCCTCTTTCAACATTCTGGCTGCCTCGTAGGCAATAAAGCCTCCCATCGACCAGCCGCCTAACCTATACGGCCCCTTAGGCTGTATGGCTACGACTTCTTCGATATAGGCTTCCGCCATCTTTTCAATGGTATCCGGCTCGAGTTGCTCGTTTACCCTATCCTGACATTGGAAGGCGTAGAAAGGCTGATCATTTCCCAGTTGCCGCGAGAGTGTGAAGTAGCAGCTAATGCTTCCTCCCACCGGATGGAAAAAGAAGAGCGGTGTTTTTTCACCCTTTTGCTGAATTTTTACCATGTATTGGCCCAATTCCATAGGGTAGTCTTGCTGCGCTGCTTGATCTTTCAAATTTTCTATTTGCTCAACCCAATCGGCGAGTACAGGGTACTCAAACAAATATTTCAAAGGGATTTGACACTCAAATTGCACCTTTGCCTGAGACATCACTTGAGTGGCCAGCAGCGAATTCCCGCCGATCTCAAAAAAGCTATCCGAAGCGCCCACCGCTGGAACATCCAGCACTTTAGCCCAGATGGCGGCGGCTTTATCTTCCGATTGTGTTCGCGGTGCAATAAATTGTCTATCCCTCCTAGCAATAAGTTCAGGCTTCGGAAGTGCGGCCGTATCCACTTTTCCATTTACGGTCAGCGGAATCTGATCCATTACCACATAATGAGAAGGAAGCATATAGTCGGGCAGCCTGCTCTGTAGGAAACTTTTCAAATCTTCGATGGTGACCGATGGTTCGCTTACTACTATATAGGCGGCAAGCCTGGTTTCCCCATTCGAGCCTTTACAAGGTACGACCACGGACTGTGCGAGTTTGCCGTATTGCTCCAACTGGGAATCGATTTCTCCAATTTCAATGCGGTATCCCCGTACCTTGATCTGATGATCCAAACGGCCCATAAACTCCACATTTCCATCCGGTAAAAACCGAGCCATATCCCCGGTTCTGAACATTTTTCCGTATGGTTCCCCGCAGAATGGATGGAGTACAAACCGTTCTGCTGTACGTTCAGCCTGTCCCCAGTAACCCTGCGCCACTCCAAACCCACCGATGAACAATTCTCCATATACCCCTGTAGGAACCGGCTCCTGTCTATCATTCAGGATATATATCTCTACATTGTCCAAGGGCTGTCCGATGGGCAAGATGTGAGAACTCACTTCCCACTTGATAGGCGGTTCAAACATTGTTGCTGTGATGGTCGTTTCCGTCAATCCGTAGTCATTAATCCACCTCACTTTTCCTTCCGTTATCTTGCTCCAGGTCTGGTAGGTTTCATAAGAAACCTTCTCACCGCCGACAATCACCAATTTCAGTCTGGATGGCAAGCTTGCCCGCTGGTACTTAAGATCAGAAACCAAATTGCTCCAGTGAGCAGTCGTTAAATTGAGTACCGAGATGCTTTCCTGCTCCATCCATTCTAGGAATTCCCCACCTTCGGAAATGTACTTGTCTTTCCAGAGTACCAGTACAGCGCCTGCCAACAAGGTTGGAAATATCTCTTGCACCGCGACATCGAATCCAACGGAAGTAAACTGCAGCACATGATCCTGCGGATCAAGTTGAAAACGTTCAATAATATTGAAACAATGATTTACCACTCCTTGATGAGACACCATGACTCCCTTCGGCTTTCCGGTAGAACCCGAGGTGTAAATGATATACATCAGGTCATCCCGCTGGGTTTTAACGCCGGGCGTTGTGCATGGCTCCTGTAGGATCTCATCCCATACCTTATCGAACGAAATGATCTTGCATGTATCATTTTTCGTAAAGCTTACCGACTCTTTTCTGGCAATCAGCATATGAGCCTGGGAATCCTGCATCATATGCGCCAAGCGATCCGGCGGATAAGACGGGTCTAGAGGAATATAGGCACATCCCGCTTTCAGGACTCCGAGTATCCCAATCACCATTTCAAGCGACCGTTCAAGACAGATACCCACCCGCTTATTCTGCACAAGACCCTTTCGAATCAAGTAGTGGGCCAAGCGATTAGATATTTCATCTAACTCTCGGTATGTGTACTGTTTATCTTTAAACTTGACGGCAATAGCATCCGGTGTACGTTCGGCTTGTCTGGAGAACAACTCGTGTACAGAGGCTTCCGGCAGCTCCCTCACTCTGTTTTTGCCGCTCCATACATCGAGAATCTGGTGTTTCTCCGCCTCCGACATGATAGGCAGTTCAAGTATGCTGCGGTGCGGGTCCAACACCACCTCCTGCAGAAGATTTTCAAAATGTTGAAGCATCCGGCGGATGGTCTCTCCGTTGAAAAGATCCGTATTGTAATCCATGACCGCTTCCATAATGTCTCCGCGCTCTGTAAGGGTGAAAGACAACTCCAACGCACTCGGCTTCTTATTAAACTCAAAGCGTTGGATCGTTACTCCCGGAAGCGCCTGAACATCCACTGTCGGGGCATTAAGGAACGTCAACATCGTCTGGAAGAACGGATTCCGGCTCATGTCTCGGTCCGTCTGCAGTTCATCAATCAGTCTTTCATAAGGAATATCTTGATGGGCAAATGCTCCGAAAGCGGTTTTGCGTGCAAGCTTCAGCACATCAGCAAAGGTGGGTTCTCCAGACAAATTCATGCGTAATATCAGATTATTGACCAACATGCCGATCATATCCTGCAGCTCCGGTTTACTACGCGCACTAATAGATGTGCCTACACAGATGTCCTCTTGACCCGTATAGCGGTATAAAAGGGTTTGATAAGTCGCGAGCAAAGTATTAAAAAGCGTGACACCGTTCTTGCGGCTCAGCTCCTTGAGGTTGGCTGTCAATTCCGAGGAGATAGTCATTCTTATTCTTTCCCCATTATGGGTCATCACAGGTGGACGGGGGCGATCTAGAGGCATTCTTAGTACAGGAAGTTCTCCGCCAAGTTTGTCCCTCCAGTAATTCAGCTGCTTTTCATATACGGAACCTTGCATTTTCATTTTTTGCCAAGAAGCATAATCAGCAAAATGATAAGAAAGCGGTGGAATCTCCGGTATATTTCCTTGAATATAAGCGGTATAGAAGAGTCCTAATTCCTGAATGATTTTCCCTAACGAATCGAAGTCCGCAATAATATGATGAATCGTAAATAACAGAATACGCTCTTCTTCCGCTAATCGGTATATTCTTGCACGCAGAAGGGGTCCCGACTCAAGAGAGAACGGCTGCTGAATTTCTTCATTCATAAGGGAGATGGCTTGAGGTTCACGCCCTTCTTCCTCTAGCATCCTTAAATCCGTTCGAGCAATTGGAATATATACTTCATCGAGAATCACCTGTTCCGGCGCTTGGTCTTTAACTTGAAAAACGGTCCGTAAGGATTCGTGACGGCATACCATCCCATTAAGACTCTTTTCAAAAAGCTCTTCGTTCAAGGTGCCCTGGATGCGGAAAGCCATATTAATATTAAAATGGGTACTGGTGGAATCCAATTGACTGAGGAACCAAAGTCTATACTGCTCGACTGAAAGAGGCAACGGTTGATCGCGTGATACACGCTCTAACACTATTTCCGGTTTCATTTTCCTACACCCTTTCCGCCAAGGAAGCAGCGCTGGTTTCATAAGCTTCTTCGCCTTTAAGCTTTAAGACTTCTACACTCTTTTCTTTCAAAAAGGGTCTGCGGCAGTGGAGCCCTCTGTAAACATGTCACTTTCAAACTCAGATTTCTTTGTAAAAGATAAGGGTCGCATCCAAGTCACCATTGGCTGACTTGGCATATCGGGGAATAGCTCCTACTTCTACATACCCCTCGGATCTGTACAGCCTATTGGACGGGTCGCCCTCGCGGGTATCCAATACCAAAAGAGTTCTGCCTTCCGAGTAGGCTCTAGACTCTACCGTCTTTATCAATGCCCTGCCAATGCCCTTCTGGCGCTGATCGGGATGGACCATTAATTTTGCAATTTCGGCTCTATGCATCCCATTTTCTTTTTGAGACAAGTGCAACTGGATGGTCCCGCATAAACGGTCGTTTTCCTTGGCAATCCATAGAAGGACACCCTCCCCCAATACACCTTCCCAATATTTCTGCGCAGTGTCCTTCCTAAGCGGAGGCAAAAAACCAATGGAGGCCCCTTCGTCAACAACCGCAAGCAGCAAATGGCTCAAATCCTGAAGCAGCGCGGCATCCATACCGTCCACTTCTATCAATTGCAGATTCAAACTCACGACGGACTCACTCCTTCCGCTTTTAATTTCTCAAGCTCCTTCTGGATGTCTTCCAGCGATTGTCCTTCAAGCTCTTTAAGCAGGTCTTCCACGTCTTCCTGATTCTCATCCATGTCTGTTAATGCTTCTTCTACCTGCTTTGAAAGTCCCTGGATCGTCGGTTCGTCAAACATATTTTCTAACTGCAGTTCAATATTGTAGGTAGTACGGATACGGGTCATGAGTTGAATAGCGAGCATCGAATTACCGCCCAGTACAAAGAAGTCTTCGTCAGGGCTGATCGGATGAATTCCGAATAAATCTTCCCAAATCAATGTTATATCCTGGATTATTCCTTGCGGACCTTGTTGTACATTCTTCGCAATTGCCGGCTCCTCGTCATTGTCCCTGGTGATCAACGATTGTTCAGGTACTGCATGTGGTCGCGCTGCCGGTGCACCGGACAGAAAATCCAACGATCCCTTCTCAATCCAATAGCGCTGACGCTGAAACGGGTACGTAGGCAATGGAATGCGGTTTGGTTGCCTTGAGCCATAAAGAGCCTTCCAATCTACAACCACTCCTTCTAGCCATATGCGTCCGATACCTTGAAGCAGGAACAAACGATCAGACTGCCTGTCCTTCGGATGCTTGATCAACGGGATAACTGCCGTTTTACTTCCTTCTATGGTATGCTGCCTGATGAGACTGCTGAGCGTATGCCCCGGGCCAACTTCTATCATGAGGAGGTTCGGATCTGACAACAAAACTTGTGCTCCATCCATAAATCGCACCGTTTGTCTTAAATGTGTTGACCAGTATTTTGGATTAGTCGCCTCTTCCGGCTCGATCCAGCGTCCTGTGACATTCGAGAGATATGGCTTGGATGGAGCTTTCAGATCGACTTGAGATACGATCTCAGCAAATTCATCCAGAATAGGATCCATCATGGCCGAATGGAAGGCGTGTGAGGTATGCAGCATGTAGGTTTCAATGCCTTCGGATTGGAATAGGTTACGCAACTGTTCAATGTCCGTCTTCGATCCTGCTACAACTGTCATCCCCGGAGCGTTGACGGCGGCTATTGCCAATGTGCCGGATACGTACTTACTGACTTGGGCTTCAGACAAGTGTACAGACAACATACTCCCCGGCGGCATGCTCTGCATCAGTCTGCCTCGAGCAGCAACGATATGCAAAGCGTCCTCCAATCCAAACACACCGGCGAGACAAGCCGCTGCATACTCGCCTATGCTGTGGCCAAGCATACAGGAGGGCTCAATGCCGTAAGATTCCAACAGCTTCGCAAGGGAATATTCGATAACGAACAAGGCTGGCTGTGCCATCGCCGTTGCCTGAAGTTGTACCCCAGCCTCTTCCGGGTTCTCCGGATCAAGCCAAAGTGTGCGCAAATCCAGCCCTATCATAGGCTGCAAAATAGCACAGCAGGCATCCATCGTTTCTCGAAATACGGACTCTGTCACGTATAGCCCCTGCGCCATCCCCACATACTGAGCCCCCTGCCCCGGGAACAGGAAAGCGATGCGCCGTCCGTTAGCGGCATATCCCTGGTGCAGTTGCCGGCTTTCTCGATTTTTCAATACCTCAATAGCCTCAGCAGCCGTAGGTACGGTCAGTATCGTGCGATAGGGAAATTCCCGCCTGCCTGCTTGTAAGGTGTAGGCAGCATCGGCCAGGCAAGTATTCGGGTTCTGTTCCAAATAGGACTGTAAGCGGTCCGTTGCCTGATCCAATGCATCTTCAGTGAGAGCAGAGAGAACCAACAGCTCCCCATCCGTTGATTTTGGTGCTTTCTGTTCCATATACTCCAAGCTTTCTTCCAAAATGACATGAGCATTCGTACCGCCCATGCCGAAACTGCTCACACCTGCACGGCGCGGGCAGCCCTCTGGCTCCGACCACTTTCTGGCTGCAGTATTAACAAAGAAGGGGCTGTCATCCAAATTAAGATTAGGATTCGGTTCTTCAAAGTTAAGACTTGGAGGGATCATTTGGTGCTTGAGTGAAAGTGCCGTCTTGATGAGCCCTGCTATGCCGGATGCAGCCCCCAGATGGCCAATATTTGATTTTACAGAGCCTACGGCACAGTAATTTTTGCGGTTCGTTTCTGAGCGGTATACATTGCTCAAAGCGGAGATTTCAATCGGATCCCCCAGCGGTGTGCCCGTGCCATGCGCTTCGACCATTCCGATTGTACTCGGCGGCACATCGGCCATTGCCATCGCATCAGCAATCACATCCGCCTGTCCGTTAACGCTTGGCGCAGTGAAGCTGACCTTGTCCGATCCGTCATTATTTATGGCGCTTCCCTTAATGACCGCATAAAGGGTATCTCCGTCTTCCAGGGCATCATCCAACCGTTTTAACACCACGACTCCTACGCCATTCCCGAAGATAGTTCCGTTAGCTTTGGAGTCAAAAGGACGGCAGTGACCATCAGACGTTAAAATATCGCCTTCCTGATACAAATAGCCTGTTTTCTGTTGAGCTACAATGGACGTGCCTCCTGCGATTGCCATGTCACATTCACCCCCCAACAGATTCTGTACGGCGAGATGAACGGCAACCAGCGATGTAGAGCATGAAGTTTGTACCGTCACACTTGGCCCCTGCAGATTAAACTTGTAGGACATCCGGGTTGCGAAGTAATCCTTCTCATTGCCGTGACGAATAGCAAGCTCCCCTACGGATTCTACTAACCCTGGAGTTGAATAAAGGTTAAACAGGTAGCTGCTTGAGAATACCCCGGCGAATACGCCTATGCGCCCCTTATATTTCTCTGGAGCATACCCTGCAATCTCAAGCGCTTCCCAGCCATTCTCCAGAAAGAGCCGGTGCTGGGGATCAAGTATTTCCGCTTCCCTTGGAGTAAATCCAAAAAACGAAGCATCGAACTTATCAATATTTTCAATAATCGATCCTGCTTTTACATAATTGTGCCTGTTTATTAAAGCTGAACTGACACCCGATTGCTCCAGCTCCTCATCGCTAAAAAAGGTAATGCTTTCTTTTCCTTCCACCAAGTTACTCCAGAACTCCTCCACATTTCGGGCTCCTGGGAAACGGCAGTTCATGCCGACAATCGCAATTTCGGATCCATTCCGTACCTGCATAGACACACCTCTATTTCTTAAGTTTGTTGTCCGTTTTCAACCGCTGCTGCCGGCGCATCTCAAGTGCTTTTTGCCGCATATTTGCCCGGTCACGGTGCAATTCGGTGGAAGGAATCATTTCATTGCCATCTTTACTAAAGTGTTTGGCGAGGGAGGAAATCGTCGGGTACTGAAACAGTTCCACTACGGAAATATCCCGATCCAATGCTTCAGTCAGCATGGTTTTGGCTTGCAGCAGCAGAAGGGAGTGGCCCCCCAAGTCAAAAAAATTATCATGTACACTCACCTGGTGAACGCCGAGCAATTCCGTCCATATCTTTCCTACCGTTTGTTCCAACTCCGTTTCTGGCCGTGCATAAGCAAGCGTAAAACCTTCCGCAAATGCCGCAGTGGGATTAGGGAGCCTGCGCCGGTCTACCTTCCCGTTGGGTGTGAGTGGAATCTGCTTCAATTTAATGAAAGCCCCGGGTACCATATAAGCTGCTAATTTGCTTTTCGCATAGGCCCGCAATTCTGAAACCTCCAAGGTTTCGTCGTCTGAAACGAAGTAGGCAGCCAGTCGTTTGCTTCCATTGGACTCGGGACTGGCTATGACAACCACCTCACGAACCATAGAAAATTTGGAAAGTACGGTTTGTATGTCCCCAAGTTCCACCCGCATACCCCTTATTTTGATTTGATCGTCAAGCCGGCCGGCAATATTCACTAATCCATCCGAACGGTAATGGCCCAGATCTCCACTGTAATACACCTTATCTTCGATCTCATCGGTGAAAGGGTTTGGAGAAAACCGAGCAGTCCCCTGTTCCTCTTCCTTTATATAACCAAGGGTACAGAATGGCGTACGGATGACAATTTCACCCATCTCACCTATACCGCAAAGCTTACGATCTGCGTTCAGAATCAAAATCTGTGTGTCTGGCAAGGGGCTTCCCACGGGCTGAACCGAGGGCAACGTCCCCGTCTTCGGAACACGGTAATAACATTTAGCCAGCGTCGTTTCTGTCGGACCGTAGAAATTAATCATTTCCGCAGAGTTACCAAATGAATTGCGCCATGCTTCCACCATCGATCCTGTGAGGGGTTCTCCGGCAAAAAAGATATAGTTCAAAGTTGCCAGTGACACTTGATTCACCTTGCTCCCAAGCCAAGAATGTGCCAATGCCGGTACGGTGTGCAGATAAGTAATCCGTTCTCTCTCCATCCACGGAAGAATATTGGATGCAGACAAATCCGACTCCTCATCCGGTAGACAAACCGCAGCCCCAGAGGTAAGAGGAAGAAGGATATCCCGGAGAACCACGTCGAAAGCAAGTCCTGTAAGCTGAGCACCTCGGTCTCCAGGCCCTATACCAAAGGTCTCCCGCTGCCAGCAAAGAAAATGGGAAAGTCCCTTATGACAGCCAATGACTCCTTTAGGCGTACCCGTTGTTCCCGAGGTGAAAAAGATATAGGCTGGGTCATTCGGATTCAGATCCGGGAAAGAAATCGACTCCGGCTCTCCCTCATTTGTTGCAACTACCAGGTGGGCCGACATTAGCTCGTCAACAAAATGTACATGTGACCCTTCGAAATTTGAAAGCAGCCACTCGTCCTCAATTCGACGGTTTCCGGCATACATAAGCCGTTTTGCCCCCGACACTTCCAGCATCTGTGCAGCACGCTCCGGCATCACCTTGTGATCCAGCGTCATGATAACACCGCCTGCCTTTAATACACCCAACATGGCAGACATAAGCCCAAAGCTTCGCGGCCCGAAGATTACGACGACTTCACCCTGCTTAATATTTGTCGATAATTGACTATAAGCGATCCTGTTTACAGCCCGCCCCAGTTCCAAATATGTCATCTTCGCTCCCATATGAACAATGGCTTCCGCATCAGGATGCCGTGCAATCACCGTCTCCATCATTTTCGTAACAGACGGATATACAGGTTCTTTCAGCGGTGCGGAAGGATCCGGCAGAACTTTCAAACTTTCCGGTGTAATCAAGGAATAAGAAGAAAGGGGCGCCAATGGATTCATAGACAATTGTTCGAGTAAGACTACGTATTGCTTAGAAATCTCATCGATTCTAGTATCGCTAAACAGGTCTTTTTGATAAACGAATTCCAGCTCTAGTTCTTCTTTCTCACGAATATACAGAGTCAGTGCGAATTTCGACTGCGGCTCGCCTATATCCATCGGCGTTATCTCGATTCCTTGCAATTCAGCTTCGATGCTTGGCGTGTTCACATGATTAATCATGACATCAAAAATTGGATTACGGCTCAGACTGCGCTCTGGCTGCAGCATTTCAACCAGCTTTTCAAAGGGTAGTTCTTGATGCGCGTAAGCCTCCAAACATACCGTACGGGTACGTTGAAGCACCTCGACAAACGACGGCTTTCCTGACGTATCCATGCGGAGCGCCAGCGTGTTGAGGAAACAGCCGATCAGCGGCTCTGTCTCCATGTAGTTTCGACCCGCAATAGGAGTGCCTATTATCAAATCCTCCTGCTGGCTCAGGCGATTCAACAGCAGGCCAAACGCCGAGAGCAGTGTCATAAAGAGTGTCGCGTTTTCCTTTTGACTGATATGTTTCAATCGTCTATTCACTTGTTGGGATACATGCTGCGTGCGGCGGCCGCCCCGGTAGGTCGGATTTTCGGGCCTCGGGTAATCGGAAGGCAGCTCCAATACGGGAAGTTCCCCGCCCAACTGCTTCAGCCAATAGGCCTGCTGACGCTTCAGATTTTCCCCGTTCAGCATGTGGTTCTGCCAGAGCGCATAATCCGCGTACTGAACAGCCGGCTCCGGTAAATTTGCAGGCATCCCTTTCATACTTGCGGCATACAGCTCGCCCAGCTCCTTCACCAATATACCGATGGACCACGCGTCGGAGATAATATGATGCATGGTAATCAAGAGATCGTATTCCCGTTCATCAATTCGCAGCAGCATGGTGGATAATAACGGACCTTGCTCCAAATCAAAGGACTGCTGTATTTCGGCATGCGCCAATCTTTCTACTTCCGCCGCCCGTACGTCTTGTGCCCTATCGCGCAAATCGATCACGGGCATCTGCAAGTCTACAGCGGCCGCAATCCGCTGAACCGGAGTACGCTCCTCTCCAAAGGTTGTACGAAGCGTTTCATGACGATCAACCAGTTGATAGAGGCAGAGTTTTAAACGTTCCGGCTCCAACGCTCCTCTCATCTTTACCGCTCCAAATATGTTGTAAGCCGAGCTTCCCGGCTGCATCCGATCCAGGAACCATAACCGATGCTGCGCAAACGAAAGCGGCATCCCCCCCTCCCGCGGCACCTTTTCCATTACCGTGCTCTTGACCATTGGTTGAATGATTTTAGCAGCTTTCCCGCTTTCGGCGATCAACTCGGCAAGTTCAGCAATTGTCGGGTTTTCAAATAGGCTGCGAAGAGGGAAATCTATTTGGAATGCGGAACGAATTCTAGAGGCCCCTTGTGTAGCAAGGAGAGAATGACCTCCGATCTCGAAGAAATGATCGTGAATACCGATCGGCTTTATTGCCAGAATGTCCTGCCATATATCTACCAGCAGCCTCTCCGCTTTATTGCGTGGAGCGGCGTATCCTTTGGGGCGCCGGGCCCCAGCATCCGTCCGAAGCTTGTCCGCCGTGACTTCTCCTACTGCTTCCAAACGGTGTAGATCAACCGGAGAGCCCTTTGTTTCCAAGCGTTCCCTTTCCTCTAAACTCATGATTTCCAGATCACGCAGAGCTTGGGATGGATAGTGTGCCATAACTTCAAGCAGTCGCTTGAAATGCAGGGACATGCTTTCAACCGTTTCCTTTATAAATAAGGAAGTGTTGTATTCCAATTGAAGCATCAATCCCGACAGCACTTCCGTAACTTCCAACGTTAAATCGAACTTGGCTGTACCATGATCCATCAAACGGAACCGCACCGGCATGCCGTCCAATAAAAGCTGCTCCGACTCCATATTTTGCATAACGAACATGGTATCAAACAGCGGATTACGGCTTAAGTCACGTTGTACATTGATCTTTCTGACTAGTTCCTCGAAGGGATAAGCCGCGTGCTCAAGGGCTTGGAGTATCGTGGTTCTAACCTTTTTTACGAACTCGATAACGCTCAGCTCTCCCTGTGGCTGGCTGCGGATGGCGAGTGTATTAACGAACATTCCAATCGTACCTTCGGTATCAACATGATTTCTATTTGCAACGGCTGTCCCGACGATAATATCTTCCTGACCAGAATATTTGGCTAGAAGGATATTGTAAGCAGCCATCAAGACCATGAACAATGTGCTTCCTGTCTGCTCCCCCAACTGACGGAGACCTGAAGTGACTTCCGAGGACACCTCGAAGCTTATCCGATCACCGGCGAATGTAAAAATCGAAGGGCGCACCCATGCATCGCTCAAAGAAAGAGAAGGAATATCCCCTTGCAGTTGATTGAGCCAGTAAGCTTCACTTACCTGCATCTCCATCCCTTTTAAATGATCCAGATACCAGATCGTGTAATCCTTATACTGGATATTCAGATTCGGTAATGACTTCTCCTCGTACAAGTGCATGAAATCTTTCATTAACAAAGACATGGAAACACCATCAGATACGATGTGGTGCATGTCGAACAGAATCCGGATTTCCCCATTATCCAATTCAATCATGACGATTCGCATCAACGGAGCATGGGTGAGTTCAAATGGTCGTATCCATGACTGGATGAATTGCTCCGCCTCTTCCGCTGTCGCACACTCCATCACATCAATGTTCAATATGACTTCATCATCAATCCGCTGTATCAACTCGCCTTCAACCATTACAAAAGAGGTTCGCAGACTTTCATGACGCTCCATCAAGCGTGTAAAGGCGAACCGAAGGCGGGACCTATCAAGAGAACCAGATACCTCCAGAACCATAGGCATGTTATACACGGTAGCCTGAGGATCCAGTTCATGCAGCACATATAGACGTTTTTGAGCCGGCGACAACGGATAATAGGCGCTTTCCTCTGCTTTTTGAATAGGTTCAAAGGCTGTCCTTTCACCCTGTTCCAGAACTTTAGCGAACCCGGCAATGGATGGTTGGGCAAAAAACTGACTCAGCGTTACTTGTGCTTCCAGCGACTTGTTCATTTTGCTGAGAAGACTCATAGCCGTAAGTGAATGACCTCCACGTTCAAAAAAGTTATCATGAATCCCTATCTTCTCCACCTGTAGAACCTCTGCCCAGATTTGGGCCATAGCCGTCTCCATGCTATTGCGCGGAGCCACATACGTCGATTCCGGCTGGCCAGAATCTTCCCGAGCCTGGAGCGCCTTTCGATCCACCTTGCCGTTGGGCGACAGCGGAAGCTCCGACAGCAGAACGAACGACCAAGGCACCATATATTCCGGCAGCTTCTGACGGAGTTCTTCCCGCCAGTTCATCTTTTGTTCTTCCGGGACACCTTCGGCTTCCGGCACCACATAGGCCGCCAGCTTCTTCTCACCCGCCCGGTCTTCCCTTGCCAGTACTACGGCGTCTTTCACTTCTCTACAGTCCCGAAGAGCAGCTTCAACCTCGCCTAGCTCGATACGATATCCCCGAATTTTCACCTGATGGTCCATCCGCCCTAAATACACAACGGTTCCATCCGGTAAATATTTGGCCAAATCCCCTGTCCGGTACAGAACCGGTGCTTCCCCGTTTCCGTAAGGATTGCTCACGAATTTCTCTGCGGTCCGCTCGGCATCCCCCACATAGCCACCGCCGACCTGCGCCCCGGCAATACACAACTCTCCCGGCACCCCCGCAGGAACTAGCCCAAGCCCTTCATTCAAAATGTAAAGTTTCGTGTTCGGCGTCGGTCGCCCGATCGGTACTGGTCCCGACTCCAGTGCGCGCATGTCCGGCATTCTGTTGTAGACCGTTACATCCGTACACTCTGTCGGACCATAGGTGTTCACCACCACTGCTTGACAAGCCTCCGCTTCTGTCCAAGACACCAGCCTGTCCGGTGCAATCGGCTCGCCTCCCAGAAAGACATGCCGCAAGGTACTCAGCTGGATATAACCAAGCGGCTCCGTCTCGTCGAGCAGGGGGTAGAAGGCACTGGGCGTTCCATTCAATAGGGTAATGGTGTGCCGCTCAATTAGCCCTGTCACTTCCCGGGGGTCATAGTAGCCTGTCGGCAGCAGCACCAGCTGCCCTCCTGTCATAAGCGGAGCAAAGATGTTTTTCTGCGTCAGGTCAAAGCTTGGCGAAGTGATCAGCAGCACTCGATCGGATTCCGTCATGGCGAATTCTTCGGTGTACCACTGCATCAGACTATTAAAGCCATGCCGGAAAACACTTGCTCCTTTCGGCACTCCCGTTGATCCTGACGTGAAGATCACATACATCAGCTGCCGCGCATCCATCTCCACTTTAGGATTCGCTTCGCTCTCTTCCTCCAGCCTCGCATCCACGTCATCCAAGCACAGAATTCTCCTGCCTGCCTCCGTGTTCATGCCTTTAGCCCAAGCTTGTTTGGTCGCCAGCACGTTGACATTCGCTCGCTCCATCATGTACTGGAGCCGATCCTGCGGCAGCGCCGGGTCCAAAGGCACATACGCACCACCCGCCTTAAGAACCGCCAACAAGCTGATCACTAGCTCTGGACTTCGGTCCAAGCATACCCCGACGAGACGACCCGGCCGGGTGCCCAGTGCCATAAGCCGGTGAGCCAATTGGTTGGACTGCCGGTTTAGCTCCCCGTACGTTAGTCTCTCTTCTCCGTACAGAAGCGCTGTTGCCTCCGGTACCCGGGCTGCCTGCTCTTCGAAGCGTGCAAGAATATCGTCCGGAGGAAGGGACAGCCCCGTCTCATTCCAGTCCCCGATCTGCTGCCGGACTTCGTCTTTACTCAGCATATCAAGACGCCCTACACTCTGATCCGGATTCTCGGCGGCGCTTATCAGAAGCTGCTGAAAGTGCACGGCCATGCGCTCGATCGCCTCTTGAGTGAATAGGTCGGTACGATATTCCAAAGTCCCGACAAATTCTTCACCCGAATCAACCAGCTCCATTAGCAGGTCGAATTTGGATGTTCCCCGTTCGATGCAAACAATTTCCGATTCCAGTCCATCTAGTTTTACCGTTATAGCTTGTTGCTGAAAAGCGAACATCGACTGAAAAATCGGTGTGATCCCAGTACCCCGGTTCGGCTGGACAGCTTCCACTACTTTTTCAAATGGCACCTCCTGATGAGGATACGCCTCCACTACCGTTTTCTTAACCTGCTCAAGAAAACGGCTGAACGACGCTGTGGCATCCATAGAACTGCGAATAACCAGGTTATTAACGAAGAACCCGATAAGCCCCTCCACTTCTTCTGAATCCCGTCCTGCCACTGGCGTACCTACCAACAGATCCATCTGGCTGGAATATCGGTACATCCACACCTTAAACAGGGCCAGTAAAGCCATGAAAGGCGTTACGCCTTGTTTCTGGCTTAGTTCTTTTATAGCTTGGCTTGCCCCACTATTCACCGTGAACTTATACGTGCGCCCTTCATTCCCCGTTTGTTCGGGGCGCAGCGGAGAAGTATGCAGTTCCAGCACCGGTAGTTCCCCGGATAACTTCTCTTTCCAGTATTCCAGATGCTCATGGAGCATTTCACCCTGCATCCACTCTTTCTGGTAGTGGGAGTAATCCGCATATTGGACAGGAAGCTCTGGGAGCTCGGCCTCAATTCCATTGATAAACGCCCTGTAAAATTCAGATAGCTCGCTGACCAGAATCCCCGTCGACCATCCATCCGAAATAATATGATGCAGGTTGATCAGAAGAAGATGATCGCTCTCGGCAAGGTGAATCAAGGAAATGCGAAATAAGGGGCCGGCTTCTAAATCAAACGGTGTTGCTGCTTCCATTTCAGCAATCCCTACAGCTCGCATCCAGCGTATAGGTTCGGGAAATACGGATAAATCGACAACCGGAAGCTTCCATCCCAGCCCTTCCTCAACAATTTGTGTAACTTCTCCATCTGATTCTTTGAAGGTCGTCCTCAAGGTATCATGCCGATTAATCATGCACTGAAAGGCTCTCTCAAGTGCTTCGTACTGAAGAGAACCCTTGAGTCTGATCGCCGCCGGAATGTTGTATACAGATTTGTCTGTGAGTAATTGATGGACAAGCCATAATCTCTGCTGGGCAAATGAAGCTTCGAAGGCATACCTCGCAAGGCTGGAATCCTCGCTCGAAACTTTTATCGGTGAACTTGACTCTGAATTGTTCATTCTAATCCTCCTCTAACCCATGCCCAGAATTAATGAAATCAGTTTATCCGATGCTTGCCACGAGAAAGTTTAGTCATCTTCGGTCTGGAAGCTGCACCCGCAGGTATCGATTGCAGTTGTTCAGTTAAGTAAGCGATGGTAGGACTTTCAAAAAAATGTTGAATCGGTAATTCCACTTCAAGTTGAGAACGAACTTTGGAGGCTACCTGTACAGCCAAAATCGAATGGCCTCCACGTTCAAAAAAGTTATCATGAATCCCTATCTTCTCTACCTGTAGAACCTCTGCCCAGATTTGGGCCATAGCCGTCTCCATGCTATTGCGCGGAGCCACGTACGTCGATTCCGGCTGGCCAGAATCTTCTCGAGCCTGGAGCGCTTTTCGATCCACCTTGCCGTTGGGTGACAGCGGAAGCTCCGACAGCAGAACGAACGACCAAGGCACCATATATTCCGGCAGCTTCTGACGGAGTTCTTCCCGCCAGTTCATCTTTTGTTCTTCCGGGACACCTTCGGCTTCCGGCACCACATAGGCCGCCAGCTTCTTCTCACCCGCCCGGTCTTCCCTTGCCAGTACTACGGCGTCTTTCACTTCTCTACAATCCCGAAGAGCAGCTTCAATCTCGCCCAGCTCGATACGATATCCCCGAATCTTCACCTGATGGTCCATCCGTCCTAAATACACAACGGTTCCATCTGGTAAATATTTGGCCAAATCCCCCGTCCGGTACAGAATCGATGCTTCCCCGTTTCCGTAAGGATTGCTCACGAATTTCTCTGTGGTCCGCTCGGCATCCCCCACATAGCCACCGCCGACCTGCGCCCCGGCAATACACAACTCTCCCGGCACCCCCGCAGGGACCAGCCCAAACCCTTCATTCAAAATGTAGAGTTTCGTGTTCGGCGTCGGTCGCCCGATCGGTACTGGTCCCGACTCCAGTGCACGCATGTCCGGCATTCTGCCGTAGACCGTTACATCCGTACACTCTGTCGGACCATAGGTGTTCACCACCTCTGCATGACAAGCTTCCGATTCTGTCCAAGACACCAGCCTGTCCGGTGCAATCGGCTCGCCTCCCAGAAAGACATGCCGCAAGGTACTCAGCTGGATATAACCAAGCGGCTCCGTCTCGTCGAGCAGGGGGTAGAAGGCACTGGGCGTTCCATTCAATAGGGTAATGGTGTGCTGCTCAATTAGCCCTGTCACTTCCCGGGGGTCATAGTAGCCTGTCGGCAGCAGCACCAGCTGCCCTCCTGTCATAAGCGGAGCAAAGATATTTTTCTGCGTCAGGTCAAAGCTTGGCGAAGTGATCAGCAGCACTCGATCGGATTCCGTCATGGCGAATTCTCCGGTGTACCACTGCATCAGACTATTAAAGCCATGCCGGAAAACACTTGCCCCTTTCGGCACTCCCGTTGATCCTGACGTGAAGATCACATACATCAACTGCCGCGCATCCATGTCCGCTTTAGGATTCGCTTCGCTCTCTTCTTCCAGCCTCGCATCCACGTCATCCAAGCATAGGATTCTCCTGCCTGCCTCCGTGTTCATGCCTTTAGCCCAAGCTTGTTTAGTCACCAGCACGTTGACATTCGCTCGCTCCATCATGTACTGGAGCCGGTCCTGCGGCAGCGCGGGGTCCAAAGGCACATACGCACCACCCGCCTTAAGAACCGCCAACAAGCTGATCACTAGCTCTGGACTTCGGTCCAAGCATACCCCGACGAGACGACCCGGCCGGGTGCCCAGTGCGATAAGCCGGTGAGCCAATTGGTTGGACTGCCGGTTTAGCTCCCCGTACGTTAGTCTCTCTTCTCCGTACAGAAGCGCTGTTGCCTCCGGTATCCGGGCTGCCTGCTCTTCGAAGCGTGCAAGAATGTCGTCCGGAGGAAGGGACAGCCCCGTCTCATTCCAGTCCCCGATCTGCTGCCGGACTTCGTTTTTACTCAACATATCAAGACGCCCTACACTCTGATCCGGATTCTCGGCGGCGCTTATCAGAAGCTGCCGGAACAACGCTGATATCCGTTTTACGGTCTCATCATCAAGCTGGAACGAATCGTATTCCATACAGGCATGAAGTTCGTCTCCAACTTGGCCCATCGTTAAGGCAAGGTCAAATTGAGGCATAGAATCAACGACATCCAAAAGCTCCATCTCCAGCGTCCCCAACTTGATCTTAGTCCCCGGGACACCAATCGCCGCAGCCACCAACGCATCACTTTGATCCAATACAGATGAATGTACAGAAAACATAACGTTAAACAACGGGTTGCCCTGCCCTCGCTTGGACTGCAGACGTTCCACAATATAAGAGAACGGATACTCTTGGTGCTTCAACGCGTCCGTAACTCCTTGCTGAACCCGCTTCATCAAATTCCGGAATGACTCCTCTGGAACAAAAGCATTCGATAGGACGATCGGGTTTGCAAAGTAACCGAAAGTTCCCATGAAATGATTATGTAATCTGCCTGATGTCGGACTTCCGAGCGATACATGTTCCTGAGGCAAGCAGCGGTGAAATACTGTAAGTAAAGCAGAAAGCAAACAAGTGTATAAGGAAACCTCTGAACTCCTAGCTAATTGCCGGATTTGCCCGAAGGAACTTGACGGTATATGAAAAATCATCTTTTTGCTAGTAACACCGTTCCCGTTCTCTAACGGCGGCTTGCCCAGTACAAGTGGCTCCAGATTTGTTAACCGCTCTTTCCAAAATAAATATAATTGCTCACCTTCGTGCTCCAGAGCCTTTTGTTGTCTATACACAAATTCTTTGTATTCGCTTCGTATCGCAGGCAAAGAATAGGACTTACCTTCCGATAAGGAAACATAAATCTCACTGAATTCTCTAGCAAATATAGCAAATGACCAAAAGTCGCTGATGATATGATGGAACGTAAACGAAAGGATGTATTCAGCATCGTCGCATACCATCAACTGAATCCGGTACAGGGGGCCTTTTTCGAAATCAAATGGCCTTCCCATATCCCTCCTGATTTGTTCCCACCTGTGCTCCTTAGACCACCCTTGGGTATTTATAATAGCAATCTCAGCTTCCAACTGTTCTTCAATTCGAAAAACAGGTCTTTCATCGGTCTCTTTGATAGAAGCCCGAAGCAGAGAATGACGGTTCTGGAAGATATTCATGGAGCGGATAAATATATCTTGATTGAAATTTCGCAGTATCCGAAAGGTCTTCGTAATCTGATACATTCGGCTTTCCGGATGTAACTTTTGGATAAACCAAAGCGCTTGTTGACCCGCCGAGAGTGAAAACTCCACATCCGTTGTGGTCTTTTTGATAGATACATCCAACATTGGAGTATGAGTAAGGGGAGATAGGATTAACCGTTCCACGATCAGTGACAGTTCTTGCACCGTCGGCCCATCCAGCAAGCAGTCCAGTGATAAGCTGATTTGAAAAGCATCTTCAATCTCGGCTTTAAGCTCCACAATTTTCATTGAATCTAATCCGAGAGCCTGCAGTGGAAGATCCTGATCCCATGGAATAGAGAGATTTAATAACCTGGAGATTTTGGAGTTCAACAGATCGGCGATGTATTGCATCCGCTCCACTTCTGTTAGTTGCCTAAGTGAAACACCGTCTAGCGGGGAGACTTCCTTGCTTGAAATGCGTTCCTGCTGATCATCTCTTTCTTGCCCGGTTGAAGCATTCCCTTCGCTTAGGGACGAGATGCCAGCATCCTGTGTTTGATAGACTGCAACCGATTCAAGCGTTCCATCCAGATAGGACTGCCTGCACAAGCTTCGTTGAATTTTTCCACTCGATGTTTTGTGAATGGAGGCTGGTTTAATAAGTACAATAGCGTATACCTCTAACTCGAAATATTCTGAGGTAGCTTGTCTGATCGATTGAAACACTTCGTAAGGATCTGTTTTACGATACGTGCGCTCCAGCTCACATACAATAACCAAACGTTCACTGCCCTGTACATCGACAGAGAATGCGGCACTGTTTCCCGAACTTACCGCAAGATGGCTCTTGGTTATCGTATACTCTATGTCTTGGGGATAGTAATTCCGTCCGCGGATAATAATCAAATCTTTCATTCGTCCTGTAATATAAAGTTCTTCGGAAGAAATGAATCCTAGGTCTCCTGTCCTAAGAAACGGGCCTTCTCCTGTATCAGACAAGTAGGCACCAAACGTTTTTTGGGTCTGTTCCTCCTTATTCCAATAGCCTTGAGCGACGCTAATCCCCGATATCCAAATCTCACCGATCTTATTCGGTTCTTGCCTGGTTGCACTCACCGGATCTGCGATGACAACAGCGGGATCCGAATACATGAGCCTTCCCGAACTGATCAAGCTGCGGGTATCAGATGACAAGGAAGCCGCTCCATCCACTTCCCCCTCCTCTAATAATTTACTATCAAAACTATTTTCTACAGGTCCGGTATCTCTCTTCGTTCCCGATACAAACAGCGTTGCCTCTGCCAAACCGTAGCAAGGATAAAAGGATGAATATCGGAATCCGCTGGAATGGAAGGCATCTGCAAAACGTCTCAACGTTTCAGCCTGTATCGGTTCAGCCCCCGTAAACGCGCAAGTCCACCCGCTCAAATCGAGCTTATCACTCTCTTCCTTCGATATTCTCTTAAGGCAATGCTCATACGCAAAGTTTGAGCCTCCACTGACGGTAGCTCCCGTATCAGCGATAGCTTTCAACCAATGTATAGGATGTTGGATAAAATGAGCGGGGGACATCAGAACAACAGGATATCCGGTGTATAATGGCTGAAGAATGCCGCCTATCAATCCCATATCATGATAAGGAGGCAACCAGATGACACTTCTATCGTTAGGGCTCAATTGGAATGATTGCTGGATTAGCTGGAGATTGTGCAAAATATTTTGATGGCTCAACATTACCCCTTTGGGTGCTGAAGTCGAACCAGAGGTGTATTGGAGAAATGCTAGACGTTTACTATCTATCGGGGTAGGTTCTTGCCAGTCGTGTGTGCTCTGCGATATCCAAGAATCGGTTACAACCCATTGTAGCCGGGAAAGTATAGGATGTTCCGGGAATTTAGCTTGAAGCCGGGACAGGATTATAGCGTCTGTTAGGGCAAAGCTAGCGTCACAGTCGGCAATAATAGATTCGACACGAAGAAGATTGGCGTTGAGACGTGGTGGGTAAGCCGGTACAGCAACAACCCCGGCATACAGACATCCGAAAAAAGCTACAATATAGTCTAGACCTGGGGGGTACAACAGCAAAGCTCGTCTTCCTTGAGCCTGGTGCTGGGTTAGCCAAGCTGCTAGCAAGCGTGCTCTGCTGTCCAATTCACCATAAGTTAGCCAATCTTCTTCTCCACTCTCTGTCAGAAAGCGATAGACCACGCTATCTCTTTGACTTTTTGCTCGCCATGAAAGCAAATCTGTTAACGTGTTAATCTCCTTTAAGCTATGTATCACAAGCTATCCCCCCATCCTATTTACCACAAGATTTATAGGTGCTGTTTCATTTTGAATCAGCCAAAACCTTGTTACGGACTAAACTTGTTATGCGGAATTCCTTTTTGTTATTCTACCTTCCAAAGGATCTCCGCCAACAAACACACTAGCTTGACGTATTATAGCCCTATGCGATTAACTCACAAATTTTATCCATGGATATCTCACTTTAACTTAACGGAGTCATGTACAATGAACTAAAAGATATAGGTATATATTCGATATCCATTAAGGAAATCCTGCACATTTAACATAATTCTTCCAAAAAAGACAAAACCTAGTACAAAACTGAAAAGGATGCACAGGGCGATTAGATCTCGCTCTGTGCATCCTTTTTTATAAAAGATCATTTAGCTATGGTTTTACCGTGTCCCCGGCTTATGCATGGCAACGTACATTAACATGGTTTTCCAATAAGCTGGAAGCTTCCCGATAAAGCTCCATAAACGATTCTCATTCATGTAAGGGTGTCTCTAGAATTTAGAAACTTAAATTTAGCCTAAAGATTTAATACTCTACCACACTTTGTTTGCTGACATAACTCAATAGCTTCGCAAAATCCATTTTCAATAGATTGATCGGAACTTTTAGTCCTTCTCGAATATCTTAAGCATCCGCAACACAGCGAAATCCCATATTTCCTGCCGAGCTATCCGGCGTATTCTTACTTCTTGCCGCTACGCGGTATCGGTTACAATATGACCTATGGCATAAATAGGAGCCCCCACGCATCACGCGTGCTTCTCCCGTCGGCGGCCCGGTTGGATTATCTTTTGTCGCATGGATATTATAGGTGGGGTGAAACCAATCGGCACACCATTCCCACACATTGCCTACAACGTTATATAATCCGAAGCCATTCGGCTCAAACGACTTGACCGGCGCAGTACCGGCATATCCATCACTCTGATTGTTTTTCTCGGGAAACTTTCCCTGCCAAATATTGCAGCGATGCTGCCCCCCCGGCTTAAGCTCGTCCCCCCAAGGATATCTTTTTTGGCCTAGACCGCCACGAGCCGCATATTCCCATTCCGCTTCGGTAGGAAGCCGCTTTCCCGACCATGAACAGTAAGCCATAGCATCGTTCCACGATATATGGATGACCGGGTGATCCATCCGATCCCTTATATCGGAATCAGGACCTTCCGGGTGCCTCCAATCCGCCCCATCAACGATCCACCACCAAGGAGTGCCCATAGGGGAATTTTTCACGTGCAATGAAGTTTCCTTCGAAACAAATAGATGAAACACATAAGACCATCCGAATTTCTCCGCTTCCGTCAAATACCCCGTCTGGTTGACAAACGTGCTGAACTCTTCGTTGGAAACAGCACAAGCGTCTATATAAAAAGGTTTTACGGAAACAGTGCGGATCGGCCCTTCCCCATCGAAGGGAAATCCTTCACGATCCTCCGTACCCATAAGAAACTCTCCGCCGGGCAAATAAACCATGTCCTGTATGTTTTTTCTTTGACTCGTTAATGAGGGGACTTCCTTAGATATGAATTTCTTTATAGGAATGTTACGACTAACCGAGCAGCACGAAGGCTTTTTTTCGTTGGAATTGTTCATATGACGCTCCTCTAGTTTCATTACTTAAACAAGGCAAGCTGAAGCCAAGATTTTCAAAAAAACCGCAGCAGATTGCTACGGTTCATCTTTACCTACATTCATTCAACAATCGGAAGCCGAGTCGCTTCTTCTGGTACAGGCCAACGTTCGGGCGCCAGAACATCGACCGCTTTCCCCCCACTTAGCCAGTAACACATGATGTTCTTTCTTCTCAAGGTATTTCTCCATAATAACGGCAATATTCCAGGTTTCATGAAGACCTTCCTGTAATCACAAAAAACCTCACGCCTAGATTAAAATTCTTATTAACATAGGAGCACGGGCGCCGAACAGTTCGTTTGCGAGTTGAAGGACGACCTGCTCGTTTACTTCATTCGTCGAATTTTTGTGCATGATTTCAGCCAGCTTATCGTTTAACATCGCTCGAATCGGAGCTGGAGCAACACATTGCAAAGCGAAGAATATTTCCGCTGCTTTACCTGTCCACTCCTCACCTTGACCCAAATTTACCTTTAAGCGCCGCTGCCTGAGCGCCTTGACTTGCTCTATATCAGCAATATCTGCAAGTCCATCCTCAGGAATACCGATACGTTCGAATTGTTCATCTGGAGCATTATGTTCAATCATCAGCTTAGCTAAAAGGCGGATCATTTTGAGCTCCGTTTCCG
Organism: Paenibacillus sp. JT31N7; assembly: GCF_059692095.1. Classification (NCBI taxonomy): domain Bacteria; kingdom Bacillati; phylum Bacillota; class Bacilli; order Caryophanales; family Paenibacillaceae; genus Paenibacillus; species Paenibacillus sp. JT31N7. Next base: position 364,397 of record NZ_JCAUAT010000005.1, read on the forward strand.
GATCGTCTATCGCGTTTTCCTGCTTGGGATCTCTCTCGAGATCAAACAATAAATGGCCGTACAGATAAGGATTGATGAAATTATTAGCCTTTATTTTCAAAGTCGGACACCCATTACTATGGGGAGAAGGTTCAACTAATTCCATTCCTATGAATTCTTTGACATCAAACATCCTATTCATATGTGTGGGCATCAATGTGTACTCGTACAAGGGTCCGTTATTGATGTCCTTCGGCCCTCGCATATAGACGTAACGTCCATCCGTACAGTTGATATGACCGCCATGAATACCGAATAGTGCTCCATCCCTGACATGTGCGTCGCTTTCGATCACGGCATGCAGCGATTGACCTTGCATCGTATCCGGTATCGGAATATCGAAGAAATGAAGCAGCGTAGGCGCCAAGTCAATCGTCTGAACCAAAGCGTCACTGCGTTTATTTTTGACCCCGAATTTCGGATCCCATAAAAAGAAAGGAATATTTACGATTTCATTGTAAAATGGTTGAATATTTTTCCCCCACCATTCATGTTCGCCTAGCAGGAAACCATGATCGGTATTGACGATCAGCATAGTATCTTTCCACAGATCATAACGATCGAAGGTATCCAGTACTTTTCCTAAATATGCATCGCACATACTTACTAATGCCGCATATTCAAAGATCATATGCTGGATTTCTTCCGGCTTTTGCGTCACCTTCGCATAATCCGGCCAGTCATAGTGCTTCCCGTTATAATCATGCGGATACAAGTCCTTATATTTTTGTTGGGTGAAAAAGGGCTCATGAGGATCGAATGCTTCAATTTGTAAAAACCATCGGTCCTGCTTGTAATTTCTCTCGATGAATTCGATTCCTCTTGATACCGTGACAGCAAGAGGCATGTCGTCCTCTTCCTTCAATAATTGACGGTTTACCCAGTCTTGCCGCCATTTATCGCCCGACTTCGGATTGCTTAACGTCTCCGGAATAGGCGGCGCTTCTACTTGTCCTTTCCACGCATCGCCTTCTTGTCCTCTGGCAAGCTCCCATGAGTTATATTTCGTATGGTAGGTGGCTCCGCCGTCTTCGAAATAATGATAATGATCCGTCGTCAGATGAGTGTATACCTTATTCTTTTTCAACAATTCGATCGCAGAAACGTCATACGGTTCCAAAGGTCCCCAGCTTCGGTGCAAAAAATTATATCGCCCTGTATGCAGTTCTCTGCGTGCGGGCATGCAAGGCAAACTGCCTGCGTAGCACTTATCGAACGTGACCATTTTTTCCGATAGCCTCTCGAAGTTCGGAGCTTTGATCCAATCGCATCCGTAATTCGGAAGCATCCTTTTATTCAACGAATCGAACATTAGCATGACCGCTCGCATTCCTGTCAACCATCCTTTCGCTTAACTGATCCATTATCTTCAGTGTGACTCTTTACCATCTACCTATACTACAACAAACGTAGCGGTTGCCTCCTCGCTATCTTGATATCCGATCCGAACCGCTTTAGCCAGAATTCGAATCGTGCCGGCGTTTACCGTGATCGGCTCCGTGTACAGCTTCCAACGGGGATTCGGGTCTTCATCGGTCGTATAAGTGATGGAAGCCCCCTGCGTTGCCGAGTGAAGAATGATCGCGGTCGGCTCATTAAAGGTTCCTTTATACACAGCATCCTTGCCCGGCATCCGGCTGTTGATCGGGATGATGAGCGGTTTGGCGGTTCGCGGCTGCACCCCGTTCGGCCACATGCGGGCAACCATCTGCTCTTCGGGAATATCTCCCCAGGTATCATATTGGCCGCACCAATCTTCGAGCAGCTTTCGCAGTCGAAGCAATTGCCCTAGGAAAGCCGGGTCGTCCGCCAAATTATGCAGTTCGTAAGGATCGTTCAAACAATCGTACAATTCTTCCGGAGGACGCTGGTTTTGCATAAGCAGCTGTTGATCGCCGGTCAATTCGCCTGCCAAATTCAGCCTCCATAGCTCCTGCCACATCGGGTGATCATGACTGAATGGAATCCATTGCAGATAAGGCTGCAGCGGATAATCGTTGCGAATGTATTTGAATCTCTTATCGCGAACGGTGCGCACCTTATCGTAAGCCTCATCGTAACGGTCGCGAGTAGCAAAGATGCAGTCTCTCGGTTCGGCATGATTCCCCATGAACGGTTGTCCTTGCATATATCTCGGAACGGGAATGCTCGCCAGTGAAAGCACCGTCGGGCCAAGATCGATCATGCTAACCATCTGTTCGCTGATTTGTCCTTGATCCACATAACCGGGCCAACGTACGATAAGCGGAACGCGAATTCCCGCATCGTACGTCCAACGTTTGGCTCGCGGCAGCCCTTCGCCGTGATCGCTCCATAACATGACGATCGTATTATTCGTCAAGCCATCCTCTTCAAGCTGCTGAAGGAGTCGACCAACGTACTGGTCCGCGTTTGCCACAAGGTCATAATGTTTCGCAAGTGCAAGACGCGATTTCGGTGTGTCGGGAATGTACGGAGGAACGATAACCCGATCCGGATCGGTTTGGAGCGGCTTCTCGCCATGGATCTTGCGGATTGCTTCCGTTATCTCCTTCCTCCATATGCCGCTTTCATGGGTAAACATATAGTTGAATACCGAGAAGAAAGGCTGTCCGGGTTCCCGGTTCCGCCAGTGCGCTTCCATTCCGTTTTCGTCCCACGCTGTTAAAGGCGCCTCGAACTGGTAATCCGTCTTCCAGTTGTTCGTGCAGTAATAGCCGCTTGCACGCATCATTTCGGGAATCGTCTTGACATGAGCGGGAGGAACCGCAGAATAGGGTGTAGGCAGCTCCGGCGTTAAAGGGTTCGTATGCCCGGTACGCATGTGATGAGTACCGATCGAAGTCGGGTACATCCCCGTAATGACTGACGATCGGCTGGGGGCACACACACCTGCTACGGCAAACGCATTTCGGTACAGCATGCCTTCGCCGGCCAGCTTGTCGATGTTCGGCGTACGTGCCAAGACATCTCCATAGCAGCCCATTCTCGGGCTCGTATCTTCGAGTGTAATCCATAAAATATTCGGTCTTGCTGCTATAGGGCTCATCACCTGTCACTCCCATTCGCTTGCAGTATGGGCAGCAATTCTTCAATCTGGCCAATCTGATAATCCGCTATATCGCATTCACAAGCCTCGCCAATGGCAGCGACCCACATGCCGCCTCTAAACGCCGCTTCTACACCGGCTGCCGCATCCTCTATAACCAGGCAGCGATCAGGGCGTACCCCCAATTTGCTTGCCGCAAGCAAAAATACTTCAGGATCCGGTTTGCTTCTGCAAATATCATTACCGTCCGCAACGGCATCGAACTTACGCGAAAGTCCTAGCCGATCCAGAATGTACGGTGCATTTTTGCTCGAGGATCCGATCGCCAGTTTTATTCGTTTTTGCCGCAAAGTGTCCAGCGTCATTACGATTCCGGAGGGCAAGTCCGCAGCGGATAACGTCCGCAGCATCTCCTTATAGTATCCGTTTTTTCGCTCGGCCAAATCCATTTTCTCCTGCGGCGAATACTTGCGGGCTGCCTTCTCCAAAATGATGTTCACGCAAGCCATACGGCTTACGCCCCGCAACCTGTCGTTTATCGTCTCGTCGAACGGAATGCCCTCTTCGTCGCACATTCGCTTCCATGCCAAATAGTGATGATGGTCGGTATGTACGATCACACCGTCTAAATCGAAAATAACCGCTTCGATGTCCATAGATCCTCCTGACTGAACTATGCTTCTTACAGCTTCGCTTCCCAGCAGCCGCAGAAAGGGTCGACCGGGCTTATTCCCTTGAAATCCGATCTGCCAAGCAGCTTGTCGACAACTGCGTCAACGATCGTTTCGCTGCCCGAATAGGCGTTAATGTACGTTTGGACCCGCGGAACATCCTGTAGATGATAAGGACTTGCAACGGAAACGAACACGGTCGGGAGCTCCCGGACAAACCACGGGACATCCGCGGCGAGCAGCGGCTCCCAATCGATGCGTACCGTGGTCCGGTTACTTGCCGTTTCGATGTTGGCTACATATAACGCCAAATCGTATTGTGCGCTTAGCTCTCCTACCCCGCTGAACACCGCTCTGAAGTCAACATTTTTATTGTCGAAAACGGTGATGTCGAAACCTTCCGCTTTTAATTTTGCCTCCACATAGGAAGAAATCGGGGTACTGCGATGGCCTCCGCCATCTCCAAGAACGTATAGCAAAATACGCTTGTGCGTATCGATGGCAATCGGCAGAAGTTGCTGAGTATCTTTAACGAGCGTAACCGCTTGATCCGCACATTCCTTTGCCCAAACTTTATGTTCTTCACATTGTAATATCGCAAGTTCATCCGAATTCGGAACAAGCGTTCCATCCTGCTGCCGTTTATGCAAGCCGAGAGAAGCTTTGAGCGCCAAAATGCGCGTTACCGCTTCATCCAGTCTTTCTATCGTCAAAATACCGCTTTGGAGACCTTTCATCATAAAACCGAAATCTTCCTGGATATTTTTGTTGAACAGAAACATATCGCAGCCGGCGGCAATCGATTTCGGCACGGCGATTTCCCGCTTCTCCGCCATCATAAAGCCGGCCATCTGCGTAGCGTCCGTTACGACCAGGCCATTAAAACCGAGCTGCTGCCGAAGCAGCGTTTGAATCAGTTCGGGCGCCAGGGTCGCAGGCATTAATTCCTCGTCGATGATGCCGGGAACGAGTTTCCGCGAATAGGCAGGGAGCATAATATGGCCGACCATCACGGTCTCGGCACCTGCTTCGATCAGTTCCCGGTACACCATGCCGAACGATTTGTCCCATTCCTCCACGGAAAGCGAATTGACCGTAGTCAATAAATGCTGGTCGCGCTCGTCCACGCCGTCACCCGGAAAATGCTTGACCGATACGGCCAGTCCGCTTTTTTGAATACCTTCGGTATACGCTTTTGCCATTTTTGCGACTCTAGCCGGATCGGAACCGAACGCTCGAACATTCGTGATCGGATTACGGAAATTGAAATCAATATCGACGACCGGCGCAAACGACCAATTGCAACCGACGGCCCCTCCTTCTCTGCCGGCTACAACCCCTAATTTGTACGCCATTTCTTCATTGTCCGTCGCCGCAACCTGCAGTTGCTTACCGAAATAAGTGCCGTCAGCGGTAATTCCGTTGCCTCCGGACTCAAGATTTGCGGAAATGAGCAATGGCACCTTGGAATGCTCCTGCAAAAAACGGTGCACGTCCTGTACGGCCTTACCCGGCCCCGGCCGAAACATGATGCCGCCAGGCTTTACCCCCTCGATTAATGTTTTCAATTGCTGACGATCGTCGGTCATTCCGATCGGACAAAACAGCTGTCCGATTTTGTCCCTTACCTCCATTGTAGCCAGCGTTTCACGGACCCACTCTATATCTTCTTCCTTTAAATAAAAAGGTTTAGCCGCCAAATTTACCACGCTTATTCTCCCCTTTATTCCAAGCACATGCTTTGCAAAGTTTCCCGCTTTTGCTTCGTGAAGCCAAATTCCTCGGCTAAATAAGTGTCAACATGGCCATACGTCTCCTTGATCGAACCGAAAACGGCTTCCATATATGCTTCTTTTACGCCCATCATATTTTCGATATTTTGCAATTCCTCTTCATTCACATGATCGGCTAGCTGTTTCATGAGTTTCCCGTTGAATACTTTCATCGTTTCGTTGGTCAAAAGATAGTCTTCCATGACCGTTTCTTCCGGAACGCCGAGCGCCAGCAAAATCAAGGCAGCCCCGACTCCCGTGCGATCCTTGCCCGCCGTGCAATGATGCAGAAGCCCCAGGTTATCCGACTGTTGGATGATTTCCATTAACTGTTTATATGACGGATTGTTGATCGGAAGCTTCGTATACAAATCCATCATCATCGTATCTGCGCGAAATTGTTTGAAAAAGCCGCTTTTGACCATATCTATGATAAAATGATTTTTTCGATCAGCGTTCTCCGCATTTCCCGGCATGTTGATTTTCGATACTTGATTCGCTTTAATTGCCGATATGCGAATATTTTTTGCGCCCGCAAAAGCCGGATCCGGTTTTTTTTGCGCTTCATAATCATCGCGGTAGTCAAAGATCGTTTTGATATTCAAGGCTTGAAAAGAGACTAAATCTTGCTCCGACAAACCACTGAGTTCATCAGAACGAAAGAAAAGACCATATTTCACTTTCCGGCCATCGGCAGTTCGATAGCCTCCCATATCGCGAAAATTATGCGATCCTTCAAAAGTAATGACTCGCTGCATAGATAACACCTCATTATGATTTTTGTCCCATTGTCGAGTATCCCCGTTTCCAAACCCAGGACGTATTCGGATATAACATTATTGACCGTGGCCACTTCCTATAAGGCGTTTATGGTTCATTTGCGATTTATCTGCCACGTCTCTCTACCCCTTCATTTTTTGCATAATTTGCTTTTGAAGCATAACCATCGCCGCTTTCATATTTTCCGGGAACTCTTGCGGATGCTTTTGGATCAGTTCCTCCGCATATTGCCCTCTGCCGGTTTCCTCCAAGCGCTTCACGTAACCTTTCAGGTAGCCTTTGGCATGATAAGGGCCTCCCTCTTTCATGACGGTCCATAAGGGGTCTCTGTCATCGCCGGCTCTGCTCATCATCTCGTCATGCCACTCCGTTAAATAGTAGACGGCCTTCATGCAAACTTCTTTGTTGACGGCTGCGACATTGTGCTGTTCTTGGGGATCCTCGGCCAGGTTGTACAGCATTTCTTTATCGAACAAATGAAATCCATCATGATAGGTTCGAATATACATCCAGTCTCCGAAACGGACACTTCGTTGAGCTACGTGAGCGCATTGCGACAAGACGGCGAATTCTCGTCCACAGCTTGCGCCGTTTTTCAGAACAGAAGCATAACTTACGCCATCCCACTGCGGTATCATCGGACCTCCGGTCATCTCCGCCAGTGTCGGAGCCAAGTCCAGATGAAGATGCAGACCGTCATCGACAATTCCCTGCTTCATCCCCGGCCAGCGAATGATCATCGGCAGGCGGCACGTTCCCTGATCGGCCGTGGCGTGCTCGCCGTATATTCCAAGCTGCCCCATATTCTCGCCATGATCGGCGGTGATGATAATGATCAAGTCATCCAGTACGCCCTGCCGCTCCAACGCTGCAAATAAACGCCCGAGATGTTCATCCATGTATCGGATTCCACAATCGTATCCGTCGATCATCTTTCTTAACCCGTCCATGTCCTGAATCTCGCCGGGTTGACGCGGATAGCCCGAATGAGTTTGGTTGTCGAAGGTTTTATTCATATAATTGATAGTTAACTCATGGACGCAGTGCGGACCGACTTTTTGCTTATGTCTTTCTAATACTTCCTCAGTCAGCCACTCCGGCAGCGGGTCGTTCTCAAAAGGATTTCCATATTCCAACGGAACCCGGTAAGGCGTGTGAGGATCCCAGTAATTGATATACAGGAACCAATCTTCCTTCTGCGCGTTTCGCGCGATCCAATCAAGCGCTACCGGTGTGACATGCTCGGCAGATTCATGGCCGTGTTTGCCGGTATTGATAATCTCGTTAAACCCCGCATAAAAGTGAAAGGTGGAATGGCGCTGGGCAAACGGGCTGATGAGAACCGTATTCAGATTTCCAACCATATTGAGATATGAGGGCAGCGAACCGGCGTACGTAAGCCTACCCATCAATTCTCGCTTTTCCCCCTCAAGTTTCATGTCCCCCGCAGTACCGCCATGCCCCACCAAACCGTTTCTAATGCCGAATTGCCCGCTCATCAGCGCTGTCCTGGAGGGAGCGCAAGGTGCGTCCGAGGTGTAATAATTCGTAAAGCGAACACCTTCTGCCGCAATCTTGTCAATATTGGGAGACGTGTTCCGATGATAGCCGTAGCATCCCAAGTGATCGGGGCTTGTCGAGTCCAGATCCAGAAATAATATTCTCATTTTTTAAACCCATTCCTTTCGCTTCGATCAAGGTACAAACGGAATGAAATCCGTAAACTTGGAGCCATGTTTTTGTAGAGCTTACAACCGCTATTTCTGGGTATTCGCCCATTCATCAAGCTGCCTCTGCTTCTCGCTTATGATTTTATCGATACCTGCAGACTTCAATTTGGCGATAAACTTCGGCAAATGTTCCGCAGGATCGAGTGTCCCCGTATCCAACCCCAGGCCATATTCGGATACAACGTTATTGACCGCTGCCAATTCCGTTTTTACCTTATCAACGCTAAAAGTAAATCCCAGCGCCTTCGATTTCTTCGCACTCTTGTTGAACTCATCTACTTTCTTCCAAATATTAGGATCATTTGCAGGCCATGTGTAGGACAGAAATTGATTGCCAAACATATACGGCGTATTAAAGTTGTAGCCATTATTTGTGATGTCTACGCCTGCCGGATAATCGATCACATTCTCCGACTTCTTCACGTAATTCTTTCCTTCGATCCCCCAAGCTAATGTGTTGTACAACTGTTTATCCGAATAGAGCAGATTGAGAACCATCATCGATCTTTCCGGATCTTTTGAGTTTTTTGGAATTCCCCACATCATGCTCGTGATATGGTCTGTGGTCGTGTATGCCGGCGTCATCGGCACCACCGTCATTTCCTTGCCGGCTTTCCTGGAAGCTTCAATTTCGGATTCAGGCTTTAAATTCGAGAAATAGGCAAATGCTTTTCCCGCCTTCACGAGTTCCCTGCCATCCGTCTTGCTTGTAGCGGCATCCTTCAGCAAATAACCGGCTTGATACCATCTTCTCAATATGTTCAATTGGTCTGCATATTGCGCGGTTTCGTACCAGTTAACCACTTTCATGTTATTGTCATAGTCCGGCAATACGCCTGCGCCGCCGTTCAAACCGTCGTAAGTAACATAGCCCGCATAAAAAGGACCGGTTCCGGGGTTCTTGGCAACAAGCGGAGTCATATTCGGCTCATTGTCTTTAATCGTCTGGAAGACGGAGTCCAAATCATCCAACGTTTTGATTTTGCCCAAATCGACTTTGTATTTGTCGACAAGATCTTTGCGCATCAGAATTCCATAGTAGGATCCCATTTCTTTTACCGCAGGTATCGAATAGGTCTTGCCGTTTATTTTGGAGGCTGAAAGCTGATAGGGCTCAAGCGCTTTTTTAATACTGTCCCCGTATTTTTCAACCAGATCGTCGAGCGGAAGCAATTGCCCTTTCGCCACCTGCGTGCCGTAATTGAATCCGGCCGACGTGAACATCAGATCGACCTTCTCGTTGCCCGCGAGCATCAGATTCGTTTGCTGCTGCCATGCGCTGATGCTGATCGGGGTTAATTTGACGGTTGTGTTGATCTTCTCCTTCAAAATTTTGTTCATTTCGTCCTGTACGGCTTGCAGGTCTTTTTGATCGTTTCCATAGAAAGCCATCGTCACCTCGTAGGGTGCCAAGTCCTTACCGCTCTTCGCCGCGGACGGGGTCGAATCGGTCGCTCCGCTTCCGTTTTTTGCACTGCAGCCTGCCAGCAGCATGCCTGATGCAAGAATGATCGCTACCCCTGATTTCATCCTGTTTTTTTTCCTATTCATTCTTCAAACCCTCTCCAATTTTAGGTTTTATGTTAACCAGCCGATTACTGGGTAATGCCTTATCCTTTTACCGCCCCAATCGTAAGTCCTTTCACGAAAAACTTTTGAAAGAAAGGATATGCGATCAGAATAGGGATAATCCCGATAACAGCCATCGCCATGCGCGTCGTTTCCGTCGGAATGTTTGCCGCCGAATCGCTCTGAGTTCCCGAGAAATTGCCGCTGCTCAAAAATTGGATGTCAAGCAAAATCCGGTTTAACATGTTTTGCAAACTATACAGTTTGCTGTCGGTTATATAAATCATGCCGTTAAACCAGTCGTTCCAATAATGGATCGTTTGAAATAATCCGACGGTCGCCAATATCGGAAGGGACAGCGGCAACACGATTCGAACAAACGTGATGAATTCTCCTGCGCCGTCAATTTTGGCTGATTCCATAACGGGAGCAGGAATTGAAGTCGTAAAAAATGTTCTCATCAGCATGACGTAAAAGGCGTTTGTCAAAAGTCCGGGCACGATGAGCGCGAGCAATGTGTTTTTCAAATCGAACAATTGGGTGTACACCAAATACGTAGGCACGAGACCACCGTTAAATAACATCGTGAAGAAGACGAAGAATGCCCAAAATTTATTCATCGGCATATCCTTTCGCGATAACGGGTATGCAAGCAGTGAGGTTATGATCAGGCTGACCACAGTCCCGATCACCGTGACGATAATCGTGATTCCATAAGCGCGAAATATTCTGTCCGCATCCTGCCATAAATATCGATAAGCGGATAAGCTGTATGCCTCTGGAAAAAATGAATACCCATGACGAACAATCGACTGCTCATCGGTTATGGAAGAAATAAAGAGCAAGATAAACGGCAGGATACACGAGATCGCGACGATCAGCAGAATGACGTTAACGCCCCATTGCCATATCAAATTTTTAACTTTCAAGCAGTTTTCCCCCCTTTAAATTAATGCGTTGTCGCTGTTGATTTTTCTGACGATATAGTTTGACAACAAGACGAGCACAAAACCGACGAACGATTGATACAATCCGGCTGCCGAGGACATACCTACATCGCCCAGCGTCATGAGCGCGCGGTATACGTACGTATCGATCACGTTAGTCGTTGATTGCAATGCTCCTGCATTAAGCGGTACTTGATAGAACAGGCCGAAGTCGGAGTAAAAGATGCGTCCGATCTGAAGCAGTGTCATGACCGTAATAACCGGCGTGATGAGCGGAAGCGTGATGCTTTTGATCTGCTCCCATTTGCTTGCCCCGTCAATGGTTGCCGCCTCGTAATATTCGGGATCAATCCCGATAATCGCGGCTAAATAAATGACGCACAAATAACCGGCGCTTTTCCAAATGTGGACGAACGTCAAAATGTAGGGCCAGTATTTTGATTCGCTGTACCATGAAATATCCGACATTCCGAATAACGGCATGATCGTCTTGTTCACGAAGCCCGTTTCCAGACTCAACATCGCAAACACCAGATAGCCCACGATGACCATGGAAATCAGGTAAGGCAGCAATATAACGCTTTGATACAAACGGGATAAGAACTTTTTCTTCACCTCATGAAGAAGGATGGCGATACCCACCGCAATGACCAGGTTAAGAAGAATAAAAACAACATTATACAAAATGGTGTTTCTGGTAATAATGAGAGCGTCCGTCGTCTTGAACAAATACTCGAAATTTTTAAGCCCAACCCAATCGCTGCCCATAATTCCTTTGCTGTAATTATAATCTTTGAAGGCAATAGTCAGGCCGAACATAGGCAAGTAATTATTGATCACGATATAGATGAGTCCCGGCAACATCATCAGATAAAGCGCAATGAATTGTCTTCGATTGCTTGTCCTCTTCGTTGCAATTATTGATTTCATGTCCTTTTTCCTTCCTGTTGTTGTCATCTGTATTCGATAGTCATTTACCTATGATTAATACTAGTTAACCGCTAGTAAACACCTTTATTATAAAGTCCAATTATTCGAAAATTATCAAATACATATAATGAAATTGTAAAAGAAAAACATAAAAAAGATGCTTTCCACTTGAGAAGAGCATCCTGATTTCTCTATTCATTCATTTCCTTGCGGTTTCAGATACACTAGTGCCATATCCAGCATACGTTCCAGAATTGCAGCAGGTTCGACTCCTTGGTCCAAATGCAGCACCTTTCCTCTAACGATCATACGTTGCAAGGTAGCCATTACAACATTGCTTAATGTAAATGTTAAGACATGAATATCGATATCGCTTCGAATCGATCCATCCCGAATCCCTTCTTCAAGCAGCGCGTAAAATGGATGAGTGCCGCTTCTCAAGAAGGATATATACCGGCCTTCAAGCTCTGCATTCACATAATTTTCCTGATATAAAGTATCGAACATGGCAATGAACCGAACATAGTTGGCATGTTGTTTCGAAACGCTTATCATGTGCTCCAGCAGGTGCCGAATCTTTTCAAAGCCATTGTTTCCCTCGGGGGAACTGAGATTGACAGCGTCCCAAAAGGCTATTAAAACGTTCATTTGTACTTCAAAAACAATCTCATCAAGTGATCGGAAATATTTATATAGCGTTACTTTGCTAATGCCGCAGAACTCGACAACATCTTTGAGAGTTACCGCGGACAAGCCCCGTTGGACGAACAACTGCTGCGCACCTTGAATAATATCTTCACGCCGCTTATTCCTGTGCTGCTCCAATTGTTCCTTCCATCTTCGGTCCACGAAGATTCACCCTTCCTTGAAACATTGATTATTTCGTCATTTTAGCATGTTTAGGAATCATGAACCAAGTCAGGTCCAAGAAACAAAAGATTAATATTTTGTAAACAATTTTGATAGTCCGTTCACCGAAAAGACAAGCACGACACTAATCAAGCTCTTCAGCATACTGATTGCGACGGAAACGGAATAGCTGCCGCCACCCCGAGGAGAACGTGTCTTATCGAGAAGCTGCCAAAGAACTGGGCATACGCAATAAGAGTCAGGTAATCGTCTGGGTCCAGCGATATCGAGAGGGGCAGCCCCTTGTACAAGAGACCGCTCGTGAGGGACAACCGAAGACCGAGTTTGCGAATATGGAAGAAGAAATGGCTTATCTAAGAGCGGAGATTGCATACTTAAAAAAGCGGTATCCAAATCTACACGGGGAGTGACGAACAAAGGCAGTCGATGTGAGATTATCGAGGAAATGAGACGAGAGTATCCGCTGAAGTGGCTGCTTCACCTGGCGGACATTTCACGGGCCGGTTACTACAAGTGGCGAAAGAGATGCTTGAGACCAGATCCACGCAAGGAGCAGGAGTTGCTGCTAGCGGACCACTTGATGGCCATGCACCGTTTGCGTCCCTACTCCGGCTACTCGGCTGCTTTACGAAAGGAGGGGCTGCATGTCAACCACAAACGGGTTTATCGGTTGATGAAGAAGCTCGGCATTCAATCGGTCATCCGAAAGAAGCGCCGCTTTTTCGGTAAGCAGGTATCGGTAGTTCATCCGAATCGATTGGGGCGCGAGTTCCACGCGCAAGCACCGCTGCGCAAACTCGTAAGCGATATTACCTACATTCGTGTAGGGGATCGTTTTGTGTACCTCTCGGCAGTCCAGGATCTCTACAACAACGAGATTGTGTCCTGGCACCTTTCCGGGCGTAATGACCTTGCTCTTGTGACAAAAATGCTGGATAAGCTGCGTGCACAGGCGGACCTTACAGGCGTTCTCCTTCATTCTGACCAAGGCTTCCAGTACACTTCAAGGCCATTCAACGAAAAACTCGCAAAACTGGGGATGGTGGGCAGCCATTCGAGGCGGGGAAACTGCTTGGACAATGCCTCTATAGAATCTTCTTCTCTCACTTAAAAACAGAGAACGTCTATCTTACTTCTCCCCAGACTGTTTCTGAACTGGAACAAACCCTTCATGACTACATCTTGTTTTACAATAATGGTCGTTTCCAGAAAAAATTAAACAACCGTTCCCCGGTTGAATACCGGGAAACGGCTGCTGCTTAATGACATGTCTTTTTATTCGCGTCTACTTGACGGGGGGTTGACCAATCCATTGAATGCAGTCGTCTTTTTAGGAAGCCATGCTCCCGCCGGTCTGTTTCCCCTTATATCTCCGAACCGCTGCGCTCGGAATAACTATTAATTCGGAATCAGCGTCGGCCCCAGAATACAAACGATTAAGTTGTTCTCCATCTGATTAAGCTCCCCGCTAACTTCTTAAGACCTTCTCCGCTTGCTGCATTTCCGAATAAGGGTCATGTTGCATTTACGTTAAACTCCTTAATCCTTGCCAAAATTGTCTCCAGCGACGTATTGTATTGGTTTTGCTCTAATTCGCTCAAAGTTCCTTGAGACAACCTACCCGAGTTGAAGATTCCGTTTGGTTCATCTGGATTTTTTTCTAATCTCATGAATTTGCTCCCCGAGCATTGGCTACAATCCCTTCTAAATAAAAATATCCCGATGACCTGACCAAGCATCATCGGGACTGTTCTAGCGGTTCCACACTTTTTATCGGTTCCACACTTTTATTACGGGTTCCATAAATCTTTATCACCGAACAAAATGGTAGTAAATTTAGAAAAACAAGAAAATAAAGTGTTAGACTGATTCTCTTGTCTAATTACTAAGATTACTGATTTCGGAAGGACGATGAACCTTCCATGATTACTTCACTGATGATGCATTGACTTTTGAAGGGAAATAAAAGCTGAAATGAGAAGTAATATAGAAATCGGAATACATTCTTATTTATTTAGTATTTTTTCCAAACGCGAATGTCCATTCTGATAGTATTAAGTAAAGTAATTAATAAAAAGATAATGTCCCTTTGATTCTCGCATTTTTTTCAGCTTTTTTTAAGAGAAACGATGTGAGAATAACCATGATAAAAATCCAAATGATCAATGCAACAGATGAAAAAATAATAGTCGAGTTACTGCTGGTACCGATTACTAGCCCACGAAATATAATCAAAATGAAGGAAAGTGGAAATAATGACGAAACAATTCTCGCCCAAACAGGCATTGAGACAATAGGGATTTTCGTTCCTGAGAATAATTCCATCGGGTCTTGAAGAATCATGTATAGCAATCCGGAATCTCTAGAAAACAAAAATAATACGTTTAAAAAACCTCCCCATATAATTGCTACAAAAACGAGTACAATAAAAGCAATGGGAAAGTATAGTAGTTTACCGATTATAATTCCCTTAAAACAAATAAGAACAGCTATCGTAAAAACAAAAAACATCCAAATATTTTCAAACAGTGATCCTGCTGCCCTACCATAAACGATTGCCATTCTATTGGCAGGGCTTAAAAAAACGGTTTCGATCGTTCCATACTGTCTTTCAAACCCCATTTGCCAAGCACTTTGTGAAAGCGAACTGAACGTGATTAACCCCAAATGCCCAATAATTAAAAAAGTAATTAGACTGGATTTTTCGCCATTAACCATTAAATATGAAGAACTCAAGAAAGGTAAAAAACTAAAATAAGAACTAACAAACAGCAAAATGGGCCATATAAGAAGTGAAAAATAAATTAATGCTGAATGAAAATTATGATAATGTTGTTTTTTGATTTCGGCATTTATGACGTATAAATTCCTAAGTATCTTTGACATGTTTCATTCTCCTGATGCAAGCTTTAATAGAGCGTTTTCCAAACGAGGTTCTTTTGCAATAAAACTAAGGATTTTTACCTTTTCGTTTAATACTGCCATATATACGGAGGTTGTTATATCTTGTGACGTACTGATTTGCACACAAATGCCGTTATCTCGAGCAATATAATTTATTTTCCCCTTCACATTCTGAATCAATTTGTTCAATTCATCTTTTAATTTACTGGTTAATTCAGATAATTCAAATTCTATTTCTATTTCAGGGTAAAGCGATCTAGCAAGATCTTTGGGTCGCCCTGAAATTATTATCTCGCCTTGACTCATCACATAAATATAATCGCATAACTCTTCGGCTTCCACTAGATAATGTGTGGTAAGTAATATTCCTTTATTCATGTCTTGCGATAACTTTTTAATATATCCTCTTATTTCCTTTGATATTGATATATCCAAACCTAACGTCGGCTCATCAAGGAAAAGGTATCGTGGGTCATTAATAAGCCCTCTTGCGATTTGCAATCTCTGTTTCATTCCCTTGGAGAAACGCTCAACAGGGACGTTTATAACTTCGTGAAGACCTACCATCTCAATCAGGTTTGTAATTAATTGTTTCTGTTCTTTTTTGGGTATATGATATAAAGAACAAAAATATTCCAAATTTTCTCGGGGAGTAAGTCTCCAGTATATATTTCGTTCCCCACCTGTAATAACGTTTATTAAAGGTTTCACCTTTCTTGGATTATTAATAACATCGATTTGATCCAAATATATAGACCCCGAGGAAGGTTGAATTTGAGTCGACAGCATCTTAATCGTTGTGGACTTTCCCGCACCATTGATCCCCAGTAAGCCTACAATTTGACCTGGTTGAATGCATAACGATACATCCTTAACAGCTTGAATTTTGGTTTGACTACTTGGCAAATACCATTTATTTTTATTTTTTTGAATATAGAATTTTCCGATGTTTTCAGCTATTAACATCTATTATCCTCTTTTCTAACTAAATGAATTTTCCATTATTTTCCTCTCTATTTTTTTCAACAGAAATATTGCGAATAAAAAATATACTAAAGTAAGAATTGTTAATTCAATAAGAGCAGATTGGTATTGTCCACCATATAAAACGTTACGAAAAACTTTTAATGCTGATGTTAACGGAAAAGTGTGTCCAATAACTTGTACCCATTCAGGCAAATAATTTACAGGAAAAGTCACCCCTGAAACGATATACATAAGAAGAAAAACAGTATTCTGAGTTAAAAAAGTTTCGCGTATAGCTAGCATTATTGTAGCTAACATCATACCCATAGCTAAAAAACTTAATAAGATTAATACAAGTATAAGTATAACTAGTGGTAAATTAGAAAATTGAATATCAGCTCCAAAAATAATACCAATGATAAAAATAACAATAACTTCAACGATTGTCCTTGATAATTGTTCTAGGAATATTCCAATAAAATACCCAGTCCTAGAGGAGGGAGAAATCAAAAGTGGTTCTAACGTGCCTTCTCGTAATTCTCGAATGAGTGAGCGCCCAATGGCTAATAAATTCGAAATGCATAGGGTATAAAATATCGTACCTAATACAATAAATGACATATAGTTATTTGTTCCGGTATATTCAAGAAAATTAGCATTTAAATTTGTTTTGAACACATAATGATAAATAAAAAAAGCAGACAGAATCGTAAAAAAACCTGTAATAATATTTGATAAGAAAAAGGATAGAGGAAAAGCTCGTCTCGAGACAATAAAATTACGCATAAAATTAGCCTTGACTGATTTGAGTATCATTACATCTCCTATTTTTTGTTATTGATTATTCCTTGATAATAAATATCTGAATACATTAATAACTAATGTTAGAGAATTATAAAGCAGGTGTCCAAGGATAGCCGGCCAAATGGATGAACTTTCAATATAAGTTAAATACCAAACTAAGCTCAAAGAAAAAAGAACAATATATGACTTAAGATTAAATCTATTTCTCGTAAGTGGTTGGATCCAATGCGCCATACAAAATAATAATCCACTTAAGACTGCACTAAAATAACCATTAAATATATCTGGAAGAAATGATCTATAAAATAATTCTTCAAGGAATGCGCTCGAAATAAGGGAATACTGTACGATAACAAAATGCTTCGTGCTCATTGGACTTAAGACATAGTAAAATTCTCTAGTAAAGAATGGTTTATAATCATTCCATTGCACCAATAACCCAACAATGGACGCGAGAGCTGTCAGCACGTAAACCCAATTTTTTTCAAGTAAATTTAGATGGAATTCTGGAAAAGAAAAAACCGATCCTGGCAATAAATAAATAAATGCAAGTAGAAGAAGCCTAACAAAATCCTTCAATAGACTACCTCTTATTTTTAATATAAATGCTTGTCCATAAATAATAAGAAAAAAGAATCCAATATATAAGAAAAAATTTGTATAAATAGAATTTCGCCACCTGTGCTTGAGAGTAAACTATATAGGAGAAGGGCACCTTGTCTTCTTTTGAATCATTGGACTACACTACATATTAAAGCTTAGTGTTTGAAAATTGCTACAGGAGTAGCCACTTTTTTCAATTGGGGCTTTTTGTACATGCACTCACCTCCTCTCCTTAAGATGCCCTTCTCCTACGAAGCTTAACTTACTTGGACTAATCCGTTTTTAATTAGATCGTCAATAAACTCTCTTATATCTTTTTCCACTTCATTACTGCAAACACTATATTGATTTGCAATTCTTTCAATTATTCCTTCCAATGAAACTTGGCCATCGATTAGTTCCCAAACAAAAATACCTACCTCATCTAATTGATATGTTTCATTACGCAAGCCGATATAACCGACTTTATTAACTACTCTATAATTTGCAAACATATTTCTTTTTAATAACATGAGATGGTTCCTCCTTACAATTGTTGTTTATTTCTTAAATACTCTTGTACCTTGATGTTTAAATGATGACAATAGTCCATTACTTCCCTGATGTAGGATTCAAATCTATCAACGATAAACGGTTGATTTTGCAATTTCAGGTACGCTTGGGGCAAAATCTGACTTCCTGCTTGCTCTGAATATCGTGAAAGCATTCTATAAAGCCATTTGGGATTTGGATTCGTTTCACCATAAGTGGCAAGGAATCCGGAAGTAACAATGTTTATCAGTTGCCTGCTCATAAAAAATGCAGTGCCAAGGTCGTTCGATTGATATGCACCTTGAAGATCTTCTAGAAGGGCATCGAATAGTTCCGACTTTTTAACGGCGACATAATAGCTCAAGTTATCCTTTCGTATTTGACTAATTGTCTCGGTGAAAAGGCATTCATTGAAGATACATTTTCCGTATTTAATTCGATGCAATAGATCCAATTCTTTATCTCCGAACTTTTCCAAATACTTTTCGGAATTCATTTCGATTGCATTGATTTTGTTTATAATTTTTTGGAAATTATTCTTCGTCCAATATTCAACATCGTAGCGTTGATTATTCATAATGAAATTATGAATAATTTGATCTTTTGTTTTAATCACTGCATCCTTCTCTGAAAATGCATTGTTGTCGAAAAAGTTTTCAGTGCAAATAATGTAAACGTCAATATCCGATGTCGAGTTACCAAACCCCTCCAAGGTCGAGCCTGCTATGTACCCAAAACAGGATTTATCTTTCGTTATATCTCCCAACAAATTTAATAGCTCTAGTCTTGTAGAAGCTTCCAACCTCCAACACCTATCTTTCTTTTCTGTTTGAAAATCATGATTCAATTAATTATCTGATTACTTTTCAATAAGTTATAAATCAAACTCACCGATTCTTGGATTAAATATTTCTCGGTATTGATTACGATATCCGGTAAAATAGGTTCCTCATACACACTGGAGATCCCTGTGAAATTATTGATTATGCCAGACCTTGCTTTCTGATAAAGACCTTTTGGATCTCTTCGTTCGCATTCTTTAAGTGAGCATTCAATGTATACTTCAAAGAATTCTTTCTCTTTAAACTTTTTTCGTATGGCGTCCCTTTCTTCTCTAATCGGAGAAATGGAAGATACAATGGTAATAACACCAGCATCAAAGAAAAGTCTGCACACCTCGCCGATGCGGCGAATATTTTCTTTTCTACCTTCAATTGAAAAGTTTAAATCACTATTTAGTCCATGACGAATATTGTCGCCATCTAATACAAAGGATCTTATCTGATTGTCGAATAATAACCTTTCAAGCTCCATAGCAATAGTTGACTTTCCAGACGAGGAAAGGCCTGTAAGCCAAACTATGCAACTCTTATGTTTGTTCAGAGTATATCTTTCATCTATTTCTACTTTATGTAGGTACTGATAACAGAAATCTTCCATTAGATCAACCTTATTCGTTATTTATTTTGGTTCAATAGTTTATGAAAGTGCGAATATTCCGGTCTCTTTTTCGTGAAATCTAAGGCGACACTTTTTATGGCATTGAAAGTTTCATTAGGATGGCCTTCTGTATTAATATGATGTGTTGGATATTTAATGTATTGATCGGCTTCTTCAAATGCTTCTTTGTATATTTCCAACTTTTTCTTGTTGCCGAAACTCAAAATATGATCACCTTTGTCTCGTTCTAATATCCTTTGATGAGCCACTTCAATCGAAACATCTAGAGAATATGAGATATCTGGGAACTGTATGAAATTAAAAATTTCCTCCAAGCGTTCGGTTCCCGAAAACTTCCATTGGATGGCGGTTGCAATCCACCTTCTCGTATATGTATCCGTAATTATTACTTGCGAAATATCATTGATAGGCTTAATATTGATCAGAACTTGGTTGACCATTTCCAAAGCATGTGCGATTTCAACTTCGTTGGCTGAAAAATAATCCAACCAATGTTTGTGTTGTTTTTTATTGGCTACCATCGCTAGTATCCGTTTATATGTGCTTCTTAAGGTTCTTTGGTAACATGGAATACCATTTTCATTAAAATACCTGAAAAGTTTATCCATCTGTGATGTCTTACCAGATCCGTCTATTCCCGAAAATTCAATAAGCATATAAACCCCCAAATATATTGCATTAATATGAATAGAGTTTGGAAAAGTTATCTCTTACTTTGCAAAATACCTTCTTGTATTGTTCGATAATATGTTCTGCCGGTTCATAAAACTCTCTGGTATCCCAACCAAGCAACGAACGCAACAATTTATCACTTTGTGAAAAGTTCTTGGTATTTATTGTCGACAGCAAATCGGAGGATTGATAAGAAGTTAACGGTGACTGGTCTGTGAAAAGAAGTTGCTTGTGCAAAAACTCCCTTGGCTTGGTGACATTAACACCCTCAGCCTTCAACACATTCATGATCACATCTCTCTTAATTTCCTTATTTTCCCAAGAACAAAAATAATTATACCAAGTTCCTGATGTGAATTTTTCATGTCTAGAAGGTGGTATTAATTCGGGAAGTGTGCTTTTTATCACCTCCTCAAGCTGGTTAAGGTTCGAGTTTTTAACGTTTATTGTTTCTGGCAATCGAAATAAGTGATCCAATGCAAGCGCAGCAGCGATTGGTGTCCCCCTTAGGTTCGCGCCAAATCCAGTTCCTAAATATTTTCTTAAATTTTCGTTACTAATTTGAATCTTGGCTCTATGTTTTGGTTGACCGAATACTAATGCTCTTTCATATACTTCACGATTGCGAGTAACTAGAATACCAGCCATTCCACCGGATATCATTTTTTTTGTTCCGATGCTAAATGCTGCTACATCACCGAATGTCCCAACATTCTGTCCATTCCAACTAGCACCATGAGAATGGGAACAATCTTCGATGAGCGCCAAATTATACTTTCTTGCAATCTCGCAAACTCGATCCATATTTGCGGGATGACCCCAAATGTGGGTAACGACAATCGCCTGAGTTTTGAAAGTAATTTTGGATTCTGCGTCATCCATATCCATGCACCCTGTTTGGATATCCGAATCACAAAGTACTGGCCTTAAGTTTAATAAGAAAAGAGGTGTCGCCGTGGCACGAAAGGTATTAGTTGGAACCAGTACTTCGGCACCATAATCAAGTCCGAGCGCAAAATAAGCTGAAAACAACGCCGCCGTTCCTGAACTACAAAATATACCGTAATGCCCTTTGCAGTAATTCGCCGTGAATTTTGTTTCAAACTCTTCAATTAATGGATCAATCTCGGTTGCTTCAATGTTTCCAGTTCTAATTCTCTCCAAAACTTTTTGTTCTACTTGTTCACTATAGAAAGGCCATTTTCGAAATGATAAGTTTTTTATCGCAGGCTCTCCACCATCGATTGCCAACTTTCCGCTCATATATCGGCGCGCCTCCAACGACTGAATGAATTGAATTGATAATGAAATTGATTGATTTCCTTAACGAATATTTCATTGATACGATGCGCTTCATGGTCATTTAGTATTTCGTGATAGGGCCTTCTATCTACCCTAAACTGAGTTTTAGCTCTTGGTAAGACTGGTGTTATCGGGAGTTTGAGTTTTTTGCAAATAAAGTCAAAGTCTTTTTCAAGCGATTCGAATTTTCCAATATAATCAACGACCACTTCATCGTCGATTGTGTAAAGTTTGTAATTTAACGCGTCTGCGCTTTCACCCGAATCAATGAAATCAATCATGCTTGGACGTGGTTCCGATTTATACCTATGAAAATATAAAGAAACGACTTTATCCCATGGATTTCTCTCAAAACAAAATTTGAAATAGTTATTCCATATTTCTGGTCTTAGGTGTTGTCTTATTTCTTGAGCAGGCATGTGGTTATAGAATTTCAGTTTTTTTTTACCTAGAATTCGATTTTTAACATCATGTAATTTATATTCATGCCATGAAGCAAAACAATTTTGCGGTCGTAATCCATTATTTTTTTTTCGAATCTCTTCATCCCGAGGGCTGATTGGAGTAATAATATCATTCTTATCAAGCAAGCCAGATAGCGCAATTTCCATGCTCGTACTGGCTGTTTTTCTGCTTCTAATAAAAATAAATTGATATTTGTGTGAAATAATCATGAATCAATCATCCTCAATAAAGTTTATTAAGATCCTCCCAAAAATGAGGGTACGTTTTTTCTACGCACTGTGGATCCAAAATCTTTAAATATCCGATCTTGGAAGCTAAAACGGCAAAGCTCATGGCCATTCTATGATCATCATACGTTTCAATTTCTATATAATCCTGATTCGCCGGGATATTTTGTTTATTGATGATGACGTAATCGTCACCTTCTATTATTTCAAAGCCTATTTTCCTTAACTCCTTCACTGGTGCAGCAATTCTGTCACACTCTTTAATTCTAAGTGTCGATAAGCCTGTTATTTTCGTTGTTTCAGGAATTAGCGGAGAAATTGCGATGAGTGTTAAAGCAACGTCCGGCATTGTTTCCATGTCAATCTCATGTAACGGGTTTAATACTCCTCCTTTAGGCCCGATAACGGTTGTTGTGTCTTTTGTTGATATTATTGTCGCCCCTAGCCTATCAAGAACTTGAAAAAAACCATAATCCCCTTGGAAAGTAGAGTTTCCTAAGTTTCTAAATGTTACTTTGCCTCCATGAATCGTTGCGAGAGAACTGAAGTAAGAGGCGGCAGAGGCGTCTCCTTCAACCATAATATTGACGGGTTGATACTTTTGCGGCTTTACGGTAAATTTCTGATAGTTCTCATTTTTGATATGGACGCCAAATTTATTCATTTCATTAATCGTTATATCTATGTATGGTTTGCTCACCAACTCCCCCTCAACATTCAATTCAATTCCGTCCGGAAGCAACGGCGCGATTTGAAGAATCGCTGAAAAGTATTGACTCGATCTGTCACCTTTTAATGTTAGTTCTTTATTGAAAGATTTTGGGCCTGAAATAGAGAGTGGAAGGTACCCATCATTTCTAGAACTAACATCTGCTCCCATTTGACGTATCGCTTCTATTAGATATTTATTGGGTCGGGCTCTTAGCGATTCATGGCCATCTAGATGCGTAACTGCACTACGTAAAACTGACAAGGCAATCAGGAATCTAGTGGATGTTCCGCTATATCCAATATCAAGATCTGCTTCATGGGTACCAAAATCACCATTTGTTCCAGTTACAATCCACTTATCGACTTCACTATCATTAATGCTTACACCCAACCTTCTAAGCGCTTCCTTCATTCTGGATGTATCATCGCAAATACCTGGAGAGTATACCTCACTTACCCCATCGGCTAATGAAGCTAAAATTAAATCGCGTAGTGTTATAGACTTACTCCCAGGGATATTCATAGTAATATCAAAAGATTTTTCGAGTAATTTTACTTCCTTTGGCAAGTTATTCATAGCCATATCTCCTTGTATTGTTTTCTTGAATTGATTAATCTTTTCATTCGCTTGTTGGCAGGAGGGTACCCTTCAAAATGCTGCAAATTGTTATTTGAAATTTAAATACTGACTTATAATTCAGGAATTAGTTCATTCGTGACTTTTCGATTAGACTCATATGCTCGTTGGTACTGCAGAGGAACCAAACTTTTATCAAATCCATATGTTTTTGCCATATCGAGCGGCAAATATGGATTCATAAGCATTTTCCTTCCGAATAAAATAATATCCGCCTCGCCAGCTTCAATAATCGAATTAGCATGCTCAGAATTATTAATTAACCCTACAGCCGCACTTAAACAGCCTGTCCTTTGCTTAATACCTTTTGCAAATGGAACTTGATACCCTGGATATGTCTCTTTATTTAATGGACGAGTTATTCCACCTGAAGAACAATCAATAATATCCACGCCCAACTCATTTAAAAGACTTGATAATTTAATCGTATCTTCTAAATTCCATCCATTTTCAACCCAATCCACGCAAGACAATCTAACCATTAGTGGAAGTTCTGCTGGCCATACACTACGAATCCCATTAATTACTTCCAGCAAAAATCTTACACGATTATAGAAACTTCCACCGTACTCATCTGTGCGTGTATTTGAAATAGGAGAGTAAAAGCTATGAAATAACCTTCCATGACCAGCATGAATCTCCAAGACCTTAAAACCAGATTTGTAAGCACGCTTTGCTGCTTCAATAAATTCATTCGTTATTGTAGAGATTTCTTCTTTACTCAAGAAATTCGGGGTCGGATACCCTTTTGAGAAAGAGATAGCACTAGGTCCATAAACTGGCCAGCCACCATCATCAGGTTCAATCCATAAGTCTCCATCCCATGGACGTGATCTACTAGACTTCCTTCCACCATGACTAAGTTGAATGCCACTAATCGCACCTTGAGAGTGAATAAAGGATGTCAACCTTTGAAACGAAGAAATAAATTCATCGCTCCAAAGCCCTAAATCATGTGGAGTGACCCTTCCTATCTCAGAAACAGCCGTTGCTTCGACAAGGACTAAACCAGTTCCTTGCGACCTTGAACCATAATGAACAAAATGCCAGTCAGTTAGCTTGCCTTTATCTGCACAATACATTGTCATTGGGGCTAAGCCGATTCTATTTCTGAACTTTATTCCTCGAACAGATAATTCATCGAATATCTTCTTATTATTCATAATGAAACCTCCTCATTTTCACAAGAACCCGCTAGTTCTATATAATTTAATATGTAATCAACAACTGTTGTTACTGTCTCTTCATGCGGACTGGTGATTGCAGGCGCAACATTAATCTCAATAATTTTATAACCTTGTTCTCCATCTTCAACTACATCAATGCCGGCAATTGATGCGTTGAAAACTCTGCTACAAGACTCAGATATTTCTATTAATTCACGATTTAAAGGGCACGGCTCCCATTTTGCTCCTCTTGACAATTTGGTAAGAAAACCAGATTTATCAGTGTAGCGATAATAAGCATATATCGCCTTGTTATTTATTACTCTTACTCTAATATCTCTTCCTGGTTTATCAATGAATTTTTGTAAAAATAGCGATTGATTGTCACTCATATAGAAAGGAGCAATATTTTTTAGAGCCGCTAAATCATCAACCTTTATTACTTTATCACTCTTAGATCCAATAATTGGTTTCAGGACTAAAGGGAATTTTAATATGGATGCTGCCGCTTCAATCTGATCAATATCATTAATAATGCACGAAGGAATGTGTGGTATATTATTTTTCGTCAACAATATTGTGGATAAAAATTTATTTTGTCCAATTTCGAATAGGTCAGTGCTGTTAATTACCGGTATACCTTCTATTTCAAATGCTCTTAATATCCAGAGACCTCTATTCCTCTGATTCATTGCAAAATTTTCATTGCTTACTGATAACCATCCTATAATCAAACAGGGGACAATTTCTCTATTGTGAATAACAAATTTATTTTTACCATCAATACATTCAATAGTAATATTTTGAGGTCTAGCGACTATTACATTTAAATCTCTATTTTTCATTTCCTTATATAACGCTTGAACGTGTTTAGTTTCCTCTCTACATAGAAGAAGTATCGCTTTCATGTTCCCCTCCTTATAATTAAGGCAATGGAAGTTTAGTAACATACGATTACTAGGACTCAGTTTAACTTGAAGTTCGGAAATAGAATCTGGTGTTAGAAGTGCTCGTGGAGTAAGTTCAAATCATGAGAGATCATCCAAAGCCACATAACTATTAATCCCTCGCAATAGTATATCACCTATTTATTGGTATTGTATACAACATTTTGTCGAATAATGAGTCTTAAGTCACACTATAACCTGCAAAAACAGCTTTTATGACATCATTTGTACAATAGAGAAAGGCTTAATGTCTCTGACATAATAAATAAATGATATGCAGGAGTAATTTTCTATTTATTTTGAAGCTGAAGAGCAAAAGTCCAACTACGATGTCGTTCTATGGAATATAAGCCATTGAAATCGCCTTGGAACATTCGTTATAATCCGATAATGTAAGAACAAACGTTCTAACTATGCGCATATCTTAGGATTTCGGTTTAACCGTGGTTAAAGTACAAGCATTAAGCAAGCCATCAAAGATTTCTTTTAGATTAAAGAGGCAGTTGAAACGGAAACAAAACTCATTAAAATAGGATTGAATATAGGTTACTCCCAGACCATGAAAGGTGCCCTCGATGAAAGCTTTGTCGTTGCAATAAGATTGACACATTGACTTTTTATATCATTTTGATAATGCTTCACTTTATCAGATAATTAGCTTATGTCACCGATTTAATATATTTTGATCCCAACGACCGCTTTTTAATACAAGACTCTGTCGAGATAACGGATGAAAAAAACGCAAGAAAAGTGCTGAACACAATGCATTCTAAGATGATTGGCAAGTTACGTTCCGATACATCTACCCGAAGCACAAATTCACTTTGGTTTAACTCATTGGACTTTTAAATGTATCTAGCCTTTTCTCAAAGGATTATCCGGATTAGTTCCAAAAAACAAAAATACCCCATGACAAGTTACGGGGTTCATGCTCAGGATGTCTGTTTTCTCTTGTCTATATGTGCCGAAGCATCCATGAGAGTGTAATACTCTATTTTCGCAGTCTACAATTTTATTCTCACTGAACAAATGTATATCCCGAAAATAAAGTTATATCGCCACTTACAAACCATCTCAACTCATCTAAACCCTTGTCCCGACTGGTTCTTCTCGCTCTTCCCTTCATTTGACGAGAACTTGAGCAAATTAAAGTCGTATCAAAGGGTAGGAAAAAGATCGGACTAAAGGGTCAGAAAATAGCCTGGGTTAGACACCCCCTCCAACGCCTGATAAAAGCCTCTGAGATATGATTTAAGAAGAACCCTACATTATTTCTGCTTCCCCAATCTCCTCTTCCCTGAATCAAAAGAAAAGCCGAGCAGATATCAGGAAATGATCCTGGATATGCTCGACTCTAATACGAGTTTAAATTACTGGCGAACGACTTTATTTGCTGGCTACAAACTGCTGTCTAACGCTTCCGCCTTACTCCACCGTCACACTCTTCGCCAGGTTGCGCGGTTTATCCACATCATTCCCGCGTGCCAATGACGCATAGTACGAAAGCAGCTGAAGCGGAATCACAGTCAGCGCAGGGGACAGCACATCCAGCGTCCGCGGAATGCTGAACATCTGATCCACAGACTTCGCGAACTCGGTGTCTCCCTCGTAAGCAATCCCCAGCACTTTGCCGCCCCGCGCCGTGACTTCCTTGACGTTGCTCACCGTCTTCTCCTGAAGGTCGGATTGCAGTCCCAGGGCAATCACCGGCACATCATCCTCGATCAGCGCGAGGGTTCCGTGCTTCAGCTCGCCGGCCGGATAAGCTTCGGAGTGAATATACGAGATCTCCTTCAGCTTAAGCGAGCCTTCCAGCGCTACCGCATAGTCGATGCCGCGGCCGATGAAGAACAAATGCTCCTTCGGAGCAATCTGCTCCGCATAAGCTTGGATCTCTTCACCGCGCGCCAGAATGCTTTCCACCTGCTCCGGCAGGCTCTGCATAGCCGCCAGGGTGTGGCGGATTTCGGCCGGCTCCACGCTTTCCAGCGTCTGCGCGAGGAACAAGCCCAGCAGATAGAACGCCATCAGCTGTGTCGTGTAAGCCTTCGTCGAAGCCACGGCAATCTCCGGCCCCGCCCACGTCACGATCACATCGTCCGCTTCCCGGGATACGGAACTGCCGACTACGTTGGTGATCGCCAGCACGCGCGCACCGTTTCTTTTTGCTTCGCGCAGCGCGGCCAGCGTATCCGCCGTTTCGCCGGATTGACTCACGACAATGACCAGCGTATCCGGGGTGATGATCGGCGACCGGTAACGGTACTCCGAAGCTACATCCGTTTCAACCAAGATGCGCGCCAGCTTTTCGATCACGCTTTTACCGACAAGCCCGGCATGATATGCCGTTCCGCAGGCTACGATCTGGATATTCCGAATATTCCGAATTTGATCGGCCGTCATCGAAATTTCATCCAAAATTACGCGGTCGCCCGCTTCGGAAATACGGCTGCCGATCGTATCGCGGTAAGCTTTCGGCTGATCATAAATTTCCTTCATCATGAAGTGATCGAAGCCCGCTTTTTCAGCTGTTACCAAATCCCAGTCCACGCGGAACATTTCCCGAGAAATAAAATTCCCCTCGATTGTCATTAATTCGACACCGTCCCGTGTAAGCAGCGCCATTTCGCCATCGTTCAAAATGTACACATTGCGTGTATATTCCAGAATCGCCGGGATGTCCGAGCCGATGAAGTTCTCTCCCTCGCCTACCCCGATGATCAATGGACTGGCCAAACGTACGGCCACAAGCCGATCCGGCTCATACTCCGTCAGTACGCCAAGGGCAAAAGCGCCCCGCATCTGTTTAACCGCCTGCTGAACCGCTTTGACGATATCTCCTTCGTACAGGTCGGCAATCAAATGGGAGATCACTTCCGTATCCGTCTCCGAAACGAATGTGTGCCCTTTAGCGATCAGCTCATCTTTCAGCGTCATGTAATTTTCAATAATCCCGTTGTGAACCACCGAAAATTTCATCGAATTGTCCGTGTGCGGGTGCGAATTCTCATCCGAAGGCTTGCCATGAGTCGCCCAGCGCGTATGGCCGATTCCCACCGTCCCGTTCAAAGGCGCATCGCTAAGCTGCGATTCCAACACCGCCAGACGGCCTTTCGACTTCTTGATTTGAAGCCCGCCCTCCGTGTAAACGGCCACTCCTGCCGAGTCGTATCCGCGATACTCCAGCTTTTTCAATCCCTCGATCAACACTTCCTGAGAATCACGTTTACCGATATATCCAACGATTCCGCACATACAAAAATACCCCCATTATTTGAGCTCCATGACCCGCTCCGCATCCTGCGAATAACGTTCATAGGCTGTTTGTCAAAGATCGGCGGAACACTGAACGGAGCTACTCTCCTGAATTCAAACTCCTACCGTCTGCCCTGCTTATTTATTTGCGATTTCTTATCTCGTCTAAAAAATGATTTCATAAAACCGTACAAGAAACACGATCACAAATCCTGTTTGGATGCCCGGTTAAGTCTACAACGAATCAATGCCGATACATAACGTATCATCTACTATCTTTTACAAATGCCTTGCAACCAGCCGATTCAAAAAATAAAAGGGCATCTTACACCCGTAAATGCTCCAAATACCCTGAAATCATCTATCAGGCGCACTTAAAAAAGCTTCCGAGTTCGCGTTTTTCAAAACGCAGCCCACTCGTATAAGCCGAAACGATTATGGTACGTCACACGTGACGATATAAGCTGCCCGCGCAGCATTTTCAATCAAAAAACAGAACTCAAGAAAGCAGGCGCTCCTCGGAAGTCGCCCGTCACAGAGCGCTGCATAGCGCCTCCGTATACATCGATCCTTGCACAAGCGTCTCCGCGCTGCATAGATCATATCTTCCTGTCTAAAAACGACTGCTCCGTTCGTCCGCCTAAGCGGTTTCCGTCGACCCGTCTGCAGCCTCAACCAGAACCATCCTGCTCTATAAACTAAGCATGCGGCCCTGAACCTTATCTATGAATCATTCGGCTGGATTCTTGTGTGCCCGGTCACCCGGACAGTTTGCTCTCCAGCTTGTCGGTAGGAATGAACTACCGGAAGGTCCCCGCCGAAAATTCGAACACCTTCACCTCGTCAACTTGCCGGCTCCGCGTTATCTTTGCCATACCGGTCGATTAACCCGCATGTACAATTCAGACGCTTCCCGCGCAAGTTCTGGCGCTTGTTGTTGCTGAAATTCTATCCACCTTTCTCTGCATGAGTAAAAAAACATATACCCATCATATTCATTTTGACTCCGCTTTGCAACTCTCATGCTGCAAAATGAGATACAAGCCCCATAATAGCCGGCTAAATCTTGTGTAAATTCACGTTATGAGCCCTTACCTTCCCTGTGCATCCCTGTGCTTCCCTGTGCTTCCCTGTGCCTTTCCTGTGCCTTTCCTGTGCCTCCCCCATGCCACTGTTGCCCTATCTGGACGCGTACCTTGCTTATGCCTTCCCTGTACCTTTCCCTCCGCCTCCACATCCTCTCCCCTTGTGAAACTGAGCCTTCCCTTACTCCCTTCCCTATATAGACTCGTGCCTTTCCCCTCCTGACCGCTCACCATTCCCTTTATCCTCATGCAAAAAGGCCGCTCCTCTCTGAAGAGATAAGCGGCCTGAACCGTTCCTTACAGCAATTTGTAACCTTATATACCGGGCAAATAACCCCGCAAGCACCAGCGGAATTAACCGAGCTCCCGCTTCACGACCTCCACGATGTCGTTAACGTAGCCTTCCACCGTGTCTTTGTCCGGCCCTTCCGCCATAACGCGGATAAGAGACTCCGTCCCGGACGGACGCACCAGCACACGGCCGTTGTCGCCCAGTTGGCTCTCTACGGCACTAATCGCGCCTGCAATGGCTGCATTATCCTGCAGCTTGCTTTTATCCGCTACACGTACGTTGACGAGCACCTGCGGGAACTTCCGCATAATCCGCTTTACTTCGCTAAGCGGACGACCTCCCGCCACGAGGGTGTCAGCGAGCTGCAAGCCCGTAAGAATACCGTCTCCGGTCGTATTGTAATCGAGGAAAATAACATGCCCGGATTGTTCGCCGCCCAGATTGTAGCCGCCCTTGCGCATCTCTTCCATCACGTAACGGTCTCCTACAGCCGTCTGCGTCGCTTTCAGCCCATGGCCCTCGATTCCCTTAAAGAAGCCGATGTTGGCCATGACCGTCGTCACAATCGTACTGTGATTGAGCTTGCCCGCACGGTTCATCGCATCGCCGCAGATGCTCAAGATGAAGTCTCCGTCGACTTCATCCCCGTTCTCGTCAATCGCGATGAGTCGGTCCGCGTCGCCGTCGAATGCAAGGCCGAGGTTCGCGCCGTGCTCCATGACAGCCTTCTGGAGATTCTCCGGATGAGTCGAACCGCAGCCTTCATTGATGTTGCGGCCGTTCGGCTCCGCTCCGAGCGTGATCACTTCCGCTCCCAGCTCGCGGAAAATCTTAGGCGCCAGCTCGTAAGCGGCTCCGTTCGCGCAGTCCATCACAATCTTCATGCCGCCGAACGAATGCTGCACGGTCGACTTAACGAAGTCGGCGTACAGGAACTTCGCCTTCGGATCATCCGACACGGAACCGATCTCGCCGCCCACCGGCCGCGGCAGTTCGTCGCCGTCCGCGTCGAGGAGGCGCTCGATTTCGAGCTCCGTCTCATCGAGCAGCTTAAACCCGTCTCCGCCGAAAAATTTGATCCCGTTGTCTTCCACGGGATTATGGGAGGCGGAGATCATAACGCCGGCGTCGGCACCTAGCACGCGCGTCAAATACGCGACGGCAGGCGTGGATACGACGCCGAGGCGGATCACGTTCGCTCCGATCGACAGGAGACCTGCGACCAGCGCCGCTTCCAGCATAGGACCCGAAATACGCGTGTCCTGGCCGATGACTACTTTCGGATGCTGAGCCTGACGTGTCAGCACATACCCTCCACAGCGTCCGATTTCAAAAGCCAGCTCCGGTGTCAGCTCCTGATTGGCTACTCCGCGAACTCCATCCGTTCCAAAATATTTCCCCATCGTTCTCTTCCCCTCTTCTCATAAACTACACGTAAATGCCATATCGGCTTCTTTATAAATCCTGGTAACTTGTCATGATTTTAACATATCCCTTATAACTTACGAAGGAAAATTACCGTTTAGGGGGTTACGGCTCCTTTTTAGGAACCGTTTCATCCTCAGCATCCGGTTTCTGGGTTGGAGTCGGAATCGGTGTAGGACTCGGATTTTTCGACTCGGTTTGTGTCTGAGCCGCCGAAATGACAACCTTGGCCTTCGTGACCTGTGTCCCGCCATCTTTGATGTACGGCGGCAGATTGAGAGTGATCGGCAGTTCGTGCGTCCCCGGAGGCAAATTGCTCACATCCACGATAGCCTGGATATCTTCTGGTTTAACGGCTTCCATTTGAGGCGCCGCTCCTTCCAAGGTCAGCGTAATACTGCCGTTAGGAGGGTCCGTGAACTTCACTTCCGTTCCTTCCGCCTGTCCCACTATTTTCAAGGGGATTCCCGGATATTCCTTTTTGATGGAAGAGACGATTTCGACGGTTACCTGCACCTTCGTCGGCTCAATCTGAGTCACCCCTTTTTGCAAAGGAATGTCCAGTGTAAATTCTTTCGTTTCCTTGAGCCCGTCGATCTTCAGCGTAACTCCCGGATAAAAGTCCATGCCGTCCAGCACGTTTTGAGCCCCGTAGACCATGATCTTGTCCGGATTCTGCTTGAGCGATCCGATGCTGTAACCGGGAGGCAGACTGCCCGTCAGTTGAATCTGCAGAGGCACCGTTTTAAATGGACTCGTGACGGGAACATCCACATCCACTACGGCCGGCCTTATATCGTAAGGCAGCTCACGGCCTTCTTTGTTGTATACCTTCAGCTTCACCTGTTTGGTTACCGCGGAATCCGCTTTATCCACCGAGATTTCGCCTTGGACCGTTGCCACCTCGTCCGCCTTGCTTGCCGGAACGGTTACGTGCACTTTGCTCGGTTTGGCGATAGGGTCACCGGATTTATAACCCGGCTGAGGGGTTCCCTTTACATTAATCTTCACGGGAACCTCTTTCATCTCCTGCTCTTCGACGACTACCTTCACGTTCCGCGGTACGATGTCCACCTGCAAAGATGACGGGAAGCCGACCGCTTCCAGAGGAAGTACGTATTCCCCTTTTCCGCCGGCCTTGGTCAGATCGAGCACGATTTTATATTCACTCGTACTCACCCGCTTAAGCGCGGAGTCTTTCCCTTTCAAAATCACCTGTACCCGGCTGGGCTCGATCGAAGAAATATAATATTTATCCGAATCATATTTCGGCGTAATTTGCACATTGCTGATCGGCAGTTCTCTAATTCCCGCCGTTGTCGAATTGGTCACAGTAGTGCCTTCCATCCGGACAACCGCCCATAAAAGAATGCCGATAATGACCGCGATCACCCGGACGACATTTGTATTTCTCAGCCATCTATCCACGTTTGCGTCCCTCCCACCATTTCTTGAAAGGGTTTTGACGGTCTTTGGCCTTTGGCTTCAATTCAACAAAAAGCTTCGAGATTAAAGATTCTTCCTTGATGTCCCGGACGACCTGCCCGTTCAGCGACAGCGAGATTTGCCCCGTCTCCTCGGACACGATCAAACAAACGGCATCCGAAACCTCACTCATTCCGATAGCCGCCCTGTGGCGGGTGCCAAGCTCTTTACTGATAAAAGGGTTTTCCGAAAGGGGCAAATAGCAACCGGCCGCCATCAGTTGGTTGTTCCGGATAATAACCGCACCGTCGTGCAGAGGCGTGTTCGGGATAAAAATATTAATCAGCAGCTCGGAACTGATCCGTCCGCCTATGGAGATTCCCGACTCAATGTAATCAGTCAGCCCGGTTTCTTTTTCAAATACGATCAAAGCCCCGATTTTTCGCCGGGACAAGTAATTCATCGCTTTAATCACTTCACCGATCCGGATGTTGACATCCTGGTCCACGTCCATCGAACTGCGCGAGAAAAGCCGGCCGCGGCCGAGCTGTTCCAAGGCTCTTCTAAGCTCCGGCTGAAAAATAATAATAATGGCAATCAGACCCACCGTAAACATCTGGTTCATGATCCACTGGAGCGTGTTCAAGTTAAAAGCAACACTCAGGGCCCAGGCGACCAGTACGACAATAATCCCCTTCATGAGCTGTACGGCTCTTGTCCCGCGCAGCAGCATAATTAATTTATAAACCACATAGCTGACAATCGAGATATCTATAATATCTGTGATGGAAATATCTGCGAATAATTCCACTGGAGTTCCCCCAAATCAACGCGTAAAAATCCGGATTTTTTTTCTTATCTTTATCTGTCTATTCCTTGATAATACCACAATCCGAACAATTCTTCTATTCTACCCATTTCCCGTTTCCAAAGAAAAAAGCCCTCCGGGGTACCCCCTCGAGGACTTTAGCTGTATGAGATATGCATGCTGTTTGGTTTAAGCAGGTCAATGCATAAGATCGTTCAGTTTAAACCAGATCCAGCTTAAAGCTTCGTCAATGCGTATTTTTTGTCCGGTTATATGAGCCGTCGAAGCCAAATTCATATTTCCGTCGATAACCACCAGGTTTCCTTCCACATTGGCGTCGTCTTCTACAACCAGTTGGCCGTTCTCGACCACCAGATTGCCTTTAACCGTCTCTCCTTTGGGCACGATCACTTTATCCCCCTGGATGATTACCCGTTCCAGGTCTGCACCCCGTACCATTAACTCGGTGTTGTTATTCCACAAGGTCATAAAGCTGCCCGCCATCGTTAACAGAAAAACAGCCGCTACCGATACCGCAGGATGTCTGCGGATCCACTGCGTCCACGGCTTCCGATTCTTAACGGGAGGGAGACTGCCCATAATACGGTTCGTGAGATCGCTTGACACCGTTGGGGTAGGGATGGAACGAACGAGCGCATCCGCCGTTTCCATCTGCCGGAACAGCGTATTGCATTCCGGACATGACAAAAGGTGCTGCTTTAGCTCCAGCGCCTGGGCCCCCTGCAAGTCCCCATCCAAATATTCGTGCATCAAAGGGAGGGCCTGTTTGCAATTCATCGAAGCCACTCCTTTCTCGTTCTTGGCCGATAGTATAGTACCATACGTATGGCGGGAGAAGATGTTTCAAAAAAATCGGACTTACAGAGAAAAATTTGCATCCGTGTCTAATTTCTTTCGTAAATACTCCCGGCCGCGGTGAACCCGTGTCTTGACGGTCGTAACGGGCATACCGAGTACATCTCCGACTTCCTGGAGCGACATATCGTGGAGATAGCGCAGGATCACGACGGATTTGTATTTTTCAGGCAAAGTTTGAATGGCTCTGCGAATTACCTGCTGTGTTTCCGAAAGAACGATCTGATCCTCGGGCAGCTCATCTTTGCTCGCAAGCATGGCGTAAAAATCGTTCCCTTCACTGTCCGGCATTTCGGCGTCGAGGGAATAGGTCGGTTTGCGTTTGCGCAGCCGGTCTATGCATAAGTTGGTTCCGATACGGAAGATCCAGGTCGAAAACTTCTGGTTCTCGTCATACCGGTCTAAGTTGTTGTAGACGCGCAGGAAAGTATCCTGCACAGCATCTTCGGCTTCCTGCTTGTTACCGAGCATTCTGTAGGCCAGGTGAAATATTTTATCTTTATACAAATTCACCAGTTCCTCAAAAGCACCACGATCTCCATTCCTTGCAAGCTTGGCTAATCGTGTTTCTACTAAATTCAAGATAACTCCTCCAACCCTAGGAAGTACGGGGCTTCTTTTCACTTATGTTCGGTAAAACACATAAAGTCGAGCCGCCCGGAAGGACGGCTTGACTCTTTGTTTCAGTGCCTATGCGATGTTGTCCGTTATCAGCCTGTATTGCGGAGTCCGGCTGCAATGCCGTTGATCGTAAGAAGAACTTCACGCAGCAGGAAGCTGTCGTCTTCGTTATTCTCGCGTGCCCCCCGCAGTTCTTTGAGCAAATCTACCTGAAGGTAGCTCAGCGGATCGACGTACGGATTGCGAAGCCGGATAGATTCTTGAATAACCGGTACGTTGTCGAGAATCTCCTGCTGTCCGGTAATATCCAGAATCAGCTTGGAAGTCAGGTCGTATTCTTCGCTGATCAGCTCGTAAATGCGTTTTGCGATGCTGCCTTCCTTAAGCAGGCTGCCGTACTCTTTAGCGATGAGAAGATCCGCTTTGGCCAAAGCCATTTGCAAACCGTCGATCATTGATTTGAAGAAAGGCCAGTTCTCATACATGTTCTTAAGAACCGACATGTTTTCTTCCTTATTCTGATAAAAGTCCTGAAGCGCCGTACCGGCAGCGTACCATGCCGGAAGGAGATAACGACTTTGCGTCCATGCAAATACCCATGGAATCGCGCGAAGATCTTCAAAACGGTCGCTGTTGTTCCGCTTGGAAGGACGCGAACCGATATTCAGTTCTCCGACCTCCGGCAGAGGCGTCGACTGTTTGAAGAAAGTCATGAAATCCGGATCGCGGAAAATAAGGTCCTGATACTTATTCTGCGCTTTTTCCGAAATTCCTTTCATAATGCCTTCCCATTCCGTTTCAAGCGGATGTTTTTGCGGATTACGGGCCAACACGGCTCCTTTAATCAACGCAAACGTTGCCTGCTCCAGACTGCGGTAAGCAATGCCTTGCAGCGAATAGCGGGAAGAAAGCACTTCGCCCTGCTCCGTAATCTTAATACCGCCGCCGATCGTATCCACCGGCTGTGCCAGAATACTCCGGTTCAGCGGCATACCACCACGTCCCAGCGAACCGCCACGTCCGTGGAAAAACTTCAGCTTGACGCCGTTTTGGTTTCCGGTATCCGTCAATGCACGCAGCGCGACGCGCAGCTCCCAGTTGGCGGTAATAACGCCGCCGTCTTTGTTGCTGTCGGAATACCCCAGCATGATTTCATGCATAGGCGCCGCAGGATCCAAGCTTGCACGGTAAGCCGGAATTTTAAAGAGAGTATCCATAATTTCCGGAGCCGCATGCAGATCGTCGATCGTTTCAAAAAGCGGCACCGATTGAATGGTGCTCACAACCGTACCGTCGGCTTCCTTGCGGTAGAGCCCTACTTCCTTGGCAAAAACCATAACCTCCAGCATGTCGCTCGCGCCCTGAGTCATACTAATCAGATAGCTGTTCAAGCAATAGCGTCCAAACTCATGCTGGGCCTTATAAATATTTCTATATACGTCCAGACATTCCTGAGTAGACTCGGAGTATTTCATGTAAGGAGATGTAATCGGCCGCGGCTCATCGAGAAGCTTGCTCAACAGTTCAATCTTCTCATTCTCCTGGAGATTGCTATAATCATCCACGATTCCGATCCGGTTTAGGATTTCCGTCATAGCCAGCTCATGCTCGCGGCTGTGCTGACGAATGTCGAGGGTGGCCAGATGAAACCCGAATAATTCTACCTGACGAATCAGCTTCTTAATATACCGGTCCGCCGCATAGTCGGCGAAATGGCTCCGCAAGCTTCTTTCGATCACATAGAGATCCGCAATCATTTCGTCCGGCGAAGTGTACTTCTGGAAGTTCGCTACTTGCGAATTACCCGCGTTTCTGACTTTCTCGATCATGTAAGCAATCTTCTTGCGGTACGGCTCGTCATCATTGCTCCAGAAATCATTGTGGGGACCAAAAACTTCATGATCGGCCTCAATAGATTTCTGCAGCTCATCACTGATCTCAGCTAGATTCTTGCTGAAGCTTAAGTGATACATGACATCGACGAGAATCGTTTCGTACTTCTTCAAGGCTAGGCCGCGGTGCAGCTCCAGCGTCTCCCACGTAACATGAGAGGTAACCGAAGGGTTGCCGTCACGGTCTCCACCGATCCAGGAACCGAATTTGAGGAAACTAGGTACATGCCAAGTCTCATTCGGGTAGTATTTATCCAAACAACGTTCCAATTCTTGATAAACTTCAGGAAGAACATCGAATAAGGTTTCATCAAAATAATAAAGGCCATTCTGAACTTCGTCGATAACCGTCGGTTTCCGGTTGCGCAACTCATCCGTTTGCCAAAGTGTCATAACCTCGGCCAGAAGCTTTTCTCTAAGCTGCTCTCTCTCCCTGTAAGTTAGCGTAGGATTATCCAGGTACATCACGTCTTGGGAAATACGCTGGTGAATATCCAGAACCGCACGGCGTGTAGCTTCTGTAGGATGGGCAGTCATAACAAGTTCAAGCGAGATCGTCTGCAAAATTTCCTGAACCTCTTGGTAAGAAATCTGATTCTGCTTCAGCTGCTGAACGATGCTTTCGATTGAGCCAGGCTGAACCGTTTCTCCCGAGGAACGCTCATAATCGCGTTTTCTGCGAATACGGTGGGTTTGCTCGGCAATATTAACGAGTTGAAAGTAAATCGCAAAAGCACGAATAACCCGGTGACGAGTTTCAGGCTGCAGCCCGTCGATTGTCGCCTTAAACTCCGCATAAATGGCTGGGTCATATTGAGCCCGAAGGGATTTACTCAGTTCGCGGATCTTCTCTACGACTGCCAGAAGCTCATTGCCTCCCTGATGGACCAGTACTTCCCCAAGTATATGCCCAAGAAACCGCACATCTCTGCGAAGCAAGTTGTTCGTAGAATTTTTCTGAACGATTGTTTCGTTATCCGACATGTCCTCGCCTCTTCTCTCTACTGATAATCACACCAAACTTCGTCTGATTTCATACTCATTTCAGAATATTTTACCACATTCACGCGTTGCATTATAGCTATTTTTGACGAAATATGCCTGAGAATTAAAGGAAAGCTGAGTAAGATTTAACTCATACCCGGATGTAGATAAATAAAAAAAGACCTCTATGAGATCTTTGTTAGTTATGTATGGAGCGGGTGATGGGAATCGAACCCACGCTACCAGCTTGGAAGGCTGGAGTTCTACCATTGAACTACACCCGCATACATATGGTCGGGACGACACGATTTGAACATGCGACCCCCTGGTCCCAAACCAGGTGCTCTACCAAGCTGAGCTACGTCCCGAAATATGAATGGCGTGCCCTGAGAGATTCGAACTCCCGGCCTTTTGATTCGTAGTCAAACGCTCTATCCAGCTGAGCTAAGGGCACATATGAAATTATGGAGCGGAAGACGGGAATCGAACCCGCGACCCTCGCCTTGGCAAGGCGATGCTCTACCGCTGAGCCACTTCCGCATAAAACTGATGCGCGTGGAGGGACTTGAACCCCCACGTCAAAGACGCTAGATCCTAAGTCTAGTGCGTCTGCCAATTCCGCCACACGCGCAAGTTGGAAAAATGGTGAGCCATGAAGGACTCGAACCTTCGACACCCTGATTAAAAGTCAGGTGCTCTACCAACTGAGCTAATGGCTCGTACTAAAATGGCTGGGGGTATAGGATTTGAACCTATGCATGACGGAGTCAAAGTCCGTTGCCTTACCGCTTGGCTAACCCCCATTAAAACATGGTGCCGTCGAGAGGACTTGAACCCCCAACCTACTGATTACAAGTCAGTTGCTCTACCAATTGAGCTACAACGGCATGGTGGTGGACGCTGACGGGATCGAACCGCCGACCCTCTGCTTGTAAGGCAGATGCTCTCCCAGCTGAGCTAAGCGTCCGCCCAGTAATGACCCGTAGGGGATTCGAACCCCTGTTACCTCCGTGAAAGGGAGGTGTCTTAACCCCTTGACCAACGGGCCTTAATAAGCTTCCAACCGGATTCGAACCGGTGACCTCTTCCTTACCATGGAAGCACTCTACCTACTGAGCTATGGAAGCGTGGCTCCCCGAACAGGACTCGAACCTGTGACAACTCGATTAACAGTCGAGTGCTCTACCAACTGAGCTATCAGGGAATATCGCTTGGCAACGTCCTACTCTCCCAGGACCCTTCGGTCCAAGTACCATCGGCGCTGGAAGGCTTAACGGTCGTGTTCGGGATGGGTACGCGTGGTTCCCTTCCGCCATCG